>JAKSDA010000597.1 GCA_022360315.1 Pseudomonadota bacterium
CTAAGAGCCGGTCCAAAAACTCTCCGCGTCGCCAGAGCGCCGATCCATCACCGCCAGCGGGCTTGCTCGTCGGTCAAATACACCCGGTATTCTCCACTCCTCGCCCACCCACTGGCGGCGCGCTTCGTCGCTCTGGCTCGGTCCGAGGTTTTTGGACCGGCTCTAAACAGCCGAAATCGGCTCAATGCTGTTTCAACTCGCCGCGGCTTGGCTCGAGGTGCCAGGCACTTCGCCAATCGTGGGGGGACGGGTGGGGTGCCTGGCACTTCGCCGCGGCACTCGGAGTCCAGTTATGGGCATAAAACACCGGAGCAATTCATTGAGGACGTCAACGAGCCTGACGAGCCTGGGCAACGATGGTTCGTCTCAGCCAATCGAGCTTGCTCTGCCGAGAGCAGACCGTGCTCGAGTAGGACGGGCGCTTTTTTGGCAGGCCTGCTCTTGCTCTGCGCATGTGGCAGCAGCTCGGATGGTGGTAACAGCGGAGACGTTCAGCTTCGTGGTGCCTGTGAGCAGTCCGATCGGATCGGCGCATTCCGCATCAGCCACCACGAATTGTTTTCGGCCGTATCCGGCCGAGTCGCCGATGCGGTCGATCCGGTTGCGGCCCGCGAAGAAGTGTATTCGGATGGCTCCTGTGCGCTTCTGCGCCAGCGTCATCCGTTTTGCGATCCGGCTTGTGAGGTCGGCCATGTTTGCGGTCCAGATGCCACCTGTGTGCGCCAGCCAGAAAATCAACGCGCGGGCACGATCCGGATCGATGGGCTGCTTGGCGATGTGACCATGGAACCCAATGCCGCGGCCAGTTATGTGGCGACTGCATTGCCTCATCCGCCGTTCGAGCCCGGTGCACGTGTTGCGCTCGTGGCTGGCGGGGACGTCACCGATGGGTTTACGCTCTACGGGATGGGTGTGGCACCGATGTCAGTGCCAGATACCAGCTGGGTTTTGACTCCGGGGCAGGAGTTGCAGCTCGCCTGGCAGGCTGGCGATGTGGACCAGGCAAGGATTAGCCTGTCACTCAACATCGACCAACACGGCAACACACCGGTAACTATGGTCTGTGACCTCGACGATACCGGGAGCGCAGTAGTTTCGTCCACCTCGGTGGACAGGCTGATCGAGTTCGGACGGTCGGGAATCGGCACAGCGACTATTTCTCGGCAGACAGTGGATTCGATCCCGCTGGCCACAGGCTGTGTAGAAATGACCGTGTCGAGCGAGGTCCAGCCCATGCTCTCGGTGGCCGGGGGATAGTTCGGCAGAGCCGGGTTAACTGCCCGGGGATTGCCCGGAAACTCACGGTCCTGGCAAGCGTCGGGCCACTTACCAGGGCGTCGATCGCGTCTGCAATCCGGCCATGCGGGTTGCAAGAATCAGCTGAACTCGTTGGCCGGCAGAAGCGTCTCGCCATCGGCGCAACCGCGACATTCGGCCGGGGCAGGGGAGCTGGCTTCCCAGGTCGAGGATACCAGCCACTCGGACTCGAGGTTGCGCTCGCGGGCGAAATCCTGAAAGCGCGCCGTCGACAGCACGGCGAAGGCGACTATGCCGCGAAATGCACTCGATGACGGTTTCAGCCCCAAAAGCGGCGTCAGTGAACGCCCGGTCGTGATCACGTCGCTGACCAGCACGATGGGCTGCCTGGAATCCACGTTGCCCGTGCGCAGCATCGCCGTTGGTTGACGCATGGTGTCGATGGCCGTGACCGCGACGGAATTGCCGGTCTTGCGACCCAATGCCTGGGCCAAAAAAATAGCCGATGTCTCGGCACATACGATCGTCGATGGCTTGGCGACAAAGGGCGCCACTTCGATGAGCATGGCGGCGACCTGGTCGACCAGGGTCTGGTTCCAGCCGATCTGGCTGAACCGTACGAAATAGGGCGAGTGCCGGGATGGATCCAGCTCGAAGTGACCCTCGAGCAGGGCGCCAGTGTCGCGAATGATAGTGAGTAGGCGGTCGACAATATGCGAATGGGGTGAGACCAGAAGGCGACGTAGGGAACGATCGTCTTTGACCTGCACTGGCCGACCGTCTGCTGCGAGCTCTCGATTCTTCATGGCCGGTTTTTTATTGCCCATCTTTGTTGCTGGGCGTGAGCTCGAGGCTGATGAAATCATCTGGCACGCTTTCACCGCCTGACGAGACTGCGAACTTCTCATCAGCCTGTGCCATGAATGCCTGCATTGTGGGCTGTTCGCGATCTATCTCGATTACCTCCGGGTCGTCATACACCAGATCGAATGGTCGATCGGGTGGCTCGACCGTTCCGGATAGTATGTCGCCGTCGACGATCGTGCGGGACATTCCTGTCGCGTCGCGATTCTGCAGAGCATACGCCCACGCGCCCCATGCCCCGGTGCTGGTGCGTACATAGACCGGGACGTCCTGGTCTCTGCGATCTGCAATTTGAGTGAGTATGTCGGGGATACCGTGCCAAAGAGCCGAGTTGCGGGAATCGAGGGTGGATGGGGGATCGGCGTCGCCTCGATGAGGCGGTGCCAGGTGATATTGCGGGCCGGCCTCGCTCGATCGGGTCGGGCGCACCGGCGACAGCTCGGTGAGCAGCCCGGCCTCCTTGGCACGCCGGGCCCAGGTATTCACTGCCGCCGCTGCCTCGGTATCGTCGAGCACCGTGCGGGCCAAAGCGTCGAGCTCAAGCGCAGAACTCGACGTATGGGTCGCGAGGTGGTGAAACAAACTCACGGCAACACGGATGCCGCGCTCGACACCATCCGGGACCTGACGCTGGAGCATTTCGACCAACCTGCGCCCGTCCAGGGTCAACCGATGGGGTCGCATGCGGCCGTCGATGGATCCATCAGCGTACGCCTGCACCAGACCAGCCATCCGCAATCGTTTGAGAATCCGCGTGATCGATGGACGGTCCTTGCCCGCTGCCACGGCGAGTTCGCTGGGCAGCCTGGGTCCCGCTTCAAGGGCGAACAAAATCTCTCGCCAATCCTCGCGCACAGCCAGGCGCTGCAGTTCTTTGGCGTCGTATGCCTGCCGCACAGAGACCTCGTACTCGGCAACCACATCGAGTAGGCTGGCGATATACCCCGAGGCAAACGAGCGCGAGTCCCGCCTGTGTATTCGCGCCAGACCAGCGCGAAAGCTCTGTAGGATTTCTAACCGTTGTCGGGATAATTCGTCGCCTACGGCCCGCGCCAAGCGGCGGAGTTCTCCTTCATCTTCGGGAGCGGCAGCGAAGCGAGACAGAACTTTTTCGACCTTCATCAGGCAGGGCTCCTGTGGGCCAATATACAACTATTTGCCAATCAGGTTGTCAACTATGTCGTAATCATTCGTCGAGGTGACGGGACATAAACACAGAGAAATGCAGGTAAGGAGGCGTAATCTCGGAACGGCGCACAGTCTCGATCGTACCGGTATGTATCGGGCGTGCAATGATCACGGAAGACGGATCGATCGAGCTGGACGCGGCCAGATTTCCAATCACCACGAGCGCCTGGGCACGCGCGGCGAGCGCCCCGGCGATCTGTTCGAATACAGCAGTCTTGGGAGAGCATGCGGGTACCAGAATAAGGCTGACCCGGGCCTGCTCTAAAATCTCAGCCACCCCGGGTTCGAGAAGATCTTTGCAGATCAGAGTAGTGAACGACCATTCGCCGCACATGTTGATGGTGATGATCGCCGGGATGGTAACAATATCCTCGCGGTAGTTGATCGGACGACCGGTTTTGGCTGAGGGGACGGATACATAGAAGGGGTTGAACTTGAAGTGCTCGACCTCTGTGCCATCTTGGAGCAGTGTCGTGCTCACATTGCGGCGTTCACCGTGGCGCCTGGTGTGGACACTGCCGCACACAGCGATCGCGATCTGGTGATCGGTTCGCGCGTGCCACTGCTTGACCGCTTCCAGACATTCCTCGTCGAGGCTGAGTTCGGGAAAAAGCACCATGCGCGCGCCTCTGGCCTGGGCCTGTTCGAGAAAGTCGAGCAGGATCTTTTTCTGTTCCTCGGGGCGATAGGGGTGCACGCTCAGGAAGCGCGGCGTCGGCTCGTCGCTGCGTTCGATTCGTAGATCATCGAGATCACATGGAATTCCGATTGCGATGGGAGCATCGTGTCGAATGTTGGCAAGCAGGTCCACGCTGCGGAAATCGAGGCGTACCTGGTGGCCACGAGCCACATCTGGCAATAGACGCAACCACCTGAGCTCGTAGAACTTAGGCCCCAGCCGCATCGGGTTGGTGCCGAGATCGTCGGCAAACAACTCCTTGAGCGGCGGGTGGGGAATGGGAATGGGATCGCCGGCCTTGACTTCGGTCGTTCCCCGACCGCGGAATACGCTGGCAAAGCGCGGTCCGTGGGACCGATCGAGCGCTTCGGCAAATGCTCGTGCCGAGACGACTGCTGCCACGACGTCAGCGTCGTGAGCTGCTATGTGATCAGCGATCTCGCTGGCCGCCCGGCGCAAAAATCCCCGCACTGCTTCGAGGTCGCCATCGTCGAGCCAATCCTCATCGAGGGTTCGCTCCAGCCACCTCTGCATGTCATCTGATTCCTCATACATGAGTCTACAGATGAGATCGCTGTCGTAGGCCAGGCGAAGATACTCGGCACGCTCTCGGCAGAAGCGGAGAAGAATGGCTGCCAGCTCGTCGATCTCGCAGAACGTGGCAGGCAGCTGTGAACAGAGAGCTTCGATCACGACTCGGTAGCGCCTGTAGGGTATAGTGCACAGGCAGGGTTGATCCAACGCATCGGGGCAAATGGCATCCAGGTGAACCAGAAGCCGCAGTTTGGAGCGTTTTCAACCTTACGCATATCGGAGAGGTTTTGGGGGACCTTCGTACGATGTTGTAAGCCCCTGCAATTGCAACACATTCGTAGACAGAGACGCGACCGTTGGACTACACTGAGAGTAGTCTTTTTTACCGGCAAGTGCGCGGTGTGCAAGTTGGAAGTGGAGCGATTGCATCCGCGCTGGATAAGAGAGTATGAAGTCGCTCGCCCATGCATGATACCGGGCCCATTTACCTCATCGAACGCCATTTGCGAATCGACGATCTCGACATGATGAGCCTGCCCGTCGAGTGTGATGATGTCGAGCACTTCACGCACGCCCTACGCGGGCTCATCTCCTCGGGCAGAACGTTCGTGGAGACCAAGAGATCTCTTTCAGTGGGACAGTCTGTCACGCTGGCATTTTCATTTCCCGGGCTTTTGCGCCCCCTACACCTGGCCACTACGGTCGCTTCGATCTCCGATGACTCGGCTCCCGAGCGAGGTATCGATGCCGAGTTGGCCGAGTTCGGCAGCGACGTGCAAGAACAGCTCAGCGCTCTCATCGAGAAAATCGAGACCGGCAATCCCAAGTATGTGGCGAGAACTGTACGCGTGCTGGTGGTTGAAGACAACCCGCACTGCGCCAAGTTGATCCAGGAAGGGCTGTATCTCGCCGGCAAACGTGCATTCGGCAATCGAGTGGTTTTCGAGGTTCCCATGGCCTCGAATGCCGCCGACGCGTTGTCGTTTCTTCATTCCAGGCCGATCGACGTGCTCATCACGGATATCTTTCTGGGCGGAGTCAGCGGCACCTCGGTCATCGAACACGTGCGCGGAGAATCCAACCTGCGCTCGATTCCGGTCATTGCGATCTCGGCCGGCGACGATACAACCCGACAGGTCGCCATGGAGGCCGGTGCAGACATATTTCTGCCCAAACCAGTACGGCTGCGCCAGATCGTGAGCACGGTCGGCCGCGTGCTCAATCTGGAACAGGTCGCCTGGCGATAAATGGCCAGGCCCGCTACCTTGCCCAAAACAAAATAACTCTGCGGAAGCGAACGCGGGAGCCGAACGCTAGAGGCAGATGCCCATGCGGAGCGCGTGTCGGATCGTCACTTGGTGGATCGTCACCGGGCAAAAAGTTGACATAATATCGATTATGCGACGCAGTGGAACGAACTCCGTGGCGTCGGCACTTTCGATCGCGTCGGGCCTGGTCCTCGGCGCATGCGACTAGGAGGACATGGTGGCGGCTCACCAGCACACAGAAACGGTCGAGCATCCCCGGCGTTATCAGATCATCGCAGTGGACGACAACAGGGACATTCTGGTCGCGGTCCAGCGCCTGCTGCGCAATCGGGGCTTCGATGTCCATCCGTACAACGACCCGCACGAGGCTCTCGGTGTACTCGAGGAAGATCCGCGTCGGTTCGATCTGATGATGCTCGATGTGCATTTGGGACAGGACATCAGCGGTCTGGATATCCTCACCTGGGTCAAGGAAGTGGCTCCGCACCTCCCGGTCATCATGCTCACGGCCAACGAGGACGCGTACACCGCGCGTGCCGCGCTCAAAGCCGGGGCGTTCGATTACCTTCTCAAGCCGCTCGAAAACCGAGAGGACGTCGAGTCGATCGTGGTCAAGGCGGTCCGATACGGCCAGCTGCAAAAGCGTGCTCGCCAGCTAGAGAGCGAGATGGACCTGCAACAGTCGTCGGTTAGTTCGCCCACCATCGTCCCGCCCCGAGACAGCACCAACCTGGACGAGTTTGGCTGGGCCATGGCCATGACGTTTGATGAGGCCAGACGCCAGGTGCTCGGCCGTTTCGAGCGTGGCTACGCGCATCACCTTCTGGCCGTGACCGGGGGGGATGTGGTCCAGGCAGGGGAAATCTCTGGCCTGGATGGGACTGCTCTACACCAGCTTTTTGCCGAGTTGGGCATCGATCCCGAACGCTATCGCCAGCGCCGGAGCGATGGTGATAATGGTCAGGAGGTGGATTGCTCTCGACATCGCCTGCTGGCTCTGGATCGCGATGAGTCCTTTGCTGCCGTGCTCGAGCGCGTGTTGTCTGGACGCGGTTTCGATGTCGAGCCGCTAACCGATCCAGCTCGAGCGCTCCGGGTTGTCGAGACCGACGCCTATCGCTTTGATCTGATGACGCTCGATGCCCTGGTCGGCCCTGGGGACCAGGGATTGGACATTCTGCACCGGGTCCGAGAGCTCGCGCCCGGGTTGCCAGTGATCGTCGTGACCGCCGATGGGTCGGCGATGACTGCGCGCTCCATGCTCAGAGCTGGAGCATTCGACTACATTGTGAAGCCACTTGACGATGTCGAGGTTGTCGGAGAGATTTTTGCGAAAGCGGCCCAGCTCGGCCAGCTACATCGCCGAGCCCGTGAGCCAGAGTAGGAGAGCAAGCCAGGTGGTACCCACGAGTCAACAAGGAGATTCCTCGCGTTATCAGGTCATTGCGGTCGACGACGAAGAGCCGATCCTCAACGCCGTGAGGCGTTTTCTGCGCAGTTGTGGTTTCGATGTTCACCCCTACACCGACCCGCGCACGGCGCTCGGGCAACTCGAAGCCGATCCGTACTCGTTCGATTTGATGCTTCTCGATGTCAACCTGGGCGTCGACGTGAACGGGCTGGATGTTCTGCATCGGGTCAAAGAGATCGCACCGGAGTTACCGGTGGTGATGCTGACAGCTGATGACAAGGCATATACAGCGCTTTCTGCCGTGAGGGCGGGCGCATTCGACTACATCGTCAAACCGCTCGAAGAACGCGATAAGGTCGAATCGAGTCTGGCCAAAGCCGGCCGCTACGGCCGGCTGCAGAGAGAATATCGCGAACTCAAGCGCAAACTCCGCGTCGAGGACCAGTTTTCGCGCATCATTGGCAACAGCCGGGCCATGCGCGAGGTGTTTGCCAAAATCGATCGAGCGGCGAAAAGCGACGCACCGGTGCTCATTCTGGGCGAAAGCGGGACCGGCAAGGAACTGGTGGCGCGAGAGATCTACGAGAATTCCGACCGCAGCAGCAAACCGTTCGTCGTCCTGAACTGCGGCGCCCTGCCCGAAAGCCTCATCGACAGTCAGCTCTTTGGTCACGTCAAAGGAGCGTTCACCGGTGCCAACACAAACCGGACCGGCACGTTCGACGAGGCCAACGGCGGGACGGTATTTCTCGACGAGATCGGTGAGCTGCCCAAGGAGATGCAACCTCGCCTCTTGCGCGTGCTGCAGGAGGGAGAAGTCATGCCGGTGGGGTCTAGCATTCCGCGCAAGGTCGACGTGCGGGTCATCGCCGCGACCAACCAAGAACTGGAAGAACAGGTCGAACAGCAGGAATTCCGCCAGGACCTGTATTATCGTCTCAATGTCTTCACCATCGGGCTGCCCCCACTGCGCAGCCGGATGGAAGATGTTCCCCTCCTGGTCAAACACTTTGTAGAAAAGTGGGCCAACAAAGACGGCCGGCCCAACCTGCCGAGCTTGACCTCCGATGCGTATGAGCTCTTGATGAAATACCGCTGGCCCGGCAATGTCCGGCAGCTCGAAAACGCGATTCGGCAGGCCCTAGCCTATGATCCCACCAATACTCAGGTCGATCCCATGGCGCTGCCAGACAAAGTGCGTACGGGGGCGGTACCGGGATCGAATACCGCCACCATGCCATCCCTGGCACCGCGCCGGGATGGCCCAAATCTGGACGAGTTCAGCTGGGTCGCCGGGATGGCGTTTCGCGAGGTCAAGGACTTGATCGTCGAGAAATTCGAACGGGGATACGTGGAGCACATCCTCATAGAAACCAAGGGCAACGTGTCGGCAGCCGCGCGCTATGCCGGGCTCGATCGAGCCAACTTTCGCCGCCTTTACCACCGGCTGGGCATCAATCCCGACGACTACCGCATTGCGAAATAACCGCACTTTTTATTCAAGATTGCAGGTCCACGGCCGATTCCCCGGAGTGCGGCCAGAAACACTATCTGCGGTCCCCTCGCAGATGTCATTTGCAACCGCGAAGACAAGGGTAGTCGCGCCCTGTACTCGCTGATGAGGGACTTGTGAGAAACCTTGCCGTAACAGCAAAAGCGGCCCAGTTTTGCGATGCAGACTCGTCGGAGGCTGCGGATTCACTGCGTGACGTCGTCGAGATGCCGGCGCGCATCTTGCTGGCCGAAGATGAAAAACCGATTCGCACCATCCTGGCCAACGCTTTGCGCCAGCACAACTACGAGGTCATCGAGGCCAAGGATGGTAAGGAAGCCATTGAAAAGGCACTAAAAATTCGCCCCCATCTGGCTATTATCGATTTGAGAATGCCCGAGGTCGACGGGTTCGAGGTTATCCGCAGGCTCAAAGCCCGGTATGGCGCAGAGCTATTTGTGATGGTGCTATCGGCTCTCAATCAAGATCGCGAGCGTATGATGGCATTCGAGGCCGGAGCCGAGGATTTTGTCGCCAAGCCGGTACCCATCCCCGAGGTGGTAAAACGGGTCGAGGTTTTCGAGCGCACCAGGCGTGCCATTGCCGAGGCCAAGCTGGCCAACGAACGCGCGGATCGGCTGCGCCTTTTTGCCGCTGAAGCGGCCGCTCTGCTCGCCCACGATCTGCTCAATGGCCTGAGCGTTTGCATTCCCAATCTGCAGTATCTCGGCGATTACCGCGACACTTTCGACGGCGAGATGCAGGACGCTATCGAGCAGAGCCTGCACTCCCTGCGGCGTATGAAGGGCCTGGTGCGAAACTTCGCCGACATCAGTCGACTCGAAGACGCGGCGCTCACCCCCGAGCGCGTACCCATCGACATCGCCAAATTGCTGCGAGAGACGGCGTTTATCCACAAGAATCCCCACCGCGCTTCAGCCGGAGGCGACAGCTGGCACATCGACGTCGACGCTCCCGACGAACTGGTGGTCTCGGTGGATCCGGTTCTGATCGAACGGGTCATCCACAACCTCCTGGGCAACGCCACGCGATACGTGGACAAAAAGAACGGCTACATACGCATTCGCACCTCCGTCCTCGAAGAGAACGAAGGGGGCCAGCTGGTCATCTCGATCGGCAACGTGGGACCGGCGATTCCGCCCGCCATGCGGGCCGATCTCTTCGACAAGTATCGGTGTGGCCCCGACGGCAAGGCCCAGCGCGGCATGGGTCTGTATTTTTGCCGCCTGGCCTGCGAGGCTCACGGCGGGACCATCGCCCTCGAGGTCGCTGACGAGTTCCCCACGGAATTCGTGATCCGACTGCCCATATGACCCGCAAACTGTGCCAATCGGATCAGTACCCGCGAGTCTTACCTGCCAGGCGCAGGATTTCATCCTGCGATAGACCGCTCGCCGCTTCGATGGTCACCGACGCTTCGCGACCCGTGGAATGCTCGACTGCCTCTACCTCCAGAATACCGTCCGCATCCAGGGTAAACGATACTTCGACCCGAACCTGGCCACGCGGTGCTCGGGGTAGATCGCCGAGAATGAAGCGGCCGAGGCGACGATTCTGCGCCGCCATTTCAGCCTCGCCCTGATACACCTCGATGGCCACGAAGGTCTGGTTGTCTTCGATGGTGGCGAAGATCTTGCTCTCACGTGCCGGAATCGTGGTGTTGGCTGGGATGAGCACCGACATCTTGCCGCTGATTACTCGTACGCCCAGCGACAACGGGGTGACGTCGAGGAGGATGATCTCCTGGAGCTCTCCGCCCATGATACCACTGTGGATGGCCGCGCCCATGGCCACGATCTCGTCGGGATTGACCCCTTTGGACGGCGGTTTGCCAAAGATGTCGAGCGCCTTTTCCTGCACTGCAGGCATCCTGGTCATGCCGCCGACCAGGATCACCTGATCGACGTCTTCGGGCCGACAGTGTGCTGCACCGAGTGCCTTCTCACACGGTGAGCCGAGCTGGTCCAAAAGATGGCGACAGGCGCTCTCGAGTTCTCGACGGCTGAGCTGACGCTGAAGGTGGATAGGACCAGTCGATCCGGCGGCGATGAAGGGCAGATTGACATCCGTGGTCATCGTGGACGAAAGCTCGATCTTGGCCCGTTCGGCGGCCTCTTTGAGGCGCTGCAGTGCCACGGCGTCGGTGCGCAGGTCAAACTCATTGCGGGTTTGGAATTCGTCGGCCAAAAAATCGATGATCACTCTGTCGAAATCATCACCGCCGAGCTGGCTGTCCCCACTGGTCGACAGAACCTCGAAAACGCCGGACTCAATGGCCAAGATCGAGATATCGAAGGTGCCGCCGCCGAAGTCAAACACCGCGAGGCGCTGGTCGTGCTCGTGGTGTGCGCCGTGAGCCAGCGCTGCGGCGGTCGGTTCGTTGATGATGGCCCGGACCGTGAGGCCGGCGATCGTCCCGGCGTCCTTGGTCGCCTGGCGCTGGACTTCGTCGAAGTACGCGGGCACGGTAATGATCGCTTCATCGATCGCGTCGCCCAGATATTCTTCGGCGACGCGGCGCATCTTGCTCAGAATATGAGCCGAGATCTCCTGCGGCGAGTGAGTTTCATTGTCAATTCGCACCCAGGCGTCGCCGTTCTTGGCGGACACCACAGAATACGGCAGAGACGAGGCCAATTCCTGCACTTCCGGAGATGAGAACTTGCGCCCAATAAGCCGCTTGATGCCAAAGACCGTACGGGTTGGATTGGTCACCATCTGCCGCTTGGAAGGTGCGCCCACAATGATGTCGTCCTCGCCGCTCCAGGAGACCATGGATGGCGTTGTGCGTCCCCCTTCTTGATTGTGTATGACAACCGGCTCGGTACCCTCCAGGAGCGCGACGCATGAGTTGCTCGTGCCCAGGTCGATCCCGATGATCTTCTTGGTTGCGGACGAAGACATGTGAGTCTGTAAGACTATTTGATCCGGTAGACGTAGTCTGGAACGTTGCTGCTCAGGCTCTCGGCAGCCTTGCGGGCGTCTTCGAAGCTGGCGTCGGCTTCGAGGGCACGCCGCAACTCGACATGTGCGTCGACCAGGTTGCCACGCTCCTGATGCGCGCGCGCTCGCGCATAGTGCACGTGGGCCATGATCCACATATCTTCGGGATGGTTCGCCGCGAGGTTGCGCAGTACGCGCTCGGCAGCCCCCCACTGCCCGAGCTGAAGAAGCGCGAGACAGCGCCGGAATTCATCGCTGTCCCGCGGGTTTTCAGCCGGACTGCCAGACGCCTTTACAGGTTGCTCGGCCGGACGTTCAGAGTGAGAATGCAACGCAGAATTCTCATCGAGCGGAGCGGCCGGTCGGCCGGCCGCTCGCGTATCGCGGCCGGGTCGATTATCCGGCCGTGCCCTGTCCGAAATTGGTGGGGCCTGCCCTGCCCGCTCCCAGGCAGCAGGCTTTACTTGCGACCGAGCAGAGCTGTCCGGCGAGTCGTTAGAGCGGAACCTCACCCGGGTCTTGGGCAGTCGGTCAGCGAGTCGGTCGGATGACCTGGCCGTTGACAGCGCGCGTCTGGATTCGCCTAGCCGATTGGGCTGCGGCGGTGGAGCCGGAAGCGGGTTCGTCTGCGTGACGCCCCTTTTCGCGGCTGTCGGGGGCATCGAGTTGCGAGCAGTATACTTGCCCCTGGGGCCACTGCCATGCGCCACCCGCGGAGGAGGCGGAGCCGGCAGCGGATTGGTCGGCATGGTTCGGCGTCTCGTCTCGCCATGCACACGACCATTGTCCGCGGTGCTTGCACGCAGCTTTCCCGAGCGCTCACCGGCAAGCTGCGTATAGGCATCCTTGAGTCGCAAGAACACCTCGTTGGCGACCTTGATCACCTCGCGACCGCGTCTGGCAAACCGGTTGGGGTGAAACACCTTGGTATTGCGCAAAAATGCGGCGCGAATCTCGGCCTTGCTGGCGTCCGGTTCAAGACCCAGGGCCGCGTACGGATCACTACTTTTCAGGCGATCTAACTCACCTTCGAGCCTGGCCTGTACTTCGGAATCACTACCGAGCATCCACCCCATGCCACTCAAAAGCATGATTGATAAAACAGTATGTTACACGTACCTGCCAAGTCCAGCAATGGAGCCCGCGCCGGTTGCGTCTCATGACTCTATGATTCGGACCCTTTTCGGCCAACTTGCCACTCCCACCACGCTTGAATATGGTAAGGCAATAGAGGTGTATGTCCGATATTTGCTTACTTACACCTAGCTTATTCGTCAGTGCCTTTGCAGACTGCGTCGGTGGTATCGATCGGATTGAGCAGGCAGTCCAGGTCTGCGCAGCAGAGTACTACCCCTTCGTCGGCATCTTCACTTTCGAACTGACAGAATGAGAGTGGTCGGCTGCTGGGACACTGCACCGCGTATCCCTCGGGGCATTGCTCTGTTGGCTCGCTATTATTGCGCATACATACTGGTGTGGGTTCGTCGCTGCATCCACCGGTGGTCAACAAGAGCGCCAGGGCGCATGTGATGGCGACCAGAGTCCATGTCAGCAATCGCACCGGTCCCTGGTTGCCGACTGCAAGGCTGGCCTGGCGCGAGCGACGAGCGGGCGGAGTACGGCGAACTACCCGAGCAGGTATCGCACCGAAAGGACTGGTCTGCAGTGATTGCCTGCGGGGCTTCTCGCGAGAGATTTTCGAATTTGGTTCTTGAAACTTGGTGGACATACTGGTGATCCCAGCAGGACTCGAACCTGCGACCTACGGTTTAGGAAACCGCCGCTCTATCCGGCTGAGCTATGGGACCAGAGCAACTCCGCAGTGCCAAATCGAGCGAGTGCGGAACACTTTGCCCGACCTCTGCGCGAAGTGCAAGTCGAACCCCCGAGAGCTCAATTAATCAAATTATCTCAACGGATTGGCCTGATCGAGGCAGTCGATCAACGGCGCGCAGGTCGTGTCGGCCAGGCAGTCCTCGAAAACCTGAACTTGCCGCTGTGACATCCTGCTGGCAAGACATTGCTCCATGAATTCCGCTTTATGGGCGCGGGCGGTGTTGTCGAGGTCGAGTCTGGCAATGTCCTCGGGTGTCATGTTCGCTCGGGCATCCTCGATGGCACACTCGAGCAGTGCAGTGCCAACCCGATCGCATGCGGTTTCCTGCCGATCTCGCAGAGTTTGCAGTGGGTGGGGTATCCTGGCAGTTCGGGCCTTGTTCGAAACGGGCGATGTCTCCGACCCGGGCTTCTCGGTGTCCGCGCCGGAGGTGGCCGGAGTCTGGCTTTGGTTGGCCCTGGAGCAGGACGATGACGCGACAACGAGCAGGCCGATAACAATGGCGGTCACAACCGCGTTTTTGCGCGCGGCCAATATCGAACGAGCAGGCCGAAATGGCGATATCGCACCCATGGGTCCGATCAGTAGCGGATGAGCGATTCGATCGGCCGCGCCCCCAGCCGCTTCACGCCGTCGAGAAATGTAAGCTCGATGAGAAATGCACAGCAGGCCACAATGCCCTTTTCGAGCTCGATGAGCTCGGCGGTTGCCGATGCCGTGCCGCCGGTTGCAATGAGGTCGTCGACCACTGCGTACGATTTGCCGTCTTCGATGGCGTCGACGTGGACCTCGACGCGATCGCTACCGTATTCGAGGTCGTAAGCAACACTCGCGGTTTTGTAGGGTAGCTTGCCGGGTTTGCGAATGAGTTGCAGAGGCAGACTCAATTTGGTAGCCACCGCGGCACCAAAGACAAACCCACGTGACTCGATCGCGGCGATCGCATCTGGCTGATGGCCGCGAACTCGGTCGGACAAGAGATCGACTGCGCTTTGAAACAGCGGTGCATCGGCCAGAAGTGGTGTGATGTCCTTGAATACTATCCCGGGTTTGGGGAAATCGGGGACATCGCGAATGATTGATTTTATGGCCTCGATACTCACTGTTTTTGCCTTTCGAGAGAAACATGCTCGAAGCCGTCGAGTGGCGGGTGCTTTTCGGCGGACAGCATTTCCTGGGCAGTCAAATCCAAATGCAGAGGAGTCACGGATACAATACCACGCGTCACCGCATCACAATCGGTGCCCGGCTGGGGCTGGGAAGATGCGACTCCGCCGCCGATCCAGTAATAGGGTTCGCCGCGCGGATCGCTGCGTTCGGCAACATCGTCTCGGTAGGAGCGCTCGCCCAGTCGAGTCCAGGCGTATCGGCTGCCCGCTTTCACTGGCAGATTGACGTTGAGCACGATCTTGGCTGGCAACCCGGTATCGAGAATGCTGGCGATGAGTGCCAGACAGAACGGCAGCGACGCTTCGACATCTCGCTCGGGTGATGGGTCGATCGAGAAAGCAACCGCGGGGGCCCCGCGCAGACCCCCTTCGACCGCAGCCGCTACTGTGCCCGAGTAAAACACGTCCGAGCCCAGGTTGTAGCCGCGGTTGATCCCCGAGACCACCACGGAGGGGGGGCGCGGACAGAGCTTCAAGATCCCGACATAAACGCAGTCGGCCGGCGTTCCCGAAAGAGAGTACCAGCCCGGTCCGTGCTGGCGAATTCGCACTGGCTTGTGAAGAGTGATCGCATGCGATGCTGCAGATCGTTCGCGTTCAGGGGCAATGATCAGCACATCGGCAATTCCCGCTCGCTCGATGGCAGCAGCGAGTGAGCGCAGATTGGGCGAGGCAATGCCGTCGTCGTTGGAAATCAGGATGATCGGCTTCATGGCAAAAAAAACGGGGACGGCCGCCGCGTCGGACGGCCGTCCCCGCGTTTTTGGTCGGGGCGACTGGATTTGAACCAGCGACTCCTTGACCCCCAGTCAAGTGCGCTACCAGGCTGCGCTACGCCCCGGCCCAGGAACTTGAATAATTCATTCATCGACAAGCTGCAAGAGTTCTCGTACCTCGTTTCGAATCTGTTCGAACAACGCGCGGGTGCGAGCTGGCAATTCGGTTCGATCGCCACGCCTGGCCGCTTGCCCGGCTCCGCGCCCGCGACCGAGCTGCCTGCGCGCGCCCGCAATGGTATAGCCTTCCTCGTACAGCAAATCGCGGATTCGCAGGACCAATTCCGCATCCTCGCGCGAGTACATACGCTGATTTGCCCTGTTCTTCTCGGGCCGCAACGAGGGGAATTCGGTCTCCCAAAACCGCAGTACAGAGGTCTCGACTCCCGCGATTCGGGCGACTTCGCCGATGCGAAAGTACTGCTTGTCCGGAATCCGCGGATCCACGGCGTTGAAGCGCTTCGCGTTTTGACCCCAGGCTTGCCCGATCAGACCAGATGAGCCCTCAGCGGCAGACCTTGCTACTGGATAGGCTGGCCGTTGAGAGCATTCTTGAGCACTTGACTGGGCTTGAAGGTCAACACGCGCCGAGCAGAAATCGTGATCTCTTCCCCGGTCTGAGGATTGCGACCGATACGCGCATTCTTTTCGCGCACCACGAAGTTGCCAAAGCCCGAAATCTTGATCTTCTCCCCTTGCTGGAGAGTCTCCTTGATCGTGTTGAAGACGGTCTCGACAATCTCTGCAGCCTCTTTTTTCGAGAATCCGCCGACCTTTTCATACACCGCTTCGATGATATCGGCTTTGGTCATTCGAGCCATGCCAACGTACTCCTTACTTAGTAACTACGCGACATTACCACATTTTGAAAGTTTTCGAGCCAGGCCACTGCGCTTTGTGAATCCCGCATCGACAGGCAATGCCCTCAGCGGCGTTCCGCGCCCGGAAGCTCGCTCAGCATCCTGGTCTCGACCGCAGAATGAGCATTGTTCACCTCGGAATCTGTGAGGGTGCGCTCGCTGGATCGATATGTGATGGACCACAGCATGCCTTTCTTTCCCGCCGGTACTTTGGCGGGATCGCGATACTCTTCCAGAAGAGCGACCCGCTCGATGGCCATCTCGCCCGAGAGTGATTGCCCGGTGCTGGCGATGAGGTGTTCGATGTGCCCGGCGGGTACGGCTTTGTCAAGGAACAGCGAGACGTCCCGGGTGACCGCCGGATAGCGAGGAATTTCAGACATCTGTGCTGCTTCAGGCGTTGGAAATGCGGCCAGTTGTAGCTCGAAGGCGAAGCACGCTTGATCGATATCGTAGACCTCGCGCGTTGCAGGGTGGATCTCGCCGAGATATCCCGCGACTCGATAGGTTTTCTGCCCGTCAGGTTCGGTTGCTGGCACTGCGAACGACGCACAGACTCCGGGATGCATGTATGGAACCGACGAATCCGCGGCGTAACGTGGTACTTGCCGGTCCAAGAACTCGACCGCCAGCCGTTCGACTACTCCCTTGATGTCGTAGAAGTCGATCGCGCCACCATCGCGTAGCCACCCCGGCCGCCGGCCGGTCATGATGCCGGCGACGTGAACGGGCTCGTCGGCAAGCCGGCTCGTCTCGCTCGGCAAAAACACGCTTCCGACCTCGAAGAGGGCGATGTCCTTGATGCCAAAACTCAGATTACGCGCGACTTGAGCGAGCAGGTTTGGCAACAGCAAGGTACGCATGATCGCCTGGTCTGACGTCATGGGATTGCGCACGCGAATTGGGCTGGCACGACGATCACTCGCATCGAGCCGGAGCGAGCGCAGGCGTTCCTCGGAGCTGTAGCCAAACGTGATGGTTTCGCACAGACCGCTTGCAACCAGGGCACGGCGAGCCCGGCTGGGTCGCGGATCGACAGCCCGCGATCGCGTGATCGTACTGGCCGGCAGCGTGGCCGGGACGTTGTGCATTCCGTGTAATCGGATGACCTCTTCGATGAGATCGACCTCTCGCGTGAGGTCGATCCGGAAGGTCGGACATGTCGCGTGCAGCGTGTCCGAGTCGTGCGGATCGTCGGCGACGGTGATGCCGAGACGCGAGAGCAATTTGCCGGCCTCATCCCGTGAAAAGTCCACGCCGGTGAGCATACTGGCCCGACTGGCCCGCATGGCCACCGTGCGCTTTTCGATACGGCGGACATAAGCCTCTACCGAGCCACTGGCGATCTTGCCGCCGCCCAGGCGAGCGAGAAGCACGCAGGCCATACGCGATGCGTGGTCGGTGATGTTTGGGTCCACGCCGCGCTCGAAACGATGAGAGCCGTCGGAATGCAAGTTGAGCCGGCGCGCTGTACGCCGGATGCCGGTGGGTTCGAAATTGGCCGTTTCGAGCAGCACGCGACGGGTCGACTCACTCACTTCGCTGTCCTTGCCCCCCATGATTCCAGCCAGGGCGATCGGACCATGACCATCACAGATGAGTAGATCGTCCGGTTCGAGCGAGCGCTCAACGTCATCCAGCGTGGTCAAGCGCTGGTCCGACTCGGCGCGTCGGACCGCGATATGGGACTTGCCCACTTTTTGATAGTCGAACGCGTGGAGCGGTTGCCCATAGTGAAACATCACGTAGTTGGTGACATCGACCAGGTTGGAAATCGGCCGAAGGCCGACAGCGCGCAGACGTTGCTGCATCCAGCGCGGTGAAGGGCCAACCGAGACATCGTCGACGACCCGGGCAATATAGCGAGGGCATCCCTGCGGATCGGCGATCTCGACGCTCACCAGGCTGGCTGCATCCAGTTGCCGGTCGATCAGTTCTTCGGCGGCGTGAAAGGCCTCGGACGGCCCTGCCTCCGGCAGGTTGTCGGCTGAGGGTGTGTCCGAGAACTCGATCGGCTTCAGCTGTCCGCCGACCAGAGCAGCCAGCTCGCGAGCGATTCCGACGTGTCCGAGGGTATCTGGACGGTTGGCGTAGATCCCGATCTCGAACACTCGATCGCGTATTCCCAGGCGCTCCAGCGCACGGCTGTCGCCCACCAGGCTGTGAAACCCGCCGTGCCTGACATCGATGTCGTCAAGGACGATGATTCCAGCCTGATCGTCACCCAGCCCGAGTTCGCTCTCGGAACAGATCATACCGTGTGATGTCACGCCCTTTACTACTTTTGTCGCGATCTCCCACCGATCGCCCTGCGGTCCCGGCAATATCGCACCGGGCTTGGCCCAAAGCACGAGCCCGCCGGGCTCGGGCACGTTATCAGCACCGCATATGACGTCGGTTTTCTGGCCGCCGGGTTCATCGATGAGCTCGACCAGAGTGAGTTTGTCGGTGTGTTTGCTTTTGCCGACAACCTCGGCAACCACGACTCCCGAGAAGTCGTCACCAACTGTCTCCACCGATTCGACCTCGAGTCCTGCGGCAGTAAGCGCATCGGCCGCTTGCTGAGGATGTAATTCGCTGTCCAGCGCGATGAGCTCGCGCAACCAGGACCACACCACACGCACTAGAACTGCCTCAGAAAGCGCACATCGCCTTCATATAGATGTTTGATGTCATTGACGTTGTGACGAAGCATCGCGATACGCTCCAGGCCCATTCCCCAGGCAAAGCCGGTGAACTTTTCGGCGTCGTAGTCGACGTGAGCAAATACGTCGGGATCGACCATGCCCGCGCCCGATATCTCGATCCACCCGGTTCCCTTGCAGACCCGGCAGGCCGGATTGCCACTCATGCAGAAGGCGCACTGCATGTCGACTTCTACCCCGGGCTCGACGAACGGAAAATAGCTGGGCCGAAACCGCACCTCGAGCGATTTGCCGTAAAAACGCCGAATAAGGTGCAAAAACACCCCTTTGAGATCTGATAACCCGACCACCTCGTCGACCAGGAGGCCCTCCAGCTGGGTGAACATCGGACTGTGGGTGGGATCGTCGTCGCGTCGATAGACCACGCCCGGAGCGATGATCTTGACTGGCGGCGTCTGTGACGTCATCGTGCGGATCTGCACTGGACTTGTGTGTGGCCGCAGAACGACGTCGTCGGTGATATAGAAGGTGTCCTGCATATCCCGGGCAGGATGCCCTTTGGGCATGGCCAGGGCCTCGAAACAGTGAAAGTCGGTATCGATCTGCGGCCCTTCGGCCACTTCGAACCCGATCTCGGAAAAGATCTCGACAACCTCGTTCCACACCTGAGTCACGAGGTGCAGGCGACCGATTGCACCCTGGCGGCCAGGCAGCGTTACATCGATAGTTCGGGCCAGATCGCTTGCCTTGTCGACTTCTTCGAGCTGGCGAAGTTTGGCCGCCACCGCATCGGCGATGGAGCTCTTGACCCGGTTGAATACGGAACCGACGCGCTTTCGCTGTGCCGCAGGGACGTGCCGCATCTGCTTCATGAGCTGCGAGACAGTGCCCTTTTTGCCCAGGTAGCGGGCCTGGGCATTGCGGATCTCCTGCTCTCCAGCTAGCGGCTCGATCTCGGCGGCAAACACTCGGCCCAGGTTGTCGACCTGACGGATAAGATCATCGGCAGACACGATATGATCCGGCGCCGAGACCAGCGCCGCCTCCTGATATCATGCGGCCAGAGCCCTCTCGACTATCGTCTTGAATGCAGCGGGATCGCTGATCGCGATCTCGGCCAGCATCTTGCGGTTGAGAGCGATCTGATTTCGGTTGAGAGCACCCATCAGCTTTGAGTAACTGTGACCCAGCTGGCGGCAGGCTGCATTGATCCGAACGATCCACAGGCGGCGAAAATCGCGTTTGCGCTGCCGCCGCGACCGGTACATGTGGCTCCAGGCGTGTTGAACTGCCTCGTTGGCAATAGCGTGACAGCTCCGCCGCTTGCCCCGGAAGCCCTTGGCTGCTTTGAGAATGCGATTGCGCCGACGGCGCGCTTTGAACCCTCGTTTTGCGCGGGGCATGTGACACTCCGGTCGTTGGTTCTCGGTTGATCTCGATCGGTGTTAGCAGCCGCAAAACCCAAAAACTCAACCTCTACTTGGCCAGGCTGGGTCAACGAGCATAGGGCAACATGGCCTGGATCTGGTGCTCCTGTGCCTTGTCGACCAAAGTAGGCTTGCGCAAGCGCCTCTTGCGCTTGGTAGATTTATGGGTCAGTAAGTGCCGGCGCCCTTTGGTACCGCGCTTAAACTTTCCGGTGCCGGTTGTAGCGAAACGCTTCTTGGCGCCGGATTTGGACTTCATCTTGGGCATCGGTTTACTCTCAGCTGCGAGATAAGGAGGGGTATTTTGCCCAGTAACCCGAAGAAGGCAAGAACTTTATGAGCTTTTTGGCCCCGCTCACCACACTCGGCCGAACCGGCCTCACTCGGCCGAACCGGCCTCACTCGGCCAGGGATCGCGGGGGATCAGCCTCGGAAGACTCTGTCTGATCGGACGTTTTCCCCCTCTGCGCTGCGCCGCTCTTGCGGGTCTCCTTGTCCTCTGCACCGTTTTTGCTGGCCGACGGGTCTTTGCCGTCCTTGGCCTCTTTGCCGTCCTTGGTCTCTTTGCCGTCCTTGGCCTCTTTGCCGTCCTTGGCCTCTTTGCCGTCCTTGGCCTCTTTGGCCTCCTTGGTCGAACGCGAACGCCGCACCACTCCGGCGCGAGGCGCCAGGATCATCACCATGCGCCGGCCCTCCATGTTGGGCTGCACCTCGACGTTAGCGATATCCTGAGTTGCTTCGACCACCTTGTCGAGGACTGCTATCCCGGTCTCGGGGTGAGTGATTTCACGGCCACGAAAGATGATGACAAGCCGGCACTTGTTCCCTTCTTCGAGGAATCTGCGCACGTGCTTGATCTTGAAGTCCATATCGTGGCCCTCGGTTTTGGGCCGGAACTTGATCTCCTTCAGTTCCACCGTCGAGGCGTGCTTTTTGGCCTGCTTCTTCTTCTTGGACTGCTCGTACTTGTACTTGCCGTAGTCCATGATGCGGCAGACCGGCGGATGAGACCGGGGCGAGATCTCGACCAGGTCCAGCCCGAGTTCTTGGGCCAGGGCCAGAGCTTCCCGCGTTGGCATGATGCCTTTTTGTTCGCCGTTGTCCATGACCACGCGAATCTCGGGGACCCGAATGCGCTGATTGACGCGCATCATGTCCCGCGGCCGTCGCCGGTCGTGTCGGCCCCCCCTACGAATGACTCGTGCTCCGTGTAGTAATCATCTCAATCGTTCCTTTCGTTATCGTCTTCGTATTTCTGAAGCACTGCGCGCGGTCAATCATCATGTGGCCTCTCGCGGGGTCATGTGGCCTCTTCGGGGTCGCTCGAAGTAGGCGTTCCACCGCGCGGAATGCGGGCCTCCTCCTCCAGATGAAGAGCGAACGCATCGATTGCCATCATGTCGAGTCGTTTTCCGTCCCGGGTGCGTGGGGAGACTGAGCTGGCTTCGACTTCTTTGTCCCCACACACCAGCATAAACGGTATTTTCTCCAGTTGCGCCTTGCGAATCTTGGCTCCCAGCTTGTCTGCGGAGAAGTCGCCGTCGACTCGGAACCCTTTGTGACGTAGGGCATCGACAGCGGATCGGCCCCAGACCTCCTGCTTCTCGGAAACCGTGATCACCCTGGCTTGCACCGGGGCCAGCCAAACCGGGAACTTACCGGCAAAATGTTCAGTCAATACTGCAAAAAATCGCTCGATCGAACCCAGCAGGGCACGGTGTACCATGACCACACGATGCCGTTCCCCATCTGCGCCCACGTAGGTCAGATCGAACCGCTCGGGCAAGTTAAAATCGACCTGAATGGTCGAACACTGCCATTCTCGGCCCAGACTGTCGCGCAGCTTGAGATCGATCTTGGGCCCGTAGAAAGCGCCTCCGCCGCGGTCGACCTCGTGGTCGAGCCCCGATTGCTGGAGCACGGTAAAAAGGGCCTTCTCGGCCTCATCCCATTGCGCCGGCTCACCGACAAACTTGCCCGGTCGTGTAGCCAAGTATAACTTGAAGTCTGTAAAGTCAAACGTCCGTAATATATAGAGACAGAACTTGACGACTCGGTCGAGCTCCGAGGTCAACTGGTCTCGGGTCATGAACAGGTGGGCGTCGTCCTGGGTAAACCCGCGCACGCGCAAAAGGCCGTGCAAGACGCCAGAGCGCTCATAGCGGTACACCGTGCCCAGCTCGGCCCACCGCAGTGGCAGTTCGCGGTAGCTGCGCAGACCTTTTTTGAAGATAGTGACGTGAAACGGGCAGTTCATGGGCTTGACCAGGTAGTCCTGGCCGTCCACGTCCATGCCGGAGTACATGTTTTCGCTGTAAAACTCCAGATGGCCCGAGGTGTGCCATAGCTGGTCGCGGGCAACGTGGGGCGTGGAAATCAGCTCGTAGCCGTTGGCATAGTGCTCCCTGCGCCAGAACTCCTCCATCAGATAGCGGATGAGGGTTCCCTTGGGATGCCACAGGACCAGCCCACTTCCGATTGTCTCGTCGATCGAGAATAGATCGAGTTCTTTGCCGAGCTTGCGATGGTCGCGTTTTTTGGCCTCCTCGAGGCGGTGCAGGTGCTCTCGCAAGAGCTTCTTGCTGGGATAGGCCGTGCCGTATATGCGCTGGAGCATCTTGTTGCGCTCATCGCCACGCCAGTACGCCCCGGCCACCGACAGAAGTTTGAACGCCTTGATTTTCTTGGTGCTTTCGACGTGCGGTCCGCGACATAAATCGATCCAGTCGCCGGTCTGATAGTAGGTGATGGTGGCGTCTTCGGGCAGTGACTCGATGATCTCGACCTTGTAGGTTTCACCCAGCCTGGCAAATATTTCGAGGGCTTGGGCACGACCTACTTCGACGCGCTCGAACCGCTCGTCGGCATCGATGATCGCCTGCATCTCGGCCTCAATCCGCTCGAGATCGTCGGGGGTGAACGGATCTTCGCGATCGAAATCGTAGTAAAAACCGCTCTCGATCGACGGCCCGATGGCCACTTTCGCCTCCGGAAACAGCCTTTGCACCGCCTTGGCCATGACATGGGCACAGGAGTGACGCAGCGTCTCCAGAGGGGACAGCTCGGGCTCGGCCCCCACGACTTCGTCGATCAACTCTCGTTCGAGTTGCTCGTCGTGTCCGCTGTGTGCGTCTGGGCTCAGCGATTTTGACGATACATCAACAACTCCGGCCTCGTTCTCATTGGCCGACATTGCAAATCCCCATACGTGACCTCGTCTTGGCTGGAACCGCGGGCGCCTGTGCTGCAGCGGATGAGCCGACTGTCGAATCGTCGATGTCCGGGCCGCTCGGCGTATTGGCCCGAACGTTCCGTCCGGTCAGAATTCCGCCTTGCTGGAACATCCGGAGCGGACATTCCGGACGCCTCGGCGTCCGGAATGAATGGCGCTGCCCTCTCGCGTATCGAACGTTGCACAGTGCGACTCGATTCAGAGTCATACGCTGCAATGCTGTAGGTGCGGGCGGGATTGAACCGCCGACCCCTACCGTGTCAAGGTAGTGCTCTCCCACTGAGCTACGCACCTGGATGTACACATAACGAGAACGGGTTTCTTAGACTGTTACGGGCCGGGTGTCAAGACGGATTTGCCGGGGAACGTGGCAGAGCTGCGGACAGGTAGCCTATGCAGCTGCCCGATTCTCGAACTTGCGCAGGTTCACCGAGACCAATTTGGACACACCAGGCTCTTGCATGGTAACGCCGTACAGGCTGTCGGCGATTTCCATGGTCCGCTTGTTGTGCGTGATGATGATGAACTGAGACCGATCGGTGAGCTCGCGGATGAGTTCGTTATAGCGGTCTACATTGGCATCGTCGAGGGGAGCATCCACTTCGTCTAGCAGACAAAATGGCGACGATTTGATGAGAAAGATGGAAAAGATCAGGGCGACTGCAGTGAGCGCCTTCTCACCTCCAGACAGCTGATCGACTGTGGTGTTTTTCTTGCCTGGTGGTTGGGCCACCACCTCGACGCCAGCGTCGAGCACATCGACATCGCTGTCGGCCTCATGGCCCTTGGGCATGACCAGCTGTAGTCTGGCCCGACCACCTCGAAACAAACGGGGAAATAACGTCTGAAACTGCTCGTTGATCGCGTTGAATGTGTCGCGGAACAGTTTGCGCGATGTGCGGTTGATCTTGGCGATGGCCCGCTCGAGCTGATCGACCGCGTTTTCCAGATCGCTCTTCTGAGAGCTCAAGAACTCGTGCCGCTGGGAGACGTCGGCGTATTCGTCGATCGCCGTCAAGTTGATGTCAGAGCCCATGCGCTCGATCAGGCGCCGGAGCTCTGTGAGTCGTTTTTCCTCGGCCTCGGCAACTTGACACCTGAGGTGGTATTCGGACAGGTTGCGAGCGATGTCGAGCCCGTATCGATCGAACACCGACTCTTCGAGAGCCTGCTGATTGGCGCCCACATTGCCGAGTTTGAGTTCCAGATGGTTGGCTTGCCCGGCCAGACGTTCGGCCCGAGTGCGAAGTTCGCGGGCCTGGACTTCGACCACCTCGAGTTCGGCCACGCGCAACTCGTACGCCGAACGCCCCTGTTCGAGCTGTTCGGCCTGCGTCCTGCGCTGTTCCCTCCACCTGCCGAGCTCATCTGCCAGCGTTGTCGACTCGCTGCGCAGCTCGCTTGCGCGCCTTGTGCTATCCTCGATGTTGCCCTCGAGCTTGTCAATGCGTTCGCCCAGGTCGCGGTCGGACGCCTCGAGGCCGAGCACACTGGCCTGGACCGATGCGCGCTTTTCGCCGAGCTTGGCGGCGTGGACCTTGGCCTCGGTGAGCAGCCGGGCCAGCTCCTCGACTCGTTCGCTGCCCGAGGTCACTGCCTCGATGTAGCCCAGTTGCTTGCGTTCGTAGCGCTCGATCCGATCGGAGGCCGAGGCGTGAAGTTCGGCGGTTTCGGCCAGTTCGCGCTCCGCTTTGCGGATGCGCTCGTCGAGTTCGAGCTTTTCGGCGCCGAGCTGGTTGAGTCGTTCGCGCGCCCGATCCATTTCAGCGCGACAACGGACGAGATCTTTTTCGTGGCTGGTGATGGCGATCTCGCCCTCGTGGCTCTCCTTGCGCAAGCTGTCCAGGGTGCGCGTGATCCGAGTCAGCTCGGTTTTGGCCGCGACCAATCGGGCCGTGGACTGGGCCAGATTGCCCTCCAGCTCGGCCGTTACCGCCTCTAGTTGGCGAATTTCACGTTTTTGCGCCAATACACTGGCCCCGTGGTCATCCCGGCTGCCACCCGAAATGACTCCGTGTCGGTCCACCACATCACCCCCCACGGTCACCATGGTCACGGCAAAGCCCGCTCGCTGGAGCTCGATGGCTCGCTCGAGATCCTCGACAACCACGCATTCGCCAAATAGGCGGCTGCCGATTTGCTCGAAACCGGATTCGAAGTGCACCAGGTCTGCCAGGCAACCGATGACACCAGAGAGACCGGCCAGGTGGCGGATGACGGCGGCAAGACCGGAAACCTCGACCGGCCGGTCGAGCTCGCCAGCCGTGGTCCCGCCCGTCTCGGTTGCGCCCGTGCGATCTTCGAACTGGATGCTGCAATCGTCCGATGGCTCACCGCCGTGGTGCTCACCGTTTGCGTTTGAACTGGCGCCGTCGGGCCGAGCATGTTCCACGGCCACGAAGGTCGAGCGGCCGGTCGAGGTCTTTTTGAGGTAATCGATCCCGCGCAGGCCGACGGCGGCCGAACTGACCATCACGCTGCCCAGGCGATCGCCGAGAGCAGCCTCGACCGCGACTTCGAGATCGGGTGGCGCAGCGACTACATCGGCAACCAGGCCGCGGATCTCTTGCCCGGGCGCAGAAAGTGACTCCGAGGCCTGCATGATCGCTCGGGTACCCCGGGCAAAGCCCTCGTATTTCTCGTGGATCTCGACCAGCGATTGCAGGCGCGAGCGGCGGCGATGAAGCTCTGCGCGCGTGTTCTCGACCTCGGCCTCGCAGCGCTCCACACTGTCAGCCAGCTCGGTTCGACGCCCTTCCAGATCGTCTAGCTGGGATCCGAGATCGAATCGAGTTTGCCGCAGCTCGGCCAGTTTTCCGTCCAGTTTCCGCACCTCCCGTTCGAGACGGCCAGCGTGTTGTCCCGCCACCATCTCGTCGGCGCCGAGCCGCTCGAGCCGCCGACTGGACTCGTCGCGATGGCGCTCGATGCCGTCTTTTTTGCTCTCTGCCCGAACCAGATCCGAGCGCGCCTGGGACAGTTGTGAACGCGCTTCGTCGAGTCGCGATTGTGCGTTGGCGAGCATCTGCCGCGCCTCGCCGACCTGTGCCTCGGCCGCGGCGACGCTGTCACCTTCACGGCCCATCAGGTCGGAGAGATCGTCGAGTTCGCGCCGTTGAGTTTCGAGCTGGTCGGCACCTTCGGTGCGGCGGTCCGACAGACTGCGCACGTCGCCGCGAAACGAAGCCACCCGTTCATCGAGCTCCTCGGCTTCGCGGGTCTGAAATTCGACCTTGCTCTCGGACAGCTTGATGCGGTTCTCGAGCTCGAAAATGGCCTCTTGCAATCCGTTGAGGCGGCGTTCTTCCACGGCGAGATCGGCCCGCTCTGCGATGACGGCAGCCTCGCGGCCGTCGAGTTCGGCACGGCTGTCATCGAGCGACTCGCGGGTTTCGGTCAGCGCCGTGGCCAGCATTTTCTGCTCGGCCACCAGTTCGAGGTACTTGTGCGCGGCTTTCCATAGCTCGATGTCTCGGACTTCGGCCTTGTACCGGCGGTAGCGCTCCGCTTTTTGCGCCTGTCGATGCAGCGAGGCAAGGCGTTTTGACAGCTCCACGACAATATCCGAGACGCGGAGAAGATTCTGCCGGGTCTGCTCCAGCTTGCGCTCTGCGGCGCGCTTCTTGGTCTTGAACTTGGTGATGCCGGCAGCTTCCTCGATGAGCGTGCGACGCTCTTGCGGCCGAGACGAAACGATCATCCCGATGCGTCCCTGCTCGATGATCGAGTACGCCTTGGTGCCGATGCCGGTACCCAGGAAAAAATCGGTCACATCGCGAAGACGGCACGGAGTCTTGTTGATCATGTACTGCGACGTTCCGTCGCGAAACAGACGGCGGGCGATCGTGACCTCGCTGAAACGCGCGAAATCAAATGCCGGTGGACGGTCCTCGAGAAACTCCTCTACTTCGCGGGCCGCCGTCGGAGTCGGCAGTTCTGAATCCGTGTTGCCTGAATCTCCACGCACCGAGCGCATCGGCTCGTCCTCATCGCGGGCCGGACGGTCCGCGGGATCGCCGCGCACCGGGTCGTCACCAGCCAGCTCGTCGCCCGCCAAATCCCCGGGCTGCGATTCCACCGTCTCGTCCACCATCTGGCCGGATTGCGACTCCGGCTGCCCGGGCGGATCTCCGAACTGCGATTCCACCACTCCCTCGGGTTGCGAATCCGGTTGCGACTCCTCCGAACCCTCGAGCTGCGACTGGTCGAGCGCGAGCTTGAGCGTCTCATGAGAAAATCCGACATCCTCGAAGGTCAGAGAGACCTCGGCCATAGCGGCCGGATTCCGGCTCTCCGAACCAGCGAAGATCACATCGTCCATAGCCTTGCCTCGCAAATGCTTGGCCGATTGCTCGCCCATGCACCAACGGATGGCATCCACGATGTTGGATTTGCCACAGCCGTTGGGACCAACCACCGACGTGATCGGGCTGTCGATATGGATCGTGCTGCGGTCGCAGAACGATTTGAACCCGATAATCTCGATCCGCTTGATTCGCATCGTCCGTATCTCCTCGAGATCACACCAGTGCGCACCAAGTACCTCGATGCCGCAGACTACCTCCACGGCCCAAAAGGTACCACCAAGGGCACCCTTTGTAGAATGACATTACATGTATGGCAACGCACGGTGACGTTGTTCTATACCACGGTGGAGATCGGCGATTCAAGCGTGGCCCCGTCGAGCGAGCGAGGAGCCGGCCTCGGCCAGCCGGCCGAGCGGCGATGCGCTGTGCTCTGTTCGGTTTCAACCGTGCTATTACCGGAGGGCATGCGAGGCATTGCTGCAGTTTTGGCCTGGGTCGCGATCGCGGGCGGGATCGCATGGGTCCCCTCGATCGGGCACGGTGCTCCGGTGGTGAGAATTCGCGCCCGGGTTGAGGTCCACATCGATTCGGTTCGCCGGAGTCAAGACGGGGTCCAGGTCCGCGGCCAAATCGTCGACCTGTACAGTCGGGAACCGGTCCCCTGGGTACAGGCCACGGTGCGCATGAACGATCTGACTCAGAGCGTTCGCTCTGATGGCGAGGGCGTGTTTTCGGCCAGTTTTTATGTTGAAGACGGCCGTCACGACGTGGCCATCGAGTTTGCGGGCGACGACGATTACCAGGGTGACTCGGCCGAGATGAGTGGTGTCGATGTGAGCAAGCAGAGCCTGGAGATGCGCATTGAAGCCCGCGATGTGGCCTACAGCAACCGCACTGTCGAGATCACGATCAAGGCGTGGAACGAATATGGCGGCGCCGAGATCACTGCGGATCTGCTGGCCGGGCCAGCCTCGGGCGAGGTCGACCGAGTCGGCAGTGTGACGACTGGTAGGGACGGTCGCGGAACGGTACATCTCGATCGCGAGCTGCTCGGCGAGCCGGGGCGCAAGCGTCTGCAGGTGCAGTTTCAGGGCAATCGAACGTACAATCCGGCCCAGGCGCAAACCGACTTTCTCTACGCCACAGCGACCGAGATCTCGCTGGAGGTTGCGGACAGCGAGATCGCGTATGAAGCAGAGCTCACGGCGACCGGCCGGCTGGCCGATGCCACCGGGCGCCCCGTCGAGGGCGGTCCAATCGCCCTGGTGGTCGGCAATCGCCGCGTTACCTCGACCCTGACCCGCGACGACGGCAGCTTCCGCCTGCGGGCCCCGGGCGAGGAGATCGGCATCGGCAGATTCAACATACAGGCCGTATTCGAGCCGTCCGAGCCGTGGTATCGACCGAGTCGGTCCGAGCTGGCTCAGATCGATATCGCCCAGCCACAGCCAGTTCCGGTAGCCCATACCCTGGCCGCGTTTGGCGCCACCGCGCTGGCCATGGTGGCGTTTTTGGGATTGCGCGCGCAGCCGTGGCAGCGCTGGCTTGGCCGACTCCGCCAGCGGCGCGATCGAAATTCAGTCGCCGAAACCGCCAACACACCAACTGGTACCCCATCGCTCCTGCGACATGGACTGCAACCTGCCCGCCCCGGTCTTGTGTCCACCTTGCGACGACCTCATGTATTCGACTTCAGTGGCACAGTCCGCGATGCGGTCACAGGTCGCCCCGTCCCGGGCAGTGCGATTGCCATCACGCATCCAGACGCCGAAGACCGGACCGCCGTGGCCGCTGAAAATGGAGAGTTCTCGTTCGACGAACTCACCCCCGGCGAGTGGAGCGCGGTGTGTTCAATGCACGGATATGTCGCTGAGTGGTTTACCGTCACAGTGCCACACCGTGGCGAGCTCCGCGGCGTATACATCAATCTGGTACCTGTACGCGAGCGGATCTTCGCGATGTATCGCGAGGTCGCCGAACCACTTCTGCCCGATGCCGAATCATGGGGCATCTGGACGCCGCGCCAGATTTTCGACCACGTGCGCGGGAAACACCCGGCATCAGCCCTGTCGACGCTTACGGATTTTGTCGAGGAATCGTACTTCTCGCAACGTGTTCCGCCCGAGGGTCTCCTACCTGTGGCACAGGAGCACGCCGATCTGGCACGGCGAGAGCAGTTACCGATCGAATAGCCGGCCGGCCGGCCAGTCCGCTCGCTCACTCACTCACTCACAACAGCGCTTCGCATACCTTGCCGGGACCTCGGGGCGATCGAATGGCCAGCCGCGCTCGTGCGATCGCGAGTATTGCGAACGTTCTCGGCCAAAGAGACCCGTTTGGGGCTTTCTCGAAGTCGCCCGTTGTGGGTATAAACCAGACGCCATGACCGGCAATGAGATCGCGTATTTACTGGCCGCGTTCGCGGTGGTCGGCCTGTTTGTTTTTTTTGTCCGGCGCGCTTCTGAAAAACAGGCGAGCGCCCGGTCTGTTCGCGATCGGCTGCGCGAGGAAGCGGGCCGAGATGAAGATCGGGATCGGCCGATTGCAGAAGACCTCGACCAGACCGACCAGGAGCGAGAGGGCGCATACGAGGAACAAGACGAAGGGCCGCGGCCAAAACCGCCCGACGATGAGGACGAGGAGCGAGACAAAGGGCTGCCGGGGGGGGACACGGCCGAAGTGAACGAGGCGTCGCGCCTCAAACACGGCCTGTCCAAGACTCGCGGCGGGTTTGTCGCTCGGCTGGGCCGCCTGTTCTCGCGCAAAAAGATCGACGATGATCTCCTCGAAGAGCTGGAACACGTTCTGTTTACTGCTGACATCGGCCCCACCACTGCACAGAGCTTGTTTACTGCGCTCAAGGACAGCCTGTCGCGCGACCAACTTCTCGATCCCGATTCGATATGGTCCAAGATCCGTGAAGAATCGGCGACAATTCTTTCAGTACCCGCGCCGCCACTGGATTTTGCCGGAGCCCGCCCCTTTGTACTTCTGATGATCGGGGTCAACGGCGTGGGCAAAACGACCACGATTGGCAAGATCGCGGCCAAACTGCAGCGAGAGGGCAAAAAAGTGCTTCTCGCTGCCGGCGATACCTTCCGCGCTGCTGCAGTCGAGCAGCTGGAGATATGGGGTGAGCGCTCTGGTGCGCCGGTCGTCAAGGGCAAAGATGGCAGCGATCCCTCTTCCGTCATCTTCGATGCTATCAAGCGCGGTGCGGCCGACGACTACGACGTGGTCATCTGCGATACTGCCGGCCGATTGCACACCAAAACTGAACTCATGGACGAGCTCAAAAAAGTCGGCCGCGTATGCGACAAAGCATTATCTGGCGCACCCCACGAAACCTGGCTGATCCTCGATTCCACAACCGGCCAAAATGCCATTCAACAGGCCCAGCTGTTCAAAGAAGCCATGGATATCACCGGCATCGTGTTGACCAAGCTCGACGGTACTGCCAAGGGCGGCGTCATCCTGGGAATCTGCGATGAAATGAAGGTGCCTGTACGCTATATTGGCATCGGCGAGAGGATCGACGATCTGCGCGAGTTCGAACCCGAGGCGTTTGTCGCTGCGCTCTACGAGAAAGTAGATGAGGAAGAACGCGCCCAAGCGCAGTCGTAGTGGCATGTTTTGGTGCGCGCTCGGGCGCGCTTTACGCCCAAAAAAGCGGCATGGTATAGTCCGCCAATTCCCAATAGGGGGATTAACAGCATGAAATCATTTTCATTTTCAGGCGGCTTGCAATTCGTCGAGAGGCGCCATGGCGACCGTTTCCCGCGTCGCGCATTGGCGCTTGTATCCGCGCTCTGTGTGCTGATGCTGGCGACCAGCGGGGCCATGGCACAAGCTAACGACGACGATGACGACGATATGACGTTCGAGCCGGACGATCTCAGCAAAAAGCCGGAGCCAGAGCCAGAGCCAGAGCCAGAGCCAGAGCCAGAACCCGAGCCAGAACCGGATCTCTCCGAGGATTTGGCTGCTGTCGATGCAGTCAAGGCCGATCAGCAAATCACGCTGAGCGAGAGCCGGGTATCGTGGCAAGACATCGTGGTCGTGGTCCGGAAGCCATTTCTCAAGGTCAGTCGCCTCGAGCTTCTGCCCCTCGTCGGCATCACCATGAACGACAACATCATTCAGCATGTTTCGGCGGGTGGGCAGGTCAACTACTACCTGACCGATGTTCTTGCCGTGGGCGTGGAAGGTGCCATTTACGCCAAGAATTTGCGCGAGCCGTTCGATCTGGTCGCCCGACAAGCCCGTCGCTTGCCCACCGTGAACAAGTACAACTTCAGCGCTGCACTCAATTTCAGCTATGTGCCGGTCTACGGCAAATTCGCTGTTCTGGACAAGCATATCCTCCATTGGGAAGTACTGTTCACGGCCGGAGTGGGCGTCACTCAAAGTGAGGCGATCCCGCGCGACCCGGCATTCAGCTCGTTCAAGAATTTGCTCGTCACGCCCAATGTCGGCGCTTCGATGAGGTTCTTCTTGACCAGATTCATCACTGTTTCGGCTGGCATCCGCGACTACGTCTTCGTGGACAAGTTCGAGGCCACTGATCGCACCGAGCGCGAGCTTTCCGACCCAAACTATGACGCCAAGGAAAACGCCAGCTCGGCGTTTGTGAACAACGTGATGTTCCAGGCCGGTGTCAGCGTGTGGTTCCCCATGTCATTCGAGTACACAACGTTCCGCTAGGGCTGGAGAATAAGATGAAACGCTGGATTACGAGCTTTCTGTCCATTGCCGTGATCGCTGGCGCTGTGGTTGGTATTCCCGGTATTGCAGCAGCGCAGGAAGAGGACAATCCGGCCAAACAACTGGCCGAACAACCCGCTGTGCGCCATCGCCTGCTTCTGGTCAAGAGCCGCTTCGAGCTGAGCCCTGCCTTCGAGGCCACGGTCAACGCCGATTACAAGCATACAGTCGGACTTGGTCTCAAGATCGAGTATCACCTGTCGGATATGCTTTCCTTCGGGGTAGTCGGGCTCTACGGTGTCAGTTTTGATACCGGTCTGGTCAGCCGCATCGTGGACAACCTTCCCGAGCGGGGAAGCAGCCAGGATATTCCGGGTGACCCGACGCCGAACAAGCAGGAGTACGAATCGCATCTCAACACCATGCCGCTGCACGGTGCGGTCTACGCCAGCATTACGCCGTGGTATGGCAAGCTGGCTGCGTTTGGCAAGGCATTCGTCAATTTCGATTTCTACTTTCAGGGCGGCCTGGCCATTGCGCAGCTCGATTCCAGCTGCAGTGACGCGATATGCAATGATCCGGCCCCTGGCGTGATCGACCCGGAACGAGACTTGGAGCCAGACGGTGACCCCAACAATGATCCTCCGCTCAACGATGGAATTCGCCCCGGACTCTATCTGGGGGGTGGCATCCACGTATTCATCAATAACTGGATCGCCCTGGATCTGACCGTTCGGGATTATATTTTCTCCGATAATCCCTCCGGGCTCGACTTCGATGCCGATCGGGCCGTTACGGATGACGACAGGCGATTCCTCAATCATCTGTTCATGGGCATCGGCGTATCGTTCTTTTTCCCGTCCAAGGCCAGGCGAACGCCCTAGCCCGCATCATTCACCACACCATCTCTGCGGTCGTATCTGCCGGGACAGGGCCGTGATGAATGAGCCAGGTCAGGTTCCGATGACTGCAAGCCCCACTGTTACTAGCAGGGACACAGTCGGCCGGGCAAGACCGCAACCCCGGCCAGGCCTAGGCATGCACACATACTTGATAAAACACGAGCGATGACCGCCACGACAGTTGGCACAGGGGGTGCAGATAGGGGGTGCAGTTACTGATGTGAGTGGTCCATGGGTATGTGCCATTACCGACCCATCCACCGCTCTACCCTGCTCTCTTCCACGACCAGCTGCCATGGCGCCACCTCTATCCGGTGATTCACTCGTACAGAAACTCACGGTCGAGAAACAGGTTCGACGTGATGTCACTTTGTTGACTCTGTCCGGTACGATTGATTGTGATTTTGATGGCAAAAAACTGGCTGCAGTCATCCGTACGAGCAGGCTGGCGATTCATCTCGCCGGTGTTCGCCTGATCACCTCGTTCGGCATCCGGGAGTGGATCGACTTCATGACCGCGGCGGCCCGGCGGGCCGAGGATATTCTGCTTCTGGATTGCTCACCCAAGATCATTCAGCAGGCCAACATGGTGGCCAATTTCGTCGGCTCGGGGCGCATCGTCAGCTTCTACGCGCCGTATCGCTGCGCAACGTGCGGCACAGACAGCCGTGTCCACATGCATCTGCGCCGCGACTGGGACGTCGTCATTCGGCGCGTGCCACCGGATCGGGTGTGCGTGAACTGCGGCCAGAACGAGACATTCGATGACGATCCGGACACGTACTTTGCATATATGTGCAGTCAGGGCCCGGTCGCACTCGACTCCGAGCTGGCCATACATTTCAAGCGGCCACCGCGGGGGCTGCGCGTTGCCAAGACAGTGCAAGGCCGATCGACCTATCTCCGATTGGGCGGCGTCCTCGATGCCTTCTTTCCCTGCGACAAGCTGATCGATGGTCTCGAGGGAATGGTCCTGGTCGATCTCGACCTTCTGCAGCGAGTCGACGAAGCCGGTGCGGCCGCCTGGCGTCGGTTTCTGTCCACCATTGCCCCTACTGTCGAGGCTGTGTATCTCTTTGGTGTCCCACCCGAGCTGACCGAGGAGCTGGCTTGCTGGGACTCGCCTGGCGCTCGCCCTCAGCTCGCGACCATGGCCTTGACCTATCTCTGCCCGCGATGTGCGATCGTCACCCGCCGCACCATCGATTTCGTCCGCCACTACGACGAGCTCACTCGAGGGATGCTGCCGACCAAGCAGTGCAGCGATTGCTGGGGCACGGTGTATCCGACCATTCCCGACGAGTTTGTCGCGCACCTCGCCTCGATCCCCCGGCCCGATGTTCCCCCACGGGTCAGCAAGTTCTTCCGGACCCTTGCCGGAAACGAGCCATCATCCCTGCCAGCCGGTGCCCATTTGGCCACCCGTGGCAACGCGTGCTCGACAGGTCGGGCGATGGCGCTTCTGGCCGCTGCGTTGCTCGCGGTCGCTCTGCTGGCCTTGTTCGGCTATCACTATCTGCCGAGCTCGAACCTGGGCGGCTCGCTCGGCCAGGCGGGCGCGTCGGACACGTCGGCCCGGCAGGGCGGACAGCAGGCCGGCAAATGAGCCGCTAACGCCGCCGGCTTCGGGCCATTTCTCGGTAGTAGACACCTCTCGGCATGTGCCGGAGTGTCGCCCGCAGCGACAGCGATTTGCCGTCGCGCTCCAACATGATCAGTACCCGCTCGCCGACATCGGCGCTCTGGACCTGGCGGACGAGATCACTGGCTGTGGCGATGTTCTGGACCCGTTTGGGGCAACCGCTGCGAGCAAATCCAACAATGACATCACCCGGCTGAATGCCAGCGCGGCGGGCTGGTGAGTTGCCCTCGACCCGCTTGACATGAGCTCCGCCCGTGACTCGTTGGGTCTGGATTCGGACACCCAGCCATGGTGGTGTCTCGGTGCTGGCCGGGGCGGTGCGCTGCATGTGGCTGAAGCCCGCGCGGGCGCCGCAGTGATGAGAGTAAAGGCCGGACGCCATGCTGCTCAGGCCGAATCCCACGGCGACCCCGGCCAGGGAGCAAAGGGCGACCAGAAGCCCGAGTCGCCCCCGATCGTTGACCATCACGATGGTCTCCCGTTTGAGCTTCGGCGCGTCGGGCGCGCTGGACTTGGAAGGAGACGGGCTTTCGAGTTCAGGATTCTTGTCGCTCATCGTGTGCTATACCTCTGCGCTTTCGGACCTCTACTTTACAGTATTACTCGCCTATCTCTATGATTTCTCACTTTGGTCAGAATGCCACTGCTTATTGTGAGGAGCCGCTTGTGCGCTGTATTTCAGTTTGCCACATTTCACCGGCCTCGCGGCCGTAGCGGTGACGCCATACCCGTGTTAGTTTTGGTAAAATCGTGGATCGCACGGAAAAAAGGCGCTCTCGTCGCTGGATTTTTCGGGCTCTTTTGGGGTTCTTCCTGCTCCTCGCGATCGGGGTTGGAGTGCTCAGGCTGCGCTTCAACGGTCCGGCACTGGCCGAAACCATCACCGCGATACTCAACAACAGCATTCGCGGCCGGGTCCAGGTCGAGTCGGTCGAGTGGCCGCTGCGCAGCCTGCCGGTGGTCATTACCGGCGGCTGGCTGCCGGTCACTGTGCGCGGCCTCAAAGTCTATGACGATGGCGGGAGCCCGGCCCAAAGGGTCGACGATGGCCAGCGCGAACTCCTCCTCGAGACCGACCTCGCCATTGCGTACATCGACGCCCATTCGCTGATGTTTGGCGACCATGATTTCATCATCAAGTACCTCGAGGCTCCCAATGGCGGGTATGTCTTTCTCAAGGAGGTCCGAGAACCCTACCCGCTCCACGAGTATGACACCCACGTGGTGAGCCTGGCTTCGGCGTTCTTCTCGTATCTCAAACCGGGCTTTCGGTCCGGGATCACCGCCTATTCGGCGCCAATTTTCGACATTCGCCATTTTAAGGGCCACAACATCACGGTCGAGGTTCTCTACCCACTGGCCCACGTGATCGTGGAAGGCGTCGATGGAGAGGGGGTTGCCCAGTCCGATTACAGCGATCCTCTCAAGGAAAAGGCCTACTACTCGCTCACGCCCACAGCGATACGCGGTGTCGCATGTGTGGGCGATGTGTGGCCCGAGGAGCGCAAGCGCCTGGGCACCATGTATCCACCCCGTCCCCCAGGTGCCGGCCCCGAGTATGACTATCGCAAAAGCGCCGAGCTGTGTCGCGGCCGGGGCGCACTGCGCCCCCCGTCCGAGGATGAGTTCGACACCATCTACGCCATCCCCCTGATCGACATCGAGGTCGGCAAACTAGCCCAGTTGCCCATGGGATGGCCCCGCGACAGCGTGGCTCACGATGTCGAGTGGGAGGCGACGGGGCAAACCCCCGACGGTGCGCGGCTCGGTCTGTCAGGCGCCCTGCGCGACTGGTGGGTCGGGTTCTACGGCGGCGACTACGACGGAGTGGTGGCGACTGTGGAGAATGGCGGCTCGCTCATTCACCATTTGTCCGGCGGTCTGGCCGGAGGCGACAATCTGCGCATCGAGCTGCGCGCATCTGGTCCGAGTATCGGGCCCAAATTCGAGGTCGACATGACCGGCCTGGACATCGAGGTACCGATCGGCCAGCGACCGCTCAATCTCCATCTCAAACAGGCCAGGACCATTTTCGACATGGTCACGGAGGAGGGTTCGCTGGTCGATACTGTGGCCTTTGGCGCGGACGGCGAGATTGCCCTTGCGGCCACGTTTGCCATCGATCCGTTTCGCTTCGACATTCAAGCCGACATCACCAAGCCGCTCACCGTGGCCGAGTATCTGCCCAAACCGGTCAGACAGATCGCCGGACAGCGATTAAACGGCCGCCTGCATCTCTACGGCAGCGGCGACCGATACAAGCTCGATCGGCTCAATCTCTGGCTCGGCCGCGCTCGCATGAGCGGCGAGCTCAGCTATGACGACAGCGACAACGAGGTTCGCGTCAGCCGTTTCAACGTGCGCGTGGGCGAGAGCGAAATATCGTCCAACGGGCGCTATCGCCCGGTCGATGGCATGATCAAGCTCGGCGTACGGCTGTCCTCGACCGACCTCGGACGCTGGCTGGGCCAGCTCGATGTGCCCGCTCTGGCCACCGGGGTGGAAGGCAGGGCCGTGGTGACCGGAACACTGGATACACCTGTCGCCCAGGCCCAGGTCACGGTCTCCGGCATTCCCATTGCCCGGTCCATGGATGCCAGGCTGCGCCTTGCCGACGACGAGCTCACCATCCAGAAAGCCGAGAGCTACGCGCTGGGCGGCCGTATCTCGGCCCAAGGACAGGTTCATGTCGGCCGCAAACTTCGTCTCGACAACGTCACTGCCCGGGCCAGGGGACTCGATCTGTCCAAGATCCCCGGCTTTGGCGACGCCCTGGCCGGTCGCATGGATATCGTGGCAAGGGCCAGCGGCCCGATTGACGCAATCAACTCGCTGGTCGATGTCGGCGTCAAGGAACTCGAAATCGCCGGTGATCCCTACGAACAATTGCACAGCGGTCTGTGCGCCGACAACCGACCGGCAAAGGAGCGCGGCGACAGGCGGCCCGGACCACAGGCCGAGCGCTATACTCTGCGCACACTGCCCGGTGGACGCAAGGAGCTCCGTCTGTGCCTGAGCCGCAAGAGCGGCACCGGCGGATCGCTGCAGGCTCGCGCCGGGGTCGACCGCGACGGCTCGGTGGACGGCAAACTGCGCATCGAACACGTGCCTCTGCACGATCTTCGCGCCCTGGGCGGCGCAGAACAGAGTCCCCTGGGCGGCCTGATCTCGGCGGCACTCGACCTGGGTGGCAACACGGATGCGCCCCACGCGTCAGGCCAGGTCTCGTGGCTCGACAGCTGGCTCGGCGATGCCTTCCTGGGCGCCGGTGCGGTCGATGTCAGCCTGCTCGGGCCCGACCAGATCGGCATCAAGGGCGAACTATTGCAGGGCGACGTCGAGCTATCCGCCGCCATCCATACAGTCGCGCCCTACGATAGCGAGGTCCACATCAAGTTGCGTCGGGTCGGCCTCGATCGCTTTGCTCCCGACCTGATCAAGACTCTCGGCGTGGCAATGTGGATCACCGGCGAACTCGATATCCACACCACGCTGGTCTCTGCTCCCGGTCGTCCGCCCACCGCCCGGATCGTCATCTCCGAACTCGAGGTGTGGAAAGACAACGACGATTCACGCGGCCGGCCCGCCCCGCTTCGGCTGCGCAACAAGGCATCGACACCGATCGCCATCGCGTACGATGGCAAAACAGCGACCATCGAAAACGACGTCATTCTGGTCGGTCCGGGCGGGGCCGAGTTCGTGCTGTCCGGCCGGGGCAGCCTCGATCAGCTCGCCGTGACTCTCGATGGAGACATCGCCGTGTCTCTGTTCGAGCCGTATATGCGCGATCTATTCAATTCGATGAATGGCACGCTGACCGTGAGCGCCCGGGTCACCGGGTCGGCTCGCGATCCCGAGGTCGATGTCGCGATCGCCGTCACCGAGACGGTCGTCCTGCAGCCGGCTGGCCAGGATTCGGAGATCTCTCTGTCCGGTGGGCTCATCCGGGTCACCAATGACCAGATCACACCCACCGGCCTGCAGATCGTCGTCCGCGACCCGTATACCGGGGAGAGCGCCACACTCGAGGTCAAGGGGTCGGTAAAGATGGATGACTTCGAGCCCAAACGGCTCGCTCTCATCGTCGATGGTGAACTGGCTGGCAAACTGCTGGTCGTGGTCGCCCCGGAGTACTTTTCGCGCGCCAGCGGCATTGCCCAGCTCCAGCTGGCGGTACGCGGCGATCCCCGCCTGCCCCGGCTCGACGGAGATCTGACCTTCGAGGAAGAACAACCCCTGTCACTGGCTCTGCGCGGTCTACGACACGAAATCCGTCTCACCGGCGGAGGCATCTTGTTCACCGACGAGAGCATCCGGCTGGCCGGCAACGATGTTCGGCCAGCGCCATCTCGAAGCGCCGCCAACGGCCAATCGCGGGTCGAGATCAAACTGAACAATCTGGTCGGTACCATCGCCGATGAAGGGCAGATCACCGATCTCAGTGGCGAGATCACCCTCATCGACTGGCAACCGGATAGCGTCGATTTGACCGTATCTGCCGACTCGTTGCCCTTTCGCGTGCCCAAGCAACTGGACCTCACCGTCAACATCGTCGGCCTGGGCATCGTCGGCAATGCGGACGACGGCATCTATATTGGCCGGGCCGACTCGCCTGGTCGCGCCGGCGTTGTCGAGGTCGTCGACGGCCGGTATACCCGCAACTTCAACCTGATCACCGACGTGCTGCAGCCCGAGGCCAGCGACGATACCAATCCGCCATTCTACCAGAACGTGCCGCTATTGGCCGATGCTCAGCTCGACATGGTCATCGAGACCCGCGGCTTTTTCGTCGACAACAACGTGGCCAAAATCGAGCTCGGCGGCGAGGTCAAAGTATCGGGCACGCTGCGCGAGCCCAAATTCGACGGCGATATCAATGTCGAAGAGGGTGAGTTTACCCTGCCCGGGATCCGCGCTCGGTTCACTCGTACCAAGGGCTCGGTTCTGTTTTCTGGCTTTAAGAAATTTCCCGACGACACCCCGATCCTGGACCTGAAATCCGAAAGCGATTATCGCGATCCGAGCGGTCAAGAGCATCTCATCACCCTGAGCGTCGGAGGCACGCTCAACGCCCTCAAATGGGATCTGTTCACCAGTTCCGGTCTCAACAAGGGTCAGACCATCGTGCTCATCACCTCGGGCCGGACCCCCGATGAATTTCGCCAATCGCTCGGCGACACCTCTCCCGGCTTGACCGACAATCGCGTCGAGCTGTCCACCGATCCCAACGAGGGCGCCGCCGATGAGATATTGCGCGAGTTGGCCAGCGATTTCATCTCGATGTACATCGGCGACAAGCTGCGCAACATCACCAACCTCGACGTGGCCCGGCTGGAGATCGGCACCGGCTCCATCGGCTTTCACGGCGAGATAGAGTTTTTCAAGAACCTGCGGGTTTTGGGCGATATCGAACAGACTCTGCGCGGGCGGACCTGGAACGTGCGCAGCGAACTCCGCCTCTTCGATCCCCTATCGCTCGAAGGTGTCTATCTGAACAAAGATTTCGGCGACGACTCGGAAGAGGATTTTTCCGATTTGAGCCTGCGCGCAGTCCTCCGCTTCTTCATCCCGTAGTCGCTGTGGGTTTTCGAGCCTCCATTGTGTCTTGCCCTGTCGCCGTGGTCGCGGCGACCGTCGCGCTCGCCTGGCCGGCCCATGGTCAGCCCGAGCAATCACCACAACCATCGAATCCAGCCGGGCTACAAACGGACGATAAGAGCGCCGAAAGAGCCGCTCCTCAACCCGCACTCGAACGACGCGAACCGCCGATTTCGTGGCAAACATGGGACATCGGAGAAACTCTGACCGATCGAGAGCGATCCACTCTGCGGGCGTTTTTTGCCGGCCAGATGCGAAATCGACAGCCGCTGACCCAGGAGGGGCGCGAGGAATTGACCGCATTCGGCCGCCGAATCGGCTATCACCTGTTCGATGTCGCGGTCCGCAGGCAGGCCAATGGCGACAACCTCGCCGTGCTGATGCTCGAACCGATCACTCTGGTCCGGCGGGTCCAGGTCACTGTGGACAATAATCTGGTCGAGTTTTACAAATTCGAGGCCGTATTCGGTGACGAGATCACCCGGCGCATGCGGCTGCGCGCCGGATCTGCCCTGGAACGCGATCCGGTCGAGAGACGCAAGCAATTCGAACTCGAAGCCGAGCGCATTGCCGATTATTTGCGCGGCGAGGGCTATTTCGATGCCGACGTCCGCATCACTGCCAGGCCCGATAGCAGACGAGCCGTCCGGCTCGATGTACTCATCGCCAAGGGAACGCGGTATCAGATCGGCCGCATCGACGTTGTCGGCAATGACAATGTGCCGACCGGCGAGATCGTCGAGCGATTCCGTCACGGCCAGCTATGTGTGGGCAGTTTTTGCCTGCTCGAGCGATTCAGCCGGCAGAACCTCAATCGAGATATTCAGGAGGTCATCGAACTCTATCACAAACGGGGCTATCCGGCGGTCCGCGTACGGACCGATTTTCACCCCGGGACCAGCTACGACCGGCGCACAAAGACGGTCAATTTCACGGTTATCATCAACGAGCGCCGCAAGATCAGCGTGGTATTCGAGGGCAACAATCCGCAGCGTTTTTCCGACGAATCCCTCGAAAAGCTGCTCACGTTTAATGACGAGGGCTCCTACGACGACGTCGAGGTCATCGCCTCGATCGAGGCCATTCGCCGCCAGTATCAGTCCAGAGGCTATTTCGAAGCCGACGTGACCTTCGAGCGCGAGCGTTTTCGCGTCCTGGAACGCATCGTATTCACCATTGTTCCGGGTCCGCGACTGCGGGTCAAAGCGATTACCTTCGAGGGCAATCGGGCCCTGTCCGAGCGCCAACTGCTCCAACAGATCCGAACCCGTCCACAGCGTTCCTCGACCTTGTTCAGCACACCGGGTTACACCACCTCGGACCGCCTGCGTCAAGATGCCCAGCGCATCGCCCAGCTCTACCATCAAAAGGGATTTGCCGACGCTGAAATCACTATCCAGATATCGCGCTCGAATGAGGTCAAGGACAGCACACCGGCTCTGGCTGCACTGGTTGCAGCCGGTACCCAGGCCGAGGGCCTGTGGATCCGCTTTCTCATCGACGAAGGTGAGCGGACCCGGATCGATCGCATCCGCTTTGTGGACTCCTCCATACCAGATGCCGAATTGCGGGCCCAGCTCAGCATCCAGCCGGGCGATCCCTATCACAGAGAACAGATCGAACGCAGCATGGAGGCCCTCAAGCGGTATTTTTTCGAAAAGGCATTTCCGCGCGCCGAGATAAGCGTCGAGCAAGTGCCGGGCTCCCGGCCCAATACAGTCGAGATCCGCTACCGGATCAGAGAAAACGTCCAGGTCCGTTTTGGCGAGATCTTGATCCAGGGCAACTTCAAGACCAATGCATGGCTCATCCGCGACGAACTCGGCTTCGACCCCGGTGAACCACTCTCCCTCGGTCGGGTCGAAGAGGGCCAGCAAAACCTGCGCTCGTCGGGACTCTTCAACGCGGTCCAGGTCACCCCTATCGACCTCGAGGACGGCACTGGCAACCGGGCCAATTTGCTCGTCCAGGTCGAGGAGCGTCACGACTACCGACTCGGCGTCGAAGCAGCCACCGGCTTCTCCACCGATCGCGGTGTTCTGGTCGAACTCGGACTGGTCAACGCCAACCTCTTCGGTACCGGTCTGCGCGTGGATCTGCGCGGCCAATATGCCACTCAGCCCGACCAAATCGGCGACTTTCTGGCCCCAGAGAGCGACTTTCTATCGCTCGAGGGCAAGCTTACGGCACCGCGCTGGATCACCCGGCGCTTGACCTTTGGCGCGTTTGCGCCCCGGCTCGAGGCGACTGCGTTCTGGCGCAAAAAAGCCACCGAGCGATTTGGTACCCTGACCAGTTTTGGCACCAGTCTGTCCCTATCTCGCCAGGGCCGGCGGGGCTTTTTAAAGGACTGGCTGCTGTCGGTGCGCTACGACTTGCGCCAGCGCAACCGCGACGAGGACTTCGTTCGCGGAGCCGGTCCCAGCGACGACATCGAGCAAACCAAGGTGCGCACCATCACCGGTGCCCTCGGCCCGCAGATCCTCATCGACAAGCGCAAGGACGAGGCCGGCCGGCCCAATCCCCTGGCCCCGAGCAAGGGCTTCAAGCTCGAGTTTCGCGCTCTTTTGGCCAACAAATACTTGCTCGGCGACGACAACTTCATCAAGCTCGGCGTGAGCGCGCAGAATTTTGTCAAACTGTCCCGCCGCCTCGTCGCATCCAGCGGGGTGCGCTACGATCACGGCATTCCGCTCGAAGGCGTGCTCTTGCCCGAGGTCGAGCGCTACTTTGCCGGGGGCGACACCACCATTCGCGGTTTCGAAGAAGACCGCCTGGCCACCGAGATCGTCGAAAGTCCGGTCCCGCCCTACAACGACGTGAGTCAGATCCAGGTCCTGCCGGCAGGCGGCAACTTGCGTTTGATCCACAATCTCGACCTTCAGATCGAAGTTGGCGAGCTGGCCGGTTTTCCCGTCGCCTCGGCCATCTTTTTGGATACCGGTCTGATAGAAAACTCGCTCGAAGATGTTCGATTTACCGATCTGCGGCACGCCCTGGGCGTGGCGTTGATCCGCTGGGTCACGCCGCTATCCTCTCTATCGCTCGAATGGGCCATTCCACTCGATCCCAAGCCGGGCGACAACCCGCGCGGCCGTTACCACCTGAACCTCGGCTTGCTCTTTTGATCGGGTCATACGGGCAATGCGGACTCATTTGTCGTACCCTGCGAGTAGGTTGATGAGATGGGCTGGCTCGCTCTTGCAATCGCTGTTGTGGCTGCCGTGTTTGCGGCACTCCCCTCACCGGGCATGTTTGCGGCGATAGGAACGGGTGTGCTCGCCATCGCAGTGGGCATGGTCGGCTACGGCCGGAATTCGGCGCCGGCCCGCTCGCGGCTGTGCAGCGCCGGAGCCATTGCCATCGGTATCCTGGCCCTTGGTTTCAGCCTGGTCAGATACATTGCCACAGTGGCTGCTGTGGGCGAGCTCGAGCGCCTGTTTTGACGGATTCACTGCCCCGTGCTCCCAGTAAGCGGGCCTACAGGAGCGTGAGAACAACGATGATCGGGATGGCGCAAGCGGTCAGCAACAGGAGCAGACCGCGCGTGAGCTTGGCCTTGTCCACGCCGTGGACCCGGTCTTCGAGGTCCATGGCCTGGCGCTCCAGGGTCGCGATGACGACATCGTGATGGTCGATGTCGCGCAGGTCGAGTGCTGGTTGTTTGGGCCGTTCGATGCACAGCGTTTCGCCCAGGGAGCGCAGGACATCGGTGCGCGACCGATCGGCCTCGACAACAGTTTTTTCTTTGGCCGCTTTTTGCTCTCGTAACTCCTTGAGTGCTGTTTCGGTTTTGCGTTTTTGCTCGCGGTCGTGTTCTCGGTGGGCTTTGAGCTGAGCCTGCGTCGTGTCGCGCTTTGTTTTCAACTGGTTGAGCTTCGGAACCAGCTTTTCGAGCTTGTCGGTCGTATGCGGTTGTTCTCGAGCGACCGCATTGCGCTCGGTCCGCACCGAAGCCAGCTGGGCCCTTAGTGATACCGGATCGCCCCTGCCGGCATCGATGCGGTCGTGCAGCCGCTTTAGCTGTTCGTCCAGTGCCCTGAGCGTCGAGGCCAATTCGTCCGCTTTTTTCCTGACCTTGCTGACCTTCTGCGCGAGCGGTTCGAGGCTTTCGCCAATCTGAGCCAGGCTGGTTTCCAGCCTGGTAACCTCGGCTGCATCGGCCTCCGCCTCAGCATTGCCTTGCCGCACGATCGACTCGATTTCGGTTTCCGAGGCAGCCACGATGCCGGCGTCACGCGCTCGTTCTTCCTCGATCGCGGCCAGTTTGTGGCGTGAATCGCCGACAAACGGCAGAGTGATGGCGGGGTCGGCGGCGACTTCACGCGCGATGCGCAGAATGTGATGGTCGCGCCGGCTGCGTTCGCGGTCGAGTTTTTTGCGCACGTCGGTCAACTCGCCCCGCGCTGCGGTCACGCCCGACAACACTGTGAAGACATAGCGCGCATCACCGAACAATCCCCGCTTGCGCGGCAAGTTCGAAACCGACGCCAGGCCGACCGTGCTAGGCGCAGCCCGTTCAGTCAGCAGAACCGTGGCATCGCCCCGCTGGGCGCGCAAGCCTGCTGGCAGACCGGTCATGAGTTCGGTCGCATCATCGTCGCGGCTTTTCTGCGCCTCGATCACGGGCCGGGCCGCAGCGACATTTTCCGGCGATGAGAGACGGGCCGGGAGGATTGGATTGGGCGCGCGCGGCGGTGGCGAGCTCGCGCTTTGTCTGCGGAGCGATGGACGCTGCGCCCCGGGTATCGGAGTTTTGGCCAGCAGATCGACGTCGTTATCGACGTTCAGCTCGCCGGCGACTGCATTGCGCCCAACCGAACTGCGCGCCTCGTCGTCGAACACCGGCCTTGCGGGCAACGGTGGTTTTGCCGTTGAACCGGGCAGCTTCCATCCATCCGCCAAGTCGTCGATATGTTGTTGGGTGGCGTCTCCCACCCGACGACGATGCCGCCGGTCGGAATCCGACATCCCTTAAACCTAGCATGTAACGGACAAACCGGGTGGCTCATACTTGGAATGCCGATGCAAAATCCCTACCCAGTTCGAGCGCGCGCGGTGTGCTATCATGACTGGTTGCGGCCCGCGGCCACGAGCAACCAAAAACAGTTGCTCGCGTGGTCTGCGCTCGGCCCGGCAAAAACGCCGCAGGGCCTGGCGGGACGGTCTGGCCTACCGGGCCGGCTCGACCGATGGGCTGGCAAACCAGCCCATGGCTACCCATCGAGCGAACCAGGTGCCGATGTTACCGGCCAGCTCTTGCACATCGTTGCCGTCGAGCGTCTCGACCAACTCGTCGCACGCCTGGCCGAGCGGTGTACCGCGGTGCAATGCATCGAGGAGGCGAGCCTGCAGCCAGTTCAGCCGATGGGCGCGTGGTCCATCTGGGCCGCGATACACAGCCCAGTGACCGTGCCGGGCCACCGGAGTGATTGTTGCGACTCCCTCCTGTTTGATCGCTTGCCGGCACTCGACCAGATTCCAGTGCTCTTCGAACAAAAACCAGTGCGGCTGCAGGCCAATCGGCTGGGCCAGAATTTCGTCGCGATGGTATTCGGTTTGCGACGACGGATGAAACGCCGGCCTCTCGGGGGCGTCAAAGGCGCGAATGAACAGATATTCCAGGCCTGCGCTCTCTCGGATCAGGCCGCGGTTCCACCGGTGCTGGTGAGTCAAGAATTGCCCGAGCCGATCTGAGAGATGGGTTAATGTATACGAGTCTGGCGGGAAGCGAGTCAGATATGCCATGACCATCTTGTTGAATTCGAGTGTACCCAGGATTCTCTCGGTGACCGGATATTCCTCCTGCATGGTGGACAGGAGTCGAAACCAGTACTGCTGGTTATAGATGCCCAGTCGCTCGTGAGGGCTGGTCGTTCCGCGTGGCCTGATATCGGCAACCAGCTCGGCATCGTAGCTGTCGATGTCGAGCTGATAGTCGCCGCCCTGGCCGTCGGGGGTCGAATCGAACACAAACGGCGCGGCGATGGCGCGGCCGAAAGCCTCCTGGAGGCGGCACAGGCTTGCCGGGGCAATCGGTGATTCAGGCGGTGAGCGCATCTGGGTCGCCATCGACCTGGTCGCCGAATTGCTCATCGAGTGAGTCGTGTAATTCGGTCATGTGGCGGCGAGCGATCATCGCCTGGGCAACTGTATCCTCGAAACCGAGAAAATCGGCATCCCACTCCAGAATGGTCGATACGCCGCCGGTGCGCTGGTGTACGTAGCGATAGAGTTGCCACACCTCGTCTCGCACTGGCCGATTGTGGGTATCGAGCAGCGAACCGTCGGCGAGTTCGGTATGGCCGGCGACGTGGACCTGGATGACCCGCTCGTAGGGCAGGCTGCGCAAATAGTCCATGGGATCGAAGCCGTGGTTGACCGATGAGACATATACATTGTTTACATCGAGCATCATGTATATATCGGCCGCTTCGATCACCCGGCGGTAGAATTCCCACTCGGTCATTTGCGAGCTCTTGAACGACACGTAGCTCGACAGATTCTCCAGGGCGAACGGACGTTCGATAAAGTCCTGAACAATGCGCGCTTTGTCGGCGATATAGGTGGCATTTTCCTCGGTATAGGGGACCGGGAGCAGGTCGTGAGAGTGATGGCTGCCCGATCGAGTCCAGCACAGATGATCGGACAGCCAGGGTGTATCAGTCATGCGAGCCAGCTGTTTGAGCCGATCGAGATACTCGAAATCGAGTCCTTGTGCCGAGGCGATGCCGAGCGATACACCGTGTTGGACCACCGGGTATTGTTCCAGCACCCGGGACAGATTGCGCAGCGGCGGGCCGCCCTCGACCATGAAGTTTTCCGAAATGATTTCGAAGAAATCCACTGCCGGCGCGGTCGATTGGATGGCGGCGTAGTGCGGCACGCGCAAGCCGATGCCGATACCGAGGTTTTTTGCGGCCATCAGGTCTGGCGTTGGTTATTCGGCGAGTTTGGCCTTGAGCTGAGCCAGCCTGGCAGCATCGACGTTGCAGCCACCCAGGCCCTTGCAGGCATTCATGCCTGCACAGGCGTGTGGTTGGCCAGCTTTGTCGAGCGCCACGCCGGCCTTGGCGGCCAGCTCTTTGAGCTTGGCCGCATCCACTGCACAGCCGCCCAGGCCTTTGCAGGCATTCATGCCTGCGCAGCCGTGGATCTCCGAGTAGGTCGCGGCTGTGGCCGGTTTATCTGGTTTGGCCGCTGGAGCAGCTGATTTGTCCGGCCCTTTCTTGGCCTGGTCGGGCCCGGGATCCTCGGCCTTTCCGCAACTGGCACTGCCGAGCGCCAGTGCTCCGCCCAACAAACCGCTCACCGCCAGCTTTTTGATCTCGTTTTTCATGGCATCGTCCTGAGCAATCTCACGAGGTGGTACGGACCGCTGCGGTCGCGATCGAACCGACCAGTTGGGGACCAACCCCCGGTCGCAATTCTACAGAATATTCGACCGGGCCGCTGCAAGAGCGGCAGCCGGCACCCTACCCCGAATCTATCTATTGATTTTCATTGATTCCAGATTGATACCAACGGTCTTTGGCGGCTACTCCTCGCCACTGCAACCAAGCGGAATAGAACGATCTTTCCGCATTGCACACAGTTGTCAATCTGTACACCTTGCACCCACAAACGAGCCCCCACAAACGAGCACCCACAAACAATGTGTAGCAAAGACCGGCCGGAGCGGTTTGCGCCAGCTCGGCGCTCTCGCCAAAACTTGTCAACAACTCGTTTTCATTGGCAAGATCGCACAGAACCGGCCGGTTTGAGCACGGTCACTGCGGTTCTGTTTATCCGGCGAGAGTGCGCAGCGCTGCCAGCGTTTCTTCGGGCTCGGGACGGACTGTATAGTCCGCAGCAGCGTCGGCGTAGTGGATCGTTCCTCCGGTATCGACCACAAAACGAGCTGGCATCGGAAGGGTCCAGCTGTCATCGCCGTTGTTCGCTGGCAGGTCGATGCGCAAGCCGTCTCGGTATACCCTGCGCAGTTCGTCCGAGAACGAATACACCAAACCTAGCGTTTCGGCGCAGCGATTGCTGGGATCCGAGAGAATTACGAAACATCGAAAAACAGGATGACGCAGTAGATCATGATACGTCGGCAGGTCGCATGAATAATAATCACCTATCGGCAATCAGATATCTATATACCGTGATTATGGCCAATCAAATATCTGTTTTAGCTATTGCGATGGCGAGCAAGCGGGCACCAAAGCGAGTGAGCAAGCAAACAAACAACGCGATGACTGAGAGTTTTGGCTGGCCAGGAGCGTCGGTTCTCGATTGCGACCCTTGATGACGAGCCGCATGGCTCGGCACGGCGAACGCAGGATGCGGAACAAGCTCTGTCGCTCGATTATTCTGGTCACGAAACGAGTGTATTGTCCAACCACATATTGGTGACGGGGCTTTTGCTCGACGGGCATCGCCAGCGACGGCGTGACAGTGGCAGCTGGTGGCGGAAAAAAAGTGGAAGGTTTGCTGGGGGCGCGACGTGTATGTGTCGCGATGCAGTAACCACGAGGGGTCGATGACCCCGCAGCCGCGCGAGTCGGAAGCGGCTACTGCGCGCGATCAGAGCAACCGATTGTCGCGGGGCGGACCATTGTGCCCACAGCCCGCGACGCATGTCTGAACTACCAAACGCCAACCCGATTGAGCGAGCACCATGAATCTCAAATACCTCTCGCCCACGATCGAAAAACGAGTACTACCAGGCTTGGGTCCGGTAGCGGCCGGGCAACCAGTCGACATCAGACTGGACGATTGCAGCGTGCCGACCCCGGCTGCCGGCAATTCGCCTGTCCACTGCTTGCATCAGATTTTCGAACAGGTCGCAGATGCCTCGCCGGGCAGCGTCGCAGTGGTCTGCGATGGCGCGAGCTTGACCTACCGCGAGCTCGATCGCCGTGCAAACCAGCTGGCGCGCTATTTGCGCGGTCGGGGGGTTGGCACTGGCGAGTTCGTGGCCCTGTACATGGAACGCTCCCTCGACGCTGTGATCGGCATTTTGGCGGTATTGAAGGCGGGAGCTGCGTATGTTCCCCTAGAACCGACCGTACCGGTCGAGCGCATTCGGCACATCCTCGGCAACTGCGCTGCTCGATTCGCGCTTTGCCACGACGCGCACGCCGACCGTCTCAGCGGCACTTCTGTGCAATCGGTGCTGCGGCTGGATGGCGAATCCGCCCGCATCGCCAACTGCGATGACAACCGTCTGCCCGCAACAGCCGTGGACGTGACTCCCGAGCATCTCTGCTATGTCCTTTACACCTCGGGATCCACCGGGCGGCCCAAGGGCGTGATGACTCGACACCGCAATGCAGTGGCCTTTGTCCGCGCCTTTGACGAGGTTGTGGGGATCACTGCTGAGGATCGGGTATTTCAGGGGTTCTCGCTCGGGTTTGATGGGTCTGTCGAAGAATTCTGGATGGCCTTCTCCAACGGAGCGAGGCTGGTGGTGCCGCCACCGCAAAGCGCCAAGGTTGGCAACGACGTCGGCCAGATCATCGAGCGCGAGGGGGTCACGGTATACTCGACCGTACCCACGGCACTATCGATGATCACGTTGCCGCTCAGCACGGTGCGTCTGGTCATCGTCAGCGGCGAGGCCTGTTCCGAAGAAGTGGTCGGCAACTGGGCGGTGGGTGGTCGGCGCATGCTCAACGTGTACGGGCCGACCGAGACCACGGTCAACGCCACGGTTGCGGAGTGCAAACCCGGCCGGCCGGTCACCATTGGCCAGCCGCTGTCCGGCTACCACATCCGCGTGTTGGACCAGGATCAGTGTCCGACTCGGGTCGGCACACCGGGTGAGCTCTATATCGGCGGCGTGGGAGTCGCGCACGGTTATATGAACGAGCCAGAACTCACTGCGCACCATTTTGTCGACATGGACGGAGAGGTGTATTACCGCACCGGGGATCTGGTCACTATGCGACACGACGGCCAGCTGCTCTTTCATCACCGCATCGACAGTCAGGTCAAAATCCGCGGTTTCCGCGTCGAGCTCACCGAGATCGAGCAAGTACTGGCCGAACACCCGGCGGTTCAGACGGCGGTAGTACTCGTGCATGAAGAGGACGGTGCTCAAACCCTGGCCGCGTATGCGACCCGTTCGGGCGATGAGTGGGACCTCTCGGAACTCTTTACACACCTGTCACAGCGGTTGCCGCCGTACATGATACCGGCCACTCTGGATCGTGTGGAAACGTTTCCCCGCCTGTCCAGCGGCAAGATCAACCGCCGGGCCCTGCCCGCCCCGACCACGCCGCTGGTGCGGTACAATCGGACCATCGAGGTGCCTCGTTGCCCGGCAGAGGCCGAGGTTCTGGACATCGTGCAGGCGGTGTTCAAGGTGTCGCCGATTTCGATCCGCGACGACTTTTTCACCGATCTGGGGGGGTATTCGCTCCTGGTTGCCCGGCTCGTGTCCCGTCTGCGCGCCGCTCTCGGCGTCGACGTGGCACTGCGAGATGTCTACGGCCACGCCACGGTGGCCAAACTCGCCGCCCTGATCTCTGCCCGTACCGCCCGGCGCCACAAGGAGCGCCAGCGCAAGGTGCCAACGGCCCGGGACGTGGCCGCCGAGCAGCCCGGCTGGACGCGAGGTCTGTGTCACGGCGCCCAGGCCATCTCGATCGGATTGCTGTACAGCCTGGCTGCGGCGCCGTATCTCGCCCTTCTCTTGCCCTGGGTTGCGGTCTGGTGTGGTGAGATGTCGACCGGGGTGGCCCTGTGGATTTCCGGCCTCACTGCGACTGTGGGCTATCCCATCCAGCTCCTCGTCGGCATCGCGCTCAAATGGATCGTCGTGGGTCGATACCGACCCGGGCGTTATCCATTGTGGGGAATGCAGTATTTCCGCTGGTGGTTTGGCATCAGGATAACGACCCTCGCGGGCGCTGGCATGCTCGCGGGTACACCGTTGATGTCGCTCTACTACAGGCTGATGGGCGCTCGAATTGGCCGCGGCTGCGTGCTGGATACCGCATTGTGCGGTGCCTTCGATCTGATCAGCATTGGCGACGATAGCAGTATTGGAGCCGAGACCCAGCTTTTGGGTTATCGCGTCGAAGATGGCATTCTTCAGCTCGGCCGGGTCGACATTGGCGCCCGGTGTTTTGTGGGTATCCACTGCGCTGTGGGGCTCGATTCCTCCATGGCCGACGACTGCCGGCTCGACGACCTATCGCTTCTGGCCGACGGCCAGCATTTGACCGCTGGAACATCGGTACGCGGCGCCCCGGCGAGGCCGGCGCAGGTGCGTGTTCCGTCGGCCATTCGATCGGCCGATGGCAGGGCCCGACCGGACATACCCCGGCCGGTGATGGCTGTGCTGCACTATGTGGGCATCCATCTGGTTGGCCTGTGCGTCGCGATGGCGGCGGCATCCAGCTTCGCGCTGCTGGCCTGGGCGTTTGCCGCCGGTGGCCTGATCGGGGCTTTTCTGGCTGGCCCGCTCGCCGCCATTGCGTTTGCGTGTACCCTGGCCTTTGTGCTGGCCGCGACCCGGCGGATGGTTCTGCCCCGGGCAGAGCCGGGCGTATACAGCACGCATTCGTTCTTTTATCTGCGCAAGTGGTTTGCCGACCTCCTGGTCAGCGCGAGCCGCCGCCTGTTGCGCCCGGTGTATACGACCATTTATCTGCCGCCGCTCTTGCGCCTTTTCGGCGCCCGGATCGGCCCGCGAGCAGAGATCTCGACCGTGTCGCAGATTTCCCCCGAGCTGACCATGATCGGAGAAGAGAGCTTTTTTGCCGACGGCTCGATGGTGGGCGGTCGGCGCGTGTTTCGCGGCCAGTTGCAGCTCGAGCCATGCCGCATTGGCAGACGCAGTTTCGTCGGCAACAATGCCATCCTGCCGACCGGCTCGTCACTCGGCGACGGATGTCTCCTCGGCTGCCTGTCCGCCCCGCCCGATCCGCCCGGGACCACTGCGGACGGAACCGAGTGGCTCGGTTCACCCAGTTTTGCCTTGCCCCACCGCAAGAAGGTCGAGGGGTTTAGCGAGTCGGTCACCCATCGCCCCACCCCTCGACTGTACGCCCTGCGCCTGTGCATCGACGCTCTGCGCATCGTCATTCCCGGCACCATTGCGGCGTGGCAATTCGTTGCCCTGGTGGCCATTTTCGCGGCCCTTTTGCCCGGCTCGCCCGGCCCATTGCTCGCCGCCTTGCCGCTCTTGACACCGGCCCTCGCCGCTGTGGGGATCGTTCTGGTGGCAGCGGTCAAATGGTTGCTCATGGGCCGTTTTGAGCCGACCATTCGCCCGTTGTGGTCGGTGTATGTCTGGCTGAATGAAACCGTAAACGGGGCCTACGAGTCGATCGTGGCGCCTGCCCTCGGCCCGTTACTGGGCACTCCCTTTTGCGCCACTGTCCTGCGCATGCTGGGCTGCCACATCGGCAAGGGCTGTTATATCGAAACCACGCTCTTTTCAGAATTCGATCTGGTGCGGGTGGGCAATTACGCTGCGCTGAACGCCGGGGTCGTGGTGCAAAACCATCTTTTCGAGGATAGGATCATGAAGTCATCGACCCTGACCATTGGCGACAACTGCTCGATCGGCAACATGGCGGTGGTCTTGTACGACACCGACATGGCAGAAGCGGCCTCGCTGGCCCCCTTATCGCTTTTGATGAAGGGAGAAACCCTGCCCTCCCATTCCCGCTGGCTGGGCATTCCCACCATGGAAGCTGGCCCGGACAGCGCATTGTTGCATGACGACGAAGAAACCCCCGCGGCTGGGCCATCTGAAGAACACGCTCGCGCCAGGGCCGTCGCATCATGCACCGGAACCACGTGATCATCGAGGCCAGCTCGGGCCGAGAAATGGGTCGCAAGATGGGCCGCCATTTCGCTGTTCTCGCCCACCAGGCTGTCGAATGGGCTCGGGCCGACGCCCCTGCCCTGTGGCGAACGCTCGCCCCGGTGGCCCGCCGCTGTCTGGAGGAAAGCGAGCGGACAGCGCCGCACCTGATCGAGGAGATGCGCGGGTATGCCGAGGGGGCCGGGCTGCATTTCGACGATTACTGGTTATTGAACCTGGAGGACGAGTTCGCCGAAACAGAACGTTGCACGACCATTGTCACCAACCAGGGCGGACTGGTCGGCCACAGCGAAGACTGGGACCCCGCGATCGCCCATCACGTCTTTGTGCTCGAGCGACGACTGGCCGGGCTCACCACCTTCGAACTTTACTACGCTAACACGCCGGGCGGCAATGCCCTATCGATCAACAGCTGGGGACTGTGCCAGGCGATCAATTCTCTTCCTCACCGGCGAGTGCGCGCGGGTGTACCGCGCAATATCGTGGCGCGCTGGCTGTCCGACAGTGCCGGCGACCGAGCGACTCTCGCCCAGCTGGCCGGCTGGCGCCGATGCTCTGGCTACAGCCATACCCTGGTCGACCGGGATGGCGACACCACCTGCATCGAGAGCACGGCGACCGCGATCGTCACCGATCGCGTAGATCTGCCTTTTGTCCACACCAATCACATTCTGTCCCGGCTGCTATCAGCCGGACAGCCGGCGATTGGCTCGGCCCGAGGTCCCGGCCAGCAAGGCGAGGCCGAGTTTGTATCGGACCGAGCGGCTCGATCGGACGCTCACGACACCGAGAGCAGTCTCGGCCGCTACCGGGCCGCAGTCGACCAGGTGCGGCCGACAATGACCGTTCAGGACATGCAAACCTTGCTGGACAACCGTGCCGGCCAGCCGATCGGGGTGCGCAACCCGGACACGGTGGCCAGCATTGTCATCGACCGGCCAGGCCGGCGCGCCCTGGTCTGGCTGGCGCAAGAGCCCAGCGCTGGCTGGGTCGCCTACGACCTGAATTTTCTGCAGCCCGCACCGCGCCACCAGGGCTGGTAGCCAGGCCCCGAGCACACTGGCCGCTCTACGGGGAGTTATGGCAGACAGCCTGGTATGCTGGTCGCGCGCATTCGGGATGGAATTCGATATCCCGGACCAAACCGTGTACGCTGCAGCCCATGGAGACACTGACCGATCTACAGGGCACACGTTGGGCGGGAAAGGCGGAGCTATGGCTGGATCCCCTCGGAGACAAGGCCGAGCGCAGCGACTGCACAATTGCGGTTGAAGCTGACGTCGTGCGGTACACCTGGAGCCACGAGGGCAAAGCTCACCAGGGAAGCATCAGATTGCGCGATGATGGTGCGGACTTCACCGACAGTTGGCACCAACCCGAGCCAATGAAGTGCGATCGAGTCCTCGGCGCCTGGGGACTGCTTCAAGTACTGGGCACCTATGGTCCCCAGTCCGATTGGGGCTGGCGTACGAGATTGAGTCTGCGCACCCCGACCGGCGAGCTGGTCCTTCAAATGACCAACATTGCTCCCTGGGGAGAGGAGGCCCGCGCTGTGCGCATGGTCTGTGCTCGAGTGGAGTAGTTGCCTCCGGTACAGGGCCTGCCTGATAGCCGACCGCCATTTCGCCATTTGATCGGCGGTCAGAACGAGCGTCGTGAATGCGCACAATCCAATCGACCCAATATCCACATCTGTGCACCGACACCGGCGGGAATCGTTGGAGCCCGACTCCATTGCCAACCTGATCGACCGCGTATCCGTCCGGGCTGATATTCCGGCCGCAGTCATAGCTGGCCAGTTCGGTGGACAAGACCGACCGGACAGCGGCCTCATCGGAATGCGCGCTGCGCGCGATGGCAGCAACCCGGCCGGCGCATATGACCCCCTCCGGTGGAGCAGAGCAAGAGCCAGTTCCTACACCAATTGAATACAATAATGGTAATGCCGTAGGTTTTGTTTCTGCTCGTATCCCAGTAGGTGCCGTGCGAGATGATGAGCATCCTCTGAAATCAAAGGAACTCTCGTCGGCCCGAGTCCGGGTCAGTTCAGCGTCACGTCGATGCGCTGGCTATCGCTGTCATCCCAGCTGACCTCGGCCTGAGCCCGGCCGCGCTCACTGCGAAAATACAGGGTGTCGCCGGTAAAAGCACGGATCTCGTAGCGACCATGGCCATCGGTGGTGGCGTGGGCCGAATAGTCGAGCGGCGCGCCCGGTCCGGGCACGCGCGATACAAAGACCCGTTCGACCGGCATCCGGTCGGCGTCAGCCACCGTGCCGTGAATTGTCTTCGCCATGGCCTGGCGCAGATCGAGTACCAGATTGGCACTCTTTCTGGCCGCGATTTCGATGTCTAGCCGCTGGTTGCGATACGGGGTGCGAATCGTGGCTCGCAACACGCAGGCGGGCAGGTCTTCGATGAAAAAGGCGCCGTCTTCGACCGGCACCAGGCGGGTGACGTGAGGCATGCTGGTCTCGTCAAATTGCACCACACTGCCGTCCTGTACGCGGGTCATGCAATGCTCGATGACGAACAGAAACGAACCGTCGCGCATGCCCTGCACCGTTCCAGAGATGGCACCGGTGCCACTCAGCGCGAGCCGGAGGCCGCGCGAGGGCGCGGTCACAATATCGGCTGCAATCCCCTTGCCCGGAACATATGCAGTCACGTGGTAGTCGCCCGTCGGAACCGCATGAAACGCCCACTCGCCGTATCGATCGGCCCGCTCTTGCTGGACAATCCCGCCCGGCGACAGTGGGAATAGATCGATGTACGCATGGGCGAGCGGCTCGTTGTCAGCCCCCACGACCGTGCCCTCGAGGTCGGGATCGGGGTCGGGAATGACCAGAGTCAGATCGTGACGCGCACCGTCGTCACACCACAGCTCTGTGGGCACGGTGGGCGGCGATTTCCACGGCCAGGCGCGCACGCGGATGGTTCCCGACCGAGTGCGTGTCAGGCGAAATTGCCCCGACGAGTCCAACGCGCCGACCGGTTCGAAGTCGTTGGGCGGCACCTGGTCATTGCCCACTTCGAGCGATCCCTCGCCCGCCGGAACACCGCGTGAATCGACGACTCGACCCTCGATGATGCAGCCCCTGGCCATGGTCAGATCGATATGGTGGGTGGCCCCGGCAGGGAGAAATAGCCGGCGCGGTGACGATGGAGCCAATCCCGCATAGTCGGGATGTGCAGCGTGAAATTCGATGGGACCAGCCGAGACCTCGAGACGAAAACTGCCGTCGAGATCACTCTCATCCATATCAGTGCCCAATACCAGCCGTACCCGACTGGGATACCCGCTCGCCATCTCTCCCGTGACCACTGCCCCGGCAATCGGCTGGCCAGTCGAGTCGTAGACCGTTCCCGTGATCATAGCCCCCCTGCGCACCTGCATGTCCACTCCGCTCTGGTCGCGAAAGATTCCGATGAGTGGAGCGAGTTCGCCGCGAGGCACGCCGATGTTCGAAACCTCCGGAGCCTTGGGCAGACGCTCGGCCGGTATGGTGCCCACCGCGACAAAGCCGTCGGCCCGGGCAAACGCGCGGTAGAAGCCACCCCGGATCTCGATGGTGTACTGGCCGCCCGCATCGGCCACGGTGGTCGACTCGCCGAGCTCATTGGCAAATACGACTTCCGCCCCAGCCAGTGTCCGGTCGCTGTGGGTATCGCGTACAGTTCCAGTCACCCGGATAAGGCCTGGTGTGCGGCTGGCCATCTCGCGCAGCAGGGCGAGCTGTTCGGCGCGGTCCACGCTCACCCAACGACCGTCGCGAAAGACCATACCCCGGGCGGGTTTTGATGGCTGGACCAATCCGGGCAATGACCCCCTAACCATCTCGCCGTCGCCCCCGACCCAGCAGATGCCGAGCCAGAGCGCGACGAGCGCAAATGGCAACCATACCCACCTGCGCACTCGCCCGAACTGCCGCTCCGAAGCCTCAGTTGAGGCGCCGAGAGCTCGATGATCCGCTGGTAGTTTCATGGCCCTGTCTTCGCCATAAAAAACGGCTGTCGAGTCGGGTGCATTCCCGAGCACTACAGCAGGCCGAGAAGTTGCGAAAACTCATCGATGAGATGATCCGGCCCGGCCGCTTCCAGTTCGGGTCGATCAAAGCCGCCATAGGTGACTGCGATGGCCGTTGTGCCGGCCGCCCGGGCGGCCAGCACATCGGCTCCTGTGTCGCCCACCATGGCGGCGCGCGAGAGCGACACGCCGACGGTCTGGGCGATCAAAAACAAAAGCTGTGGATCGGGTTTTTTGGCCACGTTCTCGGAGCCCTGAACCAGTTCGAAGTAGGCACTCAATCCGGCCCGCTCGACCACAGCCCGGGCGATGTCTGTGCGCTTGCTCGTACCGATGGCCAGAACCACATCGGGCCACTTCTGGCGCAGAGCCGATAGGGTGTCGACAACCCCGGGATAGACCGCGGTGCTGTGTTGATAGCGGCCGTAATAGTCGCGATACGCCGCGACAAACCGGTCCATCCGGTCGCGCTCCCCGGCGGCCTCGGGATCGCGCAAAAGAGCGTGCTGATAGTAGGCCTCGAGCGGCAGGCCGCGCCGGCACAGGGCCAGTACCCCGGCATCGGGCGATACGTCGATGGCCTGAAATGCATGGGTCAGAGCTCGTTCGATGTCGCCGAATGAATCGACCAGGGTGCCGTCTAGATCGATGATCACCAGATCATGCGATCGGCGATCCCTTGCCGGGACGTCGGGCCGCTCGCTCATGAGTCCTGTACCTCGACAACGATCGTGGTGATGTTGTCCTTGCCGCCGCGCTGGTTGGCCAGAGCGATGGCTGCACGAGCGCCGACCTCGAGAGCGCCGTCGCCGATCAGATCGATGACCTCGTCGGGACTGCGCAAATAGTTGTGCAGCCCGTCTGTACACAACATGAAGCGGTCGCCGGGCGCGACATCGACGTCGGCCGTGTCCACCTGGACGTAGTCCTTGTGGCCCACCGCGCGGGTGATCACATTTTTGCCCCGCGCGGTCCTGGCTTCATGGGGGGTCATCAGGCCGTGCTTGATCTTGTAGTTGATCAATGTGTGGTCTTCCGTGAGCTGCAAGACTGCTCCGTTGCGCGCGCGATAGACCCGGCTGTCGCCCACGTGAGCGGCAAATGCATACCCGCCGCGAATGAGCAGGGCCGAGCACGTGGTGCTCATACCGCGCTTGTCGGGATCGAGCTGGGCCATGGCAAACACCATGTAACAGGCCGACTGGACGCCGTTTTCCAGCAGCCGGCGAATGTCCCAGTGAGCGTCGGGATCGCCATTTTCGAGACGCGTGACCATCCGGTCCAGCTCGTCCCAGGCCCGGTTCATCCACACGCACAATTGCTCGACAGTTTCCCGGCTGGCCACTTCTCCCCGCGAATGACCGCCGACGCCGTCGGCTACTACATAGAACCCCATGTCGTCATCGCGGTGCAGAGCATCCTCGTTGATGGTGCGGCGACGCCCCACGTCGCTAAGGCCAGCCGACACAGTCCTCGTCACGTTTCGACCCCGCTGGTTCTGAGTAACCATACGGGCCAATCATGACAGACCTGTAGTAAGTAGTCATCGGGGCTCCCGCCCTGCTTGCTGCCGCGCTACCCTTGGTTCAGTATGGCCGAGCGACTGTACAGCCGTCTGGAAACTGCACTTCGCGACCGAGATGCAGTCCTGGCCCGCTGGAAAGAAGCCTTCGAGCGTTCGCCCCTGCCCATGCCACAGGTCGATGGGCGACACGAATTGGCCCCGTTCGTCGGACGGATCGTCGATGGGCTGGTCCAGGCCTTGCCCGCAAAGCGCGAGGACGGAACCCCGGTTCCGGGTGACCTGGTGCCGGGGTCGCCGTGGATCCGCGAGCTCGAGCAGGCAGTGGCATTTGTCGGTGCAGCCATGGCCGCATGCGGCGCCTCGGGGTTCGACCTCACTGCTGTGCTTCTGTCTCTGCGCGATGTCCTGGTCGCCGAGCTCGACCAGGAAGGCCCGCTCAGCGACGACGATCGAAGTCAATTCGTCCGTCTTTTCGAGTGGTTGACCGCTGTGTGCACAAATTCCTGGGGGACCGCGCAGGAGCGCATGCAAAGCGAAAAACTGCGCGAGATCATCGAGCGCGACACACCGGTCCTGTTGCTCGCTCCCACGGTCGCAGCAGTCACGCTTGTCGGAGCACCTGACAGCGTCGCCCTGGATGCGATCTTTGCCCGGCTCATTCTGCTCGTGGTCCGGGTCGGAGCCAGCGCTGCCATCGTCGATGCCACCGGTCTGGAAGGCCCGGCACGACCCGAGGTGCTCGATGCGCTCGGCCGCCTCTTCGGGCACAACAAAGTGGCCGGGAAAGTGCTGATCGTGGCGGCCGGACTGAGCGACGAGACAGAAGAACTCGAGTGGCGAAAGCTGGCCCGCACGACCGGCACGTCCATCTCCTTCGAAGCACAGTTTTTCGACGCTTTGAACACGGCGCACAAACACGCTGGCTTCCGGCTGGTACGAGCGTGAGCCCGGCCGGCTCGGCACGGTACAGCGATGGCCGAGCGATTGGAGTTTCGGCTTGCCGTGCCCACAGTGGCCGATTAGCCTTACTTCACCGGTCGATGTCCGCCCACCGTTCATACCGCGCCCTCATCGCAGTCCTCGCTCTTGTCGGTATGCTGGCCTCATCGACCGTGACCGTGTGGGCAATGGCCTGCGAGTCGTGTCGCACCATGGCCAACATGCCCTGCTGCGCCGATGACAGCGCAGCCACGACCGATACGGCCGACGAGGGCGGCCCGCTCACCGCCCGGATCAGCTCGATCGGCTGCTGCTCCGGGCACAGCACGGCGTGTGCAACCGCGGTGCACTTCAACCCGGGCCACGCCCAGTCCGCGCATGAATTCGCCAGCCATGCCTATGCGGTCGAACAGCCGGTCAGCAAATCAGTCGTCCCCCCAACACCGGTCGGCTGTCCGGCAGCTCCCCAGCTCGCCGCTGTCTCGCCTCCTGCACCCAGCACTGTCGTCCTTTTGCTCTGAGCGCGTTGGTCGCCCCGATCGGCTCGATTCATCCCGATTGTCCCAACGTGCAACGCGGGTTTGCTCTACCCGCGTGAGGCGAAAGGAATACTCATGCTCTCATGCGAGCAGTTGCACCAGCAACTGTGTCCATCCAGTTCTCGATCATCGACTGCTACTCGGGCAGCGTTCGCGTTCACCGCGCTGGGCGCACTGTTTTCGGCCTGTTCGACAACGGCGTACGAACGCGGGGCATGGCAGCGCATCAACACGGCCGAGCGGCGCACACCCGATCCGAGACCGACGCAGTCGGCAGCCGACAGGCGCGGCCCACCCGACCCGGGCACGGCTGGGTTTGATGGCAGCCTGGCCGGCTATGTCGCCCATGCGGTGCAACACAATCCATCCCTGCGGGCCGCGTTTGAAGACTGGCGCGCCGCCGTGCACAGCATTGCCCGGGCGCGCCGCCTGCCCGAGCCAACCCTCGGCTACGGGGTCTTTTTGCGCCGGATCGAAACCCGGGTGGGCCCGCAGCGGCAGCGCTTCAGCCTGCGCCAGATGGTGCCCTGGCCGGGCGTATTGACCGCCGCAGCCGATGCGGCCGCCGGTGCCGCGGCCGCTGCCGAAAGCCGCTTTGAGGCCCGCGGGCTGGCCGTCCGCCAGGGTGTTGCCGAAGCCTATTGGGCTCTGTGGCTGGTCCGGCGAACCCGGGTCATCAAGCGCGAACAACGCGAATTGCTGATCCAGCTCGCCGCCCTGGTGCGCAGTCGCATCGAGGTCGGCCGGGCCCAGCTGGCCGACGCAGCGCAGATCGATCTCGAAGTCTCGCGACTCGATGACGTCCTGGCCGGGCTCGACCAACGAGAAGAGCGAGCCCGGGCCACGCTGATCGAGATCGTCGGGGGGTCGGCAGAAATCCCCACGCCGACCTCGGAAAAGGCGCCCGGGCCGGCGTTGCCACAGGCCGACGTAGCCAGCTTGCGGGCCTCGGCTCGCAACCACCCCGAGGTTCTGCAGCACCGGGCCATGGCCGAGGCCAGCGACCACCGAGTCCGGCGAGCCCGGGCCGAAGGACTGCCAAGTGTGGTCCTGGGAGTCGACTATATCGAGACCGGCGAGGCCGCGACGTCCGCAGTCGAAGACAGCGGCAAGGATGCGGTTGCCGTCAGCGTGGCCATCTCGCTGCCGCTGTGGCGCAACAGCTATCGCCGCGAAGCGGACAGCGCCGCGGCTCGGGCCGCAGCTGCGCGGGCTCGCCGGCGTGCGGCCGAAAATCGAGCTGATGCCGAGGTCGACCGAGTGCTCGCCGACGTGCGCAATAGCGCCCGCCGCATCGACCTTTACCGGAAAACTCTCATTCCTCAGGGCGATACCGTGTACGCCGCAGTGATCGGCGCGTATCAGAGCGGTACGTCGTCCCTGGCCAGCGCGCTCATCGCACAGAAGAACGCGCTCGAGATGCGCATCCAGCACGCCAGCGCGCAAGCCGAGCATGCGCGCGCCTGGGCCCGACTCGAAGCCCTGGCCGGCCACCAGATCACACACGAGGAGAACCCATGACCGACGACAAGCGCCCACTCCACGAGTCAGCCGAGCCGGTCTCGCAAGACGTTCACAGCGCGGACGATCGCTCGGCCGAGCCGGTCTCGTCTCCGGCAACCGGGCCAGAAAAAAAACCGCCTCGCCGCCTCTTCGATCGAATCGTCAGCCGCTCTGCGGTAGCCCTCGCCATCACGGCCGCCTTCGCGGTGGGAGTTTGTACCGCAAACGACGATGCACCGGCCCCCCCGGCCGAGCATGAGCACACTGCCGAGCAGGTGTGGACCTGTCCCATGCACCCGCAGATCCGCACCAACCAGGAGGGCAATTGTCCGATCTGCGGCATGGCCTTGGTCCGCGTCGAGCAGTCGGAACAAGACAGTGACTCGTCCGATCCCGGCCGTATCACGCTGAACCAACGAGCCAAAACATTGGCTCAGATCCAGACGGTCGCGGTCGAGCCATATGCGGTTTCGGGCAAGCTGCACGAAACCCGTCTGCTCGGCCGGGTCGATTACGATGAAACCCGGGTCAAGACGGTGACTGCGTGGACTGCTGGACGGATCGATCGCCTGCTGGTGGCTACCACCGGCCAGCGCATCGCGCGTGGTCAGGTCATCGCCCGGCTCTACAGTCCCGAGATGTACAGCGCGCAAAGCGATCTCATCGAGGCCAACCGCCAGCTCGCCCGTCTGGCCGGAGCCGGCCAGCTCACCCGCAGCGCGGCGCGGTCAGCGCTGGATTCGGCGCGCCAGCGCCTGCGCCTCTTGGGATTGTCCGAACCCGCCATAGCGGCGGTGGAAAAGGCCGGGACGCCGAGCCAGCAGGTCGCCATTCGCAGTCCCGTGGCCGGCACAGTGATCGCCCGGCTGCTCGACGAGGGCCACTATGTCAAGGCCGGCACGGCGCTCTATCGCGTCGCCGATCTGGCCCGGCTGTGGGTTCAGCTCGAGGCCTACGAGAGCGATATCGCCCGTCTGGCCGTCGGCGATCGAGTTGATCTGACCATCACCGGGCTCTCGGGCACGCGCGTCGAGGGCTGGGTTGCGTTCATCGATCCGGTGGTCGATACGCGCCGGCGGATCATTCGTGTTCGCGTCGAAGTGGCCAATCGCGACGGCGCGCTCAGGCCGGGTATGTTTGCCGAGGCAACATTGCGCGGCCCGGCAAACGACAATCCGGGCCGGCTGATGATTCCCGAAACCGCACCGCTCTTTACCGGAACCCGTTCGGTGGTCTATGTCGAGGTACCGAGCACTGAGCGGCCGACCTACCAGGCTCGCGAGGTCACTCTCGGGGACAAGATCGACGACGCCTTTCCGGTCCTTTCCGGGCTCGAACTGGGCGAGCGGGTGGTCACTCGGGGCGCCTTTGTCATCGATGCCGATCTTCAGATCAAGGGCGGTGCCAGCATGATGGCGGCCGCCGATGACCGAATGCGGGCAGGCGGTGACATCGTGACCGATATACCGGGACCACTCGGATTGGCCCTGGCCGCGATCGTGACCGGGTATCTCGATGTTCAGTCCGCACTGGCCGCCGACGACTTCGAACGGGCGATGGCCAAAAACCAGGCCCTGACCAGGGCAGTTACTCAGGCGGTGCCCAGGGTACCACACAGGTTGCGCGCCATATGGGATCCGCTGGCCGTGGCACTGGCTTCCTACAGCCGGAAATTCGCCGAATCCAGTGACATCGAGGCAGCTCGCCGCGCCTTCGAGGGCCTGTCAAACAGCGCCATCGAGCTGGTTTCACGCCTCGGCAACGCGTCGGGAGAAACTGTGCGATTGGCCTATTGCCCCATGGCGTTCGACGGTCGCGGCGCCTCGTGGCTGCAGCGCGGCGAAACGATCAACAATGCCTATTTTGGCGCGGCCATGCTCACCTGTGGCGAGGTACGAGGCGAAGTCGCGCCCGGAGGGCATCTCGGCGCCGCCGACAACCGCTCGACCCCGGCCGAGCAGCAACCCACACCGGCCGCCGGGGCCGCGGGGCACCAGCACTGATGCGCCGCGAAATCGACCATCCCGTGTCCATGTGGGAGCACGTATTCGGCGCCCTGGTGACCAACAAGGTGCTGATCGCCGTGCCGGTGCTGCTGGTGCTTTTCGGCGGACTGGCGGTTCAGCCCTTTGACTGCCGCGGCGACTGGCTGCCGCGCGATCCAGTTCCGGTCGACGCCATCCCCGACACCGGAGAAAACCAACAGATCGTGTTTACCCAGTGGCCTGGCCGATCGCCCAAAGACATCGAGGACCAGGTCACTTATCCGCTCACCACGCTGCTGCTGTCGGTGCCGGGAGTGCGCACAGTGCGCAGTCAGTCGATGTTTGGCTTCAGCAGCATCTACGTCATCTTCGAAGAGGGAGTCGAGTTCTACTGGTCGCGCGAGCGACTGCTCGAGCGCATCTCATCGCTTCCCCCGGGAACGCTGCCCGACCGGGTATCGCCTCGGCTCGGCCCCGAGGCCACGGCGCTGGGCCAAATTTTTTGGTACACCCTGGAGGGCCGAGACCGCTCGGACGTCGTGGTTGGCGGCTGGGACCGGGACGAGTTGCGCAGTATTCAGGACTGGACCGTTCGCTATGCCCTGCAGGCCGTGCCCGGCGTGGCCGAGGTCGCCTCGGTGGGTGGTTTTGTTCGCGAATACCAGGTCGACGTCAATCCCGAGGCCCTGCTCGCTCACCGCGTGACCATCGGCCAGGTCGCCCGCGCGGTGGCCCGGTCCAATCAGGAGATCGGAGCGCGCACTCTCGAGATCAACCGATCCGAATACGCAGTGCGCAGCCGCGGCTTCATCCAGTCGATCAGAGATGTGGAAAACGCCGTGGTCACGGTGCGCGACAACGTGCCGATCCGGGTCGGCGAGCTGGCCCGCGTGGCGCTCGGGCCGGCCGATCGCCGCGGCGCACTCGACGATGCCGGTGCCGAGGCGGTCGGCGGAGTGGTCGTGGCGCGCCACGGCGAAAACCCCAAGGCCGTGATCTCGGCGGTCAAAAAGCGCATCGCCGAGATCATACCGACTCTGCCGGCCCGGGTCCTCGAAGACGGCCGCATCAGTCAGGTCACCATCGTGCCGTTTTACGACCGCACCGACCTCATCGAAGAAACGCTCGACACACTGGGCACGGCACTGTATCAGCAGATCTTGATCACAATTCTGGTGGTACTGGTCCTGCTGCGCCATTTGCGCAGCTCGCTGCTGATCACCGGGCTCTTACCCCTGGCCGTTTTGATCACATTTTTGGCCATGAAGGTGAGCGGAGTCGATGCCAACGTCATGTCTCTGGCCGGCATTGCCATCGCCATCGGCACCATGGTCGATATCGGCATCGTGCTGGTGGAAAACATCGTGCGCTCTCTGGCCGACGCGCCCAGCCATGGCGATCGCGTCGCCATCATCCGCCGCGCTGCCGCCGAGGTCGGTCCCGCTGTGCTGACCTCGGTGGCCACCACCGTGGTCAGCTTTTTGCCAGTATTTGCCCTGACTGCGGCCGAGGGCAAATTGTTTCGCCCGCTGGCCTTTACCAAGACCTATGCCCTGCTCGGCTCGCTGCTCATCGCACTGGCAGTATTGCCCGCGTTGGCTCATATGGTCTTGCCCCGACCGGTTCGGGCCCTGCCGGGCCGCGGCGTGGCCCGGATATGGCGCTCGGTCCTCCGGCCCGGCCATATCGGCGACTGGATGACCATCATGACTGGCCTGGTCGTGGCCAGCTGGCTGGCTACGACGGTCGGCCTCTTCCTCATTCTGGTCGGCGTGGGCGGCCTGGCAAAACCGCTCTTGCCAGAGCGGTGGCAGCACATTCCAGCGCTCGCCGAGATCACTGTGGGCGTGACGTTGCTCGCTGTGTATTTGACCGGCGACTGGCGGCCGCTCGGCTTCGAGGCCAGTCTCGGTGACAATCTGCTCTTTGTCGGCGCGGTTGTCGCGGTCACCCTGGGCAGCTTTGCCCTGTTTCAGCTCGGATATCGCCGTGCTCTCGACTGGTGCCTGGACCACAAAGCGCTCTTTCTGATCGCACCGACTCTTGCCCTGCTCTTCGGTGTGACTGCGTGGCGCGGCTTTGACTGGACGTTTGGCTGGCTTCCCCGATCGATCCGCGATCGACCGGCGATCGATGCGGTCAGCAAGAGTTTTCCCGGCTTCAGTCGCGAGTTCATGCCGCCTCTGGACGAGGGCAGTTATCTCGTTATGCCGGTGACCATGCCGCACGCGTCGTTCGGTCAGTCGCTCGAGCTTCTCCAGCAGATGGATGCCCGCATCGCTGCCATTCCCGAAGTCGACCGCGTGGTCGGCAAGCTCGGCCGGGTCGACAGCGCGCTCGATCCCGCGCCGGTGTCGATGTTCGAGACCGTGGTCACCTATCGGCCCGAATATCGCGTCCTGCCGGATGGCAGTCGGGTCCGCGTGTGGCGCGACCACATTCGCAGTCCGCGCGACATCTGGAACGAGATCGCCAAAATGGCGGCCATACCCGGGCTGACCCGGGTGTCCGAGCTCATGCCGATCGAGACCCGGCGCCTCATGCTGCAAACCGGCATGCGCGGCACCATGGGCGTGCGCATCCGGGGACCCGACCTGACCCGCCTCGACCAGGCTGCGCGGGCCCTTGAATCCGCTCTGCGCCAGGTTCCGTCGATCCAGGCCGGCACGGTCAATGCCGAGCGGGTGGTCGGCAAGCCGTATCTCGAGATCGAGTTCGACCGCGCGACCATTTCGCGTTACGGGCTCAATATTGCCGATATCCAGGAAGTGCTGTCCATCGCGTTGCGCGGCCGCGCGTTGACCCGGACGGTCGAGGGACGCCAGCGCTACCCGGTCAGAGTCCGCTATATGCGCGAGGAGCGCGATAGCTTGGGCGCGCTGCAACGAGTCCTTGTCTCGGCCCCGCGCGGCCAGCAGATCCCGCTCGGCCAGCTGGCCCGCTTCGAATATGTGCGCGGGCCCCAGGTGATCAAATCCGAGGATACATTCAAGACCGCCTACGTCACCTTTGACGCCGAACCGGGTTATTCCGAGGTCGATGTGGTCGACCGGGCGGGAGCGTATCTGGACCGGCGCAAGGCCGACGGAACCCTCACCCTGCCGGGCGGGGTCACCTACGAGTTTGCCGGTGACTACGAAAACCAAGTCCGCAGCGAAAGACGGTTGTCGGTCCTCGTGCCGATTGCTCTGCTCATCGTGTTTTTTCTGCTCTATCTGCAGTTCCGCCGCATCACCACCACCGTCATCATCTACATCGGAGTGGCCATCGCCGTGGCGGGCAGTTTTGCTCTGGTCTGGCTCTACGCCCGGCCGGGATTTCTCGATCGATCGCTGGCCGGGATGAACCTGGGCGATCTGTTTCAAGTCGGCGCAATCAAGATGTCGGTGGCCGTGTGGGTCGGTGTGATCGCTCTCATTGGCATTGCCACCGACAATGGTGTCGTCATGGCAACGTATTTGAAGCAGCAGTTCGACCGCGGTCCGGCGAGTTCGCTCGCCGACATTCGCGCCCGAGTGGTGATCGCCGGGCAGCGCCGGGTCCGAGCCTGCCTCATGACCACGGCAACGACGATCCTGGCCCTTTTGCCGGTCATCACCTCGCAGGGCCGCGGCTCCGATGTCATGGTGCCCATGGCCATTCCGGTACTGGGTGGAACAGTGTTCGCCCTGCTCACTCTGTTCGTCGTCCCGGTCCTTTACAGCTGGGTCGAAGAGGTTGCATGGCAGTGGTCGCAGCGCCGCCAGTCCCGGCAGCGTGATACCAACCGATCATCCAAGGACCACGCCTGCGCAGACGAATACGAATTTGGCAGGTAAGTGTGCGCAAAAGATTAAATCCGACATGAGACACTGTCACCCTTGAGAGGGCAAGCGAGCATTCGCGGGTCCCTGCTGCAAACCTGCCAAACCGTCCGCCCCGCTGGGTCAGAACTGGTGACAAATCGCGTGGCGCAGCCGGGGCAGTGGGTCTATGCTCGGCAGATTCACGTCGGAGAGAACATGAGAACCATTGTCACGGCTGGTCTGGCAGCAGTCCTTTTGATGACGAGCCCACGCCCACTCGCCGCGTTTTGCGGCTTCTACGTCAGCGGCGCCGGCTCCGACCTGTACAACAACGCCACTCAAGTGGTCCTGATGCGTGCTGGCACGCGCACAGTCCTGTCGATGCAGAATCACTATCAGGGACCGCCCGATAATTTCGCCATGGTTGTGCCTGTTCCTGTGGTGCTGCAAGAAGAGAACGTCAAGACGCTGGACAAACAGATTTTTCAGCGGGTCGATCAGCTGGCTGCGCCCCGTCTGGTCGAATACTGGGAACAAGACCCGTGCCGACCTCCCCAGCCTCCGTACCGGTTGTCCCGCCGATCGGTCGCACTGGAGTCGTCGGCAAACCAAAAATCGTCGTCTTCTGCCGACCTCGGCGTGACTGTCGAAGCCCAGTTCACCGTGGGTGAATACGAGATCGTCATCCTGTCGGCGGTCGACTCGGCCGGGCTCGATACCTGGCTGCGGCGAGAAAAATACCACATTCCCAGCGGCGCCGAACCGCTCTTGCGTCCCTATGTCGGGGCCGGAAGCAAGTTTTTCGTGGCCAAGGTCGACGTCACCAAGGTCGCCTTCCAGGACGGCAAGGCCGTGCTGTCGCCGCTGCGCTTTCACTACGACTCCGAACAGTTCTCCCTGCCGGTGCGATTGGGCATGATCAACTCGGCGGGTACCCAGGATCTGATCGTCCACATCCTGGCGCCCGGCCAGCGCTATCAGGTGGCCAACTACGCCAACGCGGTCATTCCGACCAATCTCCGCGTCGCGGATGAAGTGCGCAACCGGTTTGGCGAGTTCTACGCCGCTCTCTTCGACCGCACCCTGGAGAAAAACCCCGGCGCCGTGGTCACCGAATACGCCTGGGATGCGCGCACCTGCGACCCTTGCCCGACCCCGGCGCTCAATCCGGGCGAACTCGCAACACTGGGCGCAGATGTCCTCTACAACCAGGCCGGTCCAGCCAAAAAACCGGCTCAGGCGGCCGACCCGGCCAGCCGGCGCATCCGACCGCCACCCGGAGTCATGGGGCGCGGCTTTGTGCTCACTCGACTGCACGCTCGCTACGGCAAGGGCGCGCTCGCCCACGATCTGGTCTTCCAGGCCGCACCGCCGCTCGACGGCGGCCGGGGAATGCCCGACCGCAAGGGTTCGCTCGCCCAGGGCACGAACAGTACCTCGGTCAACCAGTTTCAGGGCCGCTATGCCATCCTTCACGAATGGTCGGGACCCATCCAGTGCGAAACTCCTCGTCGCGGCAACTGGGGCGGGCCGCCAGCCGGCCGAAAGGGCAGCCCGACGGCCACACCGGCAGTGGATCTGGCCTTTGCACCGCGCGGCAAGATCGCATTGGCGTCGTTGATCACCCAGCCGATCCCCGCCCTCGGTCTCACACCAGCCGGCCGGGCCGCTGGCAGCACGACCGAGCCCGGCCGACAAGATGACCCGACAGGCGGCAGCAAAGCCAGACCAAGCCAACCATCGAGCCAGAAAAACCCGACCGGGAAAAAAAGCCAGGGCTGCCGGGCAACCGGCAACGAACCGGCCTCCGGCCACACTGGCTGGACGATGCTCGCCCTGGTCCTCGCCCTGGTGATCGGGCGACGGCGCAGCCGCGCGTGACCACGGCTGTCGTGCTGTGTGCCCCGGCCTGGGCGACGGTCGCCCGGATCGGCCCGACGTCTCGTCCCGAAATGCGACACCGAACTCTCACCGCGCGGCGCGGCGGTGCGGCCGGCGTTTTGATCGACCTCGCTGTGGTCGCGGCCGCCGGGCTCATCGTCACCGGAGCTGCTGGGTGCAGCGGCTCGTCCGAGCCGGCTGGGCAGCTGGCCGTGCACCTGCCCGGCCCCCCAGGCCGATTTGCCCCGGCCCGTACCGCGCTGTCGAATGCCAGTCGGATCGACGGCGACCACCTGGCCAAAACGGCCAGTTGTCGCTCGTGTCACCGCGAAATCGCCGAGCAGTGGGAACAGAGTGCGCACGCCTTCGCCTCGTTCAACAATCCGGTCTACCGCGTCTCGGTGGCCCGTTTTCGCCGTGACGTGGGTCGGTTATCAAGTCGCTTTTGCGCCGGCTGTCACGACGTCGCCCTGTTGGTCGACGGCGCCATGGACGACGACATCGACCCCGGCGACCGTCGGGCGCACGCCGGGGTGACCTGCCGGATGTGCCACGGGATCGCTGCGGTGAGACCGGACGGCAACGGCAGTTTTACCCTGCGCGCTCGCCCCATCCCCCTGCCGCGCCGCCATGATCGAGCGAGCATCGCGCGACACCGCCGCGCAGCGTCGGTGACCGACCTGGGCGCCGAGCTGTGCCTGGCCTGCCACCGTTCATTTCTCGGCCAGGAGACCGGCAACGAACATCATCTGACCGGTATGGATGACTTCACGCCGTGGCAGAGTTCGGCCCATGCAGGACACGGGACCGGTCGGATCGACGATCCGCTGCCACCGCGCGACTGCATCGACTGTCACATGCCGCAGCGGGCGTCCCAGCCGGGCAAGATCCAGTCCACGGTCCGGTCTCATCGCTTTCTCGGCGGCCACAGCTGGCTGGCTGCCATGCGTGGTGACCGCGCCGGTACCACCCGGGTGAGCCAGTTTCTCCGCGGCGTGGCCTCGATCGACATTGCGGTTGCGATCACCGAGCGCACGGCGATCCGGCCGGCTAGCCAGTTTTCTGTGCAGCCAGACCAGATTATCACATTACCCGCCGACCGTGCGCCGGTATGGCCCGGTGGCCGGATTTCGTTCGACGTGGTTGTGCGCAACCGGGAGGTCGGCCATCGCTTTCCCGGTGGCGTGCGAGACGCCCAGGATACCTGGATCGAGATAACCGTGCGCGATGCCCATGGTCTGCTTTTGGCCCAATCGGGTCTGAACCACCGGAGCGATCCCGACGACACCGAGGCCCACGTTCTGCGCGCGGTGGTCGCCGACCAGCACGGTGTCGTACTGTCGTTGCGCCAGGTTCACCGCTTTCGCGCCCCGATCGTCGATCACACCGTAGCACCGCGCGACGCGGTGGTAGTCCGTTATGTATTCGAGGTTCCCGAGCGGGTTGTCGAACCGCTGGCCGTCGAGGCGCGGCTGCGTCATCGCACGCGCAACCTAGCCCTGGGCCGCGACGCATGTGTCGAATCCCGTTCTGCGCAGGGCCGGGATTTCGGCCGTGGTAGCTGGCGTGCTCGCGGTATGATCCTCGACCCGTGCCAGGCCCAGCCGATCACCGATATCGCCTCGACCCGGGTATGGATCGGACAGGGGCAGGCTCCCGGCCCGCAGAATCGAATCTCCGGTTCTCGGCCGGCCTGGCAGCGACTGTACGAGCACGGCATGGCCTGGCTGCACGCGGTGCAAGAACATCTCGATCACGCCCGACCGAGTCTCGCTCGCGCGCTCGAGCTGGTTGCGTCCGGGTCTGGTGACACCCGTCGTGGCCAGGCCATGGTCATGGTTGCACTGGCCAGGCTGGCTATGCGGCAAGGCCGGACCGACCAGGCGCTCGACTGGCTCGACGCCGCGCAACGGCTCGGGGTCGATCACGCTGCCATGGATGCCATTCGCGGCGCGGCCCTGGTCCGGGTATGGCGCTGGCAAGAATCCGAGGCACCGCTTTTTCGGGCTGCCCGACGCGCGGCCAAAAATCGCCAGGCGTGGATCGATCTGTCGGTGGCACTGGGCAGTATGGGCAAACATCACGCCGCTCTCCAAGCGACCGGCCAGGGATTGCGTCTGGCCCCGCGAAACGGCGCGTTACTCCGGGTCCAGGCCCTCGCCCTCAAAGCCCTCGGCAGTGCCGGGGCGACCCGGGCATTTGCCGCCTATGACCGATTCCGCCGACCCGACCGGGTCACGGACATACGCTTTGCCTGCGCCGGCCGGGATCCGGCCTGCGCCCGCGAGCGCCAGCCAGTCCATGTGCACCTGCTGCGCCCGCCACCTCACCCATGAGCCCTAGCCAGATATGATCAGTGTCGAGTCGCTGCGCTGCTCCTCCGGTTCGAGCACTGTTTACCAGCCCGCCGAACCGGGCTCGCCCTTGAAGGGGCCGGTGAGGTCGCCGGTAACCCAACCGCCGTAGAAGCGACCGGGTTGCGGCTGGACGATCTCGCCGCCAACCGAGCACCAATCGACACGAGCCGGATAAAAGGAAACAAATCCGGCTAACATGGCAAATTCGTCAAACGGAGTGGGATAGGCCCAGGCTGCCTGCGCTGCCCGTTGATCCCCAGCAACAAGTGCATAGTACCTGGCAAGGCCTTTCCACTCGCACATCGACTCGCCGACATCGCGACAGAAATACTCCTGATTCACATCGGCAGGCGGAATGTAATAAGTCGGCGGGCTGGCTGTTTCGCACACTCGCACGGCCCTGTCGGTCGCGGCGATTCGCTGGCCAGCAAAGTGAACCTCGACCCGTTCGAGGACTCGCTCCACTGCGGGCGGCCGGGGAAAACTCCACACCGATATCTGGCCAGGTCCAGCGCTCACGATATTTGTCGGCCGGGCGCTGCCGGCCCAGCGCTCGGCTTCTCGATGCAGCCGAGCTGTCAGTGGAATGTCGACCGGGACGACCTGGATGGGGCGGGAATCAACCATGGCAATACGATGCACCGGGCCGGCATTACGTCTCGACGGAGCAGCGGCGCGCCGTCTTGCTCCACTGCCGATGACAGAAGGGGTGGCCGATACCGGCAGGGAGGACAGGACTCGTGGGTTCTCGCTATCAGAGCGAGGCGAGACGGGTCAGAAGATCATTGATCTGGTGTTCGCCGGCGATCTCGGCGCGCACCCCAAATGGTCGCCTGGGCTGGTTGAGATGGTGTAGCGCGATGTCGGCGCCGCTGTACAGCGCAGCCAAAAATTCACTGACAAGAGGACGAAATGCGTCGAACGTCTCGGCCGTATTGGGCGCAACCAGACGACTCATGACGTGGATCTCGACGCGACCGACATCGAAGTCCAGGGTGCCGGCGATCGACGGCTCCTTGACCAGAGCGTCACAGGCGGTCAACACCACGCCGAACGCCTCGGCCAGACGCGGCCCTACCTCGCCGATGGCGTCGCGCTTGCGCGCGTACATCATGCCGAGCTGGCCGTTGCCCTCGTCGAGCCCCAAATGGGCTTCGTGCGCGATGAGCATGATGCCCGGGCCTTCGGGCACATGACGGTAGTCAGCCACATCGATGAGAAGGTGATCACCCAGTCGATTCTCTCGAATCCACCGGTGAAAGATCGCGATCAGTGGCTCTTGATCGAACTCGCTCTGCCGAGCGGAAATCTTGACGCGAACCTGTTGGATCTGCACGGATAATGTCCCTCACTAACCGATGGTAATGCGGTCGTAACACGCATGGGCTGCTTCGATGAAAAGCTGCGCCTCTTCGATGGTGCGGTGGGCGCTCTCATGGTCGACGCGTTGGCCCGAAGACGCGGTGCCAGTCGAGCCGTTTCCTCCATTGGACCGCTCATCGTAATGCCGAAACAAAAAATTGGCGAATTTGGCTCCGGCATAGGGATCGTGAAACACCTTGGTGTCATGAAGCCGAGTGCGAAACTCGTCCACAATGCTGTCGGGATCGTCGGTGACGTCGATATTCTCGACCTGGACCAGCGCCTTGGCCGCGACCAGCATGGCGTTATAGGCCAGGTCGGCAGCGCGCGTGTGGTCGCCTGACTCGAGTGATAGCTGGGCCTCGAATACACGGCGCTCGCTGTCGGCAATACCGAACTGGACAAACGAAACCACCTCGCCCGCACATTCACCTGTCCCTTTGTCGATAATGGTGTACTCGCGGGCATCACCCCAATCGATGTAGAACGAGGGATCCTCCTCGTAGGCCGGCACGCTGCGCAAATCGTCCAGGGCCTTTTTCAGCTTGGCCCGGCCGAGGCGCTTGATGAAAACCTGTAACGGCTCATCGGGCTCGCGCCTGTCCATCCACAGCTGGGTGACGCGATCGACGACCTCGGGTATGCGCTTGGCCGGAAATGCCGCGACCGCCAGGCCGTACGAACCGCCATTGTTGGCCCATTCACCGCCGACCACGA
>JAKSDA010000053.1 GCA_022360315.1 Pseudomonadota bacterium
CACCGCGCAGTGGTGGCCCCGATGCCGAGCGCTTTCCAGCGCTGGCGCCACACCGCATCTTGCATGGAACCGCCCCGGGCGCTCACGTACTCGCTCTTCATCAGCTCTGTGCGACCGTCACCGTCGATGTCGAGCATGAGCGGCGCCGCGCACGGTTGCGTCGCCCACTGCCCCGGAGCGGGCACCCCACCCTGGCCGTAGTTGGGCAACACCCGTGGGGTTCGCTCGAATCCTCGCCCCGGGCCACGGCCCTTATAAAAATGCAGACGATCGTCGGGTACGCAGGTCAGTACATCGATGAGGTCGTCGCCATTGAGATCGACCAGCCAAAACGCGCCGGCGTTGTTTTCGGTGGGCAGGGCGTTGTACTTGGGCTGAAAGCCGGTTCCCGTCGATACCAGCACGGCGCCCGAGGTGTAAGCGCCGCAGGTGCTCGCCAGGTCGTCACGACCGTCGCCGTTGTAGTCGAACACGGTGGCTTGCGAGATGCACCAGAACGGGAACCCGTAGATCGTGGTTGACCCCAATCCCGTATCGACGAGATCGAATGGGTCGTTGCGGTCGCCAGTGGCGATGGCCAGGTGATACGTCCAGTCACCGCCCTGTCCTGGCAGGCATTCGTCGAACGGCGGCGGGCATCCGCGGATGCGGTCATTGGGCGCCGGGAACAAAAGGTCGTCGAGGCCGTTGCCATCGACGTCCAGGACGATGGTCTGCCCGATGTGACCGCTAGACACGCCGTTGCCGAACCCGTACGAGACCCGGCTGGTCGTCCTCACCAGCCGGCCGAACCCGCTGTTGACTCGGTCATAGGTGATGGTCGCGGCTGTGCGGCACACACTGTCCGCGCACTCCTTGACTGTCTCGAGCACCGTGGTCTGGTTTTGGTAGCCGTACTCGAGCCGGTACTCTCGCTCCATCGACCCGTTGACGTACGTCTGAACCGCCTCGAGCTTGCGCCATTCCAGTCGCCGGTCGCCGTACCACAGCACGATACGCTCATCGTCACGGTCGCTGTATACGAACTGAATGCGGCGATCGGCTGCCTGCGTCTTGCCCAGGCCTTTATAGATCCCGTAGCGGATTTCCGAGGGAGCCTTGAACGTGTAGTCGAGGATCCAGTCGTCGAGGCGCCACGCGCTCGCGTAGCTCATCTCGATAGTGTTGCCGTTGCGGTCTCGAATCTCGGCCAGCATCCACTGCCGGCGGATTCCATTGTCCGCGGCTTCTCGGGCGTCGTCGCGAAATCCATAGCGAAGGATGCGGCCGTCGCGCGTGCGAACTTCGAATCCATCCGGGCCGAGCGCCGAGCTGCCGGTCGCAACGATCCGCGAAAAACTCTCGGCCTCGGTTCGGTACTCGGTGCCGCTTTGGCCGTACACCCCAGAAACCGCAACCAGCGGCGCGCCGTCGAGACACAGCTGATCGCTGCTCGCGTCGGCGACGGCCTCGGGAAAGCCGCTCGCGCTGTGCACGTACGACCTCGGGCAGCGCGCGATATGGGAAAACCCGGTGAGTGTCCAGCCGCGGCCGACCAGTCCGAGTCCGGCCCCGCTGCGGTACTGCAGCGAAAGGCTGGGCGTGAGCCCCGCGGTACCCGCGGGCACGACGAGAGGAATCGTGTACACCGCCTGGCCACCGTCGGTCACCGTGAACGAGCTTGCCGGCGTGCCGCTGGCCTCGGTGCTCGCGTCGGGCAGCGGAGCCGGCAGCGGCGTTGCCAGCGCCGGGTTTACTTCGCAGCGGCCGGCTTCGGTGCAGTACTCGCCCGATGGACACGGCTCGCCGCAGACCATCCCGCATATCGGATCGACGCCACACTCACGCGCTTCGCAGGCCGGGATGCACGTCTCCTCGCATATCTCTACATCGTCTACCTCGTGCGGATCCGTGGGCGCAGTGGGTGGCTCGGAGCCGTCGCACCCCGCGAGGATCGACAGCAAGGCCAGCACCAGCCAAACCGCGGTGCAGTGGTAGCGTCCTCGGCAGGACAATACGATCGCGCTCCGGCTCACAAGGCGCAGCACAATGCCTTGCGAGACGAAGCGGCGCAAGGTGTTGCACGGGCGGGCCGCCAGAAATGATACGAACTGGCCGGTGCGTACTATCAGTACATCGCGTGTACTGATAGTACGCACCAACGCAGTATCGGCAAAAACCCGGCTATCGAGGCTTCTTTGAGCGCCTTGGAGTCACTTCCACGTGCGCAACCAGCTGAAACGGAACGATTTTCACCCCCATTCCGCGCTTACCATTGCGCTCCGACAGTGCAAAGTTGTCACAGCACTTGTCCTGGCAAGGAGGACGGTTTGGCAACCTCGCTCTCGGCCGGGACCGGGATAGCGCCGCGAATGTCGATCTTGCCGTCGGGCCACAGAACGATGCCGAACGGCTGTTCTCCCGGGATAACCGACTCGATGATGGCCTTGCGGTCTTCGGGGGCCGCGGCTCGCACTCGGTCTTGCAATTCGTCGAGCTGCGCCTCTACTAAATCGATCGAGTAGTCCGTGGCCTGTGCCATGGCCAGCTGTTCGCGGGCTGCATCGCGGCTGCGTTCGAGGACGCGCCGATCCGCAGCGATCTCCTTGAGCTGGTCATTCCACGCATCGGCGCTGAGATTGCCGCGGCGGAATGCCCGCGAGATCTCGTTTTCACTTGTGATCAATCGCTGCAGCAGTTCATCACACCGTTCGAGCTCCTGGCGATGCGCATCAACGGCCGAGTCATCCTCGCCAGCCATGGCCGCCCGCAGAATGGCCGGCTGCGTGATCGCTTCGGCCACCGTATCCCATACCACCGGATCGATCTGGTCCGCGCGGTGCGAGACTGAGTACTCGCATGGCTTGCCGCCGTAGGTTCGCCGCCAGCGGTTGTGGCGCGTGACGCAGTAGATGTACTCTCTATTCTTGGCCAGGCGGACATACGCCCGCTGGCCGCAAGGGCACCATACCCGCCCCACACACAGGCTCTGCGTGCTCTGGGCGCGTCGACGTCTCGGCCGCAGATCCAGAGCCCGCTGCACCTGGAACCACACGGATTCATCGATAATGGCGGGCACGGCGATCGTCAGGCCCTCTTGCCTGTGCTCCCCGCGATAGGCCGGCATACGCAGCATCGTGACGACTGTTGATTGATGCCAGCGCTTGCCCTGCTGCGTGGGCACG
>JAKSDA010000540.1 GCA_022360315.1 Pseudomonadota bacterium
GGTACTACCAGGCCAAGAACCATCAGGACGATCCAGTCACCGCATTAGCGCGCAAGACACCCAGCCATGCCGGGACTCATCCCTCGATATCGGTCGCGCTCGAGCAAGCATTAAACGCGCAATATCGGCACCACACGATTGCCTGGCAACCCGGCCCGGTTCCATCATTGGTCGAGCTCGCGGTCTTTTTGGGCCCTGTTGCCTCATCTGCCCGCACCGCCACAGGTCGAAACCCAACGGGTTGGTTCTTGGACGTGGGCTGCCGCTTGCCTCGCCAATTCAGAATGGTCGTACTCGGCAGGCCCAGGGTTGGGCGATTTTGCTGAAGCTCTCACCGTGAGCGTGTTGATTGGTTGCATACCGGGTGATCTCTTGACGCAGTTTTTTATCGTATTGCCGACGTCCTCGTCCATTGACCGGTGTACTGGCGATGCGTTCTCGCAGAAGGTGCAATTCGCCCTTCATCATTGTGGACCGCCTTCTTTGACCGCGATCAATCCAGACCGACACCTGGCACAGCCATGCATGAGCTTTGCACAGCCACCCATGAGCTTTGCAATCAAATCTCGTGGCCATCCATCGAGCTGTATCGTCAGCTCGAACACAACCTCCACCGTTTCTTCACCCCCTTTCCGTTTCGCACGCCTCGTACTACTTCCACCCTGCGCAGCGTCGTCTGTTTTGGCTGCCAGCATTCGCTCTATTGCCTTGAGAACACTCGTCACCTCCTCCAACGACTTCCCCTCTTGCAGCTGCTTCTGCAGATATGCCACGAGGTCTTTCAAAAGCTCCTTGTCGACAGTGGGATCATCATCTTGGGCTGAGAGCCACTTCAAAAATCTTTCCAATACTTCATTTGCTTTCGACATGGCCAGCACTATCGGCCACGCCTCCTGGCCCGCCTAATCTGTCAGGCGAGCATGTACGGTCGACGAGCATCTGCCGCAGGGCATGTCACCGGACATAGCCTCGCGTATCAAGGCCGAGGTGTCCCATCGCGCCCTGGCCATGGTCGAGCGCGATATCGCGGTGCTGGCCGAGCAGACCATCGGTAAGCCGTAGTCCGACGGTGCCGGCTATGACCCGTTGAGCTTTTTGTCGAGAGCGGCGCGCAGTAGCCGGAGTTGCTCCTGGTCGAGACCGGCGAGCCGCTGCTCTGGGGCGAGTCCGGCTAGGCGCTGCTCCGAATCAAGGCCGGCGAGCCGCTGCTCGGGCTCGATGAGACTGAGCAGTTTCTCCATGCCTACCGAGTCGATGAGCCCCTTGACGACATCATCAAAATCCTCTGTATGTTTCAGCTCTTCCATGGTCCTGGCCTTTCTGACCCAGGCTTGCAGCCACTGCAACGCTTGTTTGTCTTTAACCTTGGCCCGGTCATTGGTGAGAAGTCGAATGAAATCATCACGCTCGGCATCAGCCACTTTATCAAGCAGTGCGACGATCATAGTATACTGCGACCCGGCAAGGCGCATATACCCGCCTTCAAGCGGCTCGGGTTCGACCTCGCATCGCTCGTATTCGCGCCGCAGCGTCGGCGTCTCTTTGGGTACGACCAGCACGAGGCTGAGCTCGGACGGCTTCTCAATGGGGCACTCGTCCAACGACAAATACTCCGTACCGTAGCTGAGCAGCTTCATGAGCTCGCGCTGGCGGAGACCGCGGGTCGGCCCCTTGAATTCGAGAATGGCCACATCGGTCAACAGCGGCCAGAGACCGCGCATGACCTTTGCTTCGTGGTCGCGCCGTTCGGTGCTGTCCCGATATAGGAGCAACTGGTCGGCTGATCGCGGTGCAAGCGAAAGCACCTGCTCGACCTTGACCTCCCAACCCGGCGGCTTCCGCTCTTTCATCAGGCTGGCGTAGGGGTAGTGCCAGAACGTCTTGAGCGCGGGCTCTTTCCTTGTGTCGTTCTGGTTCCCATCGGGCGGGTTCCCTTTGTGCGCCGTCACGGTTTGGGTACCATAGACGATCAAGACCGGTCGAGTGCAAGTGAGAGGCGCGTCAAATCGACACGTTCACGTCGAACCTTTTGGCGACAGGAGATCGGCTACCTCCGCGCCCACGTCGCTCACTACTGGCTCGTCGATCCAGAGCAGCAGACGCTGACGGTACTGGCCTGGGCCGAGGACGGGTATCAGACGATTCTCACTGCTGGGCGGGGTGGGCATGTTTGTGCTGAACCGTTTGCAGAGCGCGAGTTGGATTTGGGCTGGGTTGTTCGATTTTGAGTAGCTCATCTGACGGCGCTGCTCGGCCGACTTAGATTAGTAAGCCACGGTGCCATGCTCGTTCAGGTGGCCTACTCTTCAACGCGACCCGTGGCATCACGGTCGCGTTCGTATCGTCTCGTGACAGGAAACGGCGGCAGCCAAGACTCGCGGCGGATGCTCCAGATTTCGTAGGTGGGCACAAGTTGGTTCGGGGCATCCAGGGATCCCAGATTCACTTCGATTTCGTCGGCGGTTCGCGCGAACATCGACGAGCCGCAGCGGGGGCAGAAGAACCGCCCGGCATAGTCGCGTACTTCGCCCTCGATCGTCACGGCATTCTGAGGAAATATCGCGGACGTGTGAAATAGGGCCCCATGGTGCTTGCGGCAGTCGAGACAGTGACAAACGCCGACCCGGTAGGGGCGCCCCAACACCACCATTTGGACGTTGCCGCACAGGCAACTTCCCGTGAATCGTTCCATGCTCCGTCTCCTTGAAAGCATCTCACGTACCAATAACACACGGGACAGCGGATGCCGAGACCCTGGGCGACTGCGGCTAGCTCGTTTGTACTCATCGCTTGCCCCTGGTTTTGCGCATGCTCTTTGGTTTCGCTTTGGCCGCCTCATCGTCCGCGAGCAGCTGTTCGATACCGGCGAGGTCTATCTCGAGTTGGCTCATCGCCGACTCAAACGCCTCGCCATAGGGGTCCCAGTCCGTGAGGCCCTCGCGTAGCGCGAGTTCGAGCCCCCAAAAGCCACTCCTCGATGGTCGAGCGGAGTGTAGGCGTGCTGGCTGGGGAAACGATCAAGCAATAGCAGCCCCGGCTACGACCCGTCGTCAAGCCAGTAACTCAGCTATCGAGCGCGCTCTGGATAGTGGCAGGCCCAGATTTCGTCTGGTCATCGCGGAGTCTGTCGTCGCGGAGTCTGTCGTCGCGGAACCCAGGTGTGGAGGATGCCAGTAAGAGGTTGATGTAGAACCCATAGGTCGCAGCCTTCAACGCTGTCCCTCAGGGCATCCTCACAGCCTTCACAGCCTTCCACACATCCTTTAACGTTCCCCAGGGCATCCTCACGGCCTTCGCTGTTGTCGCCCAGGGAGTCCCCTTGAGTTGAAAGACAGGTGGGAGCCCCGTGGATTCCTGCAGAAGCTCCAGCTGCCTCGTCTTCCACAGCAGCACACCGCGAAGTGCGTTGTACAGGAGCGAATAGCAGAAGATGAGAAACGGTAGGTCATTACGACTGCGAACAGAAGCTCGTCACCGCGGTCCGCTCTCGCGAAGGTACATTGTTCTTTTGCCATTGAAGACCTTGAGCGAACTAGGTCTCCGCTGCGTGGCAGACCACCTCAATGTTGTGCCCATCCGGCCCAATGACGAAAGCCGCGTAGTAGTTCTCGTGGTACTGCGGGCGAAGACCTGGCGCACCGTTGTCTTCTGCTCCCGCGTCAAGCGCGGCTTTGTAGAAGTCTTCTACTTGTCGCCGATTCTCAGCCTTAAAGGCCAGATGCAGATGCGTGGACTTCTCTTCGATACGGCGGATGCACAGCGACGTGTTGCCATTGCGGCGACAAAGCTCGACGCCGAGCGGTCCTTCCGAAACAATCGTCACGCCAAGCGGCTCAAGTGCTTTGAGAAAGAACGCTTTGCTCACAGCGTAGTCGCTTACCCCAAATACGACGTGGTCAAACATGAACCCCCGATTGTGTATCTTTCTACGTGAAGCCGCAACGTTCCGGCCCGCATCTACTCGTCGTCCGGTGCGCCGACGTAGACCGCGCCGTCTCTGGCCTCGAAGCGGAGCTGATGATTGTCTACAAAGTACCTGCGTAGCGTGGCCAGTGTCTCCATACTCGCGCCCTGCTTCTGGTTGGCGATCCTCGATAGCTGCGACTTGTCGAGACGAGTGGCATCGGCGAGATCCTGTAGCTGTACGCGTGTCACCGCAATGGCCATGCGCAACTGTTTGGCGGTCATCGTCCAACTCCTTGGTAGGACCTAGCAACTTTACTGTTGCGCGAGCCCGCAATCGAATGGTAGGTTTCGGCCAACGCTCTGCATTCTCACCCAAACTCCACGCTTTGGCGAGCACTGCGTGGGCTGGGTGACCTGCGCCCGGGTGCGGGTCTTCAAAATGGCAACCCCTTGTCTTTCGCTGTGGCCCTCTTCGCCCTGATCTTGCGCTTGCGCTTCGGCTTCGCTTCGTCGGCCAGCCGTTTCTCGATACCTGCCAGGTCCACACCGCTCTCGCCCATGATCCCCTCGAACGCCTCGCCGTAGGGGGGTCCCAGTCGGCGAATACGTCGTGGAGAGCGAGCTCGAGCACGAAGCCGGAGAGCCACACCTCGTCTTTCTCCGCGGCGAGCTTCGCGCGCAGGTCCTCGACTGCGATGCCGCGGCGCTTGGCGGTCTGCTCAAGCACCTGGCCGGTGGCGAGTAGCGGTGCCAGGACGCGGAGTAGATTGACAGCGAGCGGCGGGCGCTCGACGACCGCGGCAATCGCTTCGTCGGCAGCCTTCGCTCGGAGCTTTCTGAGCTCGCGTGCTTTTTTTTGCTCTTTCTTGAACTTCGCGTCGGGATCGGCGGGTTTGGGCGGTGGCTTGTATCCAGCGGCCTTCAGGGCCTTCTGAGCGGCCTTGCGCGGATAGAGCTCGTGCACCGCGCCGGTTGGGTCTCTGGCCAAGACGGGCTTTGGCGCCTTATCGCCCAAGAGGGCACTCCACTTCTTTTTCGAGCCGACAGCGCTGGCCGGCTCGCCAGCGTCGACGTACTCGCGCTCGCCCAGGTAGCCCAGGCGGCCACTCCAGGAAAAGAGCTCTTCGGCCTTGTTGCCGGCGAGGACCTCCAGCTCTTCGTCCTTGGCGCGTTTTTTGGCCTGGCGCCACGTGGCGTCCACCTTGCTCTGCCAGCAGCCCTTATCGAGGCAATGGTCGCCCTGGTCGTCGAGTTCCGCAAACAGAGCCGGTTGCGCGCCACTCCGCTTGGGGCACTCGTGGCAGGCCGGCGCCGACTTGACCAGGTTCGCGTCCTTGACGTCGAAGGCGGCCTCGGCGAGCGTTCGCATGTAGCGCTCCCGTACCAATCGCTGCGCTTCTTGCAGGCTGTAGCCTAAGCTGTCCAACTCAGCGAGGGTCTTCTCGGCCTCTGTCTGCAGCTTCGCCGATGGAATGCGGGCCAGAAGGAATGCAATGTCGGCTGAAAACTCGTCGTCCAGAAACTTCTTTCGCACGGCCGGGCAGAGCGACAGCAGTTTGCAGGTCTTTCTCACCTCGTCGGTCTTGCGGCGGACGAGTTTGGCCACCTGCGCCAGACTGTAGCCGTGGTCTTTCTGCAAGCGCTCGAAAGCCTCGGCTTGGGCCATCGGGTGAAGATCCTCGCGCTCGAGGTTCTCGGCGATCTGGGCCTCCGCCACTTCGGCGTCGGTCTGCTCGCGAACAATCACGGGCAGCGTTTTGAGTTTCGCCCGCTGCGCCGCTCGGAGTCTCCGCTCGCCGAACGTGAGCTCGTAGTGCCCGTTTCGCTGCCGGGCGACCACGGGCTGTACGACGCCTCTGGCCTTCAGGTCCTTGGCCAGGCCGGCGATGTCGCCGAATCGCTGCCGCGGGTTGGTTGGGCTCGGTTTGATCTTGGCAAGCGGTACGTCAATCAGCTTCTCGGCCATGGGGGTCTCCTTGTCGTTGTAGCCAGCTATCTGGCTCCGTAGCTGTCGATGGTCGTGAGGTTCGAGAACCGCATGAGCTCGCCATCGAATCGGAGTTTGACGACTCCCGTCGGCCCGTTGCGGTACTTGGCGATGCCGATCTCGGCGATATTTCGAGCGTCGGTCTGTTCGTTGTAGACCTCGTCGCGGTAGATGAAGAGCACCACATCGGCGTCTTGCTCGATGGCGCCCGATTCGCGCAGATCGGAGAGCTGCGGCCGTTTGTCGCGACGCGATTCCAGGCTCCGATTGAGTTGCGAGAGAGCCAGCACTGGCCAGCCGAGCTCCTTGGCCAGCCCTTTTAGTCCCCGTGAAATCTCGGCGATCTCCTGCTCGCGGTTCTGCTGGCTGGTTTTCTTGGTGGTACTACCGCGCATGAGCTGCAGGTAGTCCACGATCACGAGCCCGCGGCCTTCGTGGCCGCCGCCTCGTTTAGCCGCAAACCGGCGTGCTCGAGCTCGTACCTGGGACAGCGAGAGATTCGGCGTCTCGTCGATCGATAGCGGCAGTTCGGCCAGCGCCGGCAGCTGGGCGATCAGTGACGAGAACTTCTCGCGCGTGAGACGACCCATGCGCAGCGCCGTCGTGCTCAACCCGGCTGCTGCGCACAGGAGGCGTTCCATCAGCTGCAGCTTCGACATTTCGAGGGAAATCACGAGCACTGGCAGCCCACGTTCGGCGCTGTTTTTGGCGATGGCCATAGCCAGCGCGGTCTTGCCCATGCCCGGGCGAGCGGCCAGGACCACGAGCTCGCTCGGCTGCAAGCCCGAGGTCCGGTAGTCGAGATCGCTGTAGCCGGTCGGGATTCCGGTGATCCCGTCTTTCACCGCACTGCGCCGGTCGATGTCGTGGATCAGGTCTTTCACGATTGTTTTGGCTGTCTCCGGCCCTGTGCGCGAATGCGTCGTAATCGCGGCGTTCACGCTGGCCACGGCGTCGGCCTGGTACTCCTCAATGTCGCCGTAGTCGCCGTAGCCGCATTCGAGAATCGTGGACGCGGCGAGCATCAAACACCGTGCTGCGTACGTCTCGAGCACGATATCCGCGTAGTGGCGAATATTGTCCGCAGTTGGCACCTTGAACGCGAGTTTCGAGAGAAACGAGACTCCGCCGACGGGATCGAGCCGTTCGCGCTTCCGCAAGACCTCCTCGAGCGTAACCGCGTCAATCGGCTTGCCCGCGTCGTCCAGGTCGCGCATGGCTGCGAACACCCACTGATGGCGCGGCTCGTAGAACGCCTCGGCCGTCAGATCGCCCAGCTCGGCCATGGCCGCATTGCTGATAAGAACTGCGCCCAGGACGGACGCCTCGGCCTCGCTCGCGTGCGGTAGGTTTCGTTTCGTCATCGCTCCGACGTCCTCAGCGATTTGCCGGCGAGCTCCACGAACTGGCCGTGCTCGCGCAATCGGTCAACGGTGCGCTCTCCGTACCGGGCTCGGAACTCGTCCGAGCGCAGATTGGTCGTGATCACCGTCGGCAAGAGATGCCGATACCGTGCGTCCATGACCGCGTCGAATAAACTGGCAAAGCCACCTTTGTCGTCCAGAAATTCGGCTCCGAGGTCATCGACCACGAGCGCGGCGGCTTGCTCGACCGGCTCCATCGCCGCGGCGTTGAACCGGTTCAGGCGCGCCAATTCGGCAATAGCCAGGAAACGACGCGGATACGGTTCGAGATACGTGCCTCGGCTCGTGGACTGCGTGAGCCAGCGCGCCGCGGCGGTGGTCTTGCCGCAGCCGACGGGGCCGGCCAGGACAAGCACGATCGTCCGCTTTCGCTCGAACTCTCGCGTCGCGGACAACGCCGGGGTCGACTCCAACTCGCCGGCGGCGATGCGGCGTACGTCCTTGCTCGGAATGCCGCACGCGGCCCATCGGCGGCGACGCTCCAGTTCGCGCTCTTGGCGCTCGGCTTTCTCGCGCTGCTCCCATTCGGCCGCAATACGGGCCTCTTCCTCGGGCGTTCGCTCGCGTAGCCGCAAAACTTCGTTTGGTGGGTTCTGGTTTTGTGTGCTCATAGCTTGACGGGTCCTCCTGCGTAGTCCTCCGGGGGATGCGGCTTGGCTTGGCCAACGGGTTTCCCGCGGTCAGGGCGCGCTGATTGACGCGCCGTTTTCTCGTTGGGCAACTGGAGCCCCTGCGTGAGAACGCCAGGGCGCCAGGTGAAGCGGAAAAACCTTAGCGGGTCTTCCACGCTGAGCTTGATTCGCTCGTCGGCCTGCACGGCGAGCATGTCCAGGGCGCGGAGTACATCGGCTTCGTGGTCTCGCGCGTTCAGGTCGAGTCGGTGCAGGGCATCGCGAATCGTTCGGGGGCCGCTCGGAGCCGGTAGCGCCTGCCACTCCTCGCCCGCTGCTTCGGCGAGCTTCTGGCCGAGCTCATTGTAGCGCTTGAGCAGCCGACCCAGTGCGCCGAAATTTTGCTCGATGCGATTCTCTCTCTCACTCTCCGAGCGTTCGTTCGAGCCATCCGGGGCACCAAGATCTGCAGAGAGAGAGAGTAAAGATCTAGTACTAGGATCGGGATCGGGATCGGGATCGGGATCGGGAGAAGCCGAACTCACGCCGTGACCTCGCGGTGGCCGTAATGAGCGAGCTTTCATGACGAGCCACCACAAAAGCAAACGTGTGGCCACCAGGCCGGAAAGGAATGGAGATGACGACAGAGTACATTAGTCCAGCGACACGAAGCGGAGGAACTCAGAACCTTGCAACACCCACCATCATTGAACGATTTCACGGCCAGCCCCTGACTCGAGTCCACATTGACGGTGTGGACTGGTACGTCGCGAGAGACGCGGGACGCATCCTGAACTACGGGGAGGACGGAAAGGGGTTGGTGCGCCTCATAACCCGCGATTGGCGCGAGGAGTTCGTTCGAGGAGAGCACGTCATGATCCTGCGTAGCGCGCAACTACGCCAGTTCAAAAGCGATTTGCGTAGCGTGGCGCCAAACGCCACGCTAGCAACGTCTCGATACAACCAGTTGATGTTGCTTTCGCGCAGCGGGATCAACAAGGTCGCGATCAAGTGTGAAGGTCGGCTCGGCAATGAGCTACGTGAGTTCGTGGCGAGCCGCGCGATACCTGCGATGGAAGAGGGCGCACTCGCTGGCGTCGGTATACCCAAGCCAGTCAACGGCACTGCGCACGCCTCAATCGACCGGGCAAAAATTAACACGCTTACCATTTCCGCCGAGGAGCTCTACCTCCGTTGGTGCGACGGCGAGCTGCGCGGAGCACTGATCCAGCCCCAGGGTTGGGAGATAGTCGGGGTCGAAGTCAAACGGCACGGCGCAGAGGAGTTGGTCTACGTGGCCTGTCGGTACTGCGAGACTCGGCCACTAAGGTTTGAGCTCCACGAAGAGGTCCAGATCCGCTACCGCGAGCTCGAGCCCGAGAAGAACGCGGCTAACGGCATCCCACGACATCGACGGCTCGCCAGCGGCTCTGGCCCGACCCCAGTGAACGAGGTCGTCACCCACCAGCTTGGCCTGGCGATCGCTGAGCTGGAGTCCGGTCACGTAGAGCCTGTGCGCACAGCGCTGCGGCTGGAGCTGGCGGAGATGGTGAGTGGTCGCGACTTTGGCCGATATCGCGAGCGACTCTTGACCACCGAGTTTGACGACCAGACGACCCTCCAACGGTCACCGGTGCCTGCCGCCAACGACGATAGCGACCTGATCGACGAAGATCCACCCGAGGAGACGGGCGCCAACGACGACAGCGACCTGATCGACGAGGACCCGCCCGAGGCGACGGGCCTACTCGAAGACGCCGTCGTCAAACTACGCGCCTATCTGCAGACCGTCCGCTCGGCCAGTTGGAAAGAGGCGGCCGACGCCACCGGGCTGCGGCGCTATCTCATGAAAGCCGCGGTAGCTCATATGGCGGCAGCGGGTGAGTTAGATAATGGCAATCGCCAGTTGGCACTGCGAGCCGACCGAGCTGCTGCTCGGAGTGTGTGAATGGAGTCTACGTAGCCGGCTCAAGAAAGGCGACTCAGATGCCGAGCGAAATGCCGAACCGCGACTGGCCGCCAGTGATGCCGACACGACTCGCAGCACAGTACTGTGGTCTTACGCGGAGTGGGCTGATTAAGGCGTGCCGGCGAGGCCGCGTCCGACCGTATGGTCGGCGTGGCGGTAATGGGACGTATACTTGGGCCAGAGTGGAGCTCGATCGGTTCCTTCGAGGGAATCTTTATGACGACGTGGAGAAAGAAACACAAACGTTTGGTGGCGACGCAGCCGACACTACTTCCGCACTTTGGTGACCTCTATCTCGACGCGATAACTCGCGATGACATCAGACTGTGGAAAGGCATTGTCCAAAAACGGATATGCGTACAAAGGAATCCGGAGCGGATGCAGAAGATTCTCGCATCGCAGGAACGGGCCAAGGAGAACTGGAAACGACGGCGCCAGGGGAAGAAAACGCGGCAGCAGAGCAACCAACACTACTCTCCCCATTCAGCCAACGTATGGTTCCGCACGCTCCACACAATTCTCAATGCCGCCGCCGACGAATTCGATTGGACGCACGATCCAATGCGGGGCATAAAGCCATTCAGCACCAAGGGACACAGGAGTTTCACGGAGGAGGAGCCGAACTCGCTAAAGCCAGACCACGTTCGGCCATTCCTTGCCAAGTTGCGCGAGGCGTATCCGCAACATTACGCGATGGCAGGGTTGGGATTCTGTCTGGGGCTGCGGCCGTCCAGTTTGCGCCCGCTACGCCGACGAGGGCGTCACCCGGACGTGCTCTGGAATGAGCGTATCCTTCTGGTTCGTCGGTCGCATACAGTCGGCAACACGACAATGAACGGCACAAAGACGAGCCTCGATCAGCGGATCCACCTGCCGGACGACTTGGTGGCATTGCTGCGCTGGCACGTGGAGAGCCTTCCAGCGGGGCCGATGCGAGAGTCCGAGCTGCTGTTCCCGTCCACGACGGGCGGTTTCCGCTCCCCTGGCGTTCTAGACAAACCGTTCTTGCGAGTAACACTGGCACTTCAGCAGGACGAGGATATCGACTTTGCGTACTGGGTGTCGCCAAAGGGGATGCGTCGGACGTTCCAGGACCTGGCCCGCGCGGCGAAGATTGCCGACCTGGTAACACGATCGATCTCAGGTCACCTGACCGAGGAAATGCATCACCACTACTCGACGGTGGGAGGGGAGGAACAACGTGAGGAGCTGGCCAAAGTAGTGGATCTGGCAGGGTTTCGGGCGCAACTTGGGGCGTAACTTGGGGCGCGAACTGCCACGGGGCATAACAGCGGGCCATTCCCCCTTGACAGTCCATAGAATTTCAGTACCTTATGCCCCCTACGCGGGATTAACTCAGTGGTAGAGTGTCAGCTTCCCAAGCTGAACGTCGCCGGTTCGAATCCGGTATCCCGCTCCCAAATTCCCTAATAATGACAGCTGGTTGTGCTTGGCAGGCAAAATCGGCCGTCAGTCGTTTTGGTCAGAGGTGCCACCTGGGGTGCCACCTCTGATCGAGGGTACGGCTTGAGGAGGCGCGGCTTCGGCCACGAGTCGATGTACGCCAGCGACCGCAGAGCGTTTCTCTTCCAGATCTACGTTCGAATAGTGATACTGCATTGACTCAGTGACGTGGCCCGTCAAGGCTCGCCGGACCACGGCATCGGCTTTGGCTCGGCGGACCAGATCGGTGAACGTATAGCGCAGCCCGTGAATGGTGAAGCGGCGGTCGATCTCGGCGGCTTCCAAGCACCGCTGCCACGCTTTGTTCAAGCTGCTTGGGGCCCGCAGTGTGCCGGAGGCAGACGGAAACATCCATCCCTCGGCCAAACCTGGCGCTTGCTGCGCGAGCATGCGCTGGCGATGCTCGCGCAAGATCATCGCCAACTCGGGCTCGACTGGCACCTCATGGGGTGCTTGTTTCTTACGCGATATCTTGCCGACCCGACCACGTACCTGCTTGCGCTGAACGCGGATGACGTGTTCTGACTCATCCCAGTCATTCCACGCGATCGCACTGCCGTGACAGAAGCGTAATCCTGTGAAGGACAGGACAGCCGTTAGGGCAAACTGGTGCGGATAACGCGACCGCATCTCCCACAGAAAACGCGCCAGCTCCCGGGACGAAAGGCTGTTTCCGTGACTCGAGTCCGGAGCGTCGGGAAACGAGATCCGCAACGTTGGATTTCGCTGCAAACTTAGATCGTCCATTGCATCGTGCGTCATGGTCCTGAGAACGCGAAACCAAGCGTGCACGCTATTGCGTGAATACGGCTTTCGAGTCCCGTCGCGCAGTACACGCACGCTCATCAACGACTCGTCGACCCACGCTTGCACATCCTGCCTGGTCAGTACGTCGTAATAGAAATCGCCCAATGTAGGCAGGACATGCAGATCCAGCGCATCCGCATACGTCCTAGCCGTACCCTCGTCAAGTTTTAGCGCTTTTGACCGCATCCACGATTGCGCGTATGCCCCAATTCGAACCCGCTCTCTGGCCTTTGTGGACCCCTTGCGGATCTCTTCCAGCGCTTCTGCTCGCACCCTTGCGGCCTCGCGCACGCTTGCGTCGTGTAGTACCTTGCGCACCTCCTTCTGCTTGCCGGTCCGCGGATTGATGGCCTTGCCGCGAATCCGGTAACTCTTGTGTCCAATTTTGAACACGCCTGGATACTTGGTCGGGTTTCCTGACTTGAGCATCAGATTGTACCTCCATGTCCCCAGGCATCCCATGGCGGCTGGTATTATACCGCATAGAACGCCTGTTAATAAACCGCTCCAACTCTTCCACGGTAAACAAGAGTGTGCTTCGTGGACCCACCCCGGCCGGTTTCAACTCGCCACGGCTTACGGCTGACCGAATCCCCGAAGTTGAACGATATCGGAGGTATGCGGCAGCTTCAACCGTTGTCAGATAGGGCCCACGGCTCGATTCCCGGTTAAGAATGTACTCGTTCATGTCGGGCTGGTTCCTCCATAGGTCGACTGCCCCTTATTTGGTTGCCGTGACGAACCCATTACCCAATAGGGCTGGGATAGCCAAGGCGACATATACTCACACCACGGTTGCTGCAGCGCGGACTCAGCGAGCACCAGCCCAGGACTGGCGCGTGAATCGCCACGAGAAGTTTCTGGCATTTCTTGTTCAAGACCAGTCAAGTGTTCCCTTCCTTTTGGATGAGTTTAAAGTACAGACGCACCACCGAACGCCACCACAGTGGACGGCCGGGGTCTTGCCAGAGATGTGGCGCTGCCCCTGCCCGTTCTGCATAGCGATGGATGACATCACTGTCGATGGTCTCCCTGCGCCAGTTGCGTTGTAGCAGATAGGTGAGAACGAGCCCCACTCCGGCCTTTCGGGAATAGCCAGCATTCCAGCCCGCAGTCAGCAGGCTGACCCATTTCGGATCAGTCCAATCGGGCGGGAAGCCGAGCGATGACAA
>JAKSDA010000589.1 GCA_022360315.1 Pseudomonadota bacterium
ACCTGGCGCTGTCGGCGTCGAGTCTCGGCACCAAATACCTGAACGAAATTTACCTGATTACGCGCGAAGTCCGCGATCGCGCCAGCAATACCATCACCGTCATGGCCGACTACAGTGAGCTCGGCATGTTATTGATCACCGTGGCGCTGATTACTCTGCTGGTGCCCCTGATTACCATCTTCCTGGTACAGCGCTCCCGCTTTCGGACGCGGCAGTAGCCGAGGCGGATTCAGCGTTGCTCGCCGTCAGGCTCGAGCCGGACGGGCTGTCCGTGCGGCGTGCGCCGGTAGGCGGCTTCCCAGTCGGCGCGCCTGCCCGCCATCGCGGCGCGATCGATACCGGCGTGTTCATCGATCAGGGCTTCGAGCGCTTCGAGGACACACTGGTAATAGGTTTGTTGATTGTCGTCTGCCTCGCGCCGTTGCGCCGCCTCGAGCCGCTGGCCCAGCTTTTGCGACCACTGTGATGCCGTGAAGGCCCCGTTTTGCACCAGCGTATCCGCGAGCGCCAGCGCCTCGGCCTGCCAGGGTTCGTCGAATACCGCCGCGCCATCGACGTCGGCGAGCGGCTTCAGGGCGTCGTCAGCGGAGGTTTTCACGCTGCTATCGCAAGCAGATAGGATTCCCACAGATCGAGGTAAACCCTGTCGCGGCTGCCCGCCGCCTCGGCCCAGAGCTCGGCCGCGTCGAACACCACGCTGTAGAGGTGTTGATGAACTTCCGTGCCCCGCGCGGAGCTGTCGGGAAAAACATGTGCGCCGTGATGGGCATGGATCCTGCCGGCCCGGTCGCGGGCATATTGCGGTAATCGCGTATGTCCCGCATGGCCGTGTTTTTGCGTGCGCACGGCCTGTCCCGGCGAAAACCGGGGCGCGGCGTCGATTTCGCCGTCGAACCGATACGCGTGAGCGCGATCCTCGTCGAGCACCTGTTGCAGGGTCATCGGCTCGACCGGATTGCCGTAACTGGTGTTCTCGGACAAGGAGTGGCCCGCCTCGATTTCATCGAGGCTGATCCAGCCCGCCTCGATATAGGTCGAAAAATCGGTTTGCGCCCAGGA
>JAKSDA010000184.1 GCA_022360315.1 Pseudomonadota bacterium
ATGTTGCTGCACGCGACGTCGCAGACAGCCATTTTTCCAAATGGCTGAGAACGAACTTCCTGGATAAAGATCGGTTTATTCTCGATGAAGAGCAATTTGCCAAACTCGTAAAGTACGCGGAGAAAATTTCGCTCGATGAGTTTCTGCAATGGTCCGCAAACTACCCAAAGACGTTTGGTGAAATCAAACCGCCTTTCATGATTGAACTCTTCAACGGCTTCCAACGAGCAATTCGCAGCACGTCTCCGGGAGCCCACGGCTTCGTGTACTCGAATTTCCGCCACGACTACCGCGACCCGCCGCCGCCCGAGCCCGATGAGCCCGAAGACACGATAACGGCGGAGGACGGCGCCAAGCGAAAAGAGATGGTCGAGCGCCGCTGGAACGCGCGAATTAGCCGTCAACAACGCGAGTGGTGGGTCGATTCGCCGCATCACAGTCGCATCTTGCTCGGCATGGTTGCGCCTGAGCGGGTCGCCAAACTCGACAGTGAGTATTGTGCAGCCAGGGCGCTTATATCAAGTAACAAGATCTTGGCTGGGCTGGCGATGATGAACGGTGACGTCGTTCCCCACATCGAAGCAGCGCTGCTTAACCCGGTGATCGAGGTAAAAGAAGGCCCGGTGCGAGTCCACGCCTGGCTTCAGATGGAGCTTCCATGGGATACGGACCAACAACCGCGCGCAGTATGCACTCCCGAGCAAGCGATCGAGCTCGATCAACTATTAGAGGAGCGTGACGAAGATGAACTGATCGAATCGATATGGGAGATGGAAGTGCACTGGACTCGTGACCTGATTCGAGAGACCTATCACCGCTTTCGTTCTGCGTTGAAGAGCGCCATCGAACTCGGCCAAGGCTTCGCCTGGCTCTACGATCGCAACGAGTAACGTGGCTTCGTTGGTGTGAAGCACCATGCCGTTCGTGCGAATTGAGCGCGGTACTCGTTCTCTCCAGCTCGGTTTGGGTTGCGGGTCGCCTTGGCCCATTCGCGGCAAGGCCATCAATCCGCGGACCGGCAAGCAAAAGGCTGTGTGCGCGAGCCGCAGGTGCAGGCTGGCTTGGAACTCCTCAGCATTTCTGTTACATGCCAGGCATGTTTAGGCTTGCTACTTTGTTTGCTACGTCGCTTGCTCTCTGCTCATGTGGTGGACCCTCCATCACTACGATACGCATAGCTCGAGCACCAAGCCGTCCCGCAGACTGCGACCTTAAACTCGTTTTGAATTGGGCCGACATCATCCTCGCCAGCCCCAGTCTCTGGCCCAGCCAGACACAGGAACCTGGCCGGTCAGGATGAATTGCCCTGATTGTTCCGCTTCAATGGGTTCCAAAAAGCAATCGAGAACAGACCGAGCTCTCCGACCTCGCCACTGCGCTCAGGCCAGCGCTTGTCCGATCGGCAAGCAAGCTCGTTTTCGCCCGCCCCCTGAGCCTTGGCAGGACGACATGGCACGTAGTTCGCTTGACGAAACAGCACCTTTTGCACGGCATCGTAGGCCCACTTGGGGAGAATCTTGCTGAGTTTTCCCAGCCAACCTCGCACTTGTTG
>JAKSDA010000559.1 GCA_022360315.1 Pseudomonadota bacterium
GATCTCATTCATCTTTTCCAGTTCTTTGGTGGATTGACCGCTGTGGAGCAGTGGTGGTAACGGCAGTTGTCTGGCTCGTACTTGGCGCATCAGAAGGCTCTCGTTCGCGTGACTACGGTGGGTGCAGCGACATGAGCTCAGAAATCTGTTGTTAGTACAATATCCGTTTCAGATACTATGCAAGTAACCTGTCGCCTTCCAGCAGGCGATGAGAAATGCTGTTTTTCCCCGATGGAGGGCAGGACGTAGAAGCGCTTGGGTGACAGGCAGGTTTGCCCGGCATTGCTGAGCGCAGCCAAGAGAATGCTCTCGATCTGTTCCTCGACATTTGCAGCACTGGCGAAAATGAGCGGGTTGTTGCCCGGCCCCTCGAAGATCAAGCGCTTGTGGCCAATTCGAGCGCGCTCTGGACGACGCCCTGGTCGCCGCCGATATCCGCACGGCCCGCGACAGCAAATTCCTTCCCCCCGACGAACTCGACGAGTTGTGCGTGGCAGCGATCTTGCTCCCCACCGCTCCGTGGGGCTGATCTCACCCATCTCTACACACGGTCACGTTGGCAATGCTCCAACGTGATCGTGCGCGGCCCGACCGCTTCGCGCTCGGGCTATCATTTTTGGGCAAAGCCCTCGGCCGGCCGGACTCCCGGCCGGCTCCGCCGTTGGCCTCGCAACAGAAACACATCGTTTGATCCTCAACCAATGTGTTTCTATTTACTTGCGGGCGTTGGCCTCATCGACCGGGATGGGAAAAGCATTGAAGACCTTGAGGCCCGGGTTCTCGTCGTCGCTTAACAGGTCGTCCAGCCGATTGAAGCGCCGCATGTCGACCCAGCGGTGCCCGCCCTCCAAGAGAAGCGAATAGCGCCGTTCGTAGAGAAGCTCGTCCACTGCGTTGGCCTCGGTCAGAGCGTCGGCGGCCAGCGGATCGAGACCGCCCGAATTCTGCCGGATAAAGTTTAGGAAGGTCCGGGCTTGCTCGAATTGGCCGGTGCGGATATAAATCTCGGCTTGCATCAGGAGCAATTCCTCGTTGCGGATAATGGGAACCGACGCGGTCGGACTGCGGTACTGGGCAAACCGGTAGTCGGAGCTGTAGGTCAGATTGCCCGAGGCAATGCTTCCTCCCTTTTTCTCACCGAGGGCGAGGAAATGGACCAATTTGCGGGTAACCCGGTCGTCGGGCTTGCCATCTGCCTTGGTTCGAGCGCCGGTAAAGGTCGAGGGGTGGACGTAGAGATTGTTGCTGTTGAGACCGTTGGTGGTATCGCCCGAGCCAGTGCTGAACACGTGATACACGCCGAGGTTCAATTCGTTGGCGTCCTGGCGGATAAACGAGAGGTCGAGCGCAGCCTGGGCGCGATCGAGTACCGCCGTGCCGTCGCCCTCGGGGCGCAACAACAAGGCCCGAGTCGCGATGGCCCGGTTGAACTGGACAAAGTGCTCGGGGGTGTTAAATCCAAATTTCTCGGGATCGTCGCGGTCGTAGAAACCCGAGCCGAGATCAAACGGGAATGGCGCGGTCGGCAGGGGGTCGGCGCAGCCGCCGAGTTCGCGGCAGCCCTCGTCGAGCAAACGCTCGATCTCGTCAAACGCCTGCTCTTTGGTCACAATGGGCGCCAGCTCGTCGGACAGGTCGCGGTCGACGTCGATCGGTATGCCGTTTTCGTCTCGCGTATTGATGACGATCAGAAAATCGAGCGCCATGATGGTCTTGGTAAATCCGCGCACGGCATTTTTCTGGCCATCACTCATCCCGATGACCACGTCGAGCGCATTGAGCACGGTATAGGCGTTGCGGATGTTGCGGTAGGGCTCATTCCAGAAGTTGCCCCCAAAGGCCGGGCTGCCCGGATCGAGCTCGGTTTCGAGAAGCTCGCTGCGAAAGCGCGGATCGGCCGGGTCCAGGTTGTACGACTCGCGGCCCAGAATGCCCACAGTTGCGACATAGCCATTGGTCGCGGCCTTGTTTGCCCGGTGGCCGATGAGCAAGCCGATGGCGGCTTCGTTGATGAGCGAGGGAGTGGGGTTTTCCTCGAGCTCGTCGAGATCGAGGCCATTGAGGTTGGGCACCTCGTCGTAACACGCCGGCAGGGCGAAGAGCATGGCAATGAGCATACATTTGCTGGTTTGTCGTGTCATGGTCAGCCTCCTCGCAATCAAAATCCAGCCTCGATCGAGAACCAGACGCTTCGGGATGGTGGATAGGGCGCCACGTCAACATTGCGCGCGATCGCCTGACTGCCGAAGTTACTCACTTCGGGGTCCAGCCCGCTGTACGAGGTGATGGTCAAGAGATTGCGGCCACTGAGCTTGACCCGGGCGCTGTTCATGGCCCCGATCTGTTTGAGGATCGACTTGGGTAGTTCGTAGGACAGCGAGACCTCGCGCAGTTTCAAAAAACTGGCATCTTCGAGATACGGTCGGATGTCGTTGTCGTTGTTCCAGGTGTTAAAACGATCGGCACCATTTTCGACATAGTCGGGCGAATTGGCGAAGGCATCGTACAAGAGGCGAGTCAGATTGATGACGTCGCTGCCCTGCTGCCAATCCCATAACATATGCAGGGTAAAACCCCGGTACGTCACGTCGTTGACAAATGCCACCCGGAAATCGGGCTCGCCGTCGCCGATCTGGATGAAGTCGCCATTTTCGTCCTGCTCGGTGCCGATGATCTGGCTGGCCGAATCGCCCACGTCAATGCGATACGAGCCGAGGACCTCGCCAAATCCGCCAAAGTTGAAGGCCGGAATATCGAGACCGGTAATTTCGCTGCGATTGAGCGAAAATGTGGTGCGAGATAACCACTGCAGTTTGGCTGTGCGCACCGGGGTTACCTGCAGCAAGAGCTCGACCCCGCGGTTGCGCAGCGAGCCAAAATTGCCCGATTGGGTGAGAAATCCGGTCGACGGCGCCAGGGTGCGGTCGAGCAATAAATCGCTGATATTGCGCTGATACAGGGTGAGTTCGAAAACTCCGCGGCCGTCGAACGCCGATACATCGATGCCGCCTTCGATCTCGCGTTGCCGCTCGGGCTTCAAATCCGGGTTGCCAGCACGCCGGTCCACGATGACCCCACCGCTGCTATCGATCGAGTTGGTCGTGACCAGACTGGTAAATTTGCGGCCAAACTGGGGTTTATTTCCGGTCTCTCCATAGGCCAGACGGGTGCGCAAAAGGCCGATCTGTTTGATCTGCCCGACCGGCAGGCGAAAGGTGGCCGATCCCTTGGGATAAAAGAAAAACCGGTCTGGGTCACCGTTGACCGTGCTGCGATCGGCTAGTAGAGCCGCCAAAATGGTCAGGCGTTCGCCGAGGAGCAGAACTTCCTCCTGGGCAAAAAACGACTGGTCTCGCTCTTCGGTGAGGGTTTGCGGTGTCTGGACCGATACCCCGGAGGATGTGATCGGGAGGCCGGCAGTCAAGCCCTTGGCGAAGACCTGGTTTACGTTGATCTCGCTCTCGTCGTAGAAAAAACCCGCCGAGGTCGCCGCCCGCCACGCCCCGGAACGCGGGGTAAACTGATGGATCAAGTTGATCCCGAAGTTCATGTTGCGGCTCTCGGCAGTGCCGTTGATCACCGTGCCCGGAAAACCGTCACCGGGCTCGAAATGGAGCTCGCGGGGAAAGATCAGGTCGCTGCGCTGCTGGAACCGATCGATGCCCAGGTTGCCGTTCATATTGACCAGGTGCATTCGGTCGCTGTACATTTTGAGGTTGGCGCTGACCGCGGTGATATTGCGCCAGACTTCCTCGGAATCGCTCATCAGCTGGACCAGCTGCAGCGGATTATTGAGACTGGGTACCGCCTGATTGGTCGGATAGGTTCCGTCCTGGTACGGGCGCAGATCGATGAACGACGGCGTGGCTGACAGGACCATGTAATGCGATACGCCGGCATTGTCGTTGTTGGTGACTCCGCGCGAGGCGTCCGAACGAATGAGGTTACTCGATACGCTGATCTTGAGACGATCGCCAAAGGACTGATCGATGGCCAGGCGCGCGGTCTGTTTCTCGTACCCGGTACCGACGATGATGCCCGGCTCGTCTCGCATTGACGCCGAAATCAAATACTTGGTCGTGGCCGTGCCACCGGTCAGAGTCGCACTGGTCTCCGAGGCCAGCTTGACCTGGGTGATCTGATCTTCGTGGTCGAATTCGGGACCGTAGAAAAAATCGGCGATCGGGCAATCATCGGCTTCTCCATCGCAGAGGCCGTCGATGACATCTTGCCGGTCGGCCCATTTGCGGGCCCCGATCTTGTTGGAGATCTGGGCAAAACCCAGCCGCTGCGTGATGTTGACCTCGGTTTTTTCCGAGCGGCCGCGCCGGGTGGTGATGATGACGACCCCATTGCTGGCCTTGGAGCCGTAGAGAGCAGCCGCTGCTGCCCCCTTGAGGACTTCGATGTTTTCGATGTCATTGGGGTTGAGATCGGCGATCCGGTTGACCGGATTGTCCTGGTTGGACGAGCTCGAGCCGCCGGCGGATGCGGTGACGATATTGAGGCCGTTGGCGATCGCAGTGTCGCTGATGATGACGCCATCGACGACATAGAGCGGGGTCGAACGTCCGGTAACGGTCGAGATCCCGCGCAGTCGCATCTGAATGCCACCGCCCGGAGCACCCGAGTTGGATTGAATGTTGGCCCCCGAGATCTTGCCCTGCAGGGCGTCGTTGACCGTTTGTGCCGGTACCTCGTTGATCGACTCGCTCTGGACCACAGCGGCGCCGTTGGCCAGGTTCTTGCGGAAGAGCTGGGGCGCGCGGCCGGTGACGATGATCTCTTCGGCCTGGGTTAATGACAGCTCGATCCTGAGCGAGTTTTGATCGGGCGCAACCACGACTTCTCGGACCTCGTGGCTGGTGCTCGAGACCGACAGTGTCACTTCGCCCACGGGCACTCCAGTGATGGTGAACGAGCCGTCGATCTCGGTAATGGCGCCGGCATCGCTGCCCTTGACGAGCACCGTGGCGCCGGGAACGGCCTCGTTGGTCACTGCCTCGGTGACCGTTCCCGTGATAATGCGGGTCCGTTGTGCTTCAGCAGTGTTCGAGGCCAGGAGCGCGGCCGCGAACACCACCAAACAAGCATGCTTTCGTAACATTTCGAGTCTCTCCTATACCGATGTGTGTTTGTACGCGCCGCGTTGCCGCGACCTTTGCCCATGTCCACCACAAAGGTCGCAGCGACTCGGCAAACTTTCCCGTTGCCAGAGGTTGTTGCCGCTGATTGACGTTGCCGCGGATCGTTGTTGCTGCTTCCCGGTGCCCGCGAATCGGGTGCCTCGAATTGCTTGCCTCGAATTGCCACACAACAAACTTCCAGTGCGGCGCGAGCTCCACTGCGCCCGGAGAGTTCGAACTCTGAACGAAAAGGGTGTTCCCCCGAAAGCGCAAATAACGTGCCACGTTTCGGCGTGATGATAGATAGGTCCGTATGGGAAGGCAAGTTCCTGCGGCACGCAGGCACTAACCTCTACGGGTTTTGCGGCGCGAAAGAAGACAGGTATGGGCCCACATCGAACTGCGGCCGGGCAAAGCCATCCTGCGGATCGTGCTAGGCTAGCGTGTCATGGGGGACGAATCGGCCGCGATAGTAAGGTGCTACCGACCCGGGGACCGCGATGTGTGCAGCGCCCTGTGGGCAGAGCTTGCCGAGTGGCAGCGAACGATCTACGACAGCCCGGACGCTGGCGGTACCGAGCCGGGTCGCGAGTTTGACGCCCATCTCGAGCGCGTGGGCCCGGATCGCCTGTGGGTCGCTGAAACCGCCGATGGCTCGGTAGTGGGCCTGGCCGGATTGGTCCTCGCAGATGGCGAAGCCGAACTCGAGCCGCTGATCGTGAGCGAAGCGCACCGCGGAGTTGGAATTGGGCGAGAACTCACCCACGCGGCCATGTCCGCTGCCCGCCAGGCCGGCGTGCATGCGATGTCAGTTCGGCCGCTGGCGCGCAACGTCCACGCGATCAGCTTTTTTCGCGAACTCGGCTTCGACGTCCTGGGCCATATCCAGATGTTTATCGACTTTCGGCCCGAAGAGCGCCAGCCGTGGATCGACGGCGAGACTCTGGCAGGCTGCGATTTCCGATTTTGATCTGCTCGAACCATCCGGACTTCGCAGCCGGCGATCGAAGTTCCGGTCGGAACTCTCTTCGCTTTCCCGCCGGTACATCTAGTCGTTGGGTGGATTGGGTTACACTTTTTACAGCGCCATGCGCAAAACAGCAGCTCTTGTGTTTGTTCATCTGTTTCTCGCCTGCCAGCTGGCGCTGCCGGTCTCGTATTACGCCTGCCGCAGCGACAAAAACGACGAGCGGTTCGCCTGGCGTATGTTCTCGCCGGTTCGCATGAGAGATTGCCGGGCCGGATTTTCCATCGGCGAAAAGCGCCGGTCGGTGCAGCTGGGCTCGGTGTTTCACGAGGCCTGGCTCGCCCTGGCCAGACGCGGTCGCCGCGGCGTCGTGACCGCCATGGCCAGGGAGCTGTGCTCGCGCAATCCCGGCGACGCGGTGCGCGTCGTACTGATCTGCACGGACATAGACGGCACCCGCAAGCAGCACGGCGGGAGCTGGAATCTGTGCGAGGTCGACGAGCTGTGATGGCACGGCGGTTGTCCCGATATCGCGACTACTGGCTCGGATTCGCGGTGTCGCGCGCCAAGCTCTCGTGGTTTCGCCTGGCGTTTTTTTCCCTGCTGGGCATCGATGCGTTTTTGCAGGTCTCTCACGCGCCGCGTTACGGCGCTGGCGGCTTCAACGTGGCCCACATGGCGCAGCTCGATGCCGTCCTGCCCGAGCCGAGCCGATCGGGCATGCTGGTCGTGTTTCTGCTCATGTCCTATCTCGGCCTCGCCATTGCGGCCGGCGCCGGGCGGGGCGCGATATGGCTGTTGACCCCGCTTTACGGCTACGCGTACTTCATCAGCCAGCTCGACTCGTACCAGCACCACTATCTGGTATTTCTGATCCTGCTCCTTTGCTGTTTCGTGCCCTTTTCGGCCAGCAAATCGGCTGCGCCGGCCAGCTGGGCCCTGCGCCTGGTGATGGTGCAGGTCGCGATCGTGTATCTGTGGGCCGGGCTGGCCAAACTGGCTCCTCTGTGGCGTGACGGCACTGCTCTGGCCATGCAACTCGGCCCGGCCTCGGGCCGGTCGGGCTGGGTGGCCGATGCCATCGACCACATCGGAGCCGACAATGCAGCCGGGCTGATCCTGGTCGTCGAGCTTTACCTGGCCCTGGGATGGCTGATTCCACGGCTCTGGCTGCCGACCCTGCTGGTCGGAGTGGCCCTCCATATCGGCATCGAGCTGGCCGGATTCCACATTGGCATTTTTTCCTACTTCATGTTCGCGCTCTATCTCTTGCTCGTGCCCGATCGGCTGATCGATCGCATGGCCAGCCGTCTGGCCGCTCCGCTCCGTATCAGCGCCGCCTTGGGTTCCCTGTCGAGACGTCCGTCCGGGGCGATTTTCTGGATCGCGACGCTGGCGGCAATCGGGGCTGGAACCGCTGTCCTGGCCATATTGCCGTTTGACGAGGTCTCTGCGGTCATGGCGCTGGTCTCGCTCTTCGCCGCGGTCGGTATCGCGCAGGGGTGCGCGACATCGCGCGGTCGTCGCGCGGCAATGGCCGTGGCCGCGGTCCATGTCGTGGCCTGTTCGGGCCTTGCCGCGATCCACCTCGGCTCGGATCAGGCGCACGATTACTACAAGTTCTGGGGCGGCAGCTCGCGCCGCCTGGGCAACTGGCCCGAGGCCAAGATCGCCTACGACGCGCTCACCCGGCTGAGTCCAGACCATGCTCCGGGACACTACCATCGGGCCAGAATCGCCGACCGGGAAGGCCGCATCGAGCAAGCTCTGGCCGGCTACAAACGGGCCGAAAAAGCCAATCCGAACGACTACCGGGCATTTCTCGCCGAGGCGCTCATCCATCACCGGGCCGGGCGCGGGGCCGACGTGCTGACCGCGGTAAACCGCGTCATCGCCCTTTCTCCGGCCAACAAGCGCGATCTCGAACAGGCCCGCGCGCTGCACCGGCGCTGGAGCAAACCCGGAGCCGACCGGTGACATAGGCGCACTCGTAGTCGACATGTCGGGTCGTGAACGAGAGTAAAATCGGGTAAAAACTGATCGATGCGACGCCAGGAAAAAGCCGATCGAATTGCTCGGATCTTGGACGATCTGATTCCGGAGCCGCCGATTCCACTGCACCACGACGACCCCTTTACCCTGCTGGTGGCAGTGCTTCTATCGGCACAGTGCACAGATGAGCGAGTCAACAAGGTCACGCCCGCCCTCTTTTCCGCGGCCGATACACCGACAAAAATGGCCCAGCTCGATGAGGAGCAGATCCGCCACTTCATCCGATCGTGCGGTCTGGCCCCGGCCAAGGCCAAGAACATCCGCAATCTGTCCAAAAAACTGCGCGACCAGCACTCGGGCCAAGTACCGGCCGACCTCGATATCCTCGAATCGCTGCCCGGAGTGGGACATAAGACCGCCAGCGTGGTGATGGCCCAGGCGTTCGGCGTGCCGGCGTTTCCCGTCGACACGCACATTCATCGGCTGGCCGGGCGCTGGGGCCTGTCAAGCGGGCGCAACGTGGCCTACACCGAACGCGACCTGAAAAAGGTTTTTCCGCGCCATCGCTGGAACGAGCTTCACCTGCAGATCATCTATTTCGGCCGCCAGTACTGCCCGGCGCGCGGCCACGATCTGACCCGATGCCCCATCTGCAGCTGGGCTGCGACCAAAAAACGTGTCCGCCAGGAAATGGGTCTATAGACAGAAAACTGGCCACAATGGTTCGAGCAAAGACCCGAAGGCAAACCGCAAATCACCGCCCTCGCTGTCCGATCCGGCCCCCCGGCTCTGTCGCACAACGCCGTGTGGGGAGAGTCCGGATTGATCGATGAGTTTTTTGTTGCCCAAATCACGCATTGTTCTTCCCATTGTACAGAAAGGTGTGTGTATAATCTCCAAGTGGGGCGATGTGTCTCCATATCGTATATCCTACGATAGAACCATTGCAAAGTTCGCCGCTCCATAACTAATTGAAATTTATAATACCCTGGAAAACAACTTGAAAAGACGTGTTTGGAATTACGCCCTTATCTTTGGCGTGATTTGTGCTTGAAAATCTCTCCAGAGACCTGCGATGAAACCAATCCGCCATATCGTTCTCATTGCACTGACCAGTGTGCTTCTCTTGTCGTCCGGTCATGCGCTGGCCGGCAAGAAGCAGACGTCGCTGACCCAGGCTCAGATCCGCGAAGTGATCCGCAAGGGCGCGGCCAGAGTGAGTCGGTGCTATGCCGTGCATGCGATGAAGCAAAAAGGCGCCGACGGCAGGGTGCGCTTACAACTGGTAATTCGGGCGAGCGGCAAAGTGGGGTCGGCGAAGGTAGAAGCGCCGTCGGTGCGCGGCAAGAAGTTCAAACGCTGTGTGGTCAAGGTGGCCAAACGCTGGCGTTTCCCCAAAGCGGCTGGCGAAACCGAAGTTATCTATCCGTTCTATTTCTTGCACACTCATGCGCGCGGCGCCGGTCCGATCCGGCATCGCGGCCGCCGTTGAGCCCAAACCTCGGCCAGCAGCATGCGGGGCGGACTTGCCCGGCGGGACTCCGCCGGAGGGCTTTGCCCAATACTGGTAGCGGCGTTCGGAATTTTCCCGAACGCTGCTAGGGCGCTGATCAGGTTAAAATCAAAGGAGAATCGATCAGTTAGAAGAAGGGGATCGACAGATCGATCGCGGCGTGATCTTCTCGGGCTACCTGCCTGCAGAGAAGGAGACCACGTCATGCCGATACCCCGTTGGAACC
>JAKSDA010000537.1 GCA_022360315.1 Pseudomonadota bacterium
AGCATTATCGATGTTCATATTATATCTAGTGCATAGGCATGCTCTGGACATAAGGATTTGTGTCCCGCAGCAAAGGGGGAAGTGTGCGCGCAGCCCAAAATCTTTGCCGAGAATGACAGAATCTACCCGCTAAGAGACTAAGCATTCGTATCGGTCGGCTTTCGCGAGCAATGCACTTGGCAACTGTTGCTGCGATGGGATGCGCACCTGCGTGCGACTGCCAAGGCATCCAACAAACCACTCAATCAGCGCCCTCGGAAATCAAGACCATACCGCCTGCGCCTATATCCGACAAACCGTCTTCGCGTTCCAACGCCGCAGACGCATCCAGGGTTCTTGAAAGCCCTTCGGCGACTGCCAGTCCATCGCACTGGCTCGATTCTGTTGAGCAATGGGTATCTCAAGATTGTTCCGCATTTGGAACTACCGCTTCATACGATGAAGGAAGTAGCGATGCGCTCTCAAAAGAGCACCTCGCTAGGCTCAGTGAAGCATGTGAATTGGAACTAGATCTTGATGGTGATAATCTCTTAGATCGAGTTTTTAAGGTTCGCGACCAAGAAAATGAGCGGTCTGGCTTTGCGGTGTTGTGGGGCAACAACAGGCAGTCACTGCTCGGTGCTGGGCGGGCAGTCGTCGTAGTTGGCGGAGATGAAGAATCGAGGGAGACCTGGAAACACGACACCTACAGTTGGGTCGCACATTGGGAGCCCATACCATATGTAAGAGGAGCTTTTCAGGTGCCAATCCTCCGGAAAGTTACTCGTGTTTCTATACCTGACGCTCAAGGTGATGGCATCCTGCTTTCCAGTACGGATGCGGCGGTTCTCTACTATTTCGATGGAGAGTCGTGGCGATGGTACGACCTTGGCTTTTGATCCAACTTCTACCTAGATCGCGGAGTTGATTTCCATGACGACACGCAAGCGAACGACTGCTTGCCTGGCAGGAACCCTGGCTCGAAATGGAAGCGGAAGGTCTGAGTTTGTGCGATGCTCGTCGGTTATTGGCGAATCGCCCTGACTCTGTTAACCATCCGACATTATCTTAGTCGATGGAAACTGGTGGAGAAATCGAGTAAAGAAGCAGACAGCAAGCAGACGGGCAGCTCGGCCTGCATTCATCGAGGTTGCGCTGGCGGACAAACGTAGTAACAGCCGCCCCTTCGAGATCTATATCCATGCAGAGCGAAAGGTGGTGGTATGGCCCGGGTCCTGGTTTTCGGCCGTACGAATGATGGTACGCGATGCGGTAGCCGCGCTCGAACTCCCTCGCGATCCAACGCAGCGGATTCGACTGCCCGAATCGAGCGAAAAGCGGGAAGAGAATGCGTTCACGCTGGGCAAATACCGAGCTCTGACGGTAGTGGCTCCCAGCGGATTGCTGATCGAGCCCCGATGAACGGAAACGCCCGGTTGTATAGTTACCGCCAGGTGTTGACGATCTCGCGGACCTCGCCCTGCCTGGCTTTGCTCAATCGTCCCACCACCGCGATGGCCAGGTGGTCGGGGCACAGTATGCGCCGGGCAACCTCGCGGATGTCGTGAGCTGAAATGCTGTCCATCTGAGCCAGCCGCTGGTCGAGGTCGGGCGGCGGGTAATACAGCATGGTGCCGCCAAACCAGTTGGCCATGGCGTAGCCGTCGTCCATTGCGGCAAAGAGGTCGTTGCGATAGCGCCGCTTGATCCGGGTCAGCTCGGCAGCGGTGACCAGGTCGGTGCGAAAGCGGCCGACCAGTTCGAGCATGCCGCGCAGAAGCGCCGATACGTTGGCCGATCCAGTCGAGCTGCTCAGGTCGAGGAGCGCAGTATCGGCAAGCGGTTCGATCAGTGCCCCGACCGAGTAGGCCAGGCCTCGGCGATCGCATAGCTCGTAGTGCAGCGGAGTCGACATGCCGTCGTCGATGGCCCGGAGCAACCCGACCGATGCCATGTAATCGGGATCGATGTCGGGTACGGCGCGAAACAGAACGTGCACGTCGGTTTGTGATCCGCCCCGGGCGATATAGCGATAGCGCACGCCCGCCTGGTCGAACGAGAGCGGCGGAGCTGCGACCACCTGGCCGGCGGGCAAAGCGCTCATGTGGGCCCGGGCACTCGCCACGACGTCGCCGGGCGCGACCGGCCCGGCAACACAGACGAGCATGTTCTCGGCACAGTAGTGGCGGGCGAGATGCCGACGCAGATCGGCCTCACCAAAACGGCGCACATTGGCCTCGCTGCCGATCACTCGCTGGCCCAGCGGATGGTCGCCAAAAAGCAAGCCCCGCACGATATCCTCGCCGTGGGTCTCGACTCCGTCCTCGTCGTAGTCCTCGCGCATCTCCTCGATGATGATGCTGCGCTCGAGATCGATTTCACCCAGCCGCGGCCGGCTCACCACCTCGCCTAGCAAGGCCAGCCCGGAGTCGATCAGGGTGGGCTCGACAGTGATGTGAAAGAGCGACAGGTCCCGCCCGGTCTCGGCATCGAGGGTGCCACCCAGGCTTTCGATGGCAAATGCCAGGTCGCGCGAGGTGGGATAGGCGTCGCTGCCGCGAAACAACATGTGCTCGACAAAATGCGACAGGCCATTGTCAGACGGAGCTTCGAAACGCGAGCCGACCCGCACGAATACACCGATGGTCGCAGTGTGCAGGTGAGGCAGTGCGACTGCCACAACACGCAGCCCGTTTTCTAGCTCGTAAGTGACGACGTGGGGTGACAAGGCAATCCAACGAGCGGAAAAATCGCTTCAAAACACAAACGGATAGGAAAATCGCCCGCCCTGCGGGCTTTTGCGAAAGCGCGCCTGCTCTACGGCCGCAGCCACGCAACCGCTGAGGTCGCCGCGCGGCGCTCGCGCCACCGATACATTCGATACAGCACCAGTGGGAGCTACCTCTACCTCTACCTGAACCAATCCGCCGCCCGGGTGCTCACTGCCACACGCGACCAACCGACTGCGCACCGAGTCGATGCCGCGCGTGATGTCGGCACGACTGAGGCGATCGAGAATTCGGCCCGATTGGGCCGGGCTCGGAAGGATTGCTGGACTGGACAGTTTTTTGGCCGAGTTGTCATCCTGCTCGGCCACTCGATCGCCGCCGCTATCTGGCCGGGCGCGGTCGGGATCGTCACCAGTCGGCGCCGGTGCGGGCGACCAGCGAGTGCGCTTTTTGATCGTCCGGGACGTTGCGCGAGGCTTGCGGCGATTTTTCTCGGCCTGAGGCTTGCGGCGATTTTTCTCGGCCTGTGATGGCGCGCCCTCGACCTCGGGTGCAGCGCCGGGGAAGGCGTCGAGCCTGCCGCTCAATGGCCCGGCTGCGGACTGCGCGGGCGGCGGGTCAGCCGGTCCGGCCCCTTCCGGTGCAGCTGTGCCGAGCCAGGGGATGCTTGCGGGCTCATTGGCCAGGTCCATGTCATCCGCGCCAATCGGCGTATCGACCTGGTCATGCCGTCTGTCCTGCAATCTGCCCTGCGGCGCCTCTTGCACCGTCGCCTCGTCTACTCCATCGTCGATTCTGTCCCCCCTGGATCGAGCTTTGCGGGGTTTCGGACGCGGTGCGGCCGGGCCGGCGGTCTTTCGGCTGGTGCTTCGATCCTGGGCCCTGGCCACTCGGGCTGGTGCACTGTCTGGACTGCGCGCAGCAAGCGGTGCGCCGGGCTGGTTTTCGCTGCATTTGGCGGCCAGACCTTCGAATCTCGAGCTCGACTCGGGAAACACAAAACCGACTTCCTGGGCGAGGATCAAGAGCTGGCCACAGTGCCCGGCAGCCAAAAGGGTTCTGGCCCGAGCCGCCCTGGGCTCGAGCCAATCGGAGCGGACCCCGGCATATTGCGGCGTCGCCTTGGCCCGATACGCGCTGTCTTCGGGAATGGTCTCGTACAGGATGGCCACATTCATGGCGCTGACCGGCCGGTCCCGGGTCGCCTTGTCGAACAGGGCGTAAAGCTGCTGGTTTTTGAGCTCTCGGCGGGCGCGCTCGAAGAGCTCGCGGGCCTGCTCGTCATCGGGATCGCCATCGAGCAGAACCCGCGCCTCGATGATGGCCTGTTGCCATTTTTCTTCGAGAAAGAGCCGCCTGGTGTTGTCCAGCGCGCGGGTGTATTCAGCAGGCTTTGGTTGCGGTCGAAGAGCCTGAACCGCGACCGCGATGGTCAACCCAGCGATCGCGATAGTGACCAGACCGGTCACGGTCCATACCAGAGCCCGCGATTTCACCGGACCCTGTGGCGGCGAGGGCACTGCTCCCGACGCCGTGCCCAGGGTGCTGGCATTTGTGCTCAGCGCCGGTGTGGCCATCTGTTGGGGTAGCGAGCTGGCGGGCAGCGGGCCGGCGGGCAGCGATGCTGCCGGCCGCGAGGTCGCTCCTCTATACGCTTCGTCCAGTGCCTCCCAGCCCGCACTGAGCGACGGATATCGCTGCTCGGGCGCGGCGGCGACAAGGCCGACCATGGGCCGGTCGAATGCGGCGAATTCGGCCCCAAATGACGACGGCGTCCTGTACTCGCCCATCATGTGTTTGCCCACGATGGCGACCATCGAGTCGGCATAGATGGGAAAGGCCCCGGTGAGGCAATAAAACGCCACGACGCCAAAGGCGTAGACGTCGACCCGCGGGCTGATGGGCTGGCCGAAGCACTGCTCCGGTGCCATGAAAAGCGGCGTACCCATCTGCCGACCCTGCTGGGTGGCCATCGAACTCGAGGTCAACTTGGCGATGCCAAAATCGAGCACCTTGACCCGCAAATGACCGTCCGACCGTCTGGATGGCCTGGACACCGCGGGGCTGTCCCCGGTCGTACGCCCGTACTCGGCGACAAAAATGTTGTCGGGCTTGAGGTCACGGTGGATCACACCCGACTCGTGGGCGGCGTCGACCGCACCGGCGACGTCGCGCAAGATGGCGATCACTATCTCCGGTGGCACGCGGCCACCATGGGCCCTGATGAGGCCCTGTAAACTCTGTCCGCGCAGATACTCCATGATCAGGTACGGCCGCCCGTCGGGCAGGCTGCCGTAGCCGAAGATGTCGACGATATTGGGGTGCTCGATGGCATTGACCGCTCGGGCTTCGTATTTGAACCGCTGCACGGTCTCGGCACTCTCCGCCGCACTCTGTTTGAGCACCTTGATCGCGGCCTTCTTGCCGATGACCGGATGCACTGCAGAGTACACCGTGCCAAACGCCCCCTCGCCCACTACCCCGGTGATCTGGTAGTCCCCGATCGCTGTACCGTTGACCAAGTGCATCCTGCTTCCTACCCCGAATGATAGCCCGCCGCCACCCCCTGCGCTCAAAGTCAACAGAAATCAGAAAATCTCTCGAATTTCACCCCGATGGGGCATCGGAGCTGGCCGTCTCGCCCGCCATCGTCGGTCCGACGATCGCTGTAAAACGAGCCATCTCTTTTACCAATCGGGCCTTTCGAGATAGCATGAGAGCGGGGAAATTGTATGAAAGTTCAGTTCGCTGTCGCGTTGTCCATCGCATGCGCCGGCCTCGTCTCGAGCGAGCGGCCAGCGCATGCCCAAGATTCGAGCCTGGTCCGCGCTGAAGGACACTTCAACAAGGCGCAGGCGCTGTTTATCAACGCCAAGTACGAAGAGGCGGCCATCGAATTCCAGGCCGCGTACCAGGCCCGTCCGTTGCCGCCGTTCCTGTTCAATATCGGCGCTTGCTACGAGAAGCTGGCCAAGAGTGATCCGTCCACCATCAAGTGGTGGGACAATGCCATCAAGAACTACCGCAAGTTCCTCAAGGAGCAGCCCAAGGCCAGGGATCGCAACTCGATTCGAAAGCGCATCACGATCCTTCGAGCCGAGCGCGATCGCATCAAGGCCAATCTCCAGAAGGCGGGTGTGGTCAATCCCGACCAGGTAAAGACGTCTGCCGAGGTCGAGGCCCTGCAAGACGCGGTGATTCGCGGTCTGGTCGTCATTGAGTCCGAGCCATCAGAGGCTCTGATCTATATCGACGACAAGAAAAAAGGCCCGATCAGCAAGACCCCATGGACTGGAACCATCGAGGGCGAGCACACCATCTTCATCGAGCGCCGGGGCTACAAACCGGTTGAGAAACGCATTTCACCGTCGCCCGACAAGTTGCTGGTCCTGTCGTTCACCCTGGCGGAAGAGGACTATCTGGGCTGGATCGACATCCGGTCCAACGTGCCCGGCGCCGACATCTATATCGACGATAAGGCGGTCGGCGTGTACAGCAAGACGCCCTTCTCGGGCAATTTGAAGCCGGGCAAGCACAAGATCTGGATCACCGCCGACGGCTACGACGAGTACTACGAGGAGATCGAGATCGCTCAGGGCCGAACCCATACGGTCAACGCCAAGCTGAAGGGCTCCCCGGTGGGTTATCTCAACGTGCGCGGCGAGGGCATCGAAAACAGTGCGGTCTATCTCGACGGCAAGATCCTGTGCGCCCGTGGTCCCTGCCGCAAGGCGGTTACCGAGGGCGCGCACCGGGTCGAAATCAGGCGCTCGGGCTACAAGAGTTTCTCGCGCACCCTCGAGGTGCAGCCCAAAACCGAGGTCATCATGAAGGTGCGTCTGGCCAAGAAACCGGGCCGTGGCGACGCCATATGGGCGTATGTGTTCACCGCTGCGTTTGCCGGAGGAGGCATATTTCTGGGCCTGCAGGGGCAGAGTCTGCACGATGATCTCAAGGCCGAGATCGACACTGGCTCACCGCCACCCGATCGCAACGATTCCCGATTCCAGCGCGGCAAGCTCTTTCTCATCGGTGCCGATGCGGCCTACGCCCTGGCCGGGATCACGCTTTTGACCGCGGTGTATTACACATTCCGCGACAAGGGGCCACCGTCGCGCGGCACCATCGATGTCCGCGCAGTGGCGCTCGAACCCCACCTGGCTCCCGGCTATGCCGGACTCGGCATGGAGGTGAAGTGGTGATGGACAGGACAATCAACCATGGCATGTCCCCGGGCTGTCCGGCAGTGCTCGCCTTGTTCGCAGTTCTGGCAACGGGTGGCTGCGATTCGGCTCTTTTCGATTTTCGCGTGTTTGACGACCTCAAAGATGACACCTGGGTTGCATCCACTGGCGTCCCGGAGGGGCTGGATGCGCGGTTTTACGGGGTCGCCATCGCCGGAGGCGGCGAGGTCAATCGCGATGGCGCCAGTTTTTTTGTCGCCGGACGCAATCAGGACGGGTTTGGCCAGCTGGTTTTCGACGCCAACGGCAACCTGGACGAGACATTCTACCTGATCTCGCAAGTCAGCAGCGATCCGCCGGTGCAGGCCCTGGCCGTGGACGTTGTCATGGCCGCTGATCCCGACTCAGCCCGCACCGGATTCGCGGTTGCAGCCGGCGGAACGCCCCAGGCTCCACAACAGACGATCATCGCGCTGCTCGACAGCAATACCGACGAATTGATCACACAGGGATTGGTTTTGCCCGGGCCCCAGCTTGTCGATGGACTTGCCTTTGGCACGACCAACGTGGCGCCATCGGGCGGAAGAAACATCGTCGCAGTGCGCGACACGCTACTTTCCGTACTTCACAGTCTCGATACCACGCCGGTTGCAGTGAGCTGCACCCATGGACGTGATGACAGCCTCAGCGTGGTGGTCGGCGAATTTGCCGCTGCCAGCGCTATGCAGGAGATCGCCGTCGGCCTGTCGCAAGCCGGCGGCCCCGGAACGGTGCTGGTCTTGGAAGGACAGGTAGTCAGCGCCGCTGGTGGGGCCAATTGCTTCGAGGACGGCGTCCGCAGTGCTCTGGCGACCGTGTCCGCACCCGGGGGCGAAAGCGATTTCGGCGCCGTCATGACCACGGGCGACTTCGACAACAGCGGTGGTCTCGATCTGGCCGTGGCTGCACCCAACGCCAATGCTGTGTACGTGTATCTCAATGTGGATACTTCGTCGGCCCTGCCCACACCCATCCAGTTGACCACGCCCCCGGGCGCAGGGGAATTCGGCCGCGTCCTGGCGGCCGGCAACCTGGACGGCATGGCCGGCGACGAACTGGTCGTCACCGCGCCGGGCACCACCCGCGACGGCGAGGCCAACGCGGGTGCCGCCCATGTCTACGAGTTTTCGGCGGGCGGATTTGGCCAGCCCCAATTGCTCGGCGACTCGGAGCCCGAGGCCGAGCATCGTTTCGGTCAGGCGGCCGCGGTGGTTCCGTTTGGTTCGACGCGCGAAATCCTGGTCGTGGGAGCCGACCGGGAGGTCTTTACATATTTCCGCACTCGCCCCGACGACGCCGACGTCCGCCACAATCGCCAGTAGACAATCGGCCGGACGTCCCGGCCAGGAATGCGAAGCGGAGCCCATACAGAGCGCAGCGTCCGGGCGGTTGGCTATTCGATCGTCCGAAAGTTTCCCGCGCGGCAGGCCGGTGCTACGCTTTTACGCGTAGCCCGTGGCATCTCTGTGTCCACAGTGCAAAGAGCGGTTCGAAGAAGACAGCGGATACTGTCCGTATGACGGCACGCCGCTCGAACTCTGCAGGGATACCGGGGACACCGACTGGACAGACGACGCGACCGCGACAGCGTCCCGGCCGGTCAAGATCGAACTGGTATCGGCCCTCGACGCACCGTCTGTGACCGCTGCGCTGAGGCGCCTGGGACCCATTCAGAGCCAATACGACAAGCTGATCGGCACGGTTCTCGACGGCCGCTACGAGATTCAGCGCAAGCTCGGCGAGGGCGGAATGGGCGTGGTGTTTCTGGCCAAGCATATCGTCATCGAGAAGCTGGTCGCGGTCAAGATCCTCAAACGCGGCGCTGCCCGCGATCAGAACGTGGTCAGGCGATTTGTCCAGGAAGCCAGAGCTGCCTCGCGCATCGGCCATCCCAACATCGTCGACGTCACCGACTTTGGCACCACCAAGGACGGCATGACCTACTCGGTGATGGAGTACGTGGAGGGAGATACGCTGAGCCAGCTCATCGCCGGTAAGGCCCCGGTAGAGGCAGCGCGGGTCTTGCCGGTCATCGCACAACTGGCCAAGGCGCTCGGCGCGGCCCACGCAAAAGGCATCGTCCATCGCGACCTCAAGCCCGACAATGTATTTGTCCTGGCCCGCGATGGTCGCCGCGACTTCGTCAAGATCGTCGACTTCGGCATTGCCAAGGTCATTCCCATCGATGGCGACAGGGAGAATGTCCGGCGCCTGACCCACGCTGGCTCGGTATTTGGCACACCCGAGTATATGGCGCCCGAACAGGCCGCCGGGCGCAGCGATACCGACCATCGCATCGATATCTACTCGCTGGGCACCATCTTCTACGAGATGATGGTCGGCCAGGTGCCCCACAAGGGCGATACCACGGTGCGCACTCTGGCCATGCAAATGCTCGACGAGGTCGTACCGCCGCGCCAGGTCAGGCCTGACCTCGATATATCCGGCGACATCGAGTGGGTGATTCTGAAAGCCCTGGCCAAAAAGCGGACCGAGCGCATCCAGACCATGTCCGAGCTGCTCGAACACCTCGAGCGAGTATCGGGCGGGGTGCCGCTCGAGCAGCCGCTCAGCGCCAGTGCTCGGCTGGCGCGCACTGCAGCCGCGCCGGACGCGAACACTCTGGTACCGCAGTCACTCCGCCAGCATCTCGACGCGTTCGACACCATTTCGACCACGTCGCGCTCGGCACTGCCGAGCCCCGACCGGTCGCAACAAGCACCGCTCGACGCGGGCCGTGCAGATGACTCTCACCGGCGATCGGGCGAGCAGCCGATCGGTCCGGCCGAGCACGATGCCGGGGCTCATTCGCCGCCGCTCCACCAGGTCGAAAACTCGCCCGGACAAAAAGCCCCGAGCCAGCCGCACGACGGCGCCGCAGTCAAGCTGACCTCTCTCGAAAAACCTCGCACGGAAAAGAAACATCAGATCGACCCGGCCTTTGTCCGCCGCAAACGGCCGATCACGTTCGACTCGGTCTACAAGCCGACCCAACACGAAATCGCGACCAACCAGCCGGGCGCGAGGTCCCGCCGGCTGGTCATGGTCAGTGCCGCATTTCTGCTCGTCGCGGCCAGTGGTCTGGCCATGGCCCTGTGGCCCGAGCAGACCACCGAGCTGAATGGCGAGGCGAGCGGCCAACTACCCGATGCCGCCCCGGTCCTGGTTGCCAAGGCGCCCGATGCATCGCCGCGCACAGCCGAGAACCTCTCGCCTGCCGACGCCCGGGTTGCCGATGCGGCTCACTTCGTTGCAGCCGGCTCGACCGAGGCCACTACTGTGCCCTCGCAACCGTCGGCCAAGGATCCCCACACGGACGAAAAGCTGCCCATCCGCAAATACCGTGAAGTCAAAGTCCTGACCCGACCCGACAGCGCCAGCCTGTACATCAATGACGACTACTCCGGGCGGAGCGGTACCAACATTCGACGCGAGGAAGGGACCGAGGTGACCGTGGAGTGTCGGCTCAGCGGATACAGCCCCGGCCGCGTACAGATCGCGTTTGACGGTGAGGTCGACGTTTATACATGCAGATTGGACTCCGCCACGCGATGCGTGAAGGGCATCAAGAACCCGTTTGCCGATTGCCCGGAGTAGAAGCCCAGCTCAAAAATCGCCCCCTGGCTAGACCCGCGGTCCATCGCCACAGGCACCGCCTGTAGATTGCTCCTAATCACGGTTGCGCTGCGCCTGGTAGTCAGTATCCCACGGTACTTTTTTGCATCTTTCGCGTCCCATATGTGCTGCGATACCTCCATTCTGGTCGTCACCAATGGTATTATAAAAAACTGTGGTATTCGCAGAAAGGTGTCGGCCTCGAGAGGATAAACAAGGTATTGCAGAGTCCGGTCGCGAAAATGCGGTCATGTCTGTTCCCATCGATGGCCGGTCACTGTCCGAACTGATGAGCGCAGATGCCGAGCAGAAGAGCATCATCTGATCTGCTGGGTGAATTGTTCGGAAACTACCGGATTCTGGACAGACTCGGCGAAGGCGGGATGGGCACCGTGTATCTCGCTGAACACAGGCTCATCAAACGCAAGGCCGCGATCAAGATCCTTCTCGCCAAATTCTTGCACAGTCAAAACGCCGTCGACCGCTTCTTCAACGAAGCTCGGGCAACCACTGGAATCCATCACCCCGGCATCGTACAGGTGTTCGACTACGGTCGGCGCGAGGATGGCAGTCTCTTCATCGTGATGGAGTATCTCAAGGGCGAGTCTCTGAGCAGCCGGCTCAAACGGCGGGGCAAGTTGAATCCGGTCGAGGCGGTACGCATCGCTCGTCACTGCGCCAGCGCCCTGGCCGCGGCTCACGTCGTGGGAGTCATCCATCGTGACCTCAAGCCGGGAAACATCTTTCTGGTGGTCGATCCCCAGGTCGAAACCGGTGTCAGAGCCAAGATCCTCGACTTCGGGGCGGCCAAGCTCACCGATGCGATAAACCCCGTCAAGACCAGTATTGGCGCCATGATCGGCACGCCTCTGTACATGTCCCCCGAGCAATGCCGGGGCATGGGCATGATCGATCATCGCTCGGATATCTATTCACTCGGCTGTGTGCTCTTTCGCATGATTTGCGGCCGGCCACCGTTTATCGGTCACGGCGCCGGCGAGGTCATGGCCAGCCATCTGCGAGAGCCGCCACCGTCCCCGATGCAGTTCGAGCCCAGCATTCCCAAGGCCCTCAATGCCCTGATCCTGATGACCCTGAAAAAGTCCCCGGGCGATCGCCAGGTCGACATGAACGAACTCCTGGCCGAACTCAAGAGCCTGGGCCGGTCGCTGTCGATGTCATCGGGGGGTGGAGCTGCCCACCAGACCGACGAGCTTCTGTCCAGTGAATTCATGGCGACGCCGGCATCCGGAACGCATACCGCCTTTGCCTCCACGACTTTGCATAACAAGTCCAACAGGATCACCAAGGCCGGTGTCGCCACTGTCAGCGTCGAAACTCAAATCGGTTACAAGCAGCACCAAGAGATATCGGGACCGGGCTCGTCCAGTCCTTCTCCGATCGGCAAGCAGAACTTCGTCACCCGGCGCCTGGACAATGAAGGCCCCATAAAGTTCTATAAATACCGAACCCAGGGCAAAGATTTTGTCCTCTTCGACCTGTTTGGCAACGTGTATACCAGGGCACGTCGCCTGGAGGATGATGAGATCATTCACGCCATTTGTGACCGATACGGACCCATTGGAGCGGATGCCGGGCTCGTCTTGCGCATGGGCCTGGGCGCTGGCATAGACGCCCGCGTGCGCGTGCTCACATCGGACGGTAGTGACATATTGATGAGCGGCCTTGCTCTGCAATGTACTGCCAAATACCTGCAAGAGCATCGGTACAGAAACCGCAACGAATTCACGATCGGCACCGATGTCGGGCCCTATCGATGCAAGATTCTCGCAGACGGCAAGACAGTGCAGGTCGATATAGGGCGTCCCCGGCTAAAGCGTGGTGAAATCCCATTGCCAGGGGCTCCTCATGTGCGTTGCGTGGAAGTACCGATGACGCTCGCAAGGCGTCCATTTAAGGTCACCGCAGTCGCGATTAGCGAGCCATACTTGGTCATTTTTGCCGGCGAGTCTGGGGTATTGTTGGACGTGCTGGCTGAAACGGTTGGACCATCTGCCGCACAGCTCGGCTTGTTTTCCGGCCCCTTCAGAGTGGTGTGCGTACATATGAACGGCCCCACAGACCTCGATCTTGCGGTCTGGCGCGGGGATCGGGGCGTCAATTTGGCGTATGGCGACGACGCCTGCGCTGCGGTGGTGGCTGCGTGCGTGACCGGCAGGGCTCCTGTCAACACAGCAGTGACGGTTCACCTGAACGATAGTACCGAGTTGGGCGTCACGGTATCCCCCGGCTACGAGACCGTGTTCACATGCGGTGAAGTAACGCATTTGCGCGAGGATACAATCGAACTCGACAAGCTGCTCCCGGATAAGGCGTAGCCCGGATCATTCACCGTGGCAACGGGGTGAGATCATCGCCGCGGCGGCTCGGCAAATCGGCTGCCCGGGAATGGATTGGCGCTTTCCCGCGTGGCGATCTCGTCGTCGTCAATGACGCCGATCGGGATGCCCACAGCGCGCAGTCCAGCGGCATCGTTGTAGTGCAGCTCGGCAATCGCAGTCGGCACGGTTGCATTAGCGCGAACGAACCGAGTCCACGTCGCAGTCGAGCCACGTCGCTCGCCGAACGCAGTGCCCAATCCGGGCCGCTCTTTGGGCTTCACACAACACCTGCGCCAGCGATAGCCATCCTCGCTGGCCTCATCCGGGGCTTTGCTGGCGCGGCCCGGCCGGGACAGGCGGGTCGACGCAGAACCGGGCGCAGAATCGATTTTGTCCGCACCACTCGATACCGCCGGAGCCGATCCAGCGCGACTGTGACCCCTTGCTGTACGGCTGTCGCCTGCTGCTGCAGGAGCCTGCTCGGCTTCGACTTCGAAGTCGCTGTGACCATCGCCATCGTGCTGGCGATGGTCGCGCGACCTCATCTCACCCCGGTACCCTCGGTCATGGGCGGGACTACGCCTGTCATGGCGTCGGTCCGCAGGTCGGGCCGGATCGGCCAGAATCAGTTGTGGGTCGCTCTGCTCGGCAAAAAGCGCCACTCCAATAACACCGACGTTTCTCGCCACTCCCTTGCGACCAGCGTAGGAATTGGATACCGAGGAGAATCGGAACGTGGCCACCTCGCGGGTCGACACGCGGAACCCGTCCACTGTGAGCTCACCGTGCGCCGGTACGACGTACCCGCGTTTGCGGACATCGGCAGCTTGGCCATCGATGACATCGAGACCATCCACAGAGATGACGGCCTCGATGCGGCGACCGGTCGGATTGATCACTCGAATCGAGTAGCGATCACCCGCGTCGCCCAGCGTGTAGAACCGCCTCCGATGCTCGTACGTTACCAGCGAAAGTCCATTTTCGCCAATTAATTCAATTTGGTAGGGGGATTTTTCGGGGCTGGTACCGAGCGGTCTGCGAGGGGAGGGAGAGGATGTGAGGCGATCGGCATGGGCGGTGTTGCAAGCGGTCAAAGCCGTGCTGATGACCGCCAGCCAGCGAAGCGTTCCACAGTGTCGAGCCATGCCGCTACCCAACGGTCAGAAGAAAAAAACGATCTCTGCCCAGGCAAACCGGTCATCTTCATGCCCCACTGCGATGCGGTTTGTCACTGTGTACGTGTATAGTCCCGCCATGGCTACGGCGAAGAAGCGGACGAAGAAGACCGCTGCGGCCAGCACCGCAGCCAAGAACCGAACACAATCGAAGGCAGCCAAGAAATCCACGGCCGCCAAGAAGGCGATCGCCAAGAAGACGGCCACCAAGAAGACGGCTACCGGCAAGAAGACGGCTACCGGCAAGAAGACGGCTACCGGCAAGAAGACGGCTACCGGCAAGAAGACGGCTACCGGGGCGAGCGCGAAGAAGAAGGCTACCACCAGGAAGGCAACATCCGCGAGGACGGCCCCCAAACGAACGACTGCTGCGAAATCCAGCGCAAAAAAGACGACCGCTGGAAAAGCAGCAGCGGCGGCCAAAAAAGGCGCGAAAACGACCGCCAGAAAGAGAGCAACGGCGGCCAAAAAAGCCACCGGCAGAGGCGCTGCGCCCGACAAGTCGACGACCCGAGCGAGCAAGGCCAAGAGCGGAAAGGCGCGCGGCGGAAGGCGAAAGGGCAAGGCCGATATCGTGCAATCCGACGCCACGTTGTTCTCTCCGCTCACCGAGGGCGAACGCGCAGATGCCCTGCGTATCTTCACGGAAGATCCGCGTCTATCCCGTATGGCCAGTGTCGGCCGCTATCGGGTGATCGCTGTCGAGCCACTCGCGATCAAACCGCCGCATGCCATGTCGGGCTGCCGCCTGGCCCGCATCGTCATCTACGACTATGCTGCCGACCGCTCGGTCGACGGCTGTGTGGACCTGGACAAAAACACTGTCACTCATCTCAATGTGTCGCGCGCACAGCCCATGCTCGCCAGGGAAGAAGAGGCGGCTGCGATAGCCATCGCCATGAGCGACGATCGGGTCAAGGACCAACTCTCGCTCGGCGATGAGCCGCAGATCGCCATGCATTACTGGAGTCGCTCGGACACCAGCATTTCGTACTCACGGCGGTCAGCGGCGATTGTCTTCGGCCGCCCCGACAACAGTCCAACTCTGATTGCCGTGGTCGATCTGCTGGACAATCTGGTTTGTGAAATTGTTCCGGCCGCTCAGTGGTAACGCCCGGGCAACCATGGACTGACCATCAACTGCGATAACCGTCGCAATGGCCTCAAGGAAAAGCTCTACTGATGAACAACGTGATCGAGCAAGCTGGCTGGAAAACCCATTGGAGGATGACCGAGTCGTCCGGACTCATGGTGTACCTGGTCGACTACCGAGGTCACCGAGTCATGTGGGAAGGTTCTTTGCCCTACGTCACGGTCGACCACCAGCATCAGGACCTGGCTGTCGAAGAAGATGAGGAAGGGTCTGGATCTGCGGCTCACGGGCCATTTTGGGTCCCGCTGGGCGAGCGTACTATGGCTGGCGATGTCCGGGTCAACGAGTTTCGCGGCGGGTTTGAACTGGTCAGTGACTTCGCGGCGGGTCCGTATCGCTACACTCAGATGTGGCGTTTTCACGCCGACGGACGCATGGGCCCCTGGCTGACCATTCACGGCTCTGGTGTCCACGAGGCCCACACGTATCATCCCCACTGGCGATTTGACTTCGACGTGAACGGAGCACAGAACGACGCCCTCGAGCGCTTTGAGGATGGTCGTTGGGAGCGCGTCGCCGCAGAGGGTTGGTTCCCCTATATGGGGGAGAGCGATGACGACGGCTGTGTGTGGCGGCAGATCGACTTCGGCACCGGAGCGACAGTGTCGATCCGGCCGCACAACTGGGAGGATGCCGAGCTTTTTGCCATTCGCTATCACGATGGAGAATGGGCTCCGTTCTCGCCCCGCAACGAAGAAGATGCTCAGTCCTTCCCCGCCGCCTATGTCGGCGCCGAATCTCTCGACGGCAAGGACGTGATGCTGTGGTACGTCGCTCACGTCCACTACGACACGTCATTCCCCTTCACTGCAGGCCCCTGGATCTGGGTGCGCGGTCTGTAGCGGCGGAGCGGTCGTCTGTAGCGGCTACTTCGCGGCAGCGCCGAGAAAGAGACGTGCGCTGGTGTCGGCGAAGCCCAGGGTCATAGCCGCTGATGTGGGCGACGCACTGGCGACACCGTCCTCGAATTCGGTGAGACCGAGGCCGCCTACACCAGTCATAGCCGCTGATGTGGGCGACGCACTGGCGACAGCCATTCGAGTCAGATCGACAAAGAGCACGACGCTGTCTTTCTGCTGACGTGCCATGGTAAGGACCTGGGCCAGATCTCCGGTCGGTTTCAGACCGCTCGACTTGCCTCGTACCGAGTCGATGACGTCGCGAATTGCCCCCTCATCGCCCATGCCGCCGAGAAAGTACGAATCCACGGTTGCAAAATAGGAGTCGTTGTTGCCACCTGACTGCGCGGCGATCGCGGCCTGTGCTACAGCGGTGTTTTCCTTGAGTTCGACCAGGGTTTTCTGTCTGGCCACCTCGATGCCGTCGTGTACGAACGCGCCGAGCTCGATCGAGATGGTTTGCGTCACTCCCATCATCTCCATCTCGACATCGGCCATTGCTTTCATCATGCGGACGAGCTGGTTTTTCGCCCTGGCTCCGTCGGTAACTCGAAACAGCTGGCTGAGTCGGGGCCGGGGCAAGAAGGAGGTCAGCCCCATAGCAAACTCGCCACTGGTGAGTTCTACCCACGGCTCGATCAGCGAACGCATCTGGTCGTTGTTTTTGTCGCCGCTGCCTTTGCTGAGCACCGCACCGAATACCCGAGTCGCCATATCCACAGCGGTGTCGAGCGCGGGTCCGATGTGCAGCTCACCGCCGATCACGAGGGCTGGACTGGCGGCCGGTAATTTGGCCATTAACTCGAAATTGTTGGACCGCTGCGCTGAAATGATACCCGCGAGTAAAGATCCCGGACGGGGGTGCAGGATGACGTCGATACCGGCCAGTTTTCCCTTGACCGCCGGGGATAATTCGACTGATTCAGTCTGTTCGGTCAGGCCGGAAAATACCTGCATGTAGACGTCGAGAAACTGGCTCAACGGCCCGGTTGCACCCAGCGCGGCAAATTTTCTCTTGATCTCGCCAATCTCCGACTGAACATTGGCTCGATAGCTGGCCATGACCGGCTCGATAAACACGGTAGCTCGCGTTTTGGACTTGCTGGTGCGAGACAGGCTCAGTCCATATTCCGACATCTTGGCGATCGACACGACATCGCTGGCCCCGATGACAGCGAACCCGTCCTTGGCAACGACCTCAGCTGGTGAGGCGCTTTTTTTGAGTTTATCCCCGTCAGTTACCGACACGGCGAGCAGAACTGGATACTCGTGCTTCTTGGGGGCGACGAAAATAGCCCGCACAGGCCTGGCCAGGTCGGCGCCGTCGAGACTGGACGCACTGGCCAATTGGGGAATCTTTGCGGCGAGCATGGCGGTCAGAAACCCGGATGAGCCGGGCTGAAACGTATTGATGACCTCGGCTGCGCTCCCCACATCGTGCAGCGACGGCAGCTCGAGCAATGCAATGACTTCGTGCGGTCGCTCGACCTTCTGCTGGTCGGTTTCATCGCGGCTGCGCTTTTGACTGTCCTTGGTACATGCCGATGCGATAAACCCAATAGCCATCAGCACAGAGCAAAAAAACGCAATCTTTGCAGTCATCGCCGGGGGGCACGAGACCGTCGAGTATGCTATTCGATGGACGGACTTCATCGGGGCAGTCTGCGCTCATTGCAGCCGCTGTGCAATAGTAATTGCCCGACACAGCACTGGCCGAATCGGCGGCCGGTAGCCTCGCAACAGAAACGCCTCGCTCGATCACAGCGAATGTGATCCACAACGAATGCGTTTTTGTTGCGCCGATAGTCGCGTTGTGACTACGACGCAGCGATGATGCGCAGTCGGCTGCGTACCCCCAAAACTGCCGATTCAGCTTCGTCGAGCGCAGTGACCAGTTCTTTTCCGAAAACGTCGCCGACTGTGGCGCGGCTCACGCGATAGACACTCGGTGCAGTCGAGTCGCGCGAGCACGAATAATCGGGGTAATCATCGGATAAGACGATGCCGTCACTCTGATAGGTCAGTGGAAACAAGCGGCACACGTGCGGCTTGACGCCGCGGAAGTCCCAGTCACCCTCCAGGGCAGCGCGGTGAATGGCACAGCCTCGCTGGTCGTGGGCCACAAAAACACAGCCGCCTGCGTGGGTCTCGGTACGGACATAGCGACCGGAAGGATAATCTGCGTCCTCGGTCTCCCAGTCATCAAACCACGGCATGGCCGCCACGTCGCTGCGGAGCAGTGCAGCGATCTCGCCTTTTCGCCGCAAGATCGCGTCTCGTTCGCCCACATCTACGTCCACTCCGTACCGGCAGCAGGCATCGAGCTTGCTGCGTTTGCGCCTGCGTATGATGCGACAGCTGTGACTCATACAGTCGGGGGTGACCTTCTTGGTAAAGATCGCCCGCTGCGCCCATACGAATCGGGGATGATTGAGGGATATATACGCACTCACTCTCCCAACCGTACCAGCTGGCAGTGACAATTTGCGAGCCCTGTCATCACTACCCGCGATGATGTCGGAAAGGATGCCATGCGACCGTGCGCGGCCCGACCGCTTTGCGCTCGCGTGGTCGGCTATCCGATCGGTCGGTTTCTGTCCTTGCTACTTTCCCGTGCTGTACCAGTGGGGTAGGCTGGCGGCATGCGAGCGATCACCATGTTTCGGGCAGCTGCATGGCTCGGTGTCGCTGTGATCTTCTGGTCGCTCAATGTTCGTTGGGGCACAGACACCGGCGTGGGAGGTGGACCGCCGACGTCCCAGTGGGAGCGATTTGTTGTCGCGGCTGGATTACTCGCTCTGATCGCCGCACTGTCGTTATCGCTGTCGGGTCGCAAGGACTATCCCCCGAGCTTCATGGCACGCGGCGTCGCAGCACTTTCAGCTGCCATTATCGCGAGCATAGCCTTCTATCTTCACAGCCAGGCCACCGGTGCACTCGAGTTTGCCCTCGAGGGTGATGGCTGGACCTGGCTAGTGGTCGGAGGAGCGCTCGTGGTCGGAGCTGTGCTCGGCTCGTTCGGCCTCAAAGCACCGATCAAACGGCCTGGCAAGCGACGCAAGCGGCGTCATTAGTTCATATTCACTCGCCGGGCCGCCGATGGCTCGAACGCCCGGCAAATACACCGAGACCAATCGCCGCGATCCCGGCCATCAGAATGCCCAGAGCGAGGTCATCGCATTTGTGGATGGCGTCGCGGATCGCGTTGACCGTCATGGTTTCGGCCGCGCGGACTGCGAGGTCGCCAACCGGATCGTCACGCGGTGTCAGCCCGGCACGCTGTTCGAGGCGTTCCTCGAACACCCTGTCTGTAATCACAGTGTCACCAATATTGACCGCGACCAGATAGGCCACTGCCGACAGGGAGATCACTGCGCCGACGGCCAGTAAGAGCTGCGACGTCGGGGCAGAATTGACCACGACAACCAGGAGGAGACCGATGGCGAGTAGGCCGAGAGCGGCCACACGAGTCATCTCGAGAATGTCCACGACCCGCCGCACTTCGACCTGGGCCGGCGAATTGGCATCCAGCCAATCTTTGCCGGCGTGCGCGGTCTCGCGGGCTAGATCGAGGCTGTCGGGGATGTTGGCCAGCGCCCGGGCTACCGCAGCCTCGTAGTCCGCCCGGGTCTGTTTGCCCGCCCGGCTGTCGCGACAAGCTCGCCGGCCAAAAAGACGACTGCACTGCTTTTCCATCTTGTCGGCGATGCGCAAAAAACCGTCTTGTAAGCGCTGTCGCCTGGTGCTCAAATCGATTGGATCGGCCGGCCCATTGGTGTCGCTCAGAACAGCGATTACTTCGCGGTATCCCCGGGCGAACGAAGCGTAGAACCAGGTGGCGTCGACGACCTCGCGCAGGACAGCGCCGGCCTCGCCGAGTGCAAACTCCTCGACGTCGCGGCTGTATTTGGCGCTCTTGCGCATTTCTACGGCCAGGGCTTCTTGCCCGGCGCGCACGGCCATGCCGTGCAGATCGCTGGTCCGGGCGGTATCGGTCACTGCGTCGGCGTCGGTCGCGTATGACAAGATCGAGTGGACGAAGAGAGACGCCAGAAAACCTGCGATGCACAGGATGCCGGCAAAGATGGTCGCAACGACGCGCAAGATTCAGCGATCTCCGAAAGTTGTTGAGGTTCGTCGCCGAGGGTCGGCGGTCAGGTCCGCCTGGGCCGCTCGCTCGTCGAGCATCAGGGACGCGCTGACTATACCTCGACAGCTCGTCTCGGGGTCGCGCCGGCCACTTCGGCCTGACTCATCGTCTCTACTGTGGTGTCCGGCTCATGGGCTGTGGTGTCCGGCTCATGGGCTGTGGTGTCCGGCTCATGGGCTGCGGTGTCCGGCTCATGGGCTGTGGTGTCCGGCTCATGGGCTGTGGTGTCCGGCTCATGGGCTGTGGTGTCCGGCTCATGGGCTGCGGTGTCCGGCTCATGTATTGCCCTGGTTTGCTCTTCGGCGGCTTTTGCCCGACTGGAGGTGGGGGAAGCATCGCCGACACCGCGGGTTTTGTTGTACACGCTACGCGTGGCCTCGATCATCTGCCGGGCAAACACCTTGGGCTTCTCTTCGACGATGCGGGCGCCGCTCTTGAACGTTCGCTTCAGCCGTTTTTTCTTGGTTCGCTTGATCGCCTTGAGAACGCGCTCTCGTTCATCGGCGGTGGCACGCTCGCGCACGAACTCTTCCAGTACCATCAGATCAATGATCTTGCCGAGTTTTTCGGCCAGATTGGCAAATTGTCGGTGCCGCTCGCGCCCCGTGCCGCTGTCCTCGACGCTGGTCAGGAGCTCGGTTTGATAATTGAGCTCCTTGGTGCGTTTTCGCCACTCGTGGATGCCGTCGTCGTGGCCGCTGGTGTGGGCCTCTTGCATTTTGCGCCGAGCGCGCTGGTAGCTCTTCCGGATGGCCCTGGCAAGGTCGCGCCAGGTGACTCGATCGGGTAGCGCAGCGGCGAATGTGTCCGGCAGAGGATCTAGCCGAGTGGCACCCTGGCGCAAAATCTCGACCACGGACTCGGGACTCATCGTGTCCGCCGGCGCGGTTGCATTGCGCAGATTCTCGGTCAGGGCGGGCACTCGAGCGGCAAGATCCAGACTCTCGAGCGTGCTCAAGACGACGTCGCGATCGCGCTGGGCAGATGTGATGCGATGGAGCGAGCGCAACTCGTTCGACAACTTGCCGTGAGCCTGTGTGCCGAGGAAACTCCGGGCCAGGCGTATCAGTGCCCGGGCGCGGCGGAGCGCTTTGCGATACCTGTGCACGGCAGTCACCGGATCGGCGGCCGCTGCGCGTGCACAGTCCTGCGCATGCGCCACGATGTCCGCAAAGGCTGCTTTTAACCCCTCCGCCAGAGAACCTGTCGGAGGTAAAACCAGACGTGCTGACCTGCTGGATGTTGAAGGGACTTGTTCGACCATCAATGGTACTACTTTGCTTCCGTGCTTTGTCTACTCACCGGTGAGGGACTGTTATCGCTGAACTCGGGTCCGGCAACGGCGAGGCGCACTACCTCCCCTTGCCGACCGCTGGCGCACATGCCGATGACTGTCCAAAACCTGCGAGTTTGGCATTGATTCTTATGTTCAATATTACATTTAGACCGCAACAAACCGTACGGCGCCTGCACTCACGAGCAGAACATAACCCATCGAGTCTACCCGATTTTGTCTGGATTGCGGAAAGCTCCGGTTTGATCTGGAAACCGAGACTACCGGTTTTTCATTTCGGGTCAGAATATTTCTGGCCGTCCCAATCAGTCGGAGACCGAGGCGCTCGGGTGGAAGTCGGGCAGGGAATGCGAAGTGTCTGGCCGGGCGACGTATCGGTTGCGAGGCTGGCGCGAAGGCGTGCCGACTTGCGTTGCGAGGCCAACCCAGGCAAGCTCGGCCTTCGGACCTCTCGTCCGCGCTCGCCACTCCCTCGCCTCAGGGGAAAGCGGCGCGCGAACCGCCACTTGGCAAGGAACATGCCATGCTGAAGTTCAGTAACGACCCCGATGTCGCCGAACAGCAGATGTGGGCCATCATTTTCTATCTGACTGCATTCGGATACATCGACGGCGATTTCGACCTGAGCGAAAAGACATTTGTCCGGGTGTATATTCGCAAGCTGGTCGAACATCGTGCTCTCGACGCCATGCCCGATTGTGATCCGGCAGTCCGCACCGAGGTGGTGAGCAAATTCGTCACCCATTTTCACGAGGTATTCGAGGCCATCAATCGCGAGATCAAGGCCTTATTCACCGAGGTTGTGGCCGACGAAGAGAATGTTGAGGAGTTCGTGTACGCCAAGCTCAAGCTCAAGAGCTACGAGATCTTCAAGAGCTTTGACGAGGCCAATCAACGCGAGCTTCTGGCCTCGGTCGAAGAACTCATCAACGCCGACGGCAGGATCCATCCCGCCGAGGCCAGGTTTCGCGACGAGGTCGAGGCATTGCTCAAAATCGAGCCACCTCCGATGGATCGACCGTCTCGCGCCCAGCAGCCTGGCAGGGTCACCATTGCCGACACCGCCAACCTCGATCTGGCCGACGACAACCACCCATTCTTCGTCGGGTTTGAGCAGCATTACTCGGCCAACCCGGTGCGCATACGCAAGCAGGCCGAGAGCGATCACTCACTCATCACGCGCACGATGAACGCATTCGCCGAGCAGCGCAGCCGCGGTAACGGCAAGCTGGTCGGGGTTCGCGACGTTTCTGCCTTCAGCGGCCAAAAACCCTTCCTCGACGGCCACATCTACGTGCACCCGCTCGAGGCCAACAAGCGCTACGAACTCACCGTGCTGGGCGATCTGCACGGCTGTTATAGCTGCTTGAAGGGCGCGATCATGCAGTCGAACTTCTTCGCCAGAATGGAGGCATTCCGTCTCGATCCCAAGAATCACCCCGATCCCAAGCTGATCCTGCTCGGCGACTACATCGACCGCGGCCATTTCAGCTACAACGGGGTGCTGCGTACGGCCATGCAGCTCTTTTTGCACGCGCCCGAGCACGTCTTCATGTTGCGCGGCAATCACGAGTACTACATCGAGTACCGCGGCCGCATCTACGGCGGTGTCAAACCCGCCGAGGCCATCAATACGATGGTCGGGTACATGCCGGACGAGATGTTCTACGCGTACATGAATTTTTTCGATTCCCTGCCCAACATGCTGATCTTCGACCGCTTGTTTTTTGTCCACGCAGGGATCCCGCGCGATTCGCTCCTGCGCGACCGATGGCGGGATTTATCGACCCTCAACGATGCCGAGGTTCGCTTTCAAATGCTGTGGAGCGATCCCAGCCAGGCCGACTATATCCCCGAAAAACTGCAAGAGCAGAACGCCCGCTTCCCGTTCGGCAGGACTCAGTTCGAGCGTTTCATGGATCAAGTCGGCTGTACCATGATGATCCGGGGCCACGAGAAGATCTACCGGGGTTTCTCTTCGGTCTATCCCGACAACGACGTGCTCCTACTCAACCTGTTTTCTGCCGGAGGCAGAGAAAACCGCGATCTACCCGAAGAATCGAGCTATCGCGAGGTCACCCCGATGGCGCTCACCATCGAGCTCGCCGACGGCAATACCCGGGTGACGCCGTGGCCGATTAACTACCAGCGCTTCAACGATCCCACTCGAAACGCCTTTTTCGCGTCGGCGCCCGAGATAGAACACAAGATTCAATGAATGGACCGAGCCCGGCTCGGTTCCTGGCCCGGGCTCTTCGAGCCTACCGATAACGCGACTGGCGTGACGCCAGCAGTCCAGATACCATCGAGACCGAAAACGGCACGCAATAGCACAGCCCGAGCTTGAGAAAGAAGTAATCACATATGGGCTCTTTCTCGATATGATCGCCGTGGTTGATGAGCACCAGCATCGTGCCCACCGCGAACGCTATGATCAGAGAACGGCGCAGATTGTCTCGCATGGCTCGACAAATACGGGATCGCCAGATATGGGACATGGACAAGTCCATCGAGTTGAGCAGATTATTGGAGTCGAGATGTGGTGCTGTGGTGCTATACGTCTGATGGTCGGTCCCCTTTTGCCCCACGGCCGAGCGGGGACATAATACCGGGCCGCGACCGCAACACCAGTTGATGAAATGCGCCCATGCACTTTCGGGGCCATTTTCGTATGTCCTTAAAATCGCCGTCGAAACTTTCTTCTCTGGTTTCTGTTATCATCCATTATGGAATATGTAGTATTCTATTATGGAATGACGGGCTTTCCGGGTTGGAATAAGAAGTGGTGCAAAATCAAGCAGTAAGGCTTTCCAGCCTGGCTGGCATGATCTGTGCCTTGTTAAGATGTGATGAGTGAAACACTTCACTTTGGCCAACGAGAATGGCTTCTGGCGTACCGCGTGGCCCTGCGTGTTCTCAAGGTACCTGATCAGGCCGAGGATGCCGCCCAGGAGGCGCTGATGCACGCATACGCCTCTCGGCAGAGTTTCGCCGGACGCTCTCAGCCAGATTCCTGGCTTTATCGGATCGCCCACAATACAGCGGTGACCCACCTGCGCAAGCCATTTAGCCGGCGCTATGCCTCGGCAGATGTATTCGAGACCATGGACCAGCGCTCGTCTGGGCAGCCCGAGCCGCTGTCGCCAGAACGCCATGCTATTGCCAGTCAGCTCGCCGATCGCCTCCGCGACTGTCTAGAAGGTCTGCGCAAGCAAGATCGCGTGGCGTTTATCGAGCGCTTTCTGCTGGGCACGAGCGAACGCGAACTGGGCCAAATACTGGGAGTTTCCACAAACGCGGCCAAGCAGCGGGCATTTCGCGTCCGCCGTGCGGTTCGCAGTCGTATCGCTGAAGTCGGATTGACCCCGTGATGCCATGAAAGCCGAAAATCTCCATCTGCTCGAGTTACTGGAGCTGAAGCCGGAAGAAGGCTCCATCCACTTCAAGAATCGCCGCATGCTGCTGTGGGATGCCGACGCTTTCGGCCACCTTCGCCGCGAGCTCATCGAATCTCTGGGCATCGAGCGAGCCCGGCCGGTATTGCGCCGATTTGGTTTTGCCAACGGGTATCGCGATGCATTGACCACGGGAGAGCTTTTTAACTGGGACGACGACTCTCAGTGGTGGCTGTCCTGTCCGGCGCTACAGAAGCACGAGGGCAAGGTCCAGGCCATGCCGCAGCATCTGCTGGTCGACCGCGAGAACGGACACTTCGAGATGGAGGTGCTGTGGCAGCACTCGTACGAGGCCGATCAACACCTGCGGGTGTTTGGCAGGTCTACCGGGCCGGTGTGCTGGACGTTGACCGGATTTGCATCGGGTTTCTCCACTGCGCTCATGGGTCAGGAAGTGTATGTAATCGAGCAGGAGTGCGCCGCCATGGGCGGCGCTCGCTGCCGAGTCTTGGGCAAGACCAGGCAGGCATGGGCAGCCGACGGCGCCCGTCACGCCGCCGAATACGAGGCGCAGAATCTATCCGCCGAACTCGAGGCGCGCGAGGCAGAGTTGCGCCGGCAACGCCGCACGCTCAGGCGGCGAGAGCGCGAACTGGCCAAATTGCGCGGTACCGATATGTCGACCCGAGGTGGTGTGATCGCCAAGAGCCGTACCATGGAAAATGTACTGGACCTGGCGCAGACTGTGGCGCGGGTCGATACGACCGTTCTCATACGCGGCGAGAGCGGAGTTGGCAAGGAGCTCCTGGCTCGATTCATCCACGACGAGTCGCCCCGGGTCGACGGTCCGTTCATCGCTGTGAACTGCGGGGCCCTGCCCGAAACACTTCTGGAGAGCGAGTTATTCGGCCACATACGCGGTGCTTTCACCGGCGCCGACAATGACAAAAAAGGCCTTTTCGAGGCTGCGCGGGGCGGCACGATTTTTCTCGACGAGATCGGAGAGACTTCCACAACGACCCAGGTCAAACTCCTGCGCGTGTTGCAGGAGCGCAAAGTCCGCCGGGTGGGCGATTCCGAGGAGCGATTCATCGACACCCGCGTATTGGCGGCAACCAACCGCAACCTCGAGGAGATGGTCCAGCAAGGCCTATTCCGCAAAGACCTTTATTACAGGCTCAACGTGGTATCGGTCGAAATTCCGCCGCTGCGTTCGCGGCGGGATGATATCTTGCCGCTGGCTCGCGAGTTTCTGGCCACTGCCTGTCGTACCTACGGTCTGACTCTGCGTACCCTGTCACCAGAAGCGGTCGATACCATCACATCGTACCATTGGCCGGGCAACGTCCGCGAGCTGCAAAACGCGATCGAGCGCGCTGTCGTGCTGGCCGGCGACAGATCCAAGGTTGGCAAGGACGAGTTGCCCCCCGAGGTCCGCGGTGGCAGCAACGCGCTCAACGGGGTGGTAGTCAATGAAGTGTTGCCGATGGCTGATGTCGAGCGCCGTTACGTTCTGCAGGTCCTGGAACGCTTTGACGGCAATCGAACTCACACTGCCAGAGCATTGGGTATCGGCGCCAATACGCTGTGGCGCAAGCTCAAGAGCTGGGGAGTGCCGCCGGCGCGGGAGTCGCAGCTGGAATAGACGACGCCGACAGCTTTCAGTCGACGGCGATGCGAAAGCACGCGTAGGCGAAGAGGTCCATCGCGATCTGTCGCCTGAGACTTATCGCCTGTCGACGCTCACAGCGATTTAGAGCCCAAAAACGGGATACGGCCGATAGATGCGATACAATACATACGCTACAATGATGCAGTGAGTGTGAGCCTGCCTGTTGTCCGAGATGGCGAGCGATCGTGCGGCGCCGACTTCTCTGCTGTACTCGACGAACACGGCATTGCATTACTCGACGCAAGCACCATCACGACCCTGCAAATCAATGTAGGCAAGCTGTGCAATCAGGCCTGCCACCACTGCCATGTCGATGCCGGGCCCGGGCGCAAAGAGCAGATGACCGGGGCAGTGGCAGATCGCGTCATGCACCTCATGGAGGCCAGCCCGGCCATTGAGGTTGTCGATATCACCGGAGGTGCACCGGAATTAAACGGCAGCTTTCGCTCCATAGTCGACCGGGCTCGAGCCAGCGGCAAGCGGGTTATCGATCGCTGCAATCTCACCGTGCTCGTGGAGCCTGGTCAGGACGATCTGGCGGTATTTTTGGCCGATCGAAGAGTCGAAATAATCGCCAGTCTACCGTGCTATAGCGCCGCCAATGTGGAAAAACAGCGCGGTAAGGGAGTTTTTGACAAGAGTATCGAGGCGCTGAGGCTACTCAATCGGCTCGGCTACGGCGAGCCCGATTCGGGGTTGCGGCTGGACCTGGTCTACAACCCGGTCGGGGCGTTTTTGCCGCCGCCCCAGGCGGCACTGCAGAGCCACTACAAAGAGCGCCTACAGGGCGATTTTGGCGTGCTCTTCGACCGCCTTCTGGCCATCACCAATCTACCCATCAATCGGTTCGCCCGCTGGCTCGAGCGGGAGGGCAAATGGTCCGAGTACATGTCGCTCCTGATCAATCACTTCAATCCCGACACGGTTGCCGGTCTGATGTGTCGGGACCAGGTGAGCATCGGCCACGACGGCAAGATGTACGACTGCGACTTCAACCAGATGCTCGAACTCGAAATCTCGGCGGGAACAGGGCAATACGATAGGTCTCCAACGATCTGGCACATCGATAGTTTCGCCGATCTGCACGGCCGCGCGATCGCCACTGCTGGGCACTGTTTCGGCTGCACTGCCGGTGCCGGGTCGAGCTGCAGTGGAGCACTTACCTAAACGGAAATGCATTGGCCGTGGAAAAAGCAGGTGTTTCTCTGCGGTGCAAAAGCGGCCGCCCACGCAGGATCACGTTGCATCGCTCGCAGCGTGATCGCGTGTAGGAGCCGCTCGCCAGCCCAGGGCCAGACCATTGGGCGACGGTCAGTTGGCTTGACCGGGCACTTTGTTCTTTGGCCGCGATGAACCTGTGCATTCTCGGCGACAGAGCCGCTACGCCCCGACGTCGACGTAAAAGCTGCGCCCTTCTATCGCGGTCGGCGCGGACTCGAAAATCTGTACCGCCACTGGTCGAGAAGATCCGATGATGGAATCCATGTCCTCGCGCATCTGATTCTGACTCCGGCCCAGTGACAGAGTGATGCTCTCACTGGCGCTGCCGTTGGGGTAGAGGGTCTCCAGCGTGCCGAGCAAGTTCCAGTGCGAGCCGATCAGCTCGCCGTCGAGTACGCTGTATTCGGTGAGTGGTGCGCTGCTGGTGACTGCCGCGGACAGGGCGCGAACGTCGGCCTCGACGGAAAAGATGGCTCCTTCGCCGTCGGGATCGTGGCAGGTATAGCTCCAGGTGTGCACCGTGGGATCGTTGTGCGAAGGCACTCGGTATGTGAACGTCGTATAGAATTTGGGGGCACCGAACAATGCCCTCCCGGCCTCGACCGCGAGTCGATTGTCGGTCGGGATGTGCAGTCTCCTGTGGCCGATGAGCTTGGTCTGGTCTTTGCCGGCCAGGAAATCCTCCAGCGATATGCTGGGTGGGATTTGGGATTTGCGCGCCTGTGGGTAGGCGAGCAGACTGAATTCGATTTCGGTGGTAGTGTCGAGCGAAGTCGAAGAATGCGAGCTATAGCGCTGAAAATCGATAACCGCGACTGCGTGACCGTCGAACAGGGCAGGGACGAGGCCCGTACCGTCGAGGAATGGCCGGGCTGGAGCGGTTGCCACTGGATAAAACAACCACATCGAACTCAGCGACGCATAATAAAATGGCATATAAAATGGCGGGGGTAGAGCGGGACGCTCGGGTTGATTTGCCTTGTGCATCATGTGGATTCTCCTCGGCGAGTACACCATCACAGCGGCGGGCCGCACCTGGCTACTGACGCAGAGCGCGCTGGAGACGGGCTCTGGCCAATTTCGATATGAGGACCGTGACGAGCAAGGTAGCGGCGAGCCCGAACCACAACAATACGCGGCCAGCGACGCCGGTATCGAGAGGCGCGCCGGCTTGCAGAGCTACTAAATCGGTGAGGGTGGTGCCGATGTAACAATATAGAATCGAGCCAGGCAGTATGCCTGCGGCAGTGGCGACCACGTATTCACGCAGCCGCGCCCGGGTGAGGCTCAGTGCGTAGTTGAGTAGATTAAATGGGAATAGTGGGGATAGGCGCAGCAAGAAGACCACGAGCAGGGATCGCTCGGCGATGGCTTGGTCAATCGCGGCCATACGCGGCCGCCTGGCCACCTGGGAGTGAACCCAGTCACGCGCGATCGAGCGACCGAGCAAGAAGGCCACGGTCGCCCCTGCGATTGCAGAAGGAACCACGACAGCGATCCCGCCGGCCAGGCCGTAAAGGAATCCGGCACCGATCGTGAGCAGAGACCCGGGCAGGAGAGCGACCGTGGCTGCTACGTACATCACAGAGTACACCGCGATTCCCCACCCACCGGTCTGCCGGATCTGTTCCACCAAGTCGAGCAACCAACGTCCGACCGGGAGCACGATGGCTGCGACCACCGCCGCCACCAGGACCAGGGCGCTCATCGCGAACTTAAAGCGAACCATTCGAGCCTACGGAATGTTTCCAGGATCACGTGGAACCTCACCAAAATTTCCTCATAAAAAGAGCCCGGGGAGGGGAGATTTTTGTGTGATGGGCTCTCGTTATCGATGTCTCGAGTATTACTTTCCTTGCGACTCGACAATTACACGAGTAACTGTGTCTTGATTGATTTTGAACAGTTTCTCACATCCGATCGATTCCATCGAGGCAACCGCGATCCATAGCGGCCTTTACTCCCCTTGGCCGCTTCATCACAGGTCCCGACGAGGTTGGAAGCCGATTCAGCCACCATACTGAGATAGTAAAACGTATGAATCGAGAAATCGATAAGAATTTCTCGGTGACTCCGATCAGGCTCTATACAGAAATGCAGTAATTGTGGATCAAACAAGGCGTTCTGCTGCCAGGTCGAGCCGACCGGAGTTCGACCGTCCAGGGCTTTGCCGAAAGATGACAGCCCGAGCGCGAAATGGCTGGGCCGCGCGCGGTCACGTCGATCCCGCCAACGTAACCGTGTGTAGATCGCGACGAGTAACATCGACACCGTCGGCGCCGAATGCGATTTTGCTTCTCGGCATGGCTCTCGATGACCACCGGATCAGCTGATTCATTGTTTATAACAGAATTCTGTCGAAAATAGTTTCAACACGCGGTGCACAGATCTTGCTGCTCGGACACGCACCGTAGAGCGAGGCGGTCCGCGTTGCTCTTGCGGCTCATGCTGGGAATGGTCTGGCCCGGCGCCGGGCGCTCCCTTCATACAACGTCCACACGGCCGACGATCGCCCGGCCATGCCGGTGCGAGAGGGTGACGAGTTGTGGTAACATCGTCCCGCTTGATGCAGTTTTTTGTCCACTACCCCGGCCGTTGGGTAGGATAGAGTAGCATTCGATGGCAGACGAACCCATCGAAACCACCCTTCTAGCACCGGATCGCGAGTCTGCAGAAACGCTCGCGCATATCACGAAAGACCGGAGTTTTGGCGCGCGCAATGCCGTACGCGTCGAGATTGCCCAGGGCGAAGCGGAGCAGGCCATTAAGCGGGTTCGCGAGGTGCTCGGCGGCGTCCCATTGGGATACGTCGCTCGCGACGAGTCGGACGCTCTCGAAGCGATATTCAACGGCGCTGACGAGGCCATGGTCGTCGCCGAACTCGCGCCGAGGGAGGTCCTGGTATTGGTCGAGCGCACAGTCCTGCGGGCCGAGAAGCGCCGGGAGCAGGAAAACGTTCGCGCCTCTTACGCTCAGTCCGAAAAGCTGGCTGCGCTGGGCACTGTGGTCGCCGGTGTGGCCCACGAGATCAATAACCCTCTGACCGCGGTTTTGCTGTCGGTAGAGGCTTTGCGCAGCGTCATGACTCCGCTCATCAACGCCGCCGACGAGATCTTTCGGCTGGGAGCACTCGATCGCGCGATCTCTGCCGCAGAGATCGCCGACCTGGCGCGCGTCGCTCGTACCGGGGCGCCTTCCATGGAAGGGGAGGATATTCTCAACGAGATGTCGGGAGCCATTCAGGCGGTGGCCGATGTCGTCCGCGACCTGCGCATCTTTGCCCGCACTGACGAGCAAGAGAAGTCTCAGCTGGTATTCATATCGGAGGTGATCGATCAGGTCATCCGCATCGTCGGTCGCGAGATCACGTCGCGGGGAGTCATTGAACGCGACTATGCCAGCGACTTGCCCCCGCTGGTCGTGCCGCGCACTCGTCTCGCCCAGGTTATCAGCAATATATTGATCAACGCAGCCCACGCCATCCGCGACGTCGATCGCCCGGTGCACCGAGTACGCATATCGATATGGGCGGATGACGAGACCGTGGCCATTTCAATATCCGATACCGGACCGGGAATCCCGCCTGATACCATCGAGCGAATTTTCGATCCCTTCTTCACGACCAAGCGCGAATCGGTTGGTACGGGGCTTGGCCTGTCGATTTCGCGGCAGATCTTGCGCCGACTGGGTGGAGATCTCATGGTCGAGTCGGTGCATGGCGACGGCGCGACGTTTATCGCTCTGGTTCCCCGGCCGAGCGCTGACGATCTGCGCGAGGCGTACAAGCGGGCCACGGTGATAAGCGGCGCCTCGGCTGTCACCATGCGAGCCACCGTCATGCTGGTCGATGACGACCAGCGCATCGTACGGGCCTACTCGCGCGTCTTGCGCGACCACTACGACCTGATATTGGCCAGCGATGGCCAGGAGGCGATCGATCTACTGAGTTCGGGGTCGTCGGCCGACGCCATCATCACCGATCTTTTGTTGCCCGAGGTGGACGGCACCAAGCTCTACGATTGGCTGTCCCGCGAGCGACCCGAGCTGGCCCGAACCACGATTTTTGTCATCGCCGCAACCACTGCCACCACCTACTCGGACTTTCTCGACCGGGTAGAAAACCCGATTCTCGAGAAGCCGGTGTCCAGGGAGCAACTTCTCGCCGCGATTCAATTGGTATTGCCAACGGTCTGAACCAGCGGTGCGCGCTATCTGTGGTCGGTTTCGCCATGTGTTATACTGGCTCATTGGGGTAATGCCCCGCTGGAACTCCAAATGGGGAATTGTTATGAGTCTTGACGAACTGCGCGCACAGCTCTCGGACATCGACCGCGATCTCATCGAGCTCATCGCCAAGCGCCAGCACCTGGCTCTCGAGATCGGCCGGGTCAAGCGTACGGCGGGTGTTTCGACCCGCAATTTTCGCCAGGAGCGCGTCGTCTTACAGCGTGCCCGTGAGGCGGCCGAGGAAAGCGGTCTATCGCCAGACGTCGCCCAGGAACTCATGCTCCTGCTCATTCGCTCGTCACTCACCGTACAGGAAAAGCAGCGAGTTGCCGCGGGGGCGACCGGAACCGGAAAACGGGTCCTGGTCATCGGCGGCAGTGGCAACATGGGGCGCTGGTTCGTGCGCTTTCTGTCGTCTCAGGAGTATCAGGTCGAGCTGGCCGATCCCAATCAGCCCGACGATTCTCTGGCCGCGTTTACCCATTATTCCAGCCACCGCGAGTCCGATCTCGAGCACGAGATCATCGTGGTTGCGGCCAGCATGGAACCGTCCCGCCGCATTCTGCACGACCTGGCCGAGATACGACCAAAAGGCCTGGTTTTTGACGTCTGTTCGCTCAAGAGCCCGATACGCAGCGGTCTCAAGGCCCTTGCCCGGACCGGGGTCAAGGTGGCCTCGCTTCACCCCATGTTTGGACCGAGCACCGAGTTGTTATCGGGCCGCCATGTTGTATTCATCGACGATCTCGGTGTGCCTGCGGCCAACGACGAGGCCCGCGAGCTATTTGCTCCGACCATGGCCACGCTGGTCGAGATGGGCCTGGAGAGCCACGATCGGTTCATCGCTTATGTGCTGGGCCTGTCGCATGCCCTCAACATCGCGTTTTTCACTGCTCTGGCCGAGAGTGGCGAAACCGCGCCCAAGCTGGCCGAGCTGTCGAGCACCACCTTTGACGCCCAGCTCGACGTGGCCAAGAGGGTCGCCGACGAGAGTCCCCGTCTATACTACGAAATCCAAGCGCTCAACGACTACGGCACCGAATCGCTCAGCGCGCTTCTCTATGCTGTCGAGCGACTGCGCTCGGTGGTTCGCGCCGGTGACGAGCGCGGTTTTACTGCCCTGATGGAGCGCGGCAGGGAGTATTTGCAGAACCGGCGCAACGAGGTCCCGTAACTGTAACTGGGCGAATGCGCAGGATTGCCGGACCTCGAGCAATTATACTACCCACCATATGGCCAGCCCTTACCGACATCACTTCGGCAGCTTCGCCGATCGCGTATGGTTGAATGCAGCCCACCAGGGACCGCTCCCACTCGTTGCCGCCGAGGCCGCGCGCGACGCTGTGGCTTGGAAAGTATCGCCGTGGGAGCTCACCGGCGAGCGGTTCGCCGGTGTTCCGGCCCGGCTCAAGCGCGCACTCGGCCGCCTGATCGGTACGCCTGCCGGTGAAATCATCCTGACCAACGGAGCCTCCTACGGCATCCACCTTCTCGCCAATGGAATTCCGCTGTCCGCGGGTGACGACGTGCTGCTCATGGGCGGCGACTTTCCGTCCAATCTACTGCCGTGGCTCTCACTGCGCGAGCGCGGCGTAACCGTGCGGATAGAACGACCGGCCGACATGGTGTTCGATACCGCCGAACTCGCCGAGCTCATCAAGCCGACCACACGGGTTCTCTGCATGAGCTGGGTTCACTCGTTTTCTGGCTACGCCGCCGATATCGAAGCGATCGGTGCGCTGTGCCGAGACCGCGGCGTGTGGTTTTTGGTCAATGCGACCCAGGCGCTTGGCACTCGTCCGCTCGAGGTTAACACCGCTCCGGTCGATGCTGTGGTCTGCTCGGGCTGGAAATGGCTGTGCGGCCCGTACGCGACCGGTTTTGCCTGGATCCGCGGCGAACTCCTGGCCCAGCTCCACTACAACCAGGCCTACTGGCTGTCCATGCAAACAGCCGCCGATCTGGGCAGCGGGCCGCCAGAACCGCGCCTTCCCACCGATCTGGGCGCACGCCGCTACGATATCTTTGGCACTGCCAATTTCTTTAACTTCACCGCATGGACAGCCGCGGTCGAACTCATACTCGAAATCGGCGTCGACGCCGTGGGCAGTCACGACGCGGAACTGGTCGACCAGCTCATTGCCGGCCTCGCTGGCACCGAATTCATCGTGACCAGCCCGACCGACTCCCGGCGCCGATCGACCATCGTCTTTGTGAGCCACCGCGAGCCAGCCTCGAATGGGACGATCGTCGAAGCCCTCGCGCTGTCCGGTGTGTACCCCGCATACCGCAATCATCGCATCCGATTCGCCCCCCATTTCTACAACAACTGCGGCGATATCGACCGCGCGCTGGCAGTGCTACACCGGGCCGCCGAGGGTGTATAACAACCGCAAGGGTCAGCCTTCAGCCGGCTGGATCGGGAGCGAGTGGCAACGTGAAATAAAACTCGCAGCTGCCGTCGTCGGTCTGGCGATGACCGACCTCGCCACCGAGCTTGGCCACGATGCGTTTCACGATGGAAAGGCCCAGGCCCAGTCCGTACGCCCGCTTGCGATCGCCGGGTTTGAAGGGCAGAAAGAGGCTGTCCCGAGCTCCATCCGGAACCCCGGGACCATTGTCCCTGACCCATAATCGGATCGAATCCCCGGCCTCTCGCTCCGCGCCGAGGTGCAGCTGGGGGGGATCGCCTCCGTACTTGAGTGCGTTGCTGAGATAGTTGAACCATACCCGCTCCAGCCAGGGCTGGTATCCCATTACCACGGGCCATGTTTTGGGCTTGCGAATATCAGCCCGGCGTTCGGTGATCTGAACCTGTAAATCCTGCTCGACTCGAGCGACCACTGCAGCCATGTCGACTGGAACGAGCCGGATCTGCTCTCGCGACACACTGGCAAATACCAGGAGCGATTGGATGATCTCGCTCATCCTTCGCGCCACATTGTCGATCTTTCGAAGCTCTAGCTCCGGATCGATGGCAGCGGCATCGTCACCGTCGTCATTCCGGTCGTTTGAGTCATGCTCGAAATGAAATCGGGCCAGCTCGGCGTAGGTGAGGATATTGCTCAGTGCCCCACGGAGATCGTGGGCCACCATGTGGTTGAACGCATCGAGCTCCTCGTTTCGTGCAGTGAGCAGGTTTCGCTGTTCCTCGAGCTCGCCCTGCCTCTGTTCCAGGAGCTGATTTCGCGCCCGCAGCTCGCGCTGCAGGCGCCGTATGGACACGTGCGTATTGATGCGGGCCAGTACTTCGTCTTTGTTGATGGGCTTGGTGACATAATCGACCGCCCCGCACTCAAAGCCGCGAATCTTGCTCTCCATGTCTGTCAAGGCGGTCATGAAGATGATCGGAATATCTCGAGTGGCGACGTCCGATTTGAGTCGTGAGCAGGTCTCGAAGCCGTCCAACCCGGGCATCATGACATCGAGTAAGATCACGTCGGGCTCGCTGCGAACTGCGTATGCGACTGCTTCCTCGCCGTTCAGCGCGGTCAGGACGCGAAACCCGCGCTCGCCCAGGTAGGTGAATAAGAAGCCGATATTGCTCGGGCTGTCATCGGCGATGAGTACTTTGCCGTGGGGCCGATCTGTCGCAGCGTTTTCTGGCATCAGTCCAGCTTGCCGAGCGCCTGACGTAGTTTATCACTGATCTTCTTGCTCTGAAATCTCTCGCCAGTCGACTGTGAGTATGGCGGGTCGATGGAGATCAAGTCCGGTCACTCGGCCGCTGCCGCGACCTTCGCGGTGTCTCCATCATCGGCCTGGACGACCGAAAACCCCACGCACTCCACGAGCGCGGCCAGTATGCGGGAATCCGGCGGTCGGGCCGAAGGCCTTTTGTGGCGCGGTCACGCTGCCCAGCAGGCCCAGCGTTTTCTGGACCAAAGGCGGGCCGAGCACAAAGCCGGGTCGGTGGCTTAAGGTCGGGGGGCGCTGAGCAGGCGCCGCGTTCGCCGGGACCGATCGGCGGCTCGCTAGCCTCGCAACTCACAGTCCACGCGTCCATTCCGGCCGCAGCCCGATATCGCCCGAAAGGGCTCGATCGACGGTTGCGACGATGCGGTCGCGGTCGCGGGGCAGTCGCCCCGACAGCGGCAGGTAGTTTGACGCGTGATTGGTGCGAAAGATCGCGTCGGTCGGGTCGGCGCGCATCACGATGGTGCGGAGCTCGCCGAGCATGTCCTGCACGTCCGGCAATTCGAACTTGCCCCGGGACTGGAGTTTAGCGATCGGCGTCGAGTCGATCACAGTCAAGGTCAAGAGCGAGACAAATTCGGGATCCATCGCGGTAATGAGCGCGGCCGAGCCGTCTGCGTGCTCCTGGCTGCGCTCGGTGCCACCAGCACCGAGAAGAAAAATCGCCGACAGCTCGATGCCGGCATCGTGGGCTCGCCTGGCAGCCTCGACGTGGTCCCGAAAATTAGCTCCCTTGGCGATTCGCTTGAACGTCACATCGTCACCGGTTTCTGGACCGATATAGAGCAAAGTGAGCCCCAATGCGCGCAATCGCTCGAGTTCCCGGGCGCTCTTGAGGTTGAGGTTCATCGCGGTCGCATAGGCGCTGACCCGTCTTAGCCCGGGAAACGTGTCACGACAGGCGACGAGGATTTTCTCCCAATGTACCAGGTCCATGACCAGCGCATCGCCATCGGCCACGAAGACTTTTTCCACCTGGGTGCCGAGAGCTTGCTGCGCCATCTGGATATCGGCCAATGTTTCATTCAGGTCCCGCACCCGAAATGATTTGGCCCGGTACATGTTGCAGTAGGTACATGCATTCCAGGAGCAGCCGACGGTTGCCTGCAAGATGTACGAGTTTGCCTCGCTCGGTGGCCGATAGATGGCGCCTTCGTATCTCATCATCGACCACTCTACCGCACTCCGACGGTCCGGTTCTGTCTCGGAACTTTTCTGCTGATGCGATTGTGGTTCATTATGGACTGGCGAAATGGCAGTGGCGGGCGCGAGATGTTAGCGTTATTGCAGATATGGCCGACGCAGAAATAGAAGTGGCCGCTCCTGAACAGGCGACGGTCCTGGTGGTCGAGGATGACCACGCGATGCGGGATCTACTCGAGGAGGAGCTCACCGATACTGGCTATCGGGTCATTGCAGCTGCCGGTGGCCGCTCTGGCATCGAGCGAGTGCGCACTGGCCAGGTCGATGTGGTCATCACTGACCTGCGCATGCCTGATCTCGACGGTTTTGACCTTATTCGCGATATCAAGGCGACCAGCGAATCGCCGCACATCATCATGATCACAGCGTTTGGTTCCATCGAGACTGCGATCAAGGCGGTCAAGCTGGGTGCCTATGACTACATTACCAAGCCATTCGAAATAGAGGAGTTGATCCTGGTCATCAACAAGGCCTTGGGCGAACGCGAGTTGCGCAGGAAGGTGGCCAGGCTGCAGCGCGAAGTCGAAAAGAGTTACCAGTTCGACAACATCATCGTGCGCAGCGATGCCATGCAAGAAGTACTGAGGCTGGTCTCGCGCATCGCCTCGTCCACTGTGAGCGTGTTGATCACCGGCGAGAGCGGCACGGGCAAAGAACTGATCGCCCGAGCTATTCACTACAATTCGCCGCGCGCCAGCGGTCCGTTTGTGCCGGTCAATCTCGCTGCCATTCCCGAAACGCTGATCGAAAACGAGCTTTTTGGCCACAAAAAAGGCGCGTTTACCGACGCCCATTCGGACCGACTCGGCCTGTTTAGCGAGGCCCATACCGGTACAATTTTTCTCGACGAGATCGGCGAACTGGCCGGATCGATGCAGGCCAAACTGCTGCGTGCGCTTCAGGAGCGCGAAATCCGGCCCATTGGTACCACCAAACCCGAGAAGGTCGATGTGCGTGTGGTCGCGGCGACCAATCGCGATCTCGAAGAGATGATGGGTCAGGGCACCTTCCGCGAGGATCTCTATTATCGGCTCAATGTCATTCAGGTCGACTTACCGCCGCTTCGCCGGCGACCAGACGACATCTTGCCACTGGCCGAGCATTTTTTGACCGAGGCTGGACGCAAGGTCGACCCGCCGCGGTCCTGTCGGCTCAGTGCCGAAGCTCAGCGTATTCTGCTCGACTACGCCTGGCCGGGCAACGTGCGCGAACTCGAGAACATCATCGAGCGCGGTTTCACGCTATGCCGCGACAGTGAAATTGGGCTCGACGATTTACCCAACCATGTCAAGGAGCGCAAGGCCAGCGATTTTCTGGCCACGGCAGTGGCACGCAAGATGTCGCTGGCCGAGGTTGAGCGGTTCTACATCGAACGGGTGCTGGAAGACGAAGGCGGCAACAAGACTCGCGCGGCACTCCGCCTGGGCCTGGATCGTAAGACTCTTTACCGCAAGCTGGAAGAATACTCGCGCATTGACGCGGCCAAACAGAGCGATCGCGATGTATGATTTGCGAGGTTTGAATGTCGGATAATCGAGTCTCATTGCGCCAGGTCAATCGCGAGAATTTGCGAGCGATTCTCGATCTTCGCGTTGCTCCCGAGCAAGAGCGATATGTGACGTCAAATGCCGTTTCCATTGCCCAGGCCCATTTTTACCCCGAGGAGGCCTGGTTCCGGGCAATCTACGCTGGATCCGAGCCGGTCGGGTTTGCCATGCTTTCCCTCAAAACGGACAAAAGCGAGTATTTCCTGTGGCGTTTCATGATCGACCGGCGTTATCAGCGTCGCGGTTACGGCCGCCGTGCACTCGAGCTTCTGATCGAACATGTATCGACCCTGCCCAACGCCACCGAGCTCGAGACCACCTACGCCCCTGGTGAACAGAGTCACGCCGACCGCGCTACGCTGCTATGCTCGGCCAACCGGCACCACAAGAATCGATGGGCAAATCACGCCAACTCCGCGTTTTCTGTAACGTCACTGACCCCGGACGGCGACGCGACACACTAGAAGGCACGGCTGTAGCACCTCACCTGGTTTTCGAGAAATAGAGCTAGCTTGAATCTTGGCCTTGCTCGGATGTTTGCCGTGCAGATGTGGCGTGTAGCTCGCGCCAGCGATGAGGAAGGAGCTCATCGAGGCGTCGGTTGAGCCAGCCGGAGCTGAGCTCGAGCGGTCGAAGCAATGCCTGGCCGCGGCCAGACTCGAAAGCAGTTTACTGGCGGCCACCAAGGCCCAGCGGTTTCATCGGTTGGCTGTGCCGCGGCCGACCAGAAGGCCACCGAAGCCGACCCGGGCACTGTCATGCTGGCCGCGGTGGACGACAATGGCCGGCGAATCGGCTGCGGGTTCGTCGATACCGGCGGTGCGATTCGTGTGTATCTGAATGCGTATCCGCCACCGGTCGCCTTGACAGTGGTGCCGCTGGAGCCCAGGGCCGACGAGCTCTGACTGAGTCCGAACCTTCGAGATGTCACTTCCGGTGTCCTCACCAGGAATGCGGATAAAAACTTGTCCGAGCAACCCTCTCACATTGGGCGACCAGGCGGGGCCTGCTAGAGGACACGGACTCTCACTGTGTACGCGAACGAGCTGGGCCTGGCCGGTCGAGCTGATATCATGACTGCACAGCTTGATCATGAAAAGCGATCGAGACAACCCCGACGTACCGGTATCGACCGACGACGCGAGTCTGGAGGATGAGCCCCACCGGTCAGTCGCCCAGCAAGACGGTACCCCGGAACCCGGGCTTATCGAGACCGATCTGCGACACGCCAGTACCATGTTGGCGCCTCATCGACCGTTGAAAATTGGCCGAGCTACCAAAATGGTACCGCGCAGGGAGCCCCATGAGAGCGATGGCAAGTCCAACCCGGCGCTGTTCACCTCGGGCACCCTGGTTGGACCTCACAAGCTGATACGGGAGCTCGGTCGCGGCGGTATGGGGGCTGTCTATCTGGCCCACGATACTCG
>JAKSDA010000327.1 GCA_022360315.1 Pseudomonadota bacterium
CGCGGCGGGCTTGTTCTTTTTGGTTTTGTGCGGCTACGTTCGCCGCCTGGCGCTGCTTCAGGGCGGCCGTATCGACTCCCATCTGTGCCAGCGTCGAGTACAGCTCGACCCCCCGGATCCTCGCCAGATCGGCAGCGGCATTCAGGTCTCTTTCGGCCAGCTGGCGGAGTTCCTCTTTGGGGTCGAGCTGGCGCTCTCTGTGATCCCAATCCGCGCTCGAACCACCATGGCTGCGGCTAGCGTGTCCGCGGTGGCTGCTGCCCTTGCCGGGTGGTTTATGAGAGAACATGGCGATTTGTTCTTGCCTGATTGGCCGGACTGCGTAGCCTGCTACACACCTAGAATGGCAGGAGTGCTTCGTAGCCAAGGAAGATCGAAAAGGCACGGTGGCTCACGTCTCGCTGCGTTTTATCTAAATCCGGAATGCCATAATAGTATCGAATTTCTAAGACCGGAGCCCCAAATGGCACCGCCAGCGATAAGCCAACTCCACCATGAATGCCAAAGTCAATGCTTGAAATATCTGTCAAGCTCATTTGATCGCGTTCGGCACTCAGTAAGTAGCCTATTGAAGGACCAAACAACGCATGGACAGCCATACGTTCATGAATGCGTGAAAGGGCTCGTTGAGCATGTGCGACAATGACGAATTCCGAGTATGAAAACTTGAAAGGAGACTTTTTCTTTCCTTCGAGGACGACCCCAGTTCCTCTGGTTGCGTATGCTAACTCGGACTGGATCGACCAGTGCTTTGTAAAAGCGAATCTGGCAAACAAGTTAATCGAGAATCCGAGCGAATATGTAGATTCTATGAAGTCACCATCCGCGTCTCGCCCCCCGAACGTGGCCACATTTACGCTTAGCTTACCACCAGCGAAGAGTTTTTCATTCCGAGTTGGGTCAACAGACTGCGGATCAGTGCTTTTCTTGACTGTGTTTTTGCGGGCAGTTTGTCCGACTGGCTTCGGTGCGCCATGTTCTGGGTCAGATCGCCTCTCATCACCCATTGAGCGGCTGTCTTGTTTTGGTTCTCCGTCATCTTCGTTATGGGAATTCGCAATGAGAAGGGATGAAGGGCGCATCTCTCCATCGAGCTGTCCAAATGCCATAGCTGGCAACAAGATGTAGATCGCGCAGACGGTTGCATAAAGAGATTTCATCACAATTCCGAATGCTGTAGCGGCGACGACGCTTTAGCCGAGGAATCAAGAAGCTCTACACACTGTACAGTCATCACTGCAGACTTGCGATCCTCCACAGCTATTGCCCTCGCAAACCTCACCAAACGCGTCATCAATGACACCGTCCCCGCAACGTCGAGGCGTGCAATCGATGCGGCATCCCGCATTTGGCGCATTGCTATTGCTATTTTCCAGATCGCACTGCTCGCTGGACTCGTCGTCAACGATGCCATCACCACAGCGCCTTCTCTGACAATCAGTGCGACACTCCGCATTGGCAACGTCACTGTTGTCATCGCCCCGATCGCACTGTTCACCGAACTGGTCATCGCGGATGTCGTCGCCGCAGCGGCGTGGGGTGCAGTCGGGGCGGCAGGCGGCGTTGCGGGCGTTGCTATTTGCGTCGCCAGCGTCGCATTGTTCGTCGGTAGCCAGGTTATGGTAGCCGTCGCCGCAGATCGGAGCGGTGCAGTCAAAGTCGCAGTTGGCGGTATCCAGGGGGACGCCGTTACCACCGTCGCATTGTTCGCCGCCGTCGTGTATTCCGTCGCCGCAGCGCTGGGGTCGGCAATCGGGCCGACAATCGGCGTTGGCCGCGTTGCTGTTGTCCGCGCCCTGATCGCATAGCTCGCCGAATAGTGCGGCGTTGTCTACAACGCCGTCGCCGCAGCGGCGGGGCTTGCAGTCGGCGCGGCAAACATCCATGTTGGGGGCGTCGCTATTGTCGCCGGCGTTGTCGCATTGCTCGCCTGTC
>JAKSDA010000297.1 GCA_022360315.1 Pseudomonadota bacterium
CGCGGCGGGCTTGTTCTTTTTGGTTTTGTGCGGCTACGTTCGCCGCCTGGCGCTGCTTCAGGGCGGCCGTATCGACTCCCATCTGTGCCAGCGTCGAGTACAGCTCGACCCCCCGGATCCTCGCCAGATCGGCAGCGGCATCCAGGTCTCTTTCGGCCAGCTGGCGGAGCTCCTCTTTGGGGTCGAGCTGGCGCTCTCTGTGATCCCAGTCCGCGCTCGAACCACCATGGCTGCGGCTAGCGTGTCCGCGGTGGCTGCTGCCCTTGCCGGGTGGTTTATGAGAAAACATGGAGTGCCCAGTAACCTAAGGCAAATGCTGCATGTGGAGAGATTCTACCAATCAAATGGCAACGGCGTCTCATAGCCAAGGAGAATAGAGAATGCGCGGTTCTTGATGTTCAGAGGCGTTTCATCAATATCAGGGATACCAAAAAAGTACCTTACATCTGCAAGAAGAGCGCCGAATGGCAAGGAGAGATATAATCCCACACCTCCTTGAATCCCAAAGTCAATGCTCTTGAATCCGGTCAATTCCTTGCCTGCACGTTGGGCACTAAGCAGGTAGCCGACAGCAGGGCCAATATATGAATCAATGGCAAGGCGCTTGTAGATTCGCGAGAGAGGCCATCTCACATGGGGGGCGATAGCAAACTCGATGTATGACAGATCGAATGGAGATCGCCTCTCTCCATCGACAACATAGCGCGCTCCCCTCGTTGTATACGAGATTTCCGATTGTATCGACCAGCGCTCTATAAACGCAAATCTGGCAAAGGCATTGATGGCAAAACCCGGCGAAAAAGTCGATTCGATCTCATCGCGGTCAGCATCAGGACCACCGAACGTGGCAATGTTGACGCCGATTTTACCGCCGGCAGCGAAGTGGCTGCTCCGATTGGTGCCGAGCTCCTGTGTTCTAGAGGGGGAATTCGGCGATTGCGGCACCTTGGCAGGTGCTCCGGGGTCGGTAGAGGGAGCGGCTGTGTTTGCTGGTTCTTCAGAGTTTTGACTGCTAGGGCTCTGCCCATGTTCAATCTGCGAACTCACGTTATTGCTTTCGGAGAGCGCGGCAAAGTCTTGAAACAGAGGAGATTGTCCGAGTGCAGTCTCGGGAACGAGCAAGCAAAAACAGTAAATCCAAAAAGCGGTATGAGACAAACGGAACACGCTACATCCTCACTGGGAACTATCGAGTGCCACATTGCTTCTCAGCGACACACTGTACATTCATCTCTGCACTCCCCACCTCCCACACAGCTGCCTTCGCCATCGCAAACCTCACCAAACGCGTCATCGGTGACACCATCGCCGCAGCGTCGAGGTGTGCAATCGATGCGGCATCCCGCATTTGGCGCATTGCTATTGCTATTTCCCAGATCGCACTGCTCGCTAGACCCGTCATCAATGATGCCGTCTCCGCAACGCCTCCTTTGACAATCAGTGCGACACTCGGCATTGGCGTCGTCACTGTTATCATCGCCCCGGTCGCACTGCTCGCCGAAGGCATCATCGCGGATGTCGTCGCCGCAGCGGCGCGGAGTGCAGTCAGTACGGCAGGTAGCGTTGCGCGCATTGCTGTTTTCATCGCCAGCATCGCACTGTTCGTCTGTTTCCGCGTTGTGGTATCCGTCGCCGCAGATAGCAACTGTGCAGTCGAGGTCGCATGTCCTGGTATCGCGGGGCGTGCCATTGCCACCGTCGCATTCTTCGTTGTCATCGAGGATGCCATCACCGCAGCGCTGAGATCGGCAGTCGGGGCGGCATTCGGCATTGGGTACATTGCTATTGTCGGGGCCCTCGTCGCAATCCTCATTGAACGCTTCGTCACGAATGCCGTCACCGCAGCGGCGGGGCTTGCAGTCGGTGCGGCAAACGTCCATGTTGGCGGCGTCGCTGTTGCCGTCGGCATCGTCGCACACTTCGTCGAATGCGGTATCCAGGATGCCATCGCCGCACCGCCGTGGCGTGCAGTCGATTCGACAGATCGCGTTGGCGTCGTCGCTGTTGCCGGCCGGGTCGTCGCACTGCTCGTCGAAGTCAGTATCGAGGATGCCGTCGCCGCAGCGGCGGGGCTTGCAGTCGGTGCGGCAGCGCTCGAAGTTGGGGACGTCGCTGTTGCCGGCCAGGTCGTCGCACTCTTCGCCGAACAGGGTGTCGAGGATACCGTCGCCGCAGCGGCGAAGCTGGCAGTCTTTGCGACAGTCGGCGTTGGGGGCGTTGCTGTTGAGCAGACCCTCGTCGCATGCCTCGACGTAGCCGATGTTGCCCACCAGGGCCAGGGCGTTGATGTGGCCATCGCCGCACATGGGTAAGGTGCAATCGGCGTCGCAAGCCTCCGAGTTCTCGGGCTTGCCGTCGCCGTCGGGATCCGGCGGTAGACACTCTTCGCCCTGATCTTGGATGAGGTCGCCGCAGTATTCCAGTAGCGAGCATTCGGCGTTGCAGCCATCACCGGATATGGTGTTGCCGTCGTCGCAGACCTCGTGGCGGTCGCGAAAGCCGTTGCCGCACTCGAGATCCGAGGCGCAATCGTCGCTGCACTCGGTGCCCTCGATGGACCAGTCACAGCGCTCAAAGGGTGGATCCAGCTTGCCATTGCCGCACGTGTCGATGGTCTGGCAATCGCCGCTGCAGCCATCGGCGCTGAGGATGTTGCCATCGTCGCATAGCTCGCCCAGAAGATAGTCTACTTTGCCGTTGCCACAGGCACCGCGGATACACACGTTCTGATTGGCCGCGCAGGTCATTCCTGTCGGGCAGCGCAGACCGTGATCGCATTCGACGGTGGTGGTTTTGCGCAAGCACCCTCCGCCGGCTGTGCACATGAGCATGCTGGTCAGTAGTAGTGCTTGAACGGATATGCGATTCATTGCCATCATACCTCCTCCTCATGGCTAGAAACGGATGCGAGCCTGTATGCCCGCGGGGTAGCCGGCCCTCGTCATGGGCAGAATCGCCACGTCATTCGCCGCATTGGGGTGCGTCCGCTCGGGGCGCGATATAATGCGTTCGCGGTTTATATATAGCAGTACAGCGCTACCGACCAGGGCCGCACTGCCGACAACGTACATGCCGGCTGCGACGTTGCGCTGCCGCTCCGCTCGCTCGAATTGATCGGCTTGTTCGCGCTCTTCATCGTCGTAGCAGCCGCGGGCACTGCAGCGGGGATTGCCGTTGAAATCGATGTCAAAGCGCTCCATCGCGCGCTCTGCTCGCCTGTCCATATATATGGCTCCACCCACAGTGGCCACCGCGCCGACCAGGCTGGCCCACGGTGCCCAGGCGGGCATGTAGCGCTCGGTGCGCACCCGGTCCAGCGCGGGCAACACTGGCGAGAAGCGCCTGCGGTCGCCGGGATTCAGCTTGACCGAGGCTTGATAGGTCTCGCGTCCTCTCTTGCTGGCGATGATCTGATGCTCACCGGTGCGTACGAATCGGCTGGCCTTACCGGGGGCCACGAACAGCAATCTGCCGTCCAGTGTGACCCGCGCGCCCGGCTCAGAGCAGGTAACCTCGATGTGACCCAGCTGAGACTCGAGTAGGGCCAGAATCTTCTGCACGTGCCGGTACTGCTTTCTGCCAATGGGTGCCGGGCCGTAGCGCATCGAATTCTGCAGGCTCTCGC
>JAKSDA010000308.1 GCA_022360315.1 Pseudomonadota bacterium
CATCCAGCGCTTGCTCTCGCGTCAGTATTCTGGCGACTGTGCAGCTCAACCAGGCGTCCAGCTGCCCGGTGCACTGCACATGGATGCCGTCGACCTCCGCAGCAATGCGATAGTAGCCCTTGCCCGGATCATCCCAAGTGACCACCACCCCCGGGCCAGAATACTTATCTTGCATGGCTTCCGACGCCAGGTGATCCACCACCTGCATTGCTTTTTCGACCTCGCTGTTGACCCAGGTTGCACCCGTCCGGCGGCGAAATTCATCCACCGCTTGACGGTGCAGCGCCCGGTCGACGATGGGGCGACCCTCGGCAGCGGGAACCGCAATGCGACCGAATTTCATGATGGTGTCCCGTTTGGGCACAGATACGGATGGTCCGATTTCCGCCGGTAGTAACGCGCCCAAACCGATTACCCGTTCGTCGCGAAGCCAGTCGTCCAGCCCCAATGGACGCGCGGTTGCCGCGGCTGTATGGCCAGCCGACTGTGTGCTTGAGTCATGGGTGGAATCCTTGACTGGTGTCTTGGACATGCATCCTCCTGCAACGATGACCAGTGCGATGGCCAGCCAGGGGGCTCGAATTCGTGCCCTCCATGTCATGGAGCAACCGTGAGGATTAGGGCAGCACTGCCGGTGATACCGGCACCGAGGTCGATCTGAACTGTAAACGTCGACGTGCCAGCTGCGGTTGGCGTCCCGGAGAGCTCACCGGTCGCGGGATTGAGGGTCACACCGGCAGGCAAGGCGCCTGCGGTAATCGACCAGGCACCGTTCACATCGACAGTCCCGCTAGTGCCATGGGGCAAATCGAGCGGCACGACATTACCAAAACTAGCGCTCGACAGCAATCCGCCGAAACTGCGGTACACGACATCGACCGTCTGGACGACGCGATTGATTGACGCCGTATACGCGGTTCCAACCTTGCCGTTGGGCACCGCTGCAGACGAAAGGTCGGCGAGTCGCAGATTCAACCCCGCATGAGCTGCCTGGGCATCAATGCCCGTGCGGTTGAGTGCTGCATCGTGGATCGTGCCAGACACATCCGTGATGGCGTGATAGGTGAAGTCATGTGCTCCCGGATTGACGCTGACTAGGGAGACTCCGGCGTCGCGCACCCACAACATTTTTCCCGCCACATTGATGCCACCAAAATAAATCCTCGGACTGGCCGCCAATCCGGCGGAACGGGCAAGAAAGGCCATGAGGTTAGCAAAGTCGGCACATACATGCCCACCGCCGCCGTACATGTCCAGAGGATTAGCCTCGATGTTGCCATCGCTCGGATCGTAAGGAATTTCGCCGTGGATGCCCTGGCGAATCGCGGCGGCAGGCGCACCGCCGGCAGCTGCATATCCGGTAATCTTGGCTGCGGCCAGGCTGTACAGCGTGCCGATGGGAGCGCTGGCGAGCCAATACAGCAAGTGTCCGCCCGAACTGCCCAGCGGGCTCCAGCTGCCACCGGTTGACGCCTCCCACTGAATCGTATAGACCGCCTGGCCGAACTGGCCCGCGTTGGGCAAGGATGTGGTGGCCAGGTTTGCTTCGATGGTGTTGCCGTTGACATTGGCCGAGCCCTGGGCAACCACAGTCGAGCCAATTTTGCCGCGCAGGTCAGCGCTGATAAGCGGCGTGGGGGCCGGGCTGGTCAGAGCGATACGAACGTTTAGATTCGGCGTGGATCCCACGGAGAACGCCACTGCGTGATCGGTCGTGCCCGGGGTCCAGACCGGATTGGTGCGCATGTCGCCACCGTATGCGGTCAACCCGTGGCCGCCAGCCCACTCGACTCGGTCGACGCTGCCGCTAAACGTCGCGGTCGGTGCTGCCGCGGCACCGACGACGGCACCCGCAGCAGCAAACCCACCCGCAGCCGCACTCGATGCGTGTCCGCTAGTGCTACTGCGGCCCCTTTTCCGGCCCGGAGGAGGATTGGTTTGTTTTTGCACAGCGGACCCACCACGCGGTGCACCGCTGGACCCAACCGCGTCGAGAAGCGCGACCGCCGACTCGCCGCGGACAACCCGGTCGGCTACCGCATCAGCATGGCGTTCGTAGGCATCTTCTTCTTGGCCGATACCGCCCTCGAGCGATACCCCGGCCCGCTGCTGGATAACATGGGCCGCTTCATGAGCGGCCGTGTGCAAACTCGGCGTCGAGCGAAACGCTACGTCGCTGCCGGTTGCGTATGCTTCAGACCCCAAGGCGTTGCACGCATCGCTTGCCGCTCCACCGACATGGGCGCGAATACTGGACAGGTCATGGGAGCCAAAGAGCGGAGCAATCCTGTCGAGATGTGGCATTGGCTGAGCGGGACTTGCGACACCGTCCGCGGCGGTCTGCGCAACGTTGCCATCGCCAGCTCCGGTCGAGTCCTGGTCGAGGCGTCCAACGTCGCTCATGCTTTTACGCAAAATGGGCGCCTGGTACAGGTCGGGACGGAACACGGCATGAGTCCAGTCCTCGGCCGGCCCAGTCGATCGGGTTTGGGCGAGTCCACCGTCTGCCCTGGCCTTGCGCTGAACCATGGCCGAAGGGCCGGAATTCGAGCTGGACTGCAAGCTCATTGTCCTCGTCCGCTTTCCCGGCGCTATGGAATGCTGATTGCTTGCACTCGCGGGGACTACCCGGACGCTCGCTCGCTCGTGTCTTGATCTACTGTCGTGTGTCATTGCATGCCTCGTGGCCACCAATCCATTGCGCCCTCCGTCCCCACAAGCTGCAGCTTTGGGCGTTGCCGCCTCAATTAACCCTTTGAAGATGTACGCATTCGCCTGCTGGCCTCCTCGTTTGTCGTCGAATCTGGCTTTCCGTCTGATGAGACCATCTTTCTCCATTCTAGCGATGCGTTTGCGTACCGTGCTGATGCTGACACCGATGCACTCTGCAATGGTCTTCTTAGTAGGATGATGAGGGTTTTCGGCATACCACCAGTACCGTGCCAACTGCAGCAAGATGTTACGTCCAGGGGATCCAGTCCCAGGGCCTGCTGTCGCTCCAGAATTACGGACGGGAGTACCGTCCACCCTGCATCCATTAGAGGTTCGATCCACTTCTCTGAGTTATGTCGCAGACGGTCTTGTGTTCTTTCTTTGCCACTTTCATGAGCGCTCCATCAGCCTGATGTACTTTGAGCTATACCATTGAAAATAAAGATCTACTAAGTGTATCCCCGAGGCTGCCAGGACGTGGGGGGTAGGCGGAGACGGAGTGGGGTGGGGGCGCCACAGAGACCCTCCAGGGAGAGGCCTGCGGTCCGGGCAAAGTAGACAGACATATGTGAACTAGAGCAAAATCAACTATATGAACTGTACATAGACGCAATAGAAGTTTACCCCCCACTCCCCCGGTCCGGGGGGGTAGGCGGCGTGCCCCAATTCTGCACTCAGAGTGCACTCAGAGTCATTTGGGCTTCGTGAGTTCGTCATACCCAGATGCTAAGGTCCAACACGGCACACGCCGAAATAGAAACACTGTGGTCGGACGGCAGCCGAGATCGGCTGCCGTTCGGCTTTTCGGGGCAGTGTCATACCCCTCGAGTAAGCTGCTAGGTACAGTGTTTCTATCCAACCCAACTACGTGGGCTTGGCGGCCCATCGGTTTGCACAGGGCAAAGAACACTCGATGCTGCTCATTCCAGGAGGGTTCGGATGTCTGATGGATGGCTTGACCAGGTTCGAGAGCGGGGTGTGCTCGCCGTGGGCAAGGCACTCGGCCTGCAAGAGACACGCCGAGGGAGTCTTGCGCCCTGTCCATCTTGTGGGCGGGAAACTCGGAGTAGTCATGACCGGCGGGGCCCAATTGGAGTTCGTCGGGATAATGAAGGCTGGGTCTGTCATCGATGTGACGCAAGAGGTGATCCCGTCACGCTGGCGGCCTGGGTTTTGGCAGGAACAGCGCAGCCGGTGGATTGGAAACGGATTTGGGTCGAGTGTGCAGATGCCGGGATCTGCAATGGACCAGAACCTCGGCACGGATCGACAACGCCAAGGAAACGTCCGCGTATGTTCCGATCGCCCCGAATCGTATCTGCGCCCTATGTTCCTCGGTATCCGGGAAACGCCGAGGCTCATAGGTTTTGGGAACAGTGTCGGCCGGTAATTGAGGATGCCGACGTAGCGAGCTGGTTGGCTGGGCGCGGGTTTGCACCCGAGGTGATCACACGGCTCGATTTGGTTCGAGCATTGCCAACGCGTTCGGACTCATTGCCGGACTGGGCGCAGATGGGTCGAAATTCATGGGCACAGAGTAGTCATCGCGTGATCGCCCGATTCTGGAATGCGCAGGGCGACTTAGCCACAGTACATGCTCGAGCAACACGCAGCGATGCCAAGCCCAAAGGCCTTTCACCGCGGGGGTTCGATATTCAAGGTACGGTGCTAGCCAACCGCAGTGGAGTCGAATTGCTGCGCTCGGGAACCACCGACCGGCGGGTGCTCATTGCCGAAGGCGTGCCCGATTGGCTGGTGTGGAGTTGCTGGGCAGAGCAGGCTGGCTCGAAAGCACCGGCGGTGCTGGGAGTGATCAGCGGGAGCTGGACCGATGACCTCGCGGCACGCATACCAGACCAAACCAGGGTGCTAATCCGCACCCATGACGACAAGGCCGGCCACAAATACGCCGACAAGATCGCGGCGTCGCTGCTCAGACGATGCATAGTACTGCGCCGCGTCGCAAAGGCCGAGGGCGAAAGGATTTCACATAGCCATGGATGACAATGATCTCCTGCAAGCACAAGGCATGGACGCGCTCGACCCGGAAGCCGGGCTTGTCGTGTCCAGCCCACAGGATAAAGGCCAGGATGCAGTCGCCACGCTGCTGCAGTCGAAAGTCGACCGCTGTTACAACGAGTCGGTTGGCCGCATGTTCGACCGGGCAGAAGGTCGCGAGGTGCCTGTCGCGCTGCCCTGGCAATCGGTCAATGCAGCGCTCGGTGGTGGGCTTTGGGCAGGGCTGCATATTCTGGTTGCGGCCAGCGGCGTTGGCAAAAGTCAGTGGTCATTGCAAGCGACCGAGTCGGCGTGCGTCGCTGGCATCCCCGTCCTCTACATAGGTCTGGAACTCGACAAGATGGGGCTGATGGCCCGTCTTCTCGGCCTGCGCGCAAATGCTCGATGGAGCGATCTGTATCTAGGCAGCGACCAGATGGGACTCGGTCGGGCTCATAGGGAGCATGGCGGGGTGATCTCTTCGTGGCCACTCTACATCGAGGTCTCGCCGCCGATGGGTTGGCACTACGAGGAACTCCACTCCAAGATACAAGCGTTGCGGACGCTTCATCCCGAGGGTCCTTGTCTGATCGTTCTCGATTACCTTCAGTTAGTCGCCGGGAACAAGTACGAAGATCTGCGCGAACGTATCCGGCAAGCGTCCTACGCAGCGCGAGCGGCAGCGCGAGATCATCATGCGTCGGTAATTTTGATCTCGTCGGTGGCGCGTGAACACTATCCGTATTTGACCGGGCAGAAGCGGGTCAACGATCTCGGCCCGGGAGAAGGCAACCCCGCTCGGTTCCTCGGTGTGGGCAAAGAATCGGGCGAAATCGAGTATGCAGCCGATTCGGTGCTCGTGCTCTGCCAGGATCGCTTCGACGATGACAATGGCGGCGACCCCCCCGCCCTGCCTCGCACGGTTTATCTCGGTGTCGCCAAGCATCGCGCCGGCACAACACGCTGGCTACCGTTTCAGTTTGACGGCAGTCGCTTCAGTGAACCGAATGGCGGGCCCACCGACTACGTGCGACCAAATCGATGACAAACGTGCGCCCCCGTGACCATACGCGAATCCTTACCCCAGCTCTGAGTAAGCGCCTCGATGCGCTGATCGAGCACTTGCGCCTGGCTCCCTGGGAGTCTGTGGACGCGTGGTGTTATCGGCCCGGGGAGTCCGTCAATGACATAGCCGCCGCTGCATCGCTGCAGGCACCGACCGACCCGGTGCCCGCACAACCTCCCGCCTGTCCCAAGCAACTCGGTCTCCAAGTCGCGTACTGGGCATGCCTGTCGCTCGAATGTTCGGGATGTCGACGTCTCACGGTTGACCGAGCTATTGATCGAATCGAGCGGCACAAGGCAAAGCTCATCAAGGAGACCACCGAGTTCGCCGTCCAACTGGTCGAGCAACTGGTTTCGCCCGGTTATCAGCTCCCGGTTCTCGAACGGCCAGCGTTTGCTGCGCATTGGCCGTGGCCGTTTCATTCGGTCCCCGGGACGCTGGCTCACTTATTGATGGCACTGTGCCCCACCCTGTCCCCTGGTGAATGGCTGCCATCGCTCTGGCCTGCAGGTGCCGACGTTGCAGCTGTCGCAGCCTGGGCACGTCCGATACTCGATGGTCTGGCGGTAGTCCCCCCAGTCGATCAATGGCGCCTCGTAGATGTTTCACTCGGTGCGCCGCTTTTGACAGCAACCGATCCACAAAGCCATCGCAGTGTTCAGATTCCCACATCTGCACTTGCGCATCTCTATTCACTGGAACGAGAAGTCATCGAGGCCAAGCGCATCCCGCGCATGCGCATCGATGCTGGCCAAGTCCAACAAGGGGTCATCGCTGGACACTCGCATCTGCATTTGACTCTGGAACGCGATTCGATCTTCCCCAATGACGGCACAGCCCACAGCCCCAAACATCAAACGTTGGAGGTATTACTGCCCTCTCATCATCAATTCGGCATTCCCGAGAGCCAGCAGTCAGCACAGCTCACATTGCCGGGAATCCCGGACCTGTCGACCCTGCCAGAGCACATCTCTAACTCCTTGCAAGCGTTCTACCGATACACGGGCCTCAGACACTGGACGGGCCTTCTGGTCTTGTTGTCACGCGAAGGTCATACGGGCTGGGTTCGCTGGACCCTGCGGGCAGCGCTCGATGCGATGAGACTCTCCTCGGCTTCCAGGAATCGCGAGTTAGCCATGGACATGGTCGAGCTATTCACCAAGCTAGAGTTGACAGTATGGGACGAAAAGAAACAGCGCCGACGACGCAATCCGCTCGTGTACTGGAAGGATCGAGAGGATACGCTCAACAATGATCGGTGGGAAGTAGCCGGGATCGATCTGCAGATCAACCCGGCCATCTACAGTGGCTGTGGCGGCAACGAGCTCAGCGGGAGCAATTACGCGCTCGCACCCGTCGAGCTGGCCACGCTAGAGACCAACCGGTGGGGACCCGCTGTCCCGCTCGGCCTGCAGCTGCCCGCCCGCTGGCTCTACGAATCGCGCCGACGCGGCAGCAACCTCGTTGTCATTTCCGGCCGTGAATTACTCCGCATGTCCGGCATGAAATACGAGCACTCATCGCGAACGTGGACTCGCCTGGAACGCAACCTCGACAAGCTTGGTCAAATCGATGCACTCGGCGATTGGTTATGGGACGTGGGCCCTGCACTCGATACACGCTGCCAACTCCGCGCCCCGGACTGGATGACCGACCGCACCATTCGCAACGTGAAAACCAAAGCCAAACCGCTGGCCAAGTCATTTCAGCTCACCGGTACCGAGCTGAAAGCCTGGCGCAAACAGAACGGTCTCACCCAAGAAGAGGCCGCCAAAACACTCAGAGTCAGCCGACGCCGTTATGGCGACCAAGAACGCCGCGGCGATGCGCCCGTCAGCCCACAATTGCGCCGAGCATTTTCCCATACGCCGATACATTGAACACAATCGGTACTATGAAATAAATAGGTACATTGTACATAAGGCGCTCGAATACCCATGAGTCTACCTCAATGAAATAAATGTGTGTATTTAACCTATTAGTATTAATAGGTGCAATAGACCTATTTACTACATATAGTACACCTATAGTACACCTACGTACCAATAGGCCGCCCTGCACGGAGTTTTCCGTCATATTGCGGAAATTCTGCCCCGCCATTGTGTTGGCGTTTGAGTCGCTGCAGCTCGCGTTGGAGAGCAGACTCGACCAAATCAGAAAGCGTCAGGCGCAAGGGAGCACCGGCGAGGGCGATGACCGCCGCCCGGCATTCATCAAGCAACTCGGCGTTAATACGCACAGTATGAGCCACGCGTTTGCTCGGAGGCTTGGCTGGAGTACTCGCCTTTGTCGGGCCAACATTGGACGAACGGGCCTTCCGCTGGCCTGTTTGCTTTCGGCTAGCTTTTTTCCGGCGGGTTTCGCGACGCGGTTCGGTCTTCTCCGTTGGCTCGGGGAGAGACAGGACGCGATCGATCGGATTACGAGCGAGGGCTTTCCGTTTGCGGCTAGCCATCAACGCCACCTCTTGGCGAGCTCCATGGCTGCCTGACGATAATCCGCTGCGCCGGCACTGCTCGATGCATACGACGTGATGGGCAGTCGATGGCTAAACGCCTCAGCGAGACGAATGTTTACACCGATTTCGCTCTTGAGAACTTTGCGACCGAGCCTCTTGCGGAGAGCGCCAATAACTTCGGTTGCAAGGCGAGTGCGTCGGTCGACGATGCAGGGCAAGATTGCATCGAGTTGGATGTCGGGGTTGAGTCGATCTGCCACGGTTTCGATGGTCATCATCAGCGAGGCAAGGCCCTCAAGGCCCAAAGCTTTGGCTTCCACTGGTACGAGAACGCGCTGGCTTGCCACCAGAGCCGATGCAGTCATTAGGCCCAGCGCCGGAGGACAGTCGAGTAGGATCAGATCCCATTTGTTAGGCAACTTGGCGATGGCCTTGCGCAAAATCATCTCGCAGCCCAGCTCGTTGGCCATGGCCCGATCGATCCCTGCAAGATGCGTCGACGACGGCACCACATCGATGCCCGAGTCCGTGGTTTGGATGATCTCATCGAGTGGGCGCTTGTCGGTGAATACTTCGAGCAAGTCGCTCTCGTTCTCGTTACAGCCGAGCCACCTAGTTGCATTCGCCTGCTGGTCGCAGTCGATGAGCAACACATGCTTGCCCAGCTCAACAAATGCAGCGGCAAGATTCACTGCGGTGGTGGTCTTGCCCGAGCCTCCTTTTTGATTGGCGATGGCTACAACATGAGAAGCGAGGGATCTGGTACTTCTACTGCGCTTATTTCGGCTTTTGCCCATATGGCACAGTAATAAATAGGTACATATGTGTCAAAAATTACATAGACCACAATGTCACTAATTTGCTGTAGGCGAATCGCGATGATGGGAGGAGATCTCTTCACTCCGTGGTCATTCCGAGCACATCGCAAAGCACTCACACCAGATGCAGCAGATCCACATAGGGCTTGTACGTTGCATCCAAATGTAGGTTTCAGACGCACCTTAAGGTGCACTGCTGCGCTTTTCAGACCTCGGGCAGGGTCCCGCTTGAAACGGGACCCCTGCCTATATGATCTTCTATATGAAGATCATATATGGGACCGCTAGTTCCTCAATTTTCTCTTTCATTTCAAATTCTTAAAAACTACGGTGTTGCAAGTGGGTATAAAAAACGTCCCATTTGCCAGCAACTGGTTAGCAAAAACGTCCCATTTCGGCAGATTGTGCTACATGTATTCCTAGGTAGGCATGCTTCGGAAATCGAACGGCCAAGACGAGGTCGGAACCTATCGCCCCTCTCCTGTTTCGCAGGAGTCCGTCAACGCCTCCACAACCGCCTCAAGGGATGACTCTGCAAAAGGTCCAGGGGTCGATAATAAATCCAACCTCGGGCATCTGGGCCTGCTCTGCGTCGGGCAAACAGATCCTCGGGGCAGCGAGCGCCCAGGATCTCGTCGACCTCTCCCCTCCATCAAGGGGTTGAATCGGATTACCCTGGACGACACGGTCAACACGAATCCGCGACCGACTCCCAGTCGTCTATAAACGCGTCACTTTGGGGGACAACCTCAAGTCGCCACCCGCGAGCTCCACGGAGCTCCCCGGCCTTTGAACGGGCCTCCTCAAAATCACGAGCTTGGACGATCTGCCACGCTGTTCGTTGGTCCTTCTTGCAGCGATAAACCAACCACTGTTTTGGATTCGCCTCGTCGATCGCTTGTTGGACTGCACGGATGACGAACCGGGTTAGCGACTCTCCACAGATTCGAGCCGCTTCCTTTGCTTTCTCCTTGAATCCAACAGGACATCGGACGTGCAAGTACTCCTCTTCATTGGTTGTCATGCGCAAATCCCAGTTGCTGACGACCCGAGCTCCTCCATGTTCCATTTTTCCAACATATTATGTTGCTGAAGTGGAACATGAAATGCTAGGTTCAAAGGCGGACAAATTCAGGTGGTCGGAGCGCTGTATGTGCAACGCCCCGACCAGGAAGGCAAGTATATGTACAAGAATACCTACCCTGAGCGGAAGTATACCTACGAACTCCAAGGTCGAGGGGGGTGAGCGATGAGAGTTCTCCTCGATGGAAATGTGCAACTTACAGGCGACGGTGATGACGTGGAGGTCGGACGAAGCGTTCCAAAGGAACGACTTGAAGCCGAGTTTGCGCGAATTCAAGGATTAGATGACGATGGCATAGAAGCCATGTGCTCGATCATTGGAGCCAAGGATGTGTCGGACGTGGTGCGCAAGATTTCTCGGTTTATGCTGGCGAATTCGAACCCGGGCTTGATGCTAGGTCGAACCTTCGAGACAGAAGGCCCCGGAGGATTCGAAGCGTTCTGTCTCCGTTTGTCCTCCTATCGTAAGTTTCTGGCCAGGATCGAGCAGGGAGTGATTGCTCGAGACGCTGTCAATGAAGTGCTCAGCGAGCAAAAAGCTCGTCTGGTAGAGACAATGAGACCGCTATTGGACGAGTTCGAGGAGAGTGAGCACGTCTGGATGCGCATTGATGCCGACGTCTACGACGATGACGATGAAATCGACCTGGGAGAGCTTCGGGCCGAGATCGATCGGCTGCTGCATCATCTGGAAGTGGACCCCCGGCGGATTCACGTTTCGCTGGTGCCTGCTGGAAAGAATCCTCCCACAGACCGGAGAACGCCAGAGGAGACCCTGTTTGCTGATCTGCTGTTTTTGCTTCAGCGGCATGGCGAGCGAATCGACGGCAAGCCCACGCGCAGAGTGCTTACCGTGGTGGTGAATGTGCTTGCTCAGCTGCGCCAACAAGGGAACCTGCCAGAAAGCGACCCATCGGATATTACATTCCTCGCCAGGCTGATCGCTGTTCTTGACCAGCTCCGCGGACGAGCGACGGCTCCGTTTCTGCTCGCCCTCGCCGACTCGATACGCGACCAGTTGCTCAACGAAGAGCTACTCGACACCACTCTTGATAGTGATGGTGATGACGACGGTGACGCTCCAGACGGTGGCGTTCCGCTCGAGAGCAACGGCGAAACGCCAAACGACAACGGCATTTCTGGCTCGGGAGTTTGTCGTTGCCCAGCGGGCACGTATCAGCAAATTGCACCAGGCCGGCGAGCGCCGCGCTACTGGCATGGAGGGCGGGCTGGCCACGATTTGAACCCGCAACCGGCTCGTGTGGTTGTCTCGTCCAATGACATTTACTCACGGCTGCGCCGGCGTTTCGCGGGCAGTATGCAGGAACAGTTTGTCGTGCTGGCCTTAGTGGAGCCACTATACGATGTAACGGTGGAACGATATATGCGATTCGGGCGGGAAGTGATGTTGGCGCGAGTGAAGAAAAACCTGACTCAGACAGCGGTGGCGCGAGCGGTTGGACGGACGTTGAATTACTACGCGCGGATTGAGCGAGGGCGACAGCTGCCGTCTCTGTTGCTGTTTGCCCGGATGCACAACGGGCTGGGATTTGACGCAAATCGTGTGCTGGAAGCGATGGGGGAAGAGCCAGAGGAGCGGGCCTATGGACCTCATTCGCGTCTTGGTGTGTACCTGGCTCACGCTCGAGATCAATGCGAGCAGACGATCGCCTCAGCAGCCAAAGCGGTGGGATGCTCAGCCGAGGCTTACGAACGTATCGAACTGGGAGAGAGATTGCCCACCCTGGCTGAACTGGTA
>JAKSDA010000155.1 GCA_022360315.1 Pseudomonadota bacterium
ACTGCCCGCCCGACCAGTGTGACGGGCCAAATGGCGACGGCAACTGCCCGCCCGACCAGTGTGACGGGCCAAATGGCGACGGCAACTGCCCGCCCGACCAGTGTGACGGGCCAAATGGCGACGGCAACTGCCCGCCTGACCAGTGTGACGGGCCGAATGGTAGCGGCAACTGCCCGCCAGGGTGACGAGCCGAATGGCGGCGACAACTGCCCGTGCGATCCGCAGACCGATCCCAACGGTTTGCCCGCCACAGTCCAGCAATCGGATCGTTCGATAAGAACAACCGCATAAGCCGTTTGAACAGCTGTGCGCGATTGCCTCTGTGGCCAGAAATGTCATGGCGCCTGCACAAAGATCTTGACTTGCAAGGAGAGATGGTGGACATAGGGTAGAGGCGCGCGATGTTTGGAAAGTACTGGAAGCGAATCACATCCTCCCATCGAAAGCCGAAACCCGAGCAGTCTCACAGCGAGTTATCGGCAGAAGTCCAGCCAACACAATCGTCAAAAATAGACGAATCACTGCGGCAAGAATCGGCTGCCAACACAGCCGAGCAGTCACTGCCGGGCGAACAGATCTCCGAGCAGTCGGCTCATGAGCGTTTCTTTCGTCCGCGACGGGAGCGTGCCATTACCGAGGTCGAGGGATTGGACGAGGAGGCCCTTGTGGAAGTCCTCGAAGATGAGGGAGAGTTCGGCGAGCTCACCGAAGACCGCAGTTCTTCCCTTGCTTCGTACTATTACGACTGAGTAGGGCGCCCTCTGAGTAGGGCTCCCTCGCTGGGCATCGAGTCCGGCGTTCAGCGACGAAACCGGTGAGCGATGCGGCCGTAGCCCTCGATCAGAGTGAAGCCGATGAGCTCAGTGGGCCCCTCCACGAGCAGGGCTTTGCGCGCTATCTGAAGCGGGCGAGGTACTGGTGAGTGGGCCAGGATTTCGTCGCTGGTCGGCATGATCCGGGGCCGGATCGAAACGCCGTGGCTGAGCGCATCGGTCATGTCCAGCGCGGCGCTGACCGCGCGGCCGAGCCGGAATGCGCGGGCGCGCTGTACGACCAGTTCACGACTGCGCGCCGGGGATGCCGGCAGGCGAGCCAGAATTCGGACAGCATCGACATAATTGACCAGGGGGACGCGCAGTTCATGACGCGCCATATGGGCCAGGTGGATCACCGCCTCATCGACCGGATCGAGGCGCAGACTGCCGTCGTCGCGTTCGCGCGCGGGTCGGGCACGCCGCCACAGGTCACCGATATCGATGCGGCTGCGCCATGACTGCATGATCGACCGATGCAAGTCAATAGACGAATTTTTGCGTTTGAACCCGATCGCATGATGAAACGGCGATGACTGCTGATTTGAACCGGCAACCCAATATCCGAGCCGACGCAGTATGCGCGCGGCATTGCGATGCCGATCGGGCGGCACCAGGAGGTCGACATCGGACATAGGTCGCTCGGCCGGGTCCGAATAGAGCGTGGTGGCATACGAGATCCCCTTGAGCAAGATGACCGGAACGTCCTCTCTGGCCATCGCGGCGATCACCCTGGACACGGTCTTTTCTCGCAGCTCGGCCAATAGGGAACTGGCGACGAAATCATCGCGAAAGCGCGCGATGCCTGCGCTGTAGGCCAGCGGTCCCAACATGTGGCTGCGCACCAGTGAATCGGGCAGAGCGCGCAAACAATGCGAGGCGGAGCTATCACCGGGCAGAGCAGCCGGACGGCCGACGACTCGACCGGAGTCGAATGCAACTCGACACAGATCGCGCACCAGTTTGGCCAACGCCGAGAGCTCGACCGCGGTCGTCGCAGGTCCGAACCGTTGTGCACGGAACGAGCGGTCGGGCCGGTGCCCTGCGCTGGCAGCCAGGATTCGCGCTGCATGCACTGCGGCAATTCGTCCGACCAACACGCGCAGGGACCTGGCCCAGCTCATGGAAGCACTGTAGAGCGGGTTGGAAAACGGTGCTAGCCTGTCCGGTAAGGACAGGACATTTTGATGAGCTCCAACCTGTATCGCCGCAATCCGCAGACTGCTGGACGCATCGTGGACGGTCTGGCTTTCATTGTCACCCCGGACAACAACAAGCTGCACGTACTCAATGCAACCGCGACCTGTCTTTGGCAACTCGCCGCCGAAGGCTGCACTGTGGAGCGCTCTGCGGACGAGCTCACCGAGCGTTACGAGGTCGATCGCGAGACAGCTCTGCGCGACGTCGAGACCTGCTTGAACGACCTGGTCGCCCGGCAGATTTTGATCGCCGATTCATAGCTGCACGCCGGTGCGACGACCGCCGCATTGGCGCACCATCCGCGCCGCGTATGACCAGGCTGCCGAGGGCTACGACGACCGGCATGGAGACCGGCGTTCGCGGGCCCGATTTCGCATCATCGACGCGCCCCAGCTAGACATTGTCCGCTCTGGACGAGTGCTCGAGATCGGCTGCGGGACCGGCCGTCTCCTATCCCGAAGCAGAGCCCGTACCCGCATCGGTATCGACCTCTCGCCGCTCATGCTGCGCCACACCCGGGCACGCGGAATTGACGCTGTGTGCGGCGACGGACACGCATTGCCATTCGCCAGCACCACATTCGACGCGATCATTGCCGGCAAGGGCACGTTTCGCTATCTCGACTACCAGCGCGCGTTTGCCGAATGCGCCCGGGTTTTGATCCCCGGCGGCCGGCTGGCAGTACACCAATACGCCGCGCACACCTGGTCTGCCCTGAGCTGGCTCCGGCCCACCCAGGGCGCGCCGCGTGATGCGCTGCACATCAACCAGCTCGACGAGCTGTGCGCACCGGCGCGCAACGCTGGCCTTGCCCTCGACCGGGTCTACTTGTGGCGTTCAGTGCGTATCTGGCCCTACGCCGTGCCCGTACCGCCATGGCTGCCCGGCTGTCTGTGGAGTCACTGTGTGGTTGTTTTTGGCAAGCCGGTTCAGTGAACGCTCGAACGACCGGTAGACACTAATGATCACCATCGTGCCAGATGTGGAGATCAAGTTTCATGTGGCGGGATTGGAAGTCCTCTTGCGCTCGCAGCAACCCGACGGTCTCGCCGGTCTGACCGGTTTTTACCGCCACTATCCCGGATCGGGTCGACAGCCGGGTCTCATCGTGGACATCGAGCGAATAGGTGGATTTGCCCACAGCCGCGCGGCCGACAATTCAATCGAACCCGACTATCCGGCATTTCACCGCACCGCGCTCGGTCCCGATCGGATCGGACTGTCGCGCCTCGACGCAGAGGGAGAATTCACCCTGCCCGGCGCCGGTGCTACAGGTCCGGTGTGCGGGCGCTTTTGCGTCAATGAGAGCGCCAACAGCGTCGAGGCAGTCGTGCGTATCGGGACATCGATCGCGATGCCGCGCCTGGGCGGGCTGGTTCTGCACGCCTCGGCCATCACCGCCATTTCACCTCGCCTGCCCGGACCCGGGGGCGACGAAAAACCCGCCCGCCAGGCGTTTGTCTTTGCCGGGGTAAGCGGGGCTGGAAAATCGACCATCGCCGCGATGATCGCCGAGAGTTCGCCGCGATTCGGCAAGGTTTCGGACGAACTCGTGATCGTCAGACCCGATCGGCAAGGCCGATGGAAGGCCCATGTGACGCCGTTCATCGGCGGCGACGGCTTGCCCCACGGTGCTTGCTATCCCATCGCCGCCGTGCACTTTCTCGAGCAGGCCAACGATCACCGCCGTATCAGCATTTCCCGGTCTGCAGCATTGCGCGAATTGCTGCGGCATGTGCTCGTATATGTCTGTGAAACGGATACTGCCTCCCATGTGCTACAGACCGCATCCGAGCTGGTCGGTGCGGTTGATTGTCATCGCCTGCAATTTGCCAAAAACCCGGGTGTGCTAGAGGTGCTCGGCATCACTTGAATCGCACCAATACCGCGGGTATGCTGGCTTTGCGGCATCCCGTATAGACCGCAACAGGTCCCGGAACAAGTATGAAATCTCACCGCGGAGCCGCAGATATCTTGGCTGAACTGGCCCGGCGTAACGGCCAGCCTGTGACAGTGACATTTCAGGTCACCGACCGCTGCAACTACGAATGTGCGCACTGTTATCAAGAACACGCCGACAACAACGAGCTGTCCACTGCCGAGATCGAGCGCATCCTCGGTGAGATCGCCGACGCTGGAGTGCTGTTTTTGAACCTGATGGGCGGCGAGTTCTTCATGCGCCGCGACGCCGATGACATCCTGCGCACGGCCCACGAACTGGGTTTTGCCATCAAGTTGATGACCACCGGTCATCACATTGGCGATCGCCGTGCCGATCTCATTGCCAGTCTGCGGCCGATCCAGGTCGATATGTCTCTGTATGCGGCCACCCCGCATTTGCACGAGCGTGTGACCCGGCAAGAGGGATCGTGGCAGCGCACCTACAGCGCGGCGCGCCGTCTGATCGCGCGGCGGGTTCCGGTATTTCTCAAGGCGCCGGTGATGGAGGTCAATGCCGGCGACCTGGCCAACGTGGCCGAACTGGCCCGACAGATCGGCGCCGAGTTCACCTTTGACGCGACCATCACGAGCATGGAGAACGGCCGACAAGAGCCGGTTGCTCTGCGCATGTCGGCGGCCACTCTGCGCGCGTTCTACCGCGATGAACGGAGCGGTGTTGCCGATTTTCTGGCCGAGACGTCGGGCCGGCTGGGCGAACTGGGCGACGCTGCCGATTCGCTCGACGCCACACCGTGTCGGGCCGGCCAGCAAGCAGTGTCGATCAATCCGCGCGGTCAGGTCAAGCCGTGCAATGGTCTGCCCATTACCTGCGGCGATCTGCGCCAGCAGTCCTTCGAGGACATCTGGCGTGGCTCGTCGGGGTTGGGCGAAATCCGCCAGTTGCGCTGGGCGACCATTGCCGAGTGCAACGTCTGTGAGCTGCGCCGGTACTGCCACCGCTGTCACGGTATGGCACTACTCGAGCAGGGCGAGATGCGGGGGCCCTCACTCGAGGCGTGCCGGCACGCTGTGGCAGAGAGGGATGCTCTGCGCGATCGCGGTCTCATACCAGCCACGGAGACGGCCTTGCCGCCGACCTGGCAGCGAGTCCATCCCGACGGCTTGCACCATCTCAGCGACAGTGATGACTGTCAAACGCGTACCATACGCCGCTCGCTGGCCTTGCGAGTGCTTGGCTGAGCGGGGACATGCAGCCTTCTCGAGCTGTGGTTCATCCAGGGGACTATCATGCACCACTTGTTAAAAACGCGACATTGGCCGGGAAAAAAGCTGGCTTATCTGGCGTCCGCACTGGCCTTTTTGGCCGCGGGCTGCGGTGATGGGCCGATCTGTCCATCCGATATCTCTCTGACCATTTTTTTGCCGAGCAGTCAGATCACATATGATCTGAGCAGCGATCCGGGAGTGCAGATCGATATTCCGGTGCGCTCCAACCTCGGCGAGGGTGACACGGTCGTCCTGGTTCTGCTCGACTCGAGCGGCGCCGAGCTGGCGTCGCAAACGACGCAGAGCGACGCCAACGGCGACGCTCGATTCAGCAATGTCACATTGCCCGACGGCGTCACCCGTGCGCGGGTCACCGGAGAGACTGCCGAGTGCGGCTCGAACTCCGAGGAAATCGCGCTCGATGTTCTGGTCGGCAAGGACGGCTGTGGCTTTACCGTGCGCGAGCAGCCGATCGACGACCCGGATTTTGCCCCGCTCGGCCTGCTCAACTCGGCCATCGACGCCGAGCCCAATACGGTCGGGTTTCAGGCTACTCTCGACGTGGTCACGCTGGCCGGCTTTCGCGCTGAGGCCATCGCCATCAATTCGACCACTGCGACAGAGACATCGCTCGGCATCGCAACCGCCGACGACGCCGGAGCTGCTGCGCTCTCGGTCACCCTGGATGAAGGCCAGCAGGCCCTGTACGTGGTCTGCCGCTCTTCGGCCGGCACTGCCACTGCGGCGGCGCCGAGCCAGTTTTTTGTCGTCGATACCGAGGCGCCAGCCTGTGACCTGAGCGTACCGGCCGACGGGGTGGCGATCATTCCGGCCATGGATATCAACGACGCCCTCGGCGACACTCAGATCGCGCTCACCGCGTCGGTCGCCGAGGCGTCGCGCTCCGAGGTCGAGGTCGACGGCGTGACATTTTCGGTCAATGGCGATACTCCGATCGCCGGGAGCCAGCTCGATCAGGACGGCAAGAGCACTACCGAATACACGTTTGTGGTCGACGGATCGTACGAAATCGAGATCGTAGTGCCCGATGTGGCCGGCAACCGCTGCGTGGTGAAACGCAGCCATACCTACGTGACCCAGGGCTGTCTGCCAGTGACCCTGACCAGCCCACTTGCTCCGGTGACCACCGACAAGAACGGCAATCCGGGCGACGGCATTCAGCTCGATCTCGTCGTCGATGTGGACAGTTCTCAGTGCACGCCCGACCGGGTCGAGACCGACTGCGGGAGCGGTGCCGTCGCTCCGGCTCCGAGCAGCGGCGGGGGTGTGACGCTCGAAATCACCATCTGTGACCAGGCCGTGTGCGAGGTGGTTGATAACTGCACGGTGTCGGTATTCGATTCCAACGGGATTCAGACCGATCAGGCGGTCATCGTGGTGTTTGACAACAAGCCGCCAGCAGTGGCTCTCAACTTCGAAGATCCAGCGAGCCTCAACTGCAACGGCCAGATCACTCCGGCGGACGACGTCGACAACACGGTCGCCGGTGTACAGATCGCTGTCCGGGTCATATCTCCCATTGGTGAAGCGTTGAGCAATCAGAGCATCACCATCACCGACAGCGCCGGGACCCCGCAGGTTGTAACCACCGATGGCGAGGGCAGGGCCCAGGTCACCATCCCCTCGGGAGTCGACAATCACCTCGTCGCCTCGGCCGACGATACCAGTGGCAACACCGGGCAAACGACGCCGTGCAAGGTGTCGCTGGTCGATCTGGCGATCAATTTTGATCCGCCGGTCGACGACGGAGAGCTGGGCGGCCGTGAGGGAACGGTGTCCGGGACCGATCCCAAAACTCTGACTCTGGACATCTGCGGCACGGTGAGCGAGACACCGACCAGTGTCGAGGTGGCGATCGATGATGATCCGGCGCAGACGGCAGAGCTGACTGGTGGTGCCGGCTGGTGCTTGCGCGACGCCACGCTCAGCGAGGGCTCGCATACCGTGACAGCCACGGCCATGGCCGGGCCCAGACGGGGCGAGTTACCGTTTCCTGTGGCCGTCGATTTGACTCCGCCCGGGCCGATCGTCGGATTGACTGCAGTGTCGCCCGATCGCCAGGCGGCGATTCTGTCCTTTACTGCGCCGGACAACGACGGCGAAGCGGCAGCCGAGTACATCATCAAGATGGCGAACGAGCCGCTGGATGGCGGCAATTTCGACACCACAGGCAACGCGGTGTGTGAGGTGCTCAGTGTCAGTCCGTCAGCGCCGGGTTTGCCCGAAACCTGCTCGATCGAGCAGCTCAGAGGCGGGATCGAGTATTACTTTGCCGTGGCAGCGCTCGACGCGCTCAAAAACCGGACAGCGATCGCCACGGCAGGCCCGATAAAACCCGATTTCGTCGGCACACCCGCCATTGAATCGAGTGATCCGGGTGCCTTCCAGGATCATCTGGGCTATCAGATGGCCAGCGGCGACTTCAACGGCGACGGCCACTCTGACCTCGCCATCGCCGCGCCATTCCGCGGCATCAAGGGCCCCGGCGATGTTGATCTGCCGTCTTTGGGAGCGGTCTACGTGTACTTTGGCAGCACAGCCGGACTGGGCGATACAATCGCACCGAATGTCACGATCGATGGTGTCGAGGTCGGTGGAAATCTCGGTCAGGGCCTCACAACCATTCGATGGAACAACGATACGGTCGACGACCTCGCCATGAGTGCGCCCTTCACCGATCGTGTGTATATCTTTTTTGGTGGCTCATCGTTTGCCGGTATCACAGGCCTGAGCGATGCCGACGTACAAGTCGGTGTCAACCCCACCGCCAACGCGCTGACCAGCAGCCTGATGGGCTGGTCGATCGCCACGGCGCGGTTCGACAGCGACCAGCGCGATGATCTGGTCATGAGCGCTCCGTTTGGCGATGGCGGCAATGGCGACCTGGTCGTCTTGTACGGCGGCACGGCCGAGCCCGATCGCACGACCATCTTGCTGTCTCCCGACGATGCTACAGGGTCAGGAGATGCGCGTGCTCTGATCATCCAGGACGCCAATACCACGACTGCCGATCTGTTCGGCAACTGGGTTTACAACCTCGGCCGCACTGAAGGTACCAGCGATACGCGCGATGATATCGCAGTGGCCTATTTCAACACGGTCGAGGTGCTGGTCATCCGCGGCAGAGCACAGCCCGGAACCACAGGCACGTCCCGGGCGACCTTCGACTCAGCGATCGACCTCATCATCCAGCATACCGATACAGCTGATTCGGAGTTGTATTTTGGCTCGGCCATGGGGTCGATTCCCGATCTGGGAAGTGACGGCGGGCGCGATATTGTTGTCGGGGCATGGGGCGAGACTGTCTTCAACAGCAACGACGGCCGGGTCTATATCCTGGATGGCGCCGCAACCGGCACGATCGATGTATCGAGCGCGATCACCCGAATCTCGGCCAGCGCTCCGCTGCGCAAGTTCGGCACCGCCGTGGTCAACAACGCCGTCACCCGAAGCCGCGCGGATATCAACAACGATGGGGCAGAAGACCTGCTTATCGTGGGCGGTTCAGAAGGGGGCGGCGATACCCAGCTCTTTGTCTGGTACGGCAACACCGAATCCAGTCCGTTGCTCCCACAAGGAGACATCGACGCGAATACGGCGCATCATACCGTGCTCGGACCGGCTGAATTCAAGGCGCCGCTGCCAGCCGGAGGCCAGGATTTTGTCATGAAAGCGATATGGGCAGGTGATATCAACAACGATGGCCTGGAGGATGTGTGCTGGGCCGACCTGCAGAGTCCCAAAGTGGATGCCACGGCCACCCGAGACGGCATTTTTCAGGTGCTATCGGACACGTAGTCTGCAACCCTGGAACTACGATGAAGCAACCACAAGAAGAAGAACTGGGCAGAATTCGTCGCCTGCCCTATGAGCCCCCGGCAGTGATTTCCGAGGAGGTATTCGAGACCCTCGCGCTGTCGTGCTCGAAAGACAATCCAGTGCAATGCCGGCCGGGATTTCCCACTCGGTCGTGACGCGATCGGGCAGTGATATCGGATAGCGATCGAGCGCGGCGTCAACTCGTCCGTGAACTGGTCACCCGTCCAGGGGGCACGTGGGTTACCTGCGCGGGGCGATCCATGGAGCCGACCATCGAGCTGGGCGATCGGGTTCGCGTCGAGGCGTGCGCGCGCGTTTGCGCCGGTGATATTATCCTGTTTGAAGCCAGCCGGGGATATGTCCTCCATCGCGTGATCGCTCGCCTGCCGGGTACGCAGTGGTTGCTTCATTGCGGCGACGCCCGCTTCCGATCCCGTCCCGGTCTGGTGCGAATCGACCGCGTGGTCGGCCGGGCGACCAGCTGTCCGAAAGGTCCGTTGCCCCGCCAGCTGGCTTCACCTCGGGTATATCTGGCCAGCGTGATCAGGCTCTTGTCGGCCGGCCGGTCTCGGCTATCGACCCGTCTCGACGCCTGGACCCAGACCATTCAGCGCCGGTAGAACGCCGCGATCCGATCGACCACATAATCCTGCTCCTCGGGTTCTAGCCAGGGATCGATCGGCAGGGCCAGGGCGTCCTCTGCGGCGCGTTCGGCCACGGGCAAGGCGCCCGGCCGATAGCCCAGATCGGCGAAACAGGGCTGCAGGTGAAGCGGCAGGGGATAGTACACAGCAGTGGCCACCCCGGCGTCGGCGAGATGGACGCGCAACGCATCGCGCTGTGGCACCCGGATCACGAACTGGTTGTACGTATGCTCCGAAACATCAGCTGGAAGGCGCAGCTCTGCAGGCACATCGGCCTGCTCGAAGAGTGTACGGTAGCGTCTGGCATTGCTCCGGCGAGCTTGAATCCAGCCGGCCAGATGGGGCAGCTTAACCCTCAGAACAGCAGCTTGTAGGGCATCGAGGCGAAAATTTCCGCCGATGTGGTGGTGAAAGTACTTCGGTTTTGCACCGTGATTGCACAGAATCCGAATGCGTTCGGCGAACAGGCGATCGCCGGTCAGCACCGCGCCACCATCACCCACTGCGCCCAGATTTTTGGCTGGAAAGAAACTGCTGGTCGCGCACTGGCCGCGAACTGGCGCAGCGGTCAGGCTTTGCGCCGCATCCTCGAGTATCGGTATGTCGGCCCGGGGCAGAACGGCCGGGCGGCCAAATAGATGGACGGGCAGAATGGCGCGGGTACGCGCCGTGCACGCTTCGAGGGCGCGCGCCGGGTCGAGGTTGAGCGAGTCGTCGTCGATATCGGCAAATACCGGTCTGGCCCCGACCCGGGCGATCGCCCCGGCTGTGGCAAAAAACGAAAATGGTGTGGTCACCACCTCGTCGCCCGGCCCGATGTCCATGGCCATGAGCGAGACCAGCAGCGCATCGGTCCCGGACGATACGCCGACGGCCATTTCGACATCGGCAATTCGAGCCAGCTCGGCCTCGAAAGCGGCGACTTCGGGCCCGCCGATCAGGCGTGCACTGTCGAGCACCCGGGCGATCGCCGCATCGATCGCCGGCCGCAGTGCGCTTAACTCGGCCTTTACACGACGCATCGGAACCGCACGGGCGATGGAGCTGGAGCGGGTCACCATGCTTCCATTATACCGGTCGCTTCCCTCTCGGGCCCGTTCGAGAACCGGGCCGATCGCCCGGGTGAGAGACGGCCGGACGTGGTAGCGTCCCTGATCATGGCCAATCAGACATATGCCACGCCGCGACCGGCGGCCTCGGTCATCTTGCTCCGACAACTCAGGGTCGGGAGCGAGGTCGAGGTGTTCCTTCTGCGCAGACATCGCGGAGCGTCGTTCATGTCCAGTTCCTACGTGTTTCCCGGCGGAGCCGCCGATCCGGGCGAAGACGACCTGCGGGTCACGGCGGCGCGCGAGCTTTTCGAAGAAGCTGGCGTGCTAATATGCGATCGCGATATGCCAGCCGAAACGATCGCCCCGTGGCGTGACAAACTCAACGCCGGTGAGTGCAGTATGAACGAAATTCTGGCCCAGATCGGCGGCGGGATTGAACTGGCGCTTGATCGACTGCATTACTACGCCCAGTGGATCACCCCGTCGGTCGAGAAAAAACGCTATACAGCGGTATTTTATGTGGCAGTGCTGCCGGCCGGGCAAACCCCGTCGATGGACAATCGCGAGGCGGTCGACGAACTGTGGATCACTCCGGCCCAAGCCCTGGAGCGGGCCGGTGAGCTGAGATTACCACCGCCCCAGGTCCGGACTCTTTGGGAACTCGGCCGGGTTGCCGAACGTGGCATCGACGCTGTGATCACCCTGGCCAACCAGCACGCCGACCATCGCCACCCGATCATGCCGCGCCTCTTGCCCAGGGGAAGCACCTTGACTCTGATGCTTCCCTGGGATCCGGAATACGAGAGCGCGGGAACCGGCGATTTGCTGACCATGCCACCCGCGCACCCCCTGGCCAAAGGACCCAGTCGATTCGTCCTGGAGGACGGGACATGGCAACACATCGCCGCACCTACTTCACCGAACGGGGCATAGCGCTGGCCTCGAATGGGCCGTCCGGGTCAACCGGGCGGCCAATGACTGGCCCGGACGGTGGTTCGTTCACCGAGATCGATCTGTTCTCGGGCGCCATGCACTACTGGCGCGTCGACCGCGCGAACTGGAGCGCGTGTTTGTCTGCCATGAAACGTGTCGGCCTTCACCTGGTCGAGACCCAGATACCGTGGAATGTGCACGAAACCGCTCCGGGCAGGTTCGATTTTGCCGGCCAGCGCGATCTCGCGGCGTTTCTCGATCTGGTCGCCGGTCACGATATGGCTGCAGTGGTCCGGCCCGGGCCGCAGATCAACGGCGAGCTCACTTTCTTCGGCTTTCCCGAGCGATTGCTGCGCCGGTCCGAGATCCTGGCCAGGAGCGGGCAGGGCAAGCCGGCGTTTGTACCCGCTCCGCCGCGCATGTTCCCAATGCCATCATATGCCAGCTCGGCGTTCCTGGCCGAAGTCGCCTCCTGGTACGCCAGACTTGCCGAAATTCTGGCTCCCCGCCTGGCCCCAGACGGGCCGGTCATCGCAGTGGGCGTGGACAACCAATCCCACATGTTCTACCGCCTTGGCGCCTACGATTGCGACTACCACCCCGACGCCCTGGCCTGGTGGGACGAATACTCGGACGGGATGGAACCGCCCACACGTTGGCTTTCAGACCAGCCCGAACGCTGCACCAGGTGGGTCCGATTCAAGGAAATCTACCAGGCCCGGGCCCTCGCTGCGCTCGCCCAATCGCTCGACCGGGTCGGACTGGGCGCTGTCGCGCGGTTGCACAATCTGGCCCCGATCTCGCCAACGCTGAGCAATCTGCCCCGAATCGCACGGGCAATATCCGGCCTGGCCGGGATGGACTTTCACCACAGCCCGATGAGCGCGCCGTCCTTGCGCGAGCACGCGCTGTATCTGGCCGGTACCGGCAAGCCCTTGCCCTGCGCCACCGAGGTCGGCATGGGCAGCCCGTTCTGGCGCCCGCCGGCCGGCTGGCCAACCGGTGACCTGAACCTGCTCATCACTGTGCTCTCGTGCGGTATCCGCGCCTTCAACCTGTATATGGCCGTGGCTCGCGATCGCTGGCACGGCGCACCGATCGATGAGCGGGGCACATTGGGGCCAGGAGCCGAGCAATTGTCCCGACTGATCTCGGCGCTGAACGCGATCGAGTGGACCGGGCTGACCCGATACGCTCCTCTGGCCCTGATCGTCGGCCGCGCCGATGCACGCGTTTCGGTCGCTTCCTCGCTGACCGATCCAATCAGCCCCGTCCTTGCCGATGTGCTCGGCATCGGCCGGGTCGGCGCTGCCGAACTCAGCCGCGACCCGGGGGCGACCCGCCATGCCCGCTGGATGCAGGTCGCCCGGCAAGCCCTGGACCTGGCCGGGATCCCCTACGACATGGTCGACGAGGACTCTTCGATCGAGACACTGTTGGGCTATCGCGCCCTGGTCATGCCAACCATCGACCGAGTCGACCGGACGGCCTGGAAACGAATGCAAAAGGCGGCGGCTCGCAGCGTGCCCGTGGTTGTCGGACCAGGCCGGCCAACCGCCGATGAACACGGCCAACCGCTCGGAAACGACGCACGACTGCCACCGGGCACCGGTGTCATTCAACCCCACTCGATGGACGACGTGCAAGGCTTCGCCGACGACCTGATCCAGTTGATCGAAGAGCCACTCGATCCGCCGTCGGGCCGGATGTCCCGACAGGAAACACATGGCGAAATCGATGACATGTGGGTCGCCGACAACACCGACGTGGCCTGTTCGCTCTTCGCCGACTCAGACCACACTCCGCGCGCCCTATTCGCGGCCAATTCGGCCGTCCAACCCAGTCGCGCCAACCTGCTCGTGCCCGATGGCACCATCCTGAGCGACCCCCTCACCGGCGAAACCCTGCATGGGCGCAACGGCACCGTCCCGGTCACCCTGTCAGCCCTGGAAGTCCGCATGCTGCTGATCGAATAGCGCGTGACCATCTCGGCGGTTCTCGCGCAACACTGTGGCACTGCAAACCCCACACCGCTCTGTGACACAATCTGCGGAGCGCTCGCTACAAAGTCGGATAACCGTCTATTGTACAGTTGTTTGCTGTACAATTTTTTCTAATAATTGCAGTTAATTATACTAAATTAGCGTGATTGTCCATTTTTTTACTCGAATTTCTGTAGAATTCCGATAGAAAAAGAAAACCAAACGTACATGCGGAGCAAGCTGTAATGAGCACCCCGACGTGGAAGGCCGAGCTAGCCGGTGTCATGCCGGAAGACTTGGCGCGAGAGATCGACATTTTTGAGACTCAGATGGAGTTGCGCCGTCAGGGCAAACTGGACGAGAAAGTCTTTGCCGAGACGCGTTTGCGGCGCGGCGTGTACGGCCAGCGTTACGACAACGGCCAGCGTCACGACGGTGTTACCACGAGGACGCTGGATTTTCCGTGCGGAGATCTGACCAAAGGGCCCGAAACGGTGTGGGATGCACCGGGCATGATGCGGATCAAGATTCCGATGGGTGTGGTCAGTGCTGATCAGCTCGATGTTCTGGCCGAGCTGGCCGAGGAGTATTCCGATGCCATCCTGCATGTGACCACGCGGCAGGACATCCAGCTCCATTTCGTGAACATCGAAGATACGCCTTCGTTGATGCGGCGATTGGCAGCTGTGGGCATCACCACGCGGGAAGCCTGCGGCAACTCGGTGCGCAATGTAACTGCCTGTCAATTGGCCGGTGTATGCAACGATCAGAGTTTTGACGTCACCCCGTACGCTCATGCGCTGACCTATTATTTGCTGGGCCACAAAGACATCCAGGATTTTGGCCGCAAGTTCAAGATCGCATTTTCGGGCTGTCGCGAGCATGCCTGCGGTTTGGCCAATTTTCACGATATCGGCTTGGTCGCGGTCAAAAAGACGGTGGACGGGACCGAGCGGCGCGGCTTCGAACTCTACGTGGGTGGCGGTCTCGGTGCGGTTCCGCACCAGGCCAAGCTGCTCGATCCGTTTGTACCCGAGGACGAATTACTGCCGTTATGCCAGGCTGTGTGCCGGGTATTTGCGCGACTGGGCGAGCGCAAAAACCGCGCCCGCGCCCGGCTGAAATTCGTGGTTGCCAAGCTGGGCATCGACGAGTTTCGCGAAGTCGTGGCCAAGGAGCGCAAATCGATTCCCGCTGACGAGCGCTGGACTGCCTATCTGGACGACCTGAGCATTGCCGAGGACAAGCCAAAAAAACCCGGCAAAGTGCTGCAGGGCGGTGTATTTCCCAAGGGATTTGCGCCCTGGCGGGAAACCAACGTCAGTTTGCAGGCCCAGCAGGGATACGTGGTAGCAACGGTTCGTTTGCCGCTCGGCGACATGACCTCCGACCAGGCCCGCGGCCTGTCCGAGCTGTGCCGCCAATACACCGGTGACACCATGCGGCTCACCGTCGAGCAAAACGTGGTGGTCCGCTGGCTGCCCGAAGCCGACCTGCCGGCGTTTTACAGCGAGCTGGTCGAGCTCAAGCTGGCCGATCCCGGAGCGGGCACGATCGCCGACATCACAGCGTGTCCCGGTACCGACACGTGCAAGCTGGGCATCTCGGCCTCGCGCGGCCTAGCTGCTGTGCTGGAGAGCAGACTCAAGGATGAGCGGGCCGAGCTTGCGCCCGAGGTGAAAGGGTTGCGTATCAAGGCGTCGGGTTGTTTCAATTCGTGTGGACAGCATCACGTGGCCGATATCGGGTTTCTCGGGGTCAGCCGCAA
>JAKSDA010000107.1 GCA_022360315.1 Pseudomonadota bacterium
CAGCTCGACGAATTGCAAGACCGAGTGCGAGCCGCGGCCCCCGAAGACCGCAAGGCCATCATCGAGTCGGTTATCCCGGGAGAACAGCCGTTCGGCATCGTTCTGTGGCCCGACGGCAAGATCGACATTCGCGGCGCTATTCCCGTACCCGCCGAGAGCGACGTTGCCAAACCGTCCTCCTTGCCAGGGCAGCCAGGATTCTCAGCGCGATCGAAATCGACCACTGCCTCGGCGCCGGGATAGTCGAGTACAACACGACCCACCGCACCGGTCGTATCGCTATCAAGAGCAGTGCCGTGGAAGCGAACAATGACGTCATCCACGTCAATAGTGGTGTCGGCGACTTCGATCCATTTGCTCGCAATGCCCACATCCCCGGATTCAAAGCCCAGCGGGATGTTGTCCCCGGAACGAGGTCGTTGTCCCGGCTGTCAATGCGAGTCGCGTTTTACCTCGACGACACGGATCTCGAACTGCACACCGCTGTCGCTGTGGCGGAAGCCGATCTGGACTACGGTGACCGAGCGGGTTACCCGGAAGCGCATTCGCTCGAGCAGGCCGGTGACGCATTCGTGGACCACTCGACTCTCGATGCCGGCAGTGATCGCATTGGTCTCTGGAACCCCGTTGCCGCGGATGGCAAGCTGGACGGCGTAGAGCGGTGGAGAGCGGCCAAAGCTCTCGCCCCATTCGGTGAGACAGACCTCGATATCGCGCTGATAGCGGTCCAGGGCCCGGCGAATTTCGGCCGCGCTTATGCCCTTTGCACGCTGCGCGGACGGCGTGCGCACAGGCTGGGTGTAATCGGCCAGTTCAGCCTCGGTCTCCTCCAGGGCCTGCAGGGCCAGGGCCAGGTCGGCCCGGGTCTCGGCCAGCTCGTTTTTGAGCCGCTCGACCACCGCCGGAGTGCTCATGGGATCCTGCAGCTTGTCCCTGACGACCTTGAGCTCGGCCTTGAGCTCGAAAACCTGACTGGTCAAGTCTTCGGCCTTTCGCTCGAGCTTGGTGATGACCGAGTGGGCACTTTCCAGCTCGCCGCCGGTCTCGCGACTCTGGACGAAGAAAAATACCGCCACGGCGACTGCCGCAAAGGACACGAAAAAAGGCGCTATTAAGCGCAGGCGCGGCTGTGGCCGCGGCCGCGGAGCGATGTCCCAGAGCAGGGCGTCCATAGACGGAAAGCGCTCCTCGGGATCGCGCGATAGACCGCGCAAAAGCGCCTTGTGCAGCCAGGCCGGTACGCCCGTGTCCAGCGGCGGACGCCGGACCTCGGTGGTGTCGGGCGACTTGACCAGCCCTTCCGCGGTCCGGTCCTTGAATGGATGCTGCCGGTACAGCGCTTCGTACAGCGCTACACAGAAGCTGAACTGATCCGAGCGGGCATCAGTGTCCGCGCCGGAAAACTGCTCCGGTGCCATATACCGCGGAGTGCCCAATACCGTGCCGGTCTTGGTCAGGGGATGCTCGAGCGCAGGGGGCGGCCGGCCGGCCGGATTGACTCCAGCCTTGCCCGCTGGCGCGGCCCGAGGCGGCACCGCCGTGACAACCCCGGCCGTCGGCACTGCCGCCACCACCCCGGCCGGAGGCGGCGATTCAACCGTGGCGTCGGGCAACGGATCGGCAAATACCGAACGGGCCAGACCAAAGTCCATGACCCGAACCCGCCCGTCTTTTTCGCCGACCAATACATTGTCCGGCTTAAAATCGCGGTGGACAAGGCCGCTCGCGTGAGCCGCAGCAAGAGCCCGGCCCGCCTGAATGAACTTGTCCACCACATCCCGCCAATTGCGATCCCATTGCTTTACCCAGCGAGTCATCGTGTCGCCGTCGACAAACTCCATCGCAATGTAGACTTCGCTCTTGAATGTCCCGTAGTCGTAAATCGTGACCACATTCTCATGATGGGACAGCTGAGCAATGGCCTGAGCCTCGCGCAAAAGCCGCATCTGCCCATGCTGGGGCGACATGGATGTATCTTCGGGGCTGCGAAGCAGCTTCAGGGCGACTTTGCGGTCGAGTTTGGGGTCGTAGGCGGCAAACACCACACCCATGCCGCCCGAGCCGAGACGGTTGATTACAAAGAAGCGGCCAACCTGCTGGCCGGCCTCGAGCGATATATAGGCGTTGGCCCCGGCAGGCAAGGTCGGCGAGTTCTCAGCCATCGACGGCGAGCGGCCCAGCTCGGCCAGCAGCCGCCGGCAAGATTCGCAGTTGGCCGCATGCTTTTCGACCCGCTTGATCTCGCCGGGCGAGAGCAAACCGTCGATGAACTCGACCGCGGTATTGTCGTCGAAGCACTCCTCGGCCGTATTTGAATGGCTCCCCTGCAGAACTTCTATGGTACCGCGTCTCAGCTCAGTGCGCCCGTGGTCCCACCGCGGAAGGACCCGCGGCAAAAGCGACGCCAAAGACCGCCAGAACCCTCGAGAAAACCCAAATTACTAAATGATCTCAGATTTTTAGGTCGCTGTGGCGACAATTCTGTCACATCGGTATGACCAACCTGTCGGGCGGTTATCAGGGCGATTTTCTCTTGACGCGCCCCGCTATGTGCGGCTAGGTGAGCTGCGCCAACAGGTGTCTCTGGAGCAGTACGGTGCTTACCGATCTTTCGAAAATACGCAACATCGGGATCTCCGCGCATATCGACAGCGGCAAAACCACACTCACCGAACGCATCCTGTTCTACACGCAGCGGATCCACGCGATCCACGATGTGAAGGGCAGAGACGGCGTCGGTGCCAAGATGGACTCGATGGAGCTCGAGCGCGAGCGCGGGATCACAATTGCCAGTGCGGCGACTCATTGCGTGTGGAACAAACGTCACATCAATATCATCGACACTCCTGGCCACGTCGATTTCACCATCGAAGTCGAGCGCAGCTTGCGGGTGCTCGACGGTGCGGTTCTGGTCCTTTGTGCTGTGGGTGGTGTGCAGAGCCAGTCGTTCACAGTCGATCGGCAGATGCGGCGCTACAACGTGCCGCGGCTGGCGTTTATCAACAAATGCGACCGCGTCGGCGCCAACCCGATCCGGGTTCGCGACCAATTGCGCGAAAAGCTCGGCCACAATCCGGTGCTTTTGCAACTGCCCATCGGTCTGGAGGATCAATTCGAGGGCATCATCGACCTGGTTCGCATGAAGGCGTTCTGGTTCGAGGGCTCGAACGGTGAAAAGGTGACCGAGAGCGAAATTCCGGCCGAACTCGCCAGCGAGGCGGAGACCGCGCGCGAAGAGATGCTCGACGCGGTGTCCATGTTCTCCGACGAGCTCATGGAAGCGATCCTCGACGAGACCGTGACCGAGGAGATGATCCGACAATCGATTCGGCAGGCCACTCTCGATCTCAAGATCACGCCGGTTTTGCTCGGCTCGGCGTACAAGAACAAGGGTGTCCAGCCGCTCCTCGATGCCGTGGTCGATTATCTGCCCAACCCCGCCGAGGTGACCAACCACGCCCTGGACCTGGAAAAAGACGAAGAAACCCTGATTCTGCGCAGCGATCCCGATGAGCCTCTGGTCCTTTTGGCCTTCAAGCTCGAGGACGGGCGCTACGGCCAGCTCACCTACTTGCGCATCTATCAGGGTACCCTGGCCACGGGCGGCACCATCATCAATACGCGCACCAGCAAAAAGCACAAAGTGGGGCGTCTGGTTCGCATGCACGCAGACGAGATGAAAGATATCAGCAAGGCAATGTCGGGCGATATCGTGGCCATGTTCGGCATTGACTGCAATTCGGGCGATACCTTCACCGACGGTACCCTGCACGTCACCATGACGTCGATGCACGTACCCCAGGCGGTGATCTCGATCGCTGTCAAGCCAGCCGACCACGACTCCGAAACCAGACTGTCCAAGGCGCTGCGGCGATTTTCCAAGGAGGATCCGACGTTCCGGGTGGCCATCGACGCCGAGTCCAAGGAGACCATTCTCAGCGGCATGGGCGAGCTTCACCTCGAGGTCTACCTCGAGCGGATGAAGCGCGAATACGGCGCCACGGTGGTAACCTCGCCGCCCCAGGTCGCCTACCGCGAGACCATTTCGCGGCTGGCCAAATTCAATTATACCCACCGCAAGCAGACCGGCGGCAGCGGCCAATACGGCCGAGTCGCCGGCTACATCGAACCCTACGAAGACGGGGAGTACGAGTTCTCCGACCAGATCAAAGGCGGCGTCATCCCGCGCCAGTTCATTCCAGCGGTGGAAAAGGGCTTTCAGTCCATGCTGGCCAGGGGTGCGCTGCTCAGCTTTCCCGTGGTCAACGTCCGGATCTGCATCGACGACGGCGCATCGCATCCGGTCGACTCCTCGGAAATCGCCTTTCAGGAGGCGGCCAAGGGTGCCTGGCGCGAGGTATACCACAAGGCCAGGCCGAAGATTCTCGAACCGATCATGCGTGTGGTGGTCGAGGGGCCAGCGGAGTTTTCCGGCGCGGTGCTCACCACTCTGATGCAGCGCCGCGGCATGATTATCGGGTCGCAGGAAGACGGCGCCATCGCCCACATCGAGGCCGAGGTCCCGCTGGCTGAAATGTTTGCCTATACCAGCACCCTGCGCAACACCACCCAGGGCAAGGCCGAGTTCACCATGGAGTTTTCGCGTTATCTCGAGGTACCGGCGCAGATCGCCGACGATCTCATCCGCAAGGCCGAGGAAGAGAACAAAGCCGCGGCCGGTAAGAAGTGAGGAAAGCACGATGTACCGCAAAGAGGTGAACGCGCAGAGTCCTCTGCGCATTCTCGACGAATCGATCCACGGCGGGTTGGGAAAGGGCAACCTGGGTGTGGTTATGGCCCGGGCCGGTGTGGGCAAGACCGCGTGTCTGGTTCAGATCGGTCTCGACGATCTCATGCGCGATCGTTCGGTCTTGCACCTGGCCCTGGAACAGACAGTCGAGCATGTGCACTCGTGGTACGATGCTTTATTCGACGATCTGGTCTATCGAACCGGCCTCGACGACCCCGAACAGGTTCGCGCGACCATCGCCCGGAAGCGTTTGATCTACTCATTTGCCGACCACGATCTGTGGCCCGAGAGGCTGGAAAAAACCGTCGAGATGTTCAAGAAACACCTCGACTTTCAGCCCTCGGCCATCCTGGTCGACGGCTATGACTGGTCCAATCACAGTGTAGCCGAGAATGCGGCCATGATCGGCGCCTTCAAGGCTTACGCCAAGATGCTGGGCGCCGAGCTGTGGATGAGCGCGCAGACCCACCGCACCGGCACGGGCGAGCATCCCGATCGGGTGCCACCGCCGTGTGACCCCTATTTCGATCTCATCGACGTGGTGATCTTTCTCGAGCCCCATGGCGACGATGTCGCGGTGCGTCTCCTCAAAGATCACGGCGACGCCGAGCCGCACGACACTCATCTGCACCTGCACCCGGACAAGCTGCGTCTGGTGGTGGAAAACGACGAAGAACATCCCAGGCGAACACATGAGGACTCGGCGGCGCAGGCACTGCGGCTTCCCACCAGTTCGTACACCCTGTTATCCGGTGCTGCCGAGGGCGCGGAGACGCAATTTGGCGAGTGTGCCGAAACCTGGGGACTAATGGAGCTCAATTTCAGCTTTGCCGGACGAGAGGTCGAACGCAGCCGCGGTCTGGTCCAGCTCACCGAGGAAGAGCTGGCCGAGGGCGACGTGAGTTCGGTCTATCTCGAAGCCCACATGCACCGACGTTACCCCGACACGCCGCTGTTTCGAAAAACCCTGCAGAGCATCTGGCACCAGGTCAACACAGCGAAGCAGGTGTTCAGCGTCGGCACCATCTTGCCCGACAACACAGTCAAGGGCGGAACCGGGTGGGCGGTGGAACTGGCTCGAATCTGGCACAAACCGGTCCATGTCTACGATCAGGACCGCAAGGGCTGGTTCATCTGGCAAGGCGATGAATGGGTGGCCGAAGACCCTCCGGTGATTCCAGTCCGCCGCTTCACCGGGACCGGCACGCGCGATCTGTCGAGCGACGGTCGCGAAGCCATCCGCAGCCTTTTCGAGCGTTCATTTGGTTCGCCCGCTCGATAGCGCACAGATCAGTGTCACCTGACCAGGCGCAAAATGACCAGCCCGCGCAGACTGTCCGAGACATCGACAAGACCTCGCGCCACATCGACGTCAATTCCGGCCGCTCCCTGGTAGACCTCGGCCCGCGATAGCTCGGGATCCTAGGTAATGGGCGATCTGCTGCGGTCGTGTCGGGTCGCCGAGATCGAGTACTGGCAGGCCATCCTGACTCTGGCCGGAGATGCGACCAAAGCGGCGCATCTCGAAATGCAATATGTCACGGCATACCGGCTCGTGCGCGGAGAAATCGCTACAGCCACGGGTCAGGCCATGGAGGGTCCATCTCCGCTGCGGCGGCAAATATGCACTGAGTCGATCTTGACCTGGCCAGGATATTGGCTCTCGGTACGCCAGAACCAGCGGTCGTCATTACCTCGACATGGGTCGAGGTAAATCGGCGGTATCCGCCCTCGACCGATGCTTGTTGTTGTCCTATTCGGCCGCGCTGCCGGCATCGGGCCCGGCTCTCCCGAGTAGCGTATCGTTGCATCCAGCCACAATTCCAGCCCACAGAAGTATGCATTTGAACCACCTGTTGGTCACAATGGTGCATCCCGAGCCCAAAAGCTTGGATCGACGGTTTCGAACGAGACTGAATAGCCAGCTCAGCGAGTCGACCATACCGCCCTGGTGTGACTCTAGCCGCATAATAGTACTGCTTTTTCGCGTTCAGCGTCCGGTGCAATATCCGATCGATAGCGGCAAGTTCATAAGTCACCTATCAGTAAGACAAGAAGCCCCCCAAACCCTAGGAACGAGAATATGAAAAACCTCATCGTGGCCGGCATCCTCACCTCTGCATTCCTCATCACCGCCAATGCCGACGCCCAGACCATTACTGAGACCACTGACACCGGCGACCCTGCCGTGGCCACCAACGTGATCAACTTCAAGATGACCGTTGCACCCGCCATCACACTGCAAATGGAGGGGGTTACTGACACCACGCTGAGCAACACAGCCGGCAACACCGGCGATATCGACTTCGGCACGGTCAACACTCTGACCGGTGGTGAAGGCACGGGTACTAGTTTCCGGGTCGACACGGGCAATACCGGTCGTTTCTTCGTGGCCAAGCTCAGAGCCACGTTCACCGTAGGCGGTGCCCCCAACGCATCGTTCGGCCTCGAACGCAACACTGCTGGCGGCGGAGACTTACCCCTGGCCCAAGTTCGTTATGCCGATGGACACGGGGCGGAAGACTGGACCGCCAGCGAGACCGCAGGAACCGCAGTTCCCGATGTTTCCGTGAGCACTGACAACGAACTCGGCTCTGCGTTCACTACCGGCAACACCAAGGATTTCGAGATCGGTGTGTACATCCTGGACAGCCAAGACGGAGAGGTGATTGATGATGGCACCATCATCTTTACTGCGTCCACCAACTGATCGGTAGTACGCGCGACCATTAAAATCGACATGACTGCAGTCGAGTAGGTACTGCATGTGCAGTACCTACTCGCACGTTCGGGAGGAACGCATGGGTAAAGCGATCGTCACAATAGTTCTGCTATGTACGCTGCACAATGCGGCTCTCGCTCAGTTTCAGACCGTGGTCTCGCCGGCCAAGATCGAAATGGCTGTATCTGCAGGCGAGGCAAAAAAACAGTACATCAAGGTGGTCAATACCGGAAATCAGGTGATCACCGTACACAACTACACTCGCGATTGGTGGTTCAAGGCGGAGGTACCCAAGATCTTTGCCCCGGCCAACACCTTCGAGCGCTCATGTGCGTCGTGGATCGCACTCGACCAGTCGAAATTCGAGCTCCAGCCCGGTGAGAAACGCAGTATTCCATTTACTCTCGCCGTACCGCCGGATGCCGAAGGTGGGCATTACGCGGTTATCTTTTTTAGGGTCGAACCCAAGCCCAAAAAGGGCGCCAGTTTGCAGATCAGATTTGGCAGCCGCATCGGGGTCCTGATCGCTCAGTTCGACCCCAAGACCAGTGCGCCCGACCTGAAGATTGTGGGTGGTCAGGTCGAGCCGCCGACCGAAGCCGAGCCGCTCAGACTGACAGTAGATCTGGAAAATCCCAGCAATGTCCACGTAAAGCCGACCGGAACAGCGGCTCTGATCTCGAAAACCGACGGCCGATACATCAGTCACTTTCGCGTGACCTCGTGGCCCCAGCTTCTGCCCGGCCAGGCCAAAGACGCCACTGGAGAATGGGCCGGAGTCCTGCCTCCGGGCGAGTACGAAGCCCTGGTGACGCTGTCGTACTTCAACTCCAAGGCGGCGACCAAACGCATTCCGTTTACCGTCCCCGAGCCTGGAGATTCGCCACGGCCGGCTGCAACCCTGCAGGCTGAAACCGGCCTGGCCGGCAAGAACTCCCTGGCCAAGACCACAGCACAGTAATTCGTACCATTATTCGAATCAGCCGAGGGTGGTTGATGGCCCATGTAGAAGGGCCGTGTCGACCTGGAGAGCCACATGAGGGCAATTAAACTCATTCACAGCGCTGTACTGATCGCGGTGATTGCGGTGGGGAGTGATCGGGGGTATGGCCAGGATCAGGGCGCCGGTAGCACGGATCAGGGCGACCAGGCTCGCCCTGCCGATCACCAGAGCAGCCGTCCCGGCGAGCAGACGAGCAATACGCCCGCCAGCCAGGCGAGCAGTGCGCCCGGCATAGGCCGGGGTTTCGGCCAGGATGATACCGAGGAGATCGAAGAAAAAGCGGTCAAGCTCATCATCCTGATGGGAGACCAGGTCGAACTGGAAGCCGTTGAGTTCGAGCACAAGGTCATCACAGATCCGGCGGTTATCGAGCTCAAGCATCAGGGCGACAAGCTGATCGTCATCGGAAAGCGGCCGGGCGAGACGGTCGTGCACTTACTGGGGCGAGGAATTCACTCGTACATTTTCCAGGTCAAGGGTCGCTCGCGCTACAGTACGAAAAAAGCTGGCGTCGATCCGCTACTCCGGGACAGCACGCCGCCGCCCATTACCTATCGCGGCACGATGAAGGTGGCGCGCCGGCCAATAGTTAATCACGCGGCCAGTGTACGGACCTCGCGGGTGATCGGCTCGGCAGCATTGAGCCATGATGGAACGAGCCAGTTTCGCCTGTCGAATTTGTCCTTGCGCGGCCAGCTCGGCGAGTTTTTTGTCCACCTGGGTGGCGTTTCCGCGTCTGTGGGCCCGACCGGCGTGGCCATACGCGGCGGCGCTGTGGGCTGGTCAAAGCACCTGAGTCCCCGCTCTCTCCGGCTCTTTGCCGGCTTTTTGCCGGCCAATCAGAGCTTTTACGTCTCTCGTGACGATCCACTGGTGGCCGGGATGGAGGCACGCAGCGATGTGTTCACTCGCAATATTCTGTGCCAGTCCTCGGGGCTCAATGTGTCATCGCTGACCTGGTATGTTGCTGCCGGCTGTCGGGCGACCACCGGAGCCGGGCTACCGGTGCAGTGGAATACCACGGGAGATATAGTCCTCGATGGGAACGGCGGCAAACTGGCCCAGGTGTCATTGGACCATATACGACCCAAGGTCACGGTTCTTACTGACGCCGATGTTCAGCAGGAGTTTTCGTCGAACATCTCCAGTCCGGGCAATTTGAACTCCCAGCAGGCTGTTCGCATGCTGACCACGCTGGGCCCGTTTGGGACGTACCGCTTCCGAGTGGGTGCCGGAGGTGGCAATCGGACGACATTTCTCGACTCCGGCAGCATCGAGACCGAACAAAAAACCTTCATGCTGGGTGTGCAGAAACGATGGGCCCCGCGTCTGCAGAGCGAGTTCGATTTTCAGAGAACGGTTGTCGACGCCACAATCCAGCGAATAGGCACCGAAATGGGACAACCGGCGACTGAAAACAACGCCCGGCAGCGGGCCCATCACGTGACTGGATCGATCCGCTGGACCCACCCGGAGTTTGGTCGGGTAAAGCTGCGCAACGTGCTGTCGTGGCGACACACCACAGATGACCAGCGATCGTGGGCCAATATGAGTGAGCTGGGCTGGACACGAAATCTCCGCGAGGGACTGGCATACAACCTCATGGCACAGAGCGAGGTGAACACGTCCTCCGAGGATCCGCGCGAGGAGCGGATGACTCTGTCCCTTTCGCTCAACTGGCGGAATGGCCGGCTGCTGACCAATTCGACTGTGGCCGGTACTGTGCGCCACAACCCATTCGCCTACGATTGGGCCAGTCATCTGACGATTAATGCCAAGTATCAGCTGCGCGGTAATCACACCCTTCTGGCCATAGCACAGGCGGCGGGTGATGGCTTGAAATACCAACATGGCACCCTTCTGGTTGGCTACGCCTATCGAGCTGCACCGCTGTCCACGGACGAGAGCAGCTTTAGCGACGGCAGAGTAACCGGATTGGTATTTCGCGATCTGAACCGCAACGGATTGCGCGACGAAAAAGAGCCGGGCCTCGCCAACATGGAAATACTACTGTCCGACGGGCGGCGAACCGTCACCAACACCGAAGGCGAATACGAATTCCGCGACGTCGAATCCGGCATCCACATGTTGCGCATCAATCTGCTCGCCACCCCTCAGCCCTTTCGCATGACCACAGCATCGCCGGCCAACGCCGATTTGAGCGAACTGCGCCACGCCCACATCAACTTCGGCCTGCGCGATGATGGAGAGCTGTACGGCCGGGTCTACGACGATCTCGACGAAGACGGCGAACCCGACCTCGATGAATACGGAGTGGCCAAAGTGTTGGTTCGGGTGCGCGCTGTTCGCGGTGACGAGCGAGTGGATATCGCCGACGCAGTGACCACGAGCTACGGGTATTATCGCATTCAAGGGCTGGAAAAAGGCACCTACGAGGTTTCCGTCCAACCATCGGGCCTGCCACCTGGCTATGTATTGCCCGGGGAGGTCGTTTACACCGTGGCGATCGAGCGGCTCGACAAGAAGCAGCGCGATTTTGCCCTCAAGGGCTTGCGGGCGATTGCCGGCCGGGTCTACGCCGACCAGAATCGCAACAACCACTGGGACGAGGGAATCGATATTCCGGTTGCCGGAGCCGTGGTTGCCTATGATGGTGAGCATACAGCGCTCACAGGCCGCTCCGGGTCCTATATCATTCGAGACGTCCGCGCTGGTCAGGCCAGCGTTCAACTGCTCTCGCTACCCGTCGGCTTTCGGATGAAGGGCGGATGCTCGCACAAATCGAGACAGCGCGGGAATAAGCTGACAGACAAAACAGACGAGCGGACCCGTGAACTCACAGTGTCGCTCTACCCCGACGACATCAACCGGGTCGACTTTGCCTGTGAGGCCACGTTCGAGGCACCGCTGGCCGTGGTCGAGTTCGCCCGCTGGAAATCCCAACTGGACCAGGGCGGGCGTGACAAGCTCGCCGATGTCGTGGCGATGGTGCAGCGTACGCGCTGGATCCAGGAGATGGTGGTGATCGCTCGAACGGCCAATCCGCGCCGTCCTGAACTGCGAGTCCGCCAGCGAGTCGAGGCGGTCATGAAAGAGCTGACCAAACTGAGGGTGGCTCGCGATAAGCTCCGCGTGCACTATACCGATCTCGACATGACGGGAGACAATGTGGCGCCGAGCAGTGTATTCCTGTACGTGAGCCGGACCGATGCACTGCATCTGTGGCGAGACTGGAGCCAGAAAACCACTCTCTTACAGTTTGCCAGGAATGAGGATAATGAGGTCGAATTGACCGAAACGAGTGACAAGTCGATCGCCGATCTGACCGATCAGCTGAAAACAGATCGCGGCATACTGCGGGTCGAGGTCGCCGGATTTGCCGTCTCGAAGAGCGAGCGCAAACAGGCCGCCAAGCGGGCCGAAAAAGTCGTGCAAAAACTGCTCGAGCGAGGCGTCGCAGCCGAGAAAATAACCCTGCGCCAGCCGATCCGGGCCCTTGACCGGTCGCCCTATCGCGGTCGAGTCGGTGTGCACGTACTGGTCGAAAAGCGGCCCCCTCCGCCGCGCCCGGCCGCGCCCGAAGCCGACCCACAGGTCGACGAGAATTCCGAGCTGGGCGAGCGCGATCTCGAAATGCCGAGTTGGTTGACGCCAACCCCGCATCTGGATAGGCTCGGACCACCGGAAAGCCAAAACTGAGACCGAGATCGAAAACCAAACCCATCGACACGCAGAAGCTGTTGGCACTTTTGCGCCTGTGGCTGTCCAGAGCGGCATAACGGCGATGCCACCTGTTCCCGATAATACCACGGCAGCAGTGGATTGCGAGCCGCTCGAGGTCGAATTGGTCCTCGACGGCATCTATCGCCGCTACGGCTGCGACTTTCGCAGCTACGCTCGGAGCCTGGTCACCCGCCGCTTGCGCGAGCGTGCCGCCGCAGATGGGCTCCACCACGTGTCCGACCTCCTGCCCCGGCTCCTGCACGATCGCAACTGCTTGGCCAGGTTGCTCCTCGATCTGTCGATAACGGTCACTCATATGTTCCGCCAGGTCCACGCCTTTGCTGCCTTGCGTACGGTGATCGTGCCGCATCTGCAGACCTATCCGTTTTTTAAGGTGTGGCACGCCGGGTGTGCAACCGGTGAAGAGGCCTATTCCACAGCGATCGTGCTCCACGAGGAAGGCGTTCTCGACCGTGCCCGCATCTATGCAACCGACTTCAATGCCAATGCCCTGCGCACCGCTCAACCGGGCATCTACAGCCTCAAGGCCATGCACGCGTGCGAAGAGGATTACCGGCGTTCCGGAGGCAAACGGCGACTCGCCGACTACTACCGGGCCAAATACAAGTCGGCCAGATTGCACCCGCTCCTGCGCGAGCGCATCACATTTGCCAATCACAATTTGGTCACCGATGGGGTGTTTGGGGAAATGCAGCTAGTCATGTGTCGCAACGTGCTGACCTATTTCAACAGCACCTTGCAAGATCACGTTTTGACTCTGTTTCGCGACAGCCTGTCGCTGCGTGGGTTCTCTGTTTGGGCGACGCAGAAAGCCTGAGCTTCACCTCCGTGGCCGACGATTTCGAGCCATTGGTTCCCAATGAGAAGATCTATCGATTGGTCCAGAGCAGGTGCGCGGTAGAGCCCGTACACGGCTGACCGGGGCCACCGGCGCAAAATTGCAGGGCACCTGGTGTCCGCCCGCCGCTTTGTGCCGGCCGTCCCACAATGACACATTTCGCGCAATGTGGGTTCGCCGGAATTCCGTCCTCTTATCCCATATATAGTAGATATCAGAGCATCTTTGATAAATTCATTTTTATTTCTCAAAATCGCCAAAGATCGGTTGCTCGATTCTATTTCTGAGTTATGAATGAAGTTAGAAGCAGGCACGGCGAAACAAACGTAGCAGGATGTAGCAATTATTCGCTAAGAACTTCGCCGGGCCGTGGTGCAAACATCATCTGATAAAGGAGTAGGAAAATGGCATTTGATTTCGCGCAATGGCAAAGCACATGGGTCGAAGCGGTCTCTCTGGCCTGGCAAGACCCAGCCTTCCGGCAGGAACTCATCGCAGATCCGCGCACGGCGATCAAGGTCCACCTCAATGTCGAGTTGCCCGGTGATTTCGATATAGAAGTCATCGAAGACTCGGATTTGGGCCAGCCACTGTTTCGCAAGGCCAAGCTCGCCATCCCGCCCAAGCCGGCCAGTGCGGACACCGAGGCCAACACGCTCTCTGAATACACTCGAGAGTTGATGGTCGGCCGATCGACGATCTGTCTTTGCTGACTCAGATGGCCAGCCACGGTTGGCCATTGTCTACCGTCGCTCGTCCCACCTGGCCGGCCATGGCTGGCCAGGTGGGGCGAAGTTTTGTGACCCGCACAAACTGCCGCCACCGTTCGCGCGGACTCTGAGCGGCTGCGCTCAGCTAAGAGCCGGTCCAAAAACTCTCCGCGTCGCCAGAGCGCCGATCCATCACCGCCAGCGGGCTTGCTTGTCGGTCAAATACCCCCGGTATTGTCCACTCCTCGCCCACCCACTGGCGGCGCGCCTCGTCGCTCTGGCTCGGTCCGAGGTTTTTGGACCGGCTCTAAACAGAAACACCTTGGTTGTGGATCAAACGAGGTGTCTCTGTTGCAAAGCCAACGGCCGAACCGGCCGGGACTCCAGCCGTCCGGGGGCTTTGCCCAAAAATGATAGCCCGAACGCCAAGCGGTCGGGCCGCGCACGATCACGTTGGGGCCGTTCCAACGTGATCGTGTGTAACTGGTCGATAAAAGCGGTGGGGGTTGTGCCAGACCATTTTATGGACTACAGCACTCGACAGGCGACGTTCGAGTCCAAGAGCCTTGTCGAGCGCGTCGGATTCGTGATCAAAATGGGGAAAATCGCTGCCAAAGAGCAGCGATTCTTGCCCGACGAATCGGATCAGGCCCTCGAGATAGGGCTCTTCGGGCTCGAGTGTCACAAAGCACTGCCGGCGGAAGTATTCCGAGGGTTTCATGCGGACATGTTCCTCGACCTCGCCGGCGAGGCTTTTGTACTCGACCTCATCCAATCGCCACAGCCAGTACGGTAACCAGCCGCAACCCGCTTCCAGAAGCGCAATACGCAGCCCCGGGTGCCTGTCCAGCACGCCGCCTTCGATGAGGGCGAGCAGCGCCATCATCTGCTCCATGGGATGGGAGCAAGCATGAAGGGCAAAACGGCTGGAGAAACGGTCGTATCCGGTGGTGGGTAAATGGGTATGAGTGCCCTCGTGAAGGCTCACCGCAATCGAGCGCCGCTCGCATTCGGTCCAAAATGTCTCGTAGTCCGGGTGACTGAGAGTGCGCCGCTTGACCGGATTGGGTCGCAGCACCACCGCTGTCCAACCAAATCCGGCTATTCGCTGAAGCTCCGATACCATATCTTGCGGATCGTGACGGCTGATGAGCCCGACGCCGCGCAGCCGTTCGGGACAGGCGCTGCAAAAATCGTGTAGCCAGTTGTTGTAGGCTCGGGCCAACGCGGCTGCCACGGCCGGCTCCATCGAATCCACAGCGACAGCAAAGCTAGCGATGGTGGGATACAGATATGCAATGTCGACGCCCTCTTCATCCATCGCGACGAGCTGAGTATCGGGGCGCAGTGCTCTCCGGGTCATTTCAGCTCTGCGCTGAGCCACCAGGGCCAGCTCGATGCGCGCCCGTTCGGACAGCTTGGCCACGATGGGCTGGCCGTCGATCACGATCTCGGGCGGCAGCGGGACAAGAGCGCGTCCTCCCAGGCGCTGCACTCGCTCCGACATGGTTTCCTGGCCTGGCAACGACCGGTGAGAAGGAGCGTATTGAATAAACTCCGGTTCCAGGTACTCCTGCCACAAATCAACAGGCTCGATGATATGCCTGTCGGCATCTACAATGCGATACCCTGCACGCATGGAATATTCCTTTCACAAAACAGGATCCTTCCGTATCCTGATTACCAAAAAATCGGCAGTGGATTGAGAGTTTCTTCGGTCAGCGGCCGGGCTAACCAGCCCAGCGTTACTGGAATATCGTAGAGGCGACCGGGGCCGAAGCGAGGCCAGAAATGCCGGGCTCCGGGAACGATGACCTTGACCACCGGAAGCCCGATCTCGGGCCGTGTCTGATCCAACACCAGGGTTTCCAGGCCGGCTCGAGTGGCTCGTTCGACACATAGAATGACGTTTTCGCGTATGTCGTCGCGCCACAGCCGAGAAAAAGCGTCAGCTTGCCGGGCCGGGCGCGTGCTATCGGCAAGAAGGTAGGGCTGTTGATCGACGTTGAACTCGGACCAGCCGGGAATCAACCGCTGTCCCCGCTGATCGTCGGGGTCGAAGCACTGGCATAGCTCGGTGAGCGCGCGTCGAACCGCCAGGCTGGCGTCGAGATGGCAGCCGAACCCGATGGCCAGCTGCGCCCCATCCCTCGGCGCAGCCAGTGCGGCCACCGCTGGGATGTCCAGGTCGTTGGTGATATCGAGGACCCACAGCCGCCACCCCAGCGCGGCGTAATAATCGCGCACCTCGGCAAAATACGGCCGGGCAAAGCTGGTCAGATCAACCTCGGGCCTGCGCACCCGATTGTACCACCACATGGCTGTGCAATCGCGCTCGACGATTTCCAAGAACCCCTGCAATATCGCCTCTTCCAGGCAATTGCCCGCCGCGTTTCCATTCGAGTTAAAATAACAAAAACGACGGTCGGATGGAACCGGGTACTGGGTGTAGCAGTACTGGGTGGGAATATATCGGAGTTTTCTGTGGGTCAGCGACGTCACTGGAGTCCATTCGATCTCTGCTGCTTCATCAAATGGCCGCGGAATCCTCCGATTGTGCTGTGGGCAATCGGCGTTGACCGCATCTCGTATGCGATATTGCCCATCGCTGAATCCCAACAGCTCTCGGGGAGAGATCGCAGAATCACCCAACTCGACAAAACGCGCCCGGATACGCGGCTCGTCGCCGTGGAATATTGCGCTGCGCCGCTCGATGGCTTCACACAGGGCGCTGACCCGACCTTGCGCCTCGCTTTGTCCCTTGCCCCAGCTGACCACGACAAAATCGCCCAGCGCGACCACAGGGCCGGTCGGACAGGTCGGATGAACGGCCGCCCAGATCGCCGCCGGAAAGCGATCATCAACCGGCCGTCCCGGCCGGGCAACCGAACATCCCTTGGTCCGCTCGACCCGCGTGAGTCGAGTTACAAATCCGGTGATCGGACTGACGTGTCTCTTCAGATTGTTATAGGTCTCATTTGGAGCGAGAGAGCGATAGCCTCCGTCGGCAGAAAACTGCATCGATTGCGGCCGAAGCGTTGCGAGCTTCTTGGAGGCATCGTGCGGGCCTAGCTGCGGATCGCCACACATCGGGCATTGCGGGCGCCCGATGACCGGATGACGGTCGGTGCTAAAGGCCTCGACATCGAACGAAAGCACGTGATCGTCGATCTCGCCGCACCCGCCTGCGACAATCCACTGCGCGATCACGACCGCAGCCAGGTGAATGCCCATGGGCGATTGCCAGCTACCATTTGAGTGCGGCAGCGCGAACTCACCGAGCTCACGGCTGTGACGGCGCGCGAACTCTTCGACCGTTCGGTTGGCACGCAGGCGAGCCTGCAAACACGCATAACACGATCGATCGTGCCCGAACAGAGGACCCACCCATACCGAGCGTCCGATCGGTTTTATCAGCAACCAATGAGGCGAAGCAGCTGTCGATGTCACCGCAACTTCATCCGACTCGTCGGTCAGATAATCATCAGTGACCACGACAGAGAGTTTGCCATGCTCGGTCACCCTAACACCGAGCGATTCGAGCGCAGTGCCGAGCAGGGTCGATCGCAATCCCCGCAGGGCAAACACAGAAACCGGATGATCGTCGAGACGGGCGGCAGCCACGACCGGATCGATTCCCATACTCTGCCAGAATATCGATGACTTTGATTCCGCTTCATTCTCACTGACGAGATAGCCACCCTCGTATAGCCGATTCAATGCGTAATACACTTCGGGCGCAGATATCTCATCAGCGACTCGTTCGATCAGCGCAGAAATGGAATGAGTTCCATCGAGCAGAGGAGCCAGCCGGGCATAGAGACGACCGCTGAGGAGGTAGTGCTCGCGCTCATCGATGAGTAACCAGCGCTTTGAATCGGCGCGTGCCATTCGTAATGGATACCGAAAACGTGGAAAGTCACGCATTTTGTCCCCCTGATTTTATCAAATGCCTCTCGGACAGTTTGTCGGCTGTTGACTATTTGCCCGGGCAACAGGTCAGTCGTTTGGACAGCGCACTCTGACTCAGGCTAGCACGGGAGACTGGGAGCGCCAGACACAAATTCTCGCGAATTGCAAATTTCTCTCAGTGAATCGAAGTTTCGATACAAATTTACAATGTAGCGGAGTGTAGCGCGTATTGGGTACCACGTGCACTCGCCGAACCTGACGGTTCTTTTTATCCGTTTATCAAACAACATGGCCGTATGGTCAGACGCCTGCAATAGCGGAGAATCAGGCCTCTACTGTCACCGTCTGCCGCCGAATGAGCGGCGAATCAGTGCCAGCCGGTGTGCCGTGCCTGCATTTCAACACCGCGGCCCGGCCACTCGCTCACGTGCTTGCCCGCCTGCTGCAACCACGCGCCGTCCGAGCACCTGGCCGCTGCCTTCGCTGCCGTACACCTGCGGAGCGATTCTCATCCTGCAATGCACATTTCTGATATCGACACGGAGACCTGGACTGGTATGTTTCTGGTCATGCCGAGAGCGAATTTGCCACTTCCACCGGGGCGAAAGGGATTGCCCTTTCTGGGCGAAACGCTGTCATACCTCAGCGATCCTGGGGGATTCACAGCGGCACACCAGAAAGAGTACGGGCCGATCTACCGCACCCACCTTTTCGGGCGACCGACCATCATGATGTCGGGTGCCGAGGCCATGCACTTTGTGTTCAAAAACGAGCACCGCTATTTTGCTGCGACCTGGCCGTATTCCACCCGCAAACTGCTGGGTCCCCGCGCCCTGCCCATCCAGCGCGATCCCGAACATATGCAGCGGCGCAAGATTCTGCGCCAGGCGTTTGCGCCCAGACTCCTGGCGGGCTACGTGCCCGACATGGATCGGATCGCGCGGATCCACCTCGAGCGATGGGCCGACCAGCGTCATCTGGTATGGAGTCCGCTGATCTCCGCGTTCACATTTCACATCGCCTGCGCCCTCCTGGTTGGTGACGAAGGCATTCTGGACGTGGCCGACGAGTTTCAAACCCTGGTCAAAGGCGCCTTCTCGGTACCCAATCCGCTGCCGTGGAGCCGCTTTGGCCGCGCCAAACGGTGCCGGAGCAAACTGTTGCACTGTATCGATCGAGTCGTGCGAAAACGGGTGGACGAGGGCAACCAGCCCGATGCCCGGGACGCGCTCAGCGTGCTCGTCCGGGCCAGTGATGAGTACGGCGCAAAGCTCTCGATCGAAGAGCTGGGCGACCAGACCCTCACCTTGCTTTTGGCTGGCCATGATACCTCGGCTTCGGCCCTGGTTTCGTTCTGTCTACTCACGGGGCAACATCCCCGGATAATCGAGCGGTTGCGCGAAGAGCAGCGCAGCATCGACGTCGAGGACAATCTGACCTGCGACCACCTCAAGCAAATGAGCTATCTCGATCAGGTCGTCAAAGAAGTCCTGCGGGTGATTCCTCCGGTACCGGGGGGGTTCCGCCGGGTCATCGCCCCGTGCGAATTCGGCGGCTACAGCATCCCCAAGGGATGGATCGTCTCCTACCAGATACACAGCAACCACATGGATCCCGAGCACTTTGCCGAGCCGCACCGGTTCGACCCGGACCGCTTTGCCCCGGACCGTGCCGAAGACAAACGCACCCGGTTTGCTCTGGTTCCATTTGGCGGTGGTCCGCGCGTGTGTATCGGCATGGAGTTCGCGCGTCTGGAGATCATGGTCCTGGGTGCCCGACTGGCCCGCCACTACAACTGGACGCTTAAACCAAATCAGGATCTCACTCTGTCCTTCCCGGTCCCGCGGCCAAGGAGCGGGCTGCAAGTCGAATTCGAGCCGCTACCGGCCGAGCGTGAGCTAGCCCAGACAGGGTGAATCGACCCCATTCGCTTTCCCCGCGCCATCAACTACGCACAACCCCGTCGGCAAGGCTCCGACGTGATCGTGTGCGGCCCAACCGCTTGGCGTTCGGGTTATCATTTTTTGGCAAAGCCCCCCGGACGGCCGGAGTCCCGGCCGGGTCGGCCGTTGGCCTCGCGACAGAAACGCCTTATTCGAGCCACAACTAATGCGTTTCTGTTTAATGTGTTTCTGTTTATCCTGGTCGCATCATGGCCAATGTCGAACTCACACATCGCAATGGAGTTGCCATCGTCACCCTGAACCGGCCTCCAGTCAATGCTCTCGAGCTGACCATCGTCGAGGAGCTCCACGACAAGCTCGACGAGGCGGTCCGTTCTCCAGCACGCGCAGTCGTCTTGACCGGTTCGGGCTCCTGTTTCTCGGCCGGTTTGGATGTCAAAGTCGTACCTCACTATCCAGCGGACAAGCGTCGTCGCGTGATCATGGCAATCAATCGCACAGTGCATCGGCTTTACGGCGTCGCCAAACCGGTGGTCGCCGGAGTCAATGGTCATGCGATCGGCGGCGGGTTGGTCCTTTCGCTCGCATGCGACATGCGCATAGCGGCCGACGGCGAGTCCCGCCTTGGTCTTACCGAGGTCAGAGTGGGGGTACCGTTTCCAGCCGTACCCATGATGGTGGTGCAGGCCGAACTCGACTGCAACGCAGCTCGCGACCTGAGCCTGTCGGGCCGGGTAGTGCATCCTCGAGAAGCCCACCAGATGGGTCTCATCGACGAGGTGAACGCTTCTGATACCCTGATCGAGCGGACCTGCGATCTGGCGCTGTCACTGGCTTCGGGCCCGGTGTACGCTGAGGTCAAGCACCAGCTGCGCGCCCGGGCGATGGCCCGCATGGCTCAGGCCATCGCCGACGAAACCGACCCGATGCTCGAATTCACCCTGCCCACGCAATGATAGCCGGGCTCTACTGAGCAGAAAATGGGTTCATCATGCAACTGAGCCATTCATCAGCGCCCCCTCTCTTGATGCGCCGGCGTCATAGGTCGCCATGTAACTGGCAAGGACATTGTTCGAGTACAACTCTTGTGGCTGGTATATATACCCGCCGCATGGACCTGGCTGTCGGTCGCCGGGATCTACAGATAACCGCGGAGAGACAGCATTCCGTGGAATACCCCCGCAGAGGCGAGAATCGACTGGACGACAGAACACAGGTCGGGACGGCTCCGAGCTGCTACGTGTCTGGCGGATCGGATGCGGCGCGGAACTGGCCCGTCGAACGAGATTCGGTGTTCCACAGTGAGGACAGCGCAGAGATCACACAGAAAGATCTGGACCGGCACGGCGCCGCAAAGAGTGACTGAGAGGTTCCCTGCGACATTCGCTCACAACGAACGGCAAGCAGTTGGTTCGCGCACGGAGTTTTGCAGAGGAAGCACGGGTCGTTCTGTATGAAGGGAATGGGTTCGCGCAGAGAGCGCGCGCAACGCGGTGGATAAAGAAACATCCTCTGCGACCGGCCGCGATAAAACCAAAATCGTGACCATAGGGAGTGAGGAAGCCATTGCGGTGACACAGACGAGGATCTGGCTCGGCCGGCCGCAGATCGACGCTCCACCGAGATCCACCCGTACAGTGCAGAAGACGACTGGGAGCTGTATAAATAAGGTCGTCGGCGCAGAACTTTGCGACCAGGCGAATCGCTTCGGACCGGCCCCAAACAAACCGGTTGTATCGGTTCTACTCCGGTCGGAGGCATGCCGAGACCGCGAAACGAACTTGCCGCGGATGTGCCAAGGCCCCCCTGAGATAGATCCGAGCTACAGGCTCGGATCGGCACAAGTCGATGTGGCAGACGAGTCGCGGTCATTCGGCAGCTCCGTAGAGAGACCTGAATGCACTCGCCATGCCATTGCTGGAGGAATGATAAATTTTTAATATTTTTAAACTATTACGGCTTATTCGTGGAGCTCGATAGAGTGACTGACTGGCCCGGACACGGGCGTGATGTCGAATTGGAGCAGCGCCTTGATGAACCTCTTCGACATCAATCGATGCCTGTAGGCGGCAGGCTCGAACCCTGTGCTATCGTGAAGCCTTGCCAGTCGACGACATTCGTACAGGAACGTGGATCACCCATGTTGGCGGTCGGGCATCGTCGCTCGAGGTCCGGCGCTGTCGGCTCACAGTGCTGGCCGGACCCGACGTTGGAAAATCGGTCGAGCTCGCTTCCAGCTGGTACCGTATCGGTGCCCGTCAAGGGTGTGATCTGGTTCTTTCAGACCAGCGGGTATCGGGTTATCACTTTGAAATCCGACTCGAAGATGGTGGGTATCGGCTGCGCGATCTCGATTCGACCAACGGGACCTACGTCGCAGGGCATCGCGTTCGCGAGATCTATCTCAATCCGGGCAGCGTCGTTTATGTGGGTGACACGCGGCTTCGCTTCGAGCCGCTGGACCAATCTGTATCGGTTAAGTTATCCGATCGGGATCGCTTCGGCCGCATGGTCGGGCGCAGTGTCGCCATGCGTGCGGTCTTTGCCAAGCTCGAGCTGATCGCGCCATCCGATGCCAGCCTGCTGATCACTGGCGAGACCGGCACAGGCAAAGAGCTGGTCGCCGAGGCAGTGCACGATCACTCGAAGCGCAAAGACGGTCCATTCGTCGTATTCGACTGCGGTTCGGTGGCCGAGAACCTGATTGCCGGCGAGTTGTTCGGCCACGAGCGCGGGGCGTTTACCGGGGCAATGACCTCGCGTGCGGGTGTTTTCGAGCAAGCCAATGGCGGTACGGTCTTTCTCGACGAGATCGGCGAGCTGCCGGTCGAACTGCAGCCAAAGCTACTGGGCGTTTTGGAGCGGCGCACAGTGCGCCGTATCGGCGGTCAGCGCGACATACCGGTCGATATCCGGATCGTTGCCGCAACCAACCGCGATCTGGCCAAAGAGATCAACCACGGCCGGTTTCGCGAGGACCTCTACTATCGCATCTCGGTGGTCAAAGTGCTCTTGCCACCCTTGCGCGAACGGCTCGAGGATATGGATCTTCTGGTCGATAACTTTCTGGCTCAGCTGCCCGGCGGCGACAAGGTCAAGCTGCACGAGCGCACGATGGCCAACCTGCGCAATCACGACTATCCGGGCAACGTGCGCGAGTTGCGCAATCTGCTCGAGCGAGCCGTGATCATGGCGGGGGATCTGAGCACCAATATCCCGCCCGCGCTCGATGACGTTTCTGATGCGGCTGCCACGGCGACGTCGCCGGGCACAGCCAGCGCGACCGCCGAAGCGGCGACCGCACCGCCTGCGCCGTCTACCCCGCACATGCAGGTGCCCATCGATGTGCACGTTCCGTTCAAGCTGGCCAAGCAGCGCATGGTCGAGGAGTTCGAGCGGCGCTTTCTCGAACTCCTTCTCGAAGAGCACGGCGGCAATGTATCGCGCGCTGCCCGCGCAACCGGTCTGGATCGCATGACGGTACACAAAATGATCAACCGCCGCGGCCTGGGCAATCCGCGCGACCGCCGGCGCAGCTGAGCAGAAACGCACCGGTTATGGATCCAGCAGGGCGTTTCTGTCCATTCGGGCCCGGATTCGAAAACCCGCCGGATATGGGCTAGGATAGCAGCATGAGTCGCAGCTCACCGTGGCGTCTGGTTGCTTTTGGTTGCGTGTGTGCCATGTGTGGGGTTGTGCTCGCCGGCACTTCGGCCTGTGCGACCACGACCTCGGCAGAACTACTCGGCAGTGATCAGTCAGCGGCCAGAACCCTGGCTGATCCGGGTGGGTTTGCCGACAACCCGATTGTCTATTTTGTCGTCACCGATCGATTTTTTAATGGCAACCCCGACAATGACCGATCCTACGGTCGCCGGCCCGACGGCGACCAGGAAATCGGCACCTTCCACGGTGGCGATCTGGCCGGGCTGACCGCAAAACTCAAGGACGGTTACTTTGACCGGCTGGGCATCAACGGAATCTTGATTACTGCGCCGTACGAGCAAATCCACGGCTGGGTGGTGGGCGGCTCCGGGGAGTTCAAACACTTCGCCTATCACGGCAATTACGCCCTTGATTATACCGTTCTGGACAAAAATATGGGCAGTGAGGACGAACTCGCCGAATTTATCGCTACGGCGCACGCCCAGGATATCCGGGTCATATTTGACGTGGTCATGAATCACCCCGGTCATGCCGATCACCAGACCATGGCCGAATACGGTATCGACGTACTGTGGGATGGATGGGAAAAAGCCACTCCGGGCGATTACCACAGCTACATCGATTACAATAGCCTGGGATTTGGCGCCTGGTGGGGACGCACCTGGGTCCGCGCCGCGCTGCCCGGCTACGAGGAGGCAGATCAGAGCGACGAACGGCAAAAAAGCCTCGATGAACTGCCCGACTTCAAGACCGAATCACCGCGGGCGGTGACCATTCCCGATTTTTTGCGCAAAAAACCCGACACCCGGGCCAAGACCATCCCTGACTACACAGTGCGCGACTACCTGGTCAAATGGTTGACCGACTGGGTACGCAACTACGGCGCGGACGGATTCCGCTGTGATGCGGTCCGGCACGTCGACCGCGAATCGTGGGCCGCACTCAAAACTGCAGGCTTGAAAGCGCTCGGCCAGTGGAAAGCTGCCAATCCCGACCGGGCCATCGACGATGCGGCATTCTGGATGACTGGAGACGTAGCGTCACACGGCGTCGAGCGCAATGTTTACTTCGACCACGGCTTCGATAACCTGATCAACTCCGATTTCCAAAACAGAGCGCGAGCACTCGGCGACGACTGGAACACTATCGACGCGGTGTATGTCAGCTACGCTCAAAAAATCAGCACCGACCCGACCTTCAACGTGCTCAGCTATCTGTCATCTCACGACACCTTGCTTTTTCCCCGCGACCGGCTGATCACCGGCGGTACCGCACTGCTCCTCGCTCCTGGTGGCGTGCAGATCTTCTATGGCGACGAAACGGCACGTCCGCCCGGCACCGCGCCGGACAGCGATCGCACGCAGGCGACCCGCTCCCCCATGAACTGGGACACGATCGAGCGGGATGTACTGGACCATTGGCGACGCCTGGGCCAGTTTCGCCGCCAGCATGTTTCACTGGCCAAGGGACGACACAGAAAACTGGCCAATGCACCCTACACATTCGCGCGGATTCACCCCCGCGATCGCGTGGTGGTCGCCATTGGAGCCGCTGGAGTGAGTCAGATTTACGTCGCCGACGTGTTTTCCTCTGGCGACGTGGTACGCGATGCCTACACCGGGACACGGGCAGTAATAAAGAGGGGCAAGGTGACAGTTTCTGCACACAAAAATGGAGTCGTCTTGCTCGAGAAGTTACAGCGTCACAATACGAGCGAGACAAGGCGGATGCGAGGAGTCCCGCGCAGCGTGCACAAAGTACGCGAGCAGGCGCCGCAGCATCCAGTGCAGTAGCCCGCCGTGGTGCGCGGACCAGGCGAGACGGTATAATGGAGCACTCCTTACACTGCGTAGTACCGACATGCCCGATCACACGCTGACCATCCGGCCAGGACACCCCGACTTTCTCGACCTGCCCTGGCATCTTCCGCTATCGGAATGGCAAGATCCGCGGCTGATCGACCTGCCAAAGGGGATATCGCGCCATGAAGTGCGGTTCCTCGAGTATGACAGGGGTATCTATGTGGTGAAGGAGATGCCACTGGAAGCGGCCAGGCGGGATTACTCGGTCCTGAGCGTGCTCGAAGAGGTGAATACGTTGGCTGTGGTACCGGTCGGGCTGGTGGAGAATCGCGTGCCCAGCCCACAACGCGAAGCGTCCGCCGCCTTGATCACCGAGTATCTGGAGTATTCGTTCTCCTTTCGAGAACTGCTCGAAGGCCCGGGCTTTGGAATTCGCCGCAACCAGATGCTCGATGCATTTGCCGGTCTGCTCGTCGAACTCCACATCGCGGGTTGCTTCTGGGGCGATTGTTCCCTGTCCAACGTGCTCTATCGATTCGATGCGCAAGCCGTGGACACCATCATGGTCGATGCCGAAACCGCGTTCATCGTGGACCGCCTGAGCGACGGTCAGCGCGAAGAAGACCTTCAGATCATGATTCAGAACGTCGCCGGTGGTATGGCCGACATCGCCTCGCACCAGGGGGGCGAGCTCGACCACGCCGATCTGTGGCTCGGTGAAGACATCGCCAAGCGCTACCACAGTTTGTGGGCCGAGATCGCCCATGTCGACGTCATCAGCCCGGACGAGCGCCACAAGATCCAGGACCGGGTCAAGCATCTCAACGAGCTCGGTTTCGAGGTCAAGGAGGTCGATCTTCGGCCGACCATGTCCGGCGGCCGTCTGCAGGTCGAGATCAAACCGGCCAGCCGCAATTTCCATGCTCGCCGCCTGCGCCAGCTCACCGGACTCGACGTGTCGGAATGGCAAGCGTGGCAGCTCTTATCCGATCTCTATTACTTTCAGGGAAATCTCTGTAATGACCAGCAATGCCATAACCCGATCGCTGCCATCGAATGGCGAGCGCGCGTGTTCGAGCCCATGGTAGAGCGACTGCGCGGTATCGAGGGAATCAGCAATCCCATCCAGGCATTTTGCGATGTTCTCCACCATCGCTATGTCAAGTCGATCGATGCCGATCGCGACATCGGCACCGAGGCGGCATTGACAGATTGGCTGGTCAATGGCCGCCCTGGCTACAAGCTCGATCAAGCTTCTGGATAGGTAGGTACGTCCCACATGGTCACGTTGCGAAAGATGCAATGTGACCATGCGCGTTGGAGCCCTTCCAACGTGATCGTGTGTGGTTGCCTTTTTCAACGCGATCGGCGCGGATCTTTGGCGACGTTGCATTTAGCAACATCGACGCGAACCCACCACCTGGTGCTGACCCGACAGCTCTGTATTCTCGAATTATATTCAAAAACATCTTGCAATGGAATGTATAACTCGTTACTGATTCGTATATTAAAATTGGTTTTTCTGCACAAGAGTAGCTCGTATCGACTGTGTAGCGCTCCACCCTGGAAAGGCAAGATGTTCAGATCCAACTCAAAACTGCGCCCCTGGTTGTTCATGACGGTGACGATTGCGATAGGTAGTGTCGCGGCCTGTACCGGTCAAAACCCCGATACCTCGGCGACCGATCATAAGGACATCGCGACCAGCGCGCAGGCCGGTGCCAGTACGGGCACCGAGAGCGGGGAAGAGATCCCGTGTCCGCAAAAAGGGACGTTTGCTGACGCCAGAGCCCACTGGGTTGACGTCGATACCATTGCCTGGCCATCGGACAGCTCAGGCCGGAGTTTCGAGCTAGTTTATGCCAACTGCCAAATTCGCCTCAGCGATGCCAATGTCGAGGGCGGCGACGGCATACTCGCTCTGGTTGAAAATCCCGATGGTCTACCCACAGCGGTTCAAGCCCGTTTTCCGCACCTGGCCCAATATCGCTCGCTACAGATCGCATCTGGCGATGTGGGCATGGTCGGGGATATTCTCGACGGGCAGTTCATCCTGGTCGAGAGGGATGCGGGCGGCGATATGATTGCGGCCAGCCAGGTGCAGACTCCCGGCGTGCTCGATGCGCTCTATCGATACGACGGCGCCCTGGGAACCACGTTCTCCGGGAAAACACCGTCCTTCCAGCTGTGGGCACCGACCGCGCGCTGGGTCAAACTGCACGTCTACCACAGCGCGAGCAAGGATGAAATCGCCGCAGTCGGCATGACCGAAAACAACGGGGTGTGGACCGCCACGGGCGATTCGAGCTGGTATGGTCATTATTACCGCTACGAGGTATACGTCTTCATACCGGCGCTGGGCGAATACGTGGCCAACATGGTGACCGATCCATATTCGGTCGGCCTGTCCACCAACAGCGAATACAGCTTGATCATCGACCTCGACGATCCTGCGACCAAGCCGTCGGGTTGGGATGACCTCGTCAAACCCGAACTCGAAGCACCCGAGGACATCACGCTCTACGAGCTACACATCCGCGACTTCAGCGGCGATGACAGCACGGTTTCGCCAGCCGACCGCGGCAAATACACGGCTTTCACCTACGACGGCTACGGTGGTAGACCGCTGTCCGACGGCATGAGACACCTCGGGGTGCTCGGCCTCGCCGGCTTGACCCATATCCATTTATTGCCCTCATTCGATATCGCTACAATTAATGAAGATGCGAGTCAGCGCGTCGACCTCGATAACGCATTCGATCTCCTGTGCAGCCGCAATCGCAATGTACCGGCCGCCGATTGCGCCGCATACAGCGGCATGACCATCCGTGCAGTGCTCGACACCTTCGAGCCGGGCGAGGGCGATGTCAACAACCCCGATACGGCCAATATCCAGCGTATCGTCGGCTATATGCGAGAGCTCGACAGCTTCAACTGGGGCTACGATCCGTACCACTACACCACACCGGAAGGCAGCTATGCCACCAATCCGGACGGGATCACGCGGATCGTCGAGTTCCGCTCGATGGTGCAAGCCCTGGCGCGAAAGAATCTGCGCACGGTGATCGACGTGGTTTACAATCACACCAACGCCTCTGGACAGAGCTACAAATCGGTTCTGGACCGCATCGTGCCGGGTTATTATCACCGCCGCAACCAGGTGTCCGGCAATATCGAGCGGTCCACCTGCTGCGAAAACACCGCCACCGAGCACGCCATGATGGCCAAACTGATGGTCGACTCGGTGGTCACCTGGGCCAGGCAGTACAAGATCGACGGATTCCGTTTCGACCTCATGGGTCACCACATGAAATCGAATATGGAGGAAGTGCAGTCGGCTGTGGAGAGCTTGACCGTTGCCGAGGACGGCGTGGACGGCAGCAAGATCTACATCTACGGCGAAGGATGGAACTTCGGTGAAGTGGCCAATGGCGCGCGCGGTGAAAATGCCACCCAGCTCAACATGGCGGGGACCGGTATCGGCACATTCAGCGATCGCCTGCGCGACGCTGTGCGCGGCGGTGGCCCGTTCGACGGCGCCGCTGACCTGCGCAAACGACAGGGTTTTGCCACCGGCCTGTACTACGACGCCAACGAACTCAATTCGGGCGCGCACAGCGAACGCGATGAGTTGCTCCACTGGGCTGACACGATTCGCGTCGGTATGGCTGGAAACCTGGCTGATTTTGTATTCGAAAATAGCGCCGGCACCAATATACGAGGCTCGAGCTTGAGCTATTTTGGATCGCCAGCCGGTTACACCGACGATCCGCAGGAGGTCATCACGTACGTTTGCGCCCACGATAACCAGACCCTGTGGGACAACAACCAGTACAAGCTGCCCACCGGGACCAGCATGGCCGATCGAGTGCGGGTGCAAAATCTCGGCATCAGCATCGTGACTCTGAGCCAGGGCATTCCGTTCATGCATGCCGGCGCCGAATTGCTGCGCTCCAAATCGATGGAGCGCGACAGTTACAACTCGGGCGGCTGGTTCAACAAACTCGACTTCAGCTACCGGAGCAATAATTGGAACGTCGGTTTGCCACGCCACGACAAGGATGGCCTTTCGTGGAACTTGATCAAGCAGATCATCGGCGATGCGTCGATCGACCCAACCCAGTCCCACATCAAGAGCGCGGCCAGGCATTTCGGTGAGATGCTGGTCATCCGCAAAACCTCGCCACTCTTCCGTCTGCGCAGCAAAGCCGAGGTGATGCAACGGGTCGATTTCCTCAATACCGGCGCCGATCAGCAAGATGGGTTGATCGTCATGACCATCACCGATGGCACCTGTGCCGGTCCTGATCTCGATGAAAATCTCGACTCGATCGTGGTTCTCATCAACGCCAATGACGAAGCGCAGTCGTTTGTGGTCCCGGGCGCCAGCCAATTCTATCTCCATCCGGTACAGAGTCTGTTCTCACAAGATCTCATTGTGCGAAATGCGTCGTTTGATGACGCTGCCGATAGGTTCAGCATCCCCGCCCGCACCACAGCGGTATTCATCCAGCCACAGTCGGGCGGACAGGGTGTCGGTCTGCCGTGCAATGTCCGGGTGCCGATCGGTGTACCCCCCGTTCCGGGGCTGCAGGGAGACGTCTTTGTGCGTGGCCAGATGAACAATTGGGTAGAGCCGCCCCCGGACAATGCCAAGTTCGTCCAGGATGCTACCAATAGCCAACTCTTTACCGCGACTCTCACCCTCGAGGCCGGCAGCCACGAGTTCAAAATTGCCAGCGCCGGCTGGAGTCCCCACGATTGGGGCAAGAGCGGCGCCACGCTCGCTCCGGGTGATCCGCCCGCAGTCATGGTGTCGAAGGCGGGAAATATGACACTGAATATCGCCACAGACGGCGACTACGTCTTTACCCTCGACATTTCCGATATCGATAATCCGACCATTCAGATCGATTAGACACCACTGGCCTGTGCGCGACCGATCCCCACCCAGCCCGGTCAGCGCCGACACAATCAGCCGGCAGTGCCTCGCCGGCTCCGCCCGGATCCCAAACCGAGAACGTACTTCTGTGCAGCCGGACTCCGGCCGGCTCGGCCGCTGGCCTCGCAACCGAAACGCCTCGTCTGATCGGCAATCAATGTGTTTCGGTTCAATTCATGAACGCATCGGACTTTCGCTGCTCGAGCACGTGTGAAATTGCCTGCTTCCAACATTCGATAGGACAGTCTTCTCCCAATTCGATGCATTGATCGAGTCGGTCGTCCATCCCGTAGAGCGACTGGAGCTGATCGAGCTGTGCCTGGGTCAGTCGAGTCGACCGTACGAGTCCCTCGAAGAGGGTTTCATTCAGGTCGGCGAGGACCTGTTCGTCGTGGTCGCGCAGTTCGGCGCGATTGTTCACCTGCATGAGCAAGTTGGCCAGGCCAACCGCATCCTGCCACAAAGTAATTCCCGAGCCGGCGTGGCTCTTGCTGATCTCGCCATTGCACACGCGCAACCAGCTGACCACCTTGTGCTGGAGTTCGCGCAGCATCTGACGATCGCGGATCTTGAGCTCCTCGTAGACGTCGCGGCCGGTCAGCATGGCAATGGCGATCCCGGCTCTGCGGATGCGTGCGTGGATATGACCTCGATCGGGGGGCGAATCGGGCTCGAGGCTGCGCCGGAAGATGGCGTAAACCCGGCGAACTTCGACCGATATCTTCATCTCGATGTGGTACCAATCGATCTGCGGCTCGATGTTTTCGTCCTCGCACATCGCCCGCTCGAGTGCCGAGGCGACTTTGAGGATACGGCGGCGAATACTGGCACATACAGCGATGGGCTCCCAGTGGGAACCATCCAAGCGCAGGCCGTCGAGTTGTTGGCGCTTGTGTGCCAGTTCCAATCGAGCGACAAACGAGATGTCGGCGATTCGCTGAGCTGTAGTACCCGTGGTCATCAATTGATCGAGACGGTGCTCGAAGCTCATGTCCTCACTGGCGGTGACTTCCGGGCTGGGCTCCTTTTGGGCGCGGGCCTCGTAGTGGCCGAAGACATCGGCGACGAGCTGTTCGGCTCTGGCCAGGATATGGGCAATGGTCGGGAGCAGGTCAGCGCCAATGACTTCCGGCTCGGCTTCCTCATAGCTGCGGGTATCCACTTCACGAACTTGTCGAGTCAGCTCCCGCAGGGATTGAATCAAGTCGTTGCTGGGGTTCTCGGGCGGCATTCCTCCTACCTTCTACAAGGACTCGTCGTACCCGACTGCCGACGGGTACCGCTACGGTTCTAACGCTATTGTTACTCGATAAGCACCGGTTTGCGAGTATACCTCGACCGAGTTTGAACTCCCGGCGCCCGATAGAGCCCGCGGCCGTATGAATTGTCAGGGCGATATCACTCTGCGGCGAGGCAACAGCCCAGCCCGCGGCAAGGCGACGCCCGAGCCTGCGGATGAGACGACACCTGGGTGCTTTTTGCTCCACTACAGTGATTCAGCTGGCCCGGTCCGGCCAGGTTAATTGACTCAAAGTCGGTACTTTTCCATCCTGCGATACAACGACGTGCGGGTAAGACCGAGTTCTCTGGCCGCGTGGGAGATATTCCAGTGATGCTTGCGCAGGGCTTGCTCGATCAGGCGTCTTTCCATACGGGCCAGATTCAGATCGCCGAGCTCACCGCTATCGCCGGTACTGTCGGCAGAAGGCTGCGCGGCGAGTCCAGGCGGCGCCGACAGTGGCGATGCAGGTGCCGGCGCAGGAGGTATTAGAGGAGGTGTCGCAGGGGGTGTGAGGGCAAAATCCTCGGGCTCGAGCTGGTCGCCCTCGGCCATGATCACCGCGCGTTCCACGGCATGGCGGAGTGCGCGAATATTGCCCGGCCAGGCGTGCTCGCCGAGCGCAGCCATGGCTGCGTCACTGATACTCTTGGCCGAACGACCGTACTTGTGGGCGTACTGGGCAGCAAAATGACTGGCCAAGATCGGAATATCCTCGCCGCGTTCGCGAAGTGGGGGCAAAAGGATCTCCACCGTGTTGAGTCGATAGAGCAGATCTTGCCGAAATACCTGCTCGTCGCGCAGCCGGGATGGCGCCAGATTGGTCGCGCTGATGATGCGAACGTCGATCGCCACCGGCTTGTTGGAGCCCACCGGTGTGACCTGGCGCTGTTCGAGTGCGGTCAGCAGTTTGGCCTGCAGGCGACGGGGCAAGTTGCCGATCTCGTCGAGAAATACCGTACCTCCACTGGCCGCCTGCAACCGGCCGATGCGATCGTCTCCGGCACCGGTGAATGAGCCCTTTTTATGGCCGAAAAGCTCACTCTCAAACAGATTTTCGGAGATTGCACCGACATCGACCGATAGGAACACTTCGCCCTCGCGCTGCGAGCGGCGGTGGATGTCCCGGGCGACCAGCTCCTTGCCAGTACCGTTTTCGCCCAGGATCAAAACGTTGGCCTCGGTTGGCGCGGCCCGGCCAATCACCGACAAAACCGATCGAATGGCCCGGGACTGGCCGAGAATGCCGCGTCCGGTACCCGCCGTGTGAGCGGCGAGTTCGCGATTTCGCCGGGCCAGATCAGCCGCTCGCTCGCGAGTCTGGCGCAACCGCACCGCCGCGCTCACAGTGGCCACGAGCTTTTCGTTCTGCCACGGCTTGCTGACAAAATCGGTCGCCCCCCGCTTCATGGCTTCGACAGCGAGATCAACCCGACTGTACGCTGTCATCAAGACAACAACAGCGTCCGGATCTGCGGCCAGAATGCGCTCGAGCCAGGCAAACCCCTCTTCGCCCGAGGTTTCGCCGATGGCGAAGTTCATGTCGAGCAAGACCACATCAAACGATTGCTCGGCCAGTCGCTCGGCAATGCGCTCGGGCCGATTGGCCGTGACCACCTCGTCAACATGACGCTTGAGCAGTAGTTGCCCGGCGACCAACACATCCTCATCGTCATCAACGATCAGAATCTTGCCACTCGACGTTCGACCACCCGATGCCCGATCGCCCGATGCTCGATCGTCGCGTCTACTCACGATTGACTCCTGCAGTACGTGCGGGCTTCACACTGCACGTATACGTACACCGCGTGTCCGCAATCGTACAGTCCGGACAGCCACCCGTTCGGTCGATAAGCCGTAATAACTTGCTTTTGCACTATTTTTTGGTCTGGCATACCGTCTGCAAAACAAGGGGGGCAGGAGACGAGAAAATGGGAATGGACCGTCAACTCACACCGAGAAGGCGCTGGCTCAAGCGGCTCGTGGTCATGGGGTTACTTTTGAGTGCCGGCATTGCCTCTGCAGCGATGTTTGCTCCCGAGTCCGGGCGCGTGCTCCGGATCGAGCGCGAGCGATTGACAGTAGCCGAGGTAGCGCGTGGTCACTACGAAGATTACATCCCGATCCGCGGTCGGGTGATGCCGCGCCGCACGATCTATCTCGACGCCATGGCAGGAGGGCGGGTCGAACGGGTCCTAGTCGAAGATGGTGCACTGGTCGAAACGGGACAGCTTCTGTTTCAGTTATCCAACACAGCTCTGCAGCTCGACGTGATCTCGCGCGAGGCTCAGATCTCCGAGCAGCTCAACAATCTGCGCAATACCGAGCTTTCACTGGAGCGAAGTCGCCTCGAGCACAGGCGCAATCTGCTCGAGATCGACTACGAGCTCGGCCGCCTCGCCCGTCTGATCGAGCGCCAGCGGGCACTCTTGCGCCACCGCGCCGTGGCCAGGGCCGAATTTGAAGACAACCAGGAACAGTACGCCTATTTTCGACGCAGGCGCGCCATCATTGTCGACAGCCAGCGGGCAGACGAACGCATTCAAAAAGTGCAGATGGTCCAATTGCGCGACTCGTCGGCCATGCTGGAGCGCAATCTCGCATTTGCCCGGCGCCAGCTCGAAAACCTCGACATCCGCGCTCCGGCCGCCGGCAAGCTGACCGCGCTCAATGCCGAGGTCGGTCAATCGCTGGGCCCCGGCCAACGCCTGGGCCAGATCGATGATCCCACCGAGTTCAGGTTGGTGGCCGAGATCGACGAGTTCTATCTCAGTCGGGTCGCGGTGGCCCAGACCGCCGAATTTCAGGCCCAGCGGGCGACCTACAGGCTCCGTATCGCCAGGATCGATAGCCAGGTAAAAAGCGGCCAATTCAACGTCGATCTCGCATTCGAGGGCCAGGCCCCTTCGGGCATTCAGCGCGGCCAAACCCTGCCCTTGCGACTCTATCTCGGCACTGCCAGCCAGGCCGTATTGGTCCCCAACGGCGCTTTTTATCGAGATACCGGTGGCACCTGGATCTTTGTTCTGTCCCCAGACGGTGGCCGCGCGATCCGCCGCCAGGTCAGCCTCGGTCGCCGCAACGCGCGCCATATCGAAGTCATCGGCGGCGTCGAGCCGGGCGACAGAGTCATCACATCGTCGTATGCCGACTTCGTAGACATCAATCAGCTCGATCTGCGTTAGCGAGTAGCGCGGCGCGGTGACCGCCGTTTTGGTCCCCGCCGTGCTACCGCAGTGAATCAGCTGTGTGGAGAATTTCATTCATGCTCAAAACTCATAATATGACGAAAACGTATCGAACCGACGAAGTGGAGACCACAGCGCTCGACAACGTGACCATCGAGGTCGAAAAAGGCGAATTTGTCGCGGTCATGGGTCCATCCGGCTGTGGCAAGTCGACACTTCTCAATATCATTGGCATGCTGGATACGCCGAGTGGAGGAAAATACGAATTTCTCGGTCAGGACGTGTCCGGCTATTCCGAGGCCAGACTGGGCGGGCTTCGCAAACAGCATATCGGTTTTATCTTTCAGAGTTTTAATCTCATCGATGAGCTGACAGTCAAAGAAAACATCGAACTGGCCCTGCTCTATCACGATATTTCAGCCCGACAACGCAACATCCGGGTCGCCGAGGTCATGGACCGGGTTGGCATCGCGCACCGTGCCCGTCACCTGCCGGCCCAGCTGTCCGGCGGGCAACAGCAGCGGGTCGCCGTGGCGCGCGCAGTGGTGGCGGAGCAGAACTTGATCTTGGCCGACGAGCCGACCGGAAACCTCGACTCCGCCCACGGTGAAGAAGTCATGGGCATGCTGTGCAACCTCAATCGACAGGGCACCACGATCATCATGGTCACTCACTCGCGAGCCCACGCCGAGTACGCGCGGCGCACCATCAATCTGTTTGACGGCCGGGTCGTCACCGAGCATCGCCGCGCTGCCGCGTGAGGTTGAGGCGGCGTAGCCAAACGCACTGAGCCGGCAATGGGTAGCCCTGCGCGCAGCGCCGAGCGCCCGGCGGACATGGGAAAGGCAACTGATCGTGCTCAGAAATTATTTTATTTCGGCAATTCGCAATCTGCTGAAATACAAATTGTACTCGTTTATCAATATTGCTGGCCTGGCCGTTGGTATGGCCTGCTGTGTACTGATTTTGCTTTTTGTCCGCTACGAGCTCAGCTATGATAGCTGGCTTGCCGACAGCGAGCGCATATATCGGCTGCACACGACATTTAACATTCCGGGCCGACCTGCAATGCGGATAGCCAGTTCAGCCAGACCGGCCAGAGCTGCGCTCGAAAAGGATTTTGCCGAGATCGAAAGCGCAGTCAGACTGTTCATTCGGTCGTGGAATGTGAGCCGTGACAATACAGTGTTCGAACAAGACATCGTATTTGCCGACAAGGAGTTTTTTTCGGTCTTCGACCTGCCTGTAGTCGCAGGCGAGCGCAAAAAAGTACTGGCCGACAACCGCTCGATCTTGCTCAGCCAGACAGTCGCGCGCAAATATTTTGGCACCGAGCAGGCGGTGGGGAAAACCGTCACGGTGTGCTGCTTTGGTGACGAGCGCAAGGTCACGTTTCGGGTCGCGGGAATCCTGGCCGACGTGCCGGAAAACTCGCATTTGACCGTCCCCATGCTGGCCCGCCTCGACCTGACCAGATACGGGGAAGGAACGCGATTTCTTCAGCCCTGGTCGCAAGCTCCGGTGTATACGTATATCAAACTGAAGCCGGGTACCGATGCAGACGCGGTGCGGGCACGGCTGCCCGAGTTTAGCACCAACAACCTGCCGACCATGGAGTTTGGCGAGATGGGGCAGCTCGACCTGGGCGATCTCGTCCACTTCGATCTGATGGCAATACGCGACATTCATCTCCGTGCCGTCGAGCAAGTAGAGGCGCGCAGTGCGATCAAGAGGCTCGGCGACATATCGACCATTTACGCCTTTTCGGCTGTGGCCCTGCTCATTCTGCTCATCGCCTGCATCAATTTTACCAACCTGGCCACATCCCGATCCATGCAGCGAGCGCGCGAGATCGCCATGCGCAAGGTGGTCGGCGCCAGCCGAGTTCAATTGATCGTGCAGTTTCTCGGTGAATCGGTGCTGGTCGCCGGCATCGCGCTGATCGTGGGATTGTCATTGGTCGAGATCGCATTGCCCTGGTACAGCGCCTTTCTGCAGGTCGACCTCGGCCTGTCCGGTCAACCGTATCGGCTCTACCAGGAGCGAGACATGTTGCTCTGGCTGCTCGCATTGGCTGTCGTGGTCGGCGTGGCGGCTGGTCTCTACCCTGCCCTCTATCTGTCGCGAGTGCGGCCTGCTGCGGTACTCAGGGCCAATCGTTCATCAGAGCGCAGCGGCTCGGCCAGGCTGCGAGCCATCCTGGTCATCACCCAGTTTGCCATCTCGATCACACTGGTCGTGTCGACCGCGGTGGTGTGGGGACAGACTCACTACGCCAAGCAGATGGATCCCGGCTTTCATCGGGAGAACATGTTGATTGTACGCGGGTTGTGGCACCGCCAGGCCGAACGGACGGCCGAGTCGATCGAGCGCGAGCTCGTCCAGCGGCCAGACATCGTCGCGGTGACTCGTTCTGCGGCAGTGCCGACCGACGACTACGACAACAACACGTTTGTCACGGTGCCCGGCTCGGAAAGCGGTGAATCCATATTATTGTCGATACGACCGGTCGATTACGATTTTTTTGCCACCTACGGTGTCGTGCCGAAGGCTGGCCGGGTGTTTTCGCCCCAGCACAGACTCGATGACTGGAACGACGAATCGCTGAAAAGTGGCCAGCAAGCAGCCGGTACCGTGGTGATCAATGAACGTGCGGTCAAGCGACTGGGATTTCGCGACGCCGACTCGGCGGTGGGCCAGATCCTCCGTGTGTTGGTCAGCCAGACCCAGGCAGCGCCCATGACCATCATCGGCGTGGTGCCAGATATCCAGCTTCGTTCGGTTCATCACCGGATTCAGCCCATCATGTACTTTCGCGACGCGAACAACTTCGCCGCCATGACCATCCGTTTTCGAACGGACGATGTACCGGCGCTGTTGACCGACGTCGAGCGGGTGTGGCGGTCTGCACTGCCGTCACTGCCGTTCGAGTATCAATTTCTCGACCAGCGCATCGCTGCCCAGTATCGCGCTGAAGAGCAGCGCGCTGCGGTCTTTGCGGCATTTTCTGTCCTGGCCATCTTTATCGCCTGCCTCGGCCTGTACGGGCTGACCTCGTTCACGGTCGAGCGGCGCACCAAGGAGATCGGTATTCGCAAAGTGCTCGGCGCCTCGGTGCTGGACATCGTCAGATTGCTGTTCTGGCAGCTGTCCAGACCGATCCTGATCGCCAATCTGATCGCGTGGCCGATCGCCTACTGGATCATGCGCGACTGGCTAAACGGTTTTTCCCGCGCCATTTCGCTCAGTCCGATGTTTTTTATCGGCACCGGGCTCGGCGCGCTGGTCATCGCCTGGCTCACCGTGGCAGCCCACACTCTGCGAGTCGCCCGGGCCAATCCCATCCACGCCCTGCGCTACGAGTGAGCTGGCTGCAGCAGCCTCGCAGCTGAGCCTACGGAGCTGGACATTCGGCTCTGTGGTCGGCCGGGCATTGAATGGGAGTGGACGACAAGTCCGGGCGATACGACAGGACGTAGATCTCCTTGCCTTCGAATACCGGGATATAGAGCTCGGCAAAACCAAAAGCATCGCGCCGGTCGTACCTGACCGCAACGCTGCCGATGGTCGAAATGGTGACGCCAAAAGGATCGTTCAGCGGGGTTTGGGTCGTATCCGGGCCATAAACGTCGTTGATGTCAAAGACCACGGCCGCTTGGTACTCCCAGTCGGTGGAATCGAGCAATTGTCTGGGCCGGAGGATCCATACTTTGCTGGCCTCATCACCACCCACAACGATCCACGGTTTCACCACGTCTTTCATGTAGCGGACCGGATAGAACGTATGGGCACCGCCCGGGGCCAGCCGGCCGGGCGAATTTACCGGCGGAAGCGACGGGTTGGGGCGAATATCGTCGACCAGGATGTGCAGTGGCCACTCGTCGCCGAAGATATCACCACTGGCTGGCTGCTCGTAGGCGTAAACCCGGCCGGCAACTTCGCTCGAGGTCGCCGGGCTGCAGTTGTCGGGCTGGTGGTTGGTCGCCAGAATATCGGCTTTCCCGTCGAGGTTGAGATCGACAACTTGCAGGTCGAACGGAAAGCCCTGATCATTGCTGATGACCTTGATCCGCGGCAGCGCGAATGTGGAAGCGTTGACATCGGCCCAGGTGCCGCCCACCGGAGCGCCGTACATGGCGATCTTGCCGTTCTATGGCGGCGGCTGGCCCGGTACGGCAGGAGCACCGGAGAAGAAGTGGGTGGCGACGATCTCGGGTACATCGTCGCCTTCGAAATCAAATGCGTCGAGATAGATGTCCGGACCGAGAAATTCAGCGGCCGGCCCACCATAGAGAACTACTTCGTCCCAAGCTTGGTCGGCTTTGATCGCGGTGCCCGGGTTTTTGAAATAGACCAGCTCGGAGAACGGCGGATACACAGATGGCACCACGCGGAAACCCGACCGGACCGCGACGATATCCTTCAGGCCATCACCGTCCATATCGAGAAAGAGCACCCGATGGTAAAAGCGCGGCGAATTGTTGGGGTCGCCGGGAAATGTGAAGCCGGTCGAATAGTCCTGCGTGCTCTGGTGAATCACGTACTCGGTACGCTGAGGGTCGTCGAGATTGATCGCTGTGAGTCGGCCCTGCAATAGCGCGGGATGGAATCCCTGTGGCAGCACCACAGCCTCGAACGGAAATACACCATCCGGTGCCCGCACCACCTCGTTGGGCCACACGGTCTTTGGCAACCCGGGTGCCAGGTCGGTCAGCTCCTCGACGTCGCCCTCCGCATCGAAGCGATCGAAGTCGATGCTGTCCAGGTTGGAAATCCGCGCCACCAGGTCGCGCTCGAAAAAATCGATCGGCGGATTTTGTCCCGGCACCACAAAGGCGTTGTAAAAACTGGTAATAGTCAGCCCATCACGGCGCCGGCCCGAACCGTCGTCATACGCATCTACATGCAAATACGCCGGGTTGAAGTCGAGACCGAGCACACCTTTTTGGTACAGCTGCGGGCAATAGGCACTGCCACTCGCGGCGAATGAATTAAAATCATTGTCGTGCTCGCCATTACCGGTACAGGCGAGCAGTCCAATCACCGCTGCACCGATTGCCAATTTGCCAATCGGCTCTGCCAGGCCACCCCCAAATCGCGATAACTTGCCAAAAATATTGTTATTATTGCTGATATCAGGCAACGTCCACATCATTTGGGCCTTAAGCTAGAATAAAATATTGAGTCAAAAGCGAAATCAGCAATTGAAGGTAGCACTTTCAAGAATCTATCTTGGCACCTCCAGTACAATGGAGATAGTTCGATGTCAACGAAAAGAGAACATTCAATATCGAACGTATGTTGCGTGGGATACCTTACGGTGGATACGCGATGGTGACGGTGCACAGCGACTTGATACGGCAACTGTGCGGACGTTCACCGACTGACGATACGATGTGCGGTTGTCTGGCGTCCGATGCGGTTGTGATTGCAGTTTGCCGGATTGCCGCGACCGACGGGGCGACGCTCGAGCTTGCGGATGGAACGCGGGTTGAGCTGCCGCGTTGCGGGCAGGGATACGGTTTTGCGAAAGGGGGAGCCTGGGTAGAGGCAGCAGGCTACATGATGCGCCCACCCAGTTCGAAGAGACTGTCGTTCATGGGTTGATTGTAGGCGGCTTTTTCGATGATGAACTTGCCCTTGCCCTTTTCGTTCTTCCAGTCGACGCGGTGATTGATCATCATGCCGTCGCCGATATCTCGGTATTCGGAGAAATACACGGTCACTTTCTTCATTTTGTTTTCTTTATCTTTCCAGGCCACGACTCGTTTGACCTCGAAGTAGCTAGCGGCGTCGATGAAGCGGTTTTCGGTCATTCTTTCGGGCACTATGAGCTCGACGTGATAGGCCGGACTTCCCTTGACCTCGGCCTTGCCGATCAGGCGGACCTTGTATCCCTTATCTCGGTAGACCAGGAGGGCATCGTCGATAGAAGATTCGTACTCGAGGTGGCTGAGTTCTTTTTCGGGCAGTGCTTTGACCTTATCGCCTTTCTTTTTCCACGCTTTTTTGCCATTGAAGGCCATGATCGAGACCTCGTCGCCGTGGCGTTTCTCGACCCGGAGCTTGTTGCCGCGCTTGATGTATTTGGTGATCTCGACCGACTTGCCGTCGTAGTATTTTTTGCCGCCATACATGAGAGTCTGCGCCGTGCGTAGCTTCTTCTCGCCGCCCAGTGCGGCAAAATGCTTTTTCAAGAGAGTATCGAGAGTGAGTTTTTCGGCGTTGGTGCGATTTGCCGCCTGGCTTGCGGTCACCTTGGCCGCTTGCTCTACCTTGGCGGAATCTTGTTTGCTTTCCTGGGATTCCTCTTTGGCACATGCGGTCAGGCAGACAGCCAGGGCAATTGCAGTGGCGATGCGGATCATTCTGTTCTCCTTGTTGCAGCGTTTACCGGGTTCGACGTTATTGTGCCGGTGTTCGAGGGAGCCGAGATCTGTAATCCGTCATCCGCTTTCCTGGTGCAGCGAGCGGGTTTGACCGTGCAGGGAGCGCGACTTTCGGGATTTCTGTGCCGGCCATCGTGAGCATGAAATCGATCGGTAACTCCGCCGCGGATACCGTCAATATCGGCTTTTCGTTCAATTTCTACGGCACCGATTACACCAGTGTCGGCGTGGCAGCCAACGGCGGTCTGTTATTACCGGACCTGGCTGAGACTGGGCAGCGGTGCCACGTATACGGTCAATAGCACGGTAATCGGCGAGACCACGGCAAAATTGGACGATTGGAACTGGTACCAGGGCTCCGGTGTTCCCGACCCGGGCAGCGTGTGGGTATCGAACGGCTGGCAGCCCTTCGATACCCACAAAAACAGTGCCCTCGCAATCGCCGGCAAGTACTACTACAAGATCGAGCTGGCCGACAGAAGTATAGACCCCACCCTCAGCGCATATCTCAACTCGGGCAGCTCGCCCAGCACCGTGCATTTCTATAGCTACTGAGCGAAACTGGTGACCACTGCCGCTACAGCACGGCAGCAATGGCACTGGGGAAGCGAGTGGGGGCGGAGTGAAGTTTCGAGGTTCTCGAAACTCTCGAACCTCGCTCCGTCCCCCGCGACTTCTGGCTTGATCCCCGGTTGATCGCGACCGGGGTGTTGTTGGTTGCACTGTCGGCCCGGCTTGCTCGGTCGGCATATGTCAACCATTGGGTGAGCCGGCTCAACCACAGGATTATCGATCGTAGGCCCGGCGTGCGCTAGGGTTATCTGCAACGGAGAGCCCTCATGGACCTCGGCGAACTCGGCAACCGAATACGAAAGCGACGCGAGCAGCGCCGCCTCAGACAGGCGGATATCGCGAGCGCCCTGCAGATCAGCGCCCAGGCCGTGTCGAAATGGGAACGCGGCGAGAACGCCCCGGATATCGCCGTTCTGGTCGATCTGGCCACGCTTCTCGACGTCACCATCGAGTGGCTGCTGGGCGGCACATCCGGGCAGCGCGAGACCTTTCCGGCCGTGGTCTTTGCCACCAGTGTGCAGGGCTACGCCGAGCGTTCGGGCCAGCTGTCTCCGCGCCAGCTCGCCGCGTGGGCCAATAGCATACACTATTCGGTCACCGAGGCGGTTCGCCAGCACGACGGTGTGCCGGTCAAGTATGTCGGCGATGGCTTCCTCGGTTTTTTTGTCGGCGTGAACCGCGCCGAGCGAGCCCTCGCCGCTGCCCGGACGGCCCACCGCCTGGTCGATCACGGCGGCCTGGCCATTGCCCTGCACTGTGGCGAGATCTTTCTCGGCCAGATCGGCCATCCAGAGTACGCCTCGCCCGATATTCTGGGCGCGGCGGTCAATACGGTATTTCTCATGATGCCCCACGTACTCGAGCGCTGCCCGACGCGAATCGGCATGACCGACACGGTCGCAGCCGCCATTGAGGGCGGGACCGTACCCCGCGCCTGCGGCGAAATCACCATCCCGGGGCTATCCGAGCCATTGCGTTTATTCGAGCCCGGCGACTGATCATCGCCGCCTTCAATTGTCGTGCTGAGTGGCCAACGCGACTGAGCACAAGCCGGTCACGTGTTGCCATGTGGCCCAAAGGATACCCGTATGCCCAAAAACAGAGTGGATTACAAAGTCAAGGATATCGGCCTGGCAGCTGTTGGCCGCGAGCGAATTGCCATGGCAGAAAAAGAGATGCCCGGACTCATGGCGTTGCGGCAAAAATACGCCGCATCCCGCCCGCTCGACGGCGCGCGGATTTCCGGCAGTCTGCACATGACGGTCGAAACCGCGGTACTCATCGAAACCCTGGTGGCTCTCGGCGCCGAGGTTCGGTGGGCCTCGTGCAACATTTTCTCGACTGTGGACGAGGCCGCGGCAGCTATCGCAGCGGCGGGGATTCCGGTGTTTGCCTGGAAAGGCGAGAGTATCGAAGAGTACTGGTGGTGCTCGGCACAAATGCTGGTATGGCCGGATGGAGGTGGCCCCGATCTCGTCGTCGACGATGGCGGTGACGCCACGCTGCTGATACACGAAGGCCATTGGGCCGAAGACGAGCCCGCCCGACTCGATCGACCGAGCAGCAGCCGCGAGGAGCAAGCGCTCTTGAACCAGCTCAAGGCGATACGTTTGAACAGGCCACAATTCTGGCATGAAGTTGTGGCGCGCTGTCGCGGCATTTCGGAAGAGACGACCACCGGGGTGCGGCGTCTCGATCGACTGGCCCGAGACAACAAGCTCCTGCTCCCGGCGATCAATGTCAACGACTCGGTGACAAAGAGCAAGTTTGACAATATTTACGGCTGCCGCGAGTCGCTGGTCGACGCGATCAAGCGGGCCACCGATACCACCATCGCCGGCAAGGTAGCGGTGGTGTGCGGCTTCGGCGACGTGGGCAAGGGCTCGGCCGAGGCCCTGGCGGCTCTCCGGGCCCAGGTGTGGGTAACCGAGATCGATCCGATCTGCGCCATGCAGGCGGTCATGGCCGGCTATCGCGTCACCACCGTCGAGGACGCGTTGCCAGTGGCCGATATCTACGTCACCGCGACGGACAATTGCGACGTGATCACTGCAGAGCACTTCGCCGAGATGAAAGACGGGGCCATCCTGTGCAACATCGGCCATTTCGATAACGAGATCCAGGTCGAGCGCCTGGCCGGTTTGCCCGGAGTCGTGCGCACGGGCATCAAGCCGCAGGTAGACCGCTACGATTTTCCCGACGGCCGTTCCCTCTACCTTCTGGCCGAGGGGCGATTGGTCAACCTCGGCTGTGCCACCGGCCACCCCAGCCTGGTGATGTCGTTTAGCTTTGCCAACCAGGTTCTGGCCCAGCTCGATCTCTGGCAGCACAAATACGAGCCGGGCGTTATCCGCCTGCCCCGGCAGCTCGACGAGGAAGTGGCTCGCATGCACCTGGAAAAGTTCGGCGCCCGACTGACCCGACTCACTCCCCGCCAGGCCGAATATCTGGATATTCCCATGGCCGGTCCATACAAGCCGGATTCCTATCGCTACTGAAAAACAGTCGGAGTCGGCGTCGCCCTCAGTGAACTGAATCCCGCCCGGTTTGTGATGATGGCCAGGTGTATTTGAGCTGTTCCAACTCGGCGAAATCGGGGCAAGTTAGGGTGGGGACGCTGCTTCTTCACGATGTTGCAGTCGGGCCGACAGCGAGCTTCAGAGAGGGACCCAACTCGACCGAGATGGTCTTGCTCCTGGTCGGCAGGACTTCGCCGTCCAGGGTATAGAGCGGCTCATCGGTGTGAATTTGCAGGTGGTGCGCGATCTGATTGACGTACCGGGGATCGCTGGGCAGGGTTCGCCTGTCGGGGCCATTCTTTCTCCTGGCCAGGAGGGTTGCCGGAGACAGCAGGGCATTGGCGTCGACGGGCAGCCAGCCGCGGATCAGGAGAGGCAACGCCATGGCCATTTCTCGAGCATTTACCGCATAGGCCGCAGTGTGGAAACTGTCGCGCGTGCGCTCCCCGGCAAACGGCTCCACGCCCGGGTTGATCTGTCCGGTCACGTTGGCAAATAGTGCGACAAATTGTCGGTAGGACAGCGCTTCGCCATCGATCTCGACGTCCGCTTCCATGGGCTGGATAATTCGCTCCAGGTCCCCCGGCCACTTCAACAGAGTGGCAGAGAGCGCTCGAGCAGCCAGACCTGCGGCAGCGACCTTGCCCTTGGGCCCGCGTTCGTAGACGTCGAGCAGCCGCACGATCGGCCCCATACCAAACGTGAAACCGCGGTGAAACAAGTCCCCCATGGTCACCTCGAGTACCGGGACCTCCTTGAGCAACAGATTGCCGGACCGGTACGCGCGGACCAGGTAACGAAAATTCTTGACCGGCTGCCGCGACAGACCGCACCAGCGCGACGTCACATTCATGGTTCCGCCACCGAGAAGAGCGAGGTGCACCTCGTCGGGGGCACCTGGGGCCAGGCGATCCAGAACCCGTTGAATGGTTCCGTCGCCGCCATAGATACAGAGCAGCTTGGCGTCGTGACCGAGATCGTCCAGCGCCGCGGCGATGTCCTCGACCGAATCGGTCACGATGCGCCGGGCAAAACGGGCCTCTTCCGAGTCGAGAATTCCGGCCAGTTCTTTCCACCGTCCGCCAGCGCGGGGATTGCATATCAGAACGATCTCGGCGTCGGGTTTGGCCCGACGTCGGCGCTTGGCCATAAAACGCCGGGGCTGTGATTGCGATGACTCCATGATTTTGTCCAATGCTTCGGTAAATGGTATTTCTGTTTCTGTGGGACAGCCTGGTCACCCGGCAATATATCGGGTGGGATCGGAAAGCCCGGCCTCGTCAAACCCCTTGCGGCGGAGCTGGCAGGCGTCACAACGGCCGCAAGCCGAACCGTCCTCGGCCGGTTCGTAGCACGAGTGGGTGATTGCGTAGTCGACGCCGAGAGCAAGACCGTGTTCGATTATCTGCGCCTTGGTCCATTTGATGAGCGGTGCGCGGATGCGAATGGGCGCGCCACCCGGTGTGGTACCGGCGCGGGTGGCCACATTGGCAAGACTCTCGAAAGCGGCGATGAATGCCGGTCGGCAATCGGGATAGCCACTGGCGTCGAGTACGTTGACGCCGAGAAAGATGTCGCACGCGCCCAGGGTCTCGGCCCAGGCAAGGGCGAGAGCGAGAAATACCGTGTTGCGCGCCGGAACATAGGTAATCGGCACGTCGCCCTCGGCGCCGATGTGGTCGAGCGGTCGATCTTTGGGCACAGCAAGCGCGTCCGAGGTCAGTGCCGAGACCGCCAGTGGCCTCAGATCGAGCTCGACAATGCGGTGCTCGGCTGCACCGAGCGCTGCGGCAACGCGACGCGACGCCTCGATTTCGAAGTGGTGCTGTTGCCCGTAGAGCACGGTCAAGGCATGACAGGCAAAGCCCTGGTCGCGCGCAATGGCCAGCACCGTGGTGGAATCCAGGCCCCCTGAGAGGAGAACCACCGCTGGTTCGAGAGCTGTTGCTCGCTCGGTCTTTCCCGACATGGCGCCGGTTGTAACATTGCTGGTAGCTCGTGGGCGATCCGCGTTGTCGTTTGCGCCGGTGGCTGCCCCGCCCAGGTCCCAACAGGAGGCGAGCCGAGCTGCTCGACTCGCCGCAACCCGTGTCGTGACCGGGCAGGTGCTGTGGGGTTCTGGCTGGACCGCTGGATTGGTCACTACCCGCTCTCGCCGTTGCCGGTCGCACGCCGCTGCTGTTCCGGTACGAAGTCGCGATTGCCGGCGTTCTCGGCCGGCGAGGGCACGGTCCATGTCACCCGGCCATGCAGACCGCCTTTCGCGATGTGCACAGCATCGTGCCCGCACATCACGTGACCATCGCGCCGAAATGTCACATCGCGTTCACGGCGACGTGGTACACCGAAAACCACGTCCGCCGGCGCCCGGAATTGGTGCCAGCCGAGCGACACTGCCGCCTCCTGTCCATGCTCGAAGTGACCTGGCAGTGCTCCTGCAATGCCTCTCGCCAAGCTCTCGGCGTCACTACCGGCAGTGGATCATCATCTGATCCGCCCGGCCGAGCTGGAAATTAGTGAAAAAGCTAATTTAGGCTGGACATAGTTAGCGCTTCGAGATTTTTTCGTGGAAAGACAAAGAAGCGTCCAAGATAGCCCATGAGTTGCCCGAGGTCATGGCAATATGGAAGCCGATGGGTGCACTCGTCGAGGAACGCGATGGCAAGCCGAAGTTTGAATTCCCGCACGTCCAAAAACTCAACCTCCTCTGACGCGACGCGCGACCCCGCGGCCGAGTTGGAAGAGCTCCACCTCGTCTTCAAGGCGCTGGCTCACCCGTTGCGTCGCCATGTCTTGCTGGTATTGCAGTTTCGCGGCGGGGAGATGAGTGCGGGCGACATAGCGAGCCGCTTTGAGTGTTCCTGGCCCACCACCAGTCGCCATTTGCGAGTGCTGACCGACGCCGGTCTGATCCGACTCATTCAGCGCGGGAGACGGCGTTCTTTCCGCATCGACAGGGAACATCTGCTCCGCACTGTCGACAACTGGCTGGGCTGGTTCAGAGCAAAAAAACCGGCTTCGGGCAAATCGGATTCCACCAAGAAGGCCAATTCTGCCCGGAAGGCCAATTCTAACAAGAAGGCCAATTCCACCAAGAAGGCCAATTCCACCAAGAAGGCCAATTCTAACAAGAAGGCCAATTCTAACAAGAAGGCCAATTCCACCAAGAAGGCCAATTCTGCCCGGAAGGCCAATTCTGCCCGGAAGGCCAGTTCTGCCAAGAAGCCCAGTTCTGCCAACCGTTCCAATACCCGGACCAGGTCCGCTACCGCGGCCAGCAGATCCGGTGCCCGGACCAGACGCCCTCGTTAAACCGAGTCCCGGAGCGGCAATGACTGTCAATCATGCAAGCGAACTCGAAGCATTGGCCGAGGCGTTTCTCGGCCAGCCAGAGCCGGGCAGGCTGGGCGCGCTGCGTCGCTGGCTCGAGACGTTTGACACCAGTGTTTTCGATCTGATCGGTCTCTTTGCAATGTTCTCTCGGACGCCGCCGAACCGTCCTGTACGGCGCCCGGACTCTGCTTCGCCCCCCTTGCCGGGACAGCCGGACGCAGCCAGGGCAAGCTGGCACACGCTCGAAATGTTCGACACGCCCCACGCAGCGGTCAAGCTGTTCCTGGTTCCGGCCCAATCGAACATTCCGATTCACGATCATCCGGGTATGACCGTGCTCATGCGGGTGCTTATTGGTCGGGCACGTATCACGGCGTGGGACTGGATGGACGAGAATCTGGCCTCTGTCTGTTTCGACCGAGAGGTCAAGGCCGGCGATCCGATCTATGTGACCACGCCAGATGCTGGCAATCTCCATGCGATCAGGGCGGTTACTGACTTTGCTTTTGTCGATCTTCTCGTGCCGCCCTATGCTCCTGCCCAAGGGCGGGCCTGCCGCATCTACAGCGGCAGCCCGACCGGGCAAAGCGGCCAATGGCAATTTCGCCTGTCCGACATCTACGCCTGATCAGCGAGGCAACACGCGGCGCAGCATGGCCGCACACAGAACGCAGGCCACTGCCAATCCCGACAGAGCCCACGGGACCGTATCGATACCGTATCGCGCCACCAGGCTGCCGACCAGCGGCGGCCCCGAGAAGCCGCCCACCATGGCTGCTGCCATGACAAAACCGCCGATCGAGCTCGCTGACAGGGTTTGGGTGAGCCAGGCAAAGCTGGTGGGAAAGACCGCCGCCATCCCCAGACCAGTCAGGACAAAAGCGGCCGACTCCAGTCCGGGAACTGCCGCCAGGGCCAACCCGACTGCAGCAATGGTCAATGAGGAAGTGACCATGAGATGTGGCCGGATCCTTGTACTCAGAGGCGCGACGCAGATACGCGTCGCTGCAATTGCGGCCCAGAATCCCCCGGTCCAGCTGGCGGCCGCTGCCTCCGAGTAGGATCTGGACATCAAATATGTCGCCTCCCAGGCACCGATACCGGCCTCGGTTGCCACGTAGAGTAGAAACAGAGCCATGAACAGGCCCGCGGGCCACAGCGCGCCCGTCTTGATTGCGACCGGGCGGTCGGGCGATGCCTCCCGGATTCCAGTCGAGGGCGTGCCACTCGGGCGCGTGCCGGGCGGGCGCGTGCCGAGAAGAATGGGCAGAATGACCAATGACAAAACGCCGGGCACGGCGAACAACCACCGCTTGTCCTCTTGTCCGGCCAATCCCACTGCGATGGGGCCAGAGATGGCGGCAATGCTGAAGGCGGCGTTGACCAGATTGAGCATTGCATTGCTTTTTCGGCCATAACTGGTGGCGAAGAGCCGATTGACGCCGAGCACGAGGCAGCCACTGCCCAAGCCGATCAGGCAGGCTGCGGCCAGCGCCAGATGCCACGTCGGCGCCACGGCAAGCGACGCCGAGCCGCAGGTGAAGAGGGCCGCGCTGAACGCGAGCACACCTCGAGACGCCGCACGCGATTCTCCCACGACCCACAGCGCGATCCCGGCGAAGGAACCGACAAAGTGGGCCGAGACCAGTGCTCCTGCCTGTGCGTCGCCGAGGCCAAAGAGGGTGCGGAATTGCGGAAATAACGGCCCGTACATGGCCTGGATTGCGCCGATCGCAGAAAGCAGCGCCACTCCGATGACCAGCAGTCGAGAGCCCGTCATGTCGCACTTTTAGTCCTGAATCGAACAGGAAGCAAAGGCCAGCCGGGATTATTCCCACGACACGTCGGCTCGCCGGTCAAACCGGCGAGGACATATTGTCGAAGGTTTCCGGCCGATACGACCGCAAGAGCTCGTAAGTCCGGGCCGGGCTAGTCGAAGTCGGCCGGCAGTGTCCGGTCGCGGTGATGGGCGAACGCGCAGCCGAGCTGGCCGCGGGTGATGCGCTGCTCCGACAGCGGGGGTAGCGCGTCTTCGGCAAAAAACCCGGCCGCGCTGGTCTCGATACTATCGCGTGCCTCGCCGCCGACCAGCTCGCACAAAAATATCAGCTTGTAGGTATGGAACAGCCCCGGCGGGTGGTCGTGGCAGTTCTTGTCGAATACGGCGATCAGCTTGACAGCGCGCGCGTCGTACCCCGACTCTTCTTTTACCTCGCGCACCGCAGCGCAGCTGGGCGACTCGCCGACATCACACCAGCCGCCCGGCAGCGTCCACGCACCGTCTTCGCGCTCGCGCACCATCAGGATGTCGTCGCGGCGAAACACGGCGGCGCGCACATCCAGCTTCGGCGTCGACGGCCCGACCTCACGGGCAAATGCATCGCCGATAATCGCTTCGTCGATATCGGTGTGGGCGGCAATGATCTCGGCAGCAAGGCCGCCGAGCGCGCGAAATCGCTCCACGTCGTACGGATCGCGACTGTACGTGATACCGTTTTGCGAAATCCACTGCAGCTTGCGCGCCCACACCAGCCACTTCGGTTGAGATGCCATCGCCACGAGGATAGCAGAGCAGGAACGGCCAAGATCAATGTCGATGACCAATGTCGATGACCAATGTCGATGAGCCCCTCCAACACATGATCTGGACGATATTCTATCCCACCCGATTCCGGGCGGTCAATCGAGCCGCTCGGGCGGTGTATCCCGGTAGTGGCGATTTTTTGTCCCGAACACGGCAATTCCAATTCGGGCCAGCTCTTTTCTGCGAGTACATTCTACTCGCAGAAAATCCGAGAGAACATCTATGGAGAGCCACGACACGCAATCCCAATTCGGTTCTGCCGAGATAGCCCTGCTACGACTCCTGGCCGAGAGGTTTCCGACCATTGACGCCGCGGCCGCGGAGATCGCCCACCTTCGAGCTGTATTGACCCTACCCAAGGGGACGGTTCACGTGGTCAGCGACGTCCACGGCGAGCACAAAAAGCTACAGCATATCGTCAACAACGCGTCGGGATTCATGCGGCCATTTATCGATCGGGTTTTTGGCTCAAAGCTGGGTGCGGGCGAAAAACAAATCCTCTTAAACACCATCTATTACCCGAGCCAGCTGTTCGAGCATCTCGGGCTGCGGCGCGGGCAGCACGGCGATCGAGCCGCCTTTGTAAAACGAACCATCCGCCGTCAGTTCAAGCTGCTCCAGGCCCTGCGCTCGCGCCACACCCTCGATCACGTCGAAGACCTGTTTCCCGACCACTACCGCAAGTTGTTCCGCGAACTCTTGTGGGAGGCTCGCGAGGACCGTCAGTCCGCATTTGTAACTGCCATGCTGGTCGGCCTGATCGAACAGCGAAAAGGTCTGTCAGCGGTTCGATGGGCGTCGCGGGTAATTCGCAATCTCAGTGTATTCGAGCTGGTGGTGGCCGGCGACCTCGGCGATCGCGGCCCCCGGCTGGACAAGGTCGCAGATATACTCATACGACAACCGCGAGTCCGCATCACCTGGGGCAACCACGACGTCAGCTGGATGGGTGCGTGCCTCGGCCATCGCGCGCTGATCGCCACGGTTCTGCGCGTATCTCTGCGCTATCGCCGTATCGCACAGATCGAGGAGGGTTACGGCATCTCCATCGCACCGCTCGAGAAACTGGCCCGCGACTGCTACGGCGATGATCCCGCCGAGCGTTTCGGGGCCCGAGGCGACGAGGGCATCCGCCCGCCCGCTGAAGTCGCGCGCATGCAAAAAGCCATTGCAATCATTCAATTCAAGCTCGAAAACCAGCTCATCGCCGACAACCCGGGCTACCACATGAAGCGCCGCGAGCTCATGGACGCACTCGATCTCGAGCGCGGCGTTGTAACCCTGGACGGTCGCGAGTATCCGCTGACCGACACTCACTTGCCGACGGTGGATCGAGCCAGTCCAGCCGCGCTATCCGACGACGAGAGCGTCTGCGTCGAGGCCCTTCGCGATTCATTCACGGCCAGCCAGCGCCTGTGGGAGCACGTCAAACACTGGGCCCGGGTTGGATCCACCTATCTGATTCGCGACGGACACCTGATCTTTCACGGCTGCGTCCCGGTCGACGAGGCCGGCGAACTGTTGGCCCTGGAAGTGGATGGAAAGGTGCAAAAGGGCCGCGCGCTGTTCGACGCTCTCGATGTAGTGGTTCAACGCGCAGTCCGGCAGCGGCTCGAGCCAGATCTCGACATGTTGTGGTACCTGTGGGCCGGACCGCGGTCGCCGCTCTTTGGCAAGAATGAGATGACCTCGTTCGAGCGTTACTTCATCGCCGACCAGACGACCCACAAGGAGCACAAGAATCCCTATTTCGAGCTGATCCACGACGCGTCGTTTTGTCGCCGAGTGCTGGACGAGTTTGGCGCCGATCCGGATATCGGCATGATCGTCAACGGCCACGTTCCGGTGAAGCCGGACCGCGGCGAGGAGCCGGTCAAAGAGTCGCGCAAAGCGATCACCATCGACGGCGCGTTTTCCGAGGCCTACAGCGACCGCGGCTATACGCTGATCCTCGACTGTGACGGCGCCCGGCTGGCCGAACACCACCATTTTGAATCGGTCGCCGAAGCCCTGCACAGCGGCGCCGATATCGTGCCAACTGTGCGCGAAGTGCGAAGCCATGACGCTGCCAGACTGGTCGGTGACACCGAGGCGGCCGCCGAGATTCACGCCAAGATCAATGCCCTGGAGCGCCTGAGCACGGCCTATCGGGCCAATGTGATCGCCGAGCGCGAATGAGGGCAAGCCGCTTCGGCCCGGGCGTTGGAGCAACTGTCCGGGGAACTTTCATCCCGCCCGCAATATAAACTACTGCATACCCATCGAGCTATACAGCAATCTGAACAGAGACGTATTCGTTGTGGATCAGACCGGGCGCTGGGGTCGCAAGATCAACGGCCGAGCCGGTCGAAAGTTCGCCGGCCGGGGCTTTGACGTGTGTAACTCACGGCGCCAATACCAGGCCGCGGGGTTCGGCAAGGCCGGTAATGACGGTCTTTATATCACTGCCGTCGAGGTTGGCCCGTTCGATGGTCCCGATGTTGAGATGAGTCCAGTACATGTGGCCATTGTCCAGGTCGAGAGCAATTCCCTCGGTAGTTGCGTTGGCCGGCGACGTATCAAACGTGATCAGGTTCGAGCCATCCAGGTTTGCTCGCTGGATTCCGCCATCCCGCAAAGTCCAGTAGAGATGGCCGTTGACCGCATCGAGCGCAATACAAATCGGCCTTACCAGGCCAGAGGCGATGGTTTGCTGGTTGCCACCGTCGAGATCCATACGAAGGATCCGGCCCTCCACGCTCTCGATCACGTATAGAACACCATTCTTGCGGTCGATGGTGATATCGCTCGGCCGGTCGAGACCAGTTGCCAGCACAGTCTGCGCCGAGCCATCATGATTGGAACGAACTACCTGTCCAGCAGTGTGCTCCACCCAGTAGAGCGCGGTAGCCGAGCTATCGGCCCGTATTCCGTCCGGCCCATCGACAGCGTTGCTAATGATCGTGGGATTGGAACCATCGAGATTGGCCCGGTAGATTCGATCGGCCGAAAATGCGCTCCAGTACATGGTGCCGCGCATGCTGTCAAGGCTCAGCCCATCGGGATCGTCGCCCGGAATGGTGACCAGCGTCGCGATATTGGAGCCGTCGAGGTCGCTGCGTCGAACCGTGTCACTTTCTGTCTCGGTCCAATAGAGTCTCCGTGGCACCGGGGCATCCGCCTCCGGCGGGATGGGTTGCCCGGTATCCGCAGATTCGTCGGGCGTGCCCACGCCCCCGCCGCCCGGGTCCGCCTCGATAATCTGTCCACAGGCGGTGAGCAAATACGAAATACTGACGGTCGCGACCGTTATAAAAACATTGATTCTGTATAGCATTTTATGCAATTGCCTCAAATGATTCTCCACAGATGATCGCAAAGACATCACATTACACCAATCGATCATCACTCTCCGCCCCGGTGCCTCTCTGCGCGAATCGTTCCGTGTAACATCGGTCTCGCTGTACAATTGAGTGCCTCGGCCAGTGCGGTCGCACCGACAAAGGCGACATGCCCTCGATTCAGCACGATCAACTGCAATTGCAACGGTAATGCCATCTTCCAGTAGCAGTGCAGCGGTGATACCGCTGACCGAAACTGCTCGTTCAGTAGCCGCAGGCAACGCCGGCCACGATGGGCCATTTGGCGACGCGGAGACTCTACGTCGTCACTGGGGTGTCCTCCCCCGCTATCAACGATGATTGCATTAAAGGAACTTACCAATCACCCACAAATCAATATAAGAAACCTGAACTGTAGTTACTCACAAAACCATGACCGATTGTATAAATGAACTGTGGTTCTCTGCCAATTTGGGGGTTCCGTCTCGTAAAGCGAGGCGAGCAGTTCGGCGTGCTGGATTGCGGTACCATGGCGCCATGAGCAACGTAGACCACCGCATCAAGATAATGCTCGGAGACATTACCCGACTCGAGGTCGATGCCATCGTCAACGCAGCCAATAGCGCGTTGCTCGGCGGCGGCGGCGTCGATGGTGCCATTCACCGCGCGGCCGGGCCCGAGCTCCTCGCCGAGTGCCGGACTGTGGGCGGAGCCAATGCCGGCGAAGCCAAGATCACCCGGGGCTACCGCCTGCCCGCCAGGCACGTTATCCATACTGTTGGACCGATCTGGCGTGGCGGCAGCAAGAACGAGGACGCACTTCTCGAGCAATGCTATCGCAACAGTCTGGCCCGCCTGGTCGAAAATAACCTCGAGACCATCGCTTTTCCGGCCATCTCGACAGGGGTCTATCGCTTTCCGCTAGAACGGGCCACCCGCATCGCTTTTGCCACCGTGCGAGACGTGCTCGAACACCAGTCTAGTATCAAACAGGTGACCTTCTGCTGCTTCAGCGAGCACGACCTGCATATGTACGAACGAATCGCCAGCGAGAGCGCAACTGCCGGATAGACAGACCGCCGCGAAGTAAAAACCGTCCCTCCTCTCACCACCATTGCGAGCGTTGCCGCCACTGTGGAGATCTCCCGCAACATGTAGAAAGAATCGAATCAGAGAATCGAGCAATATCAAATGGTTAAAGGTGGCACGGAGACTGCTTAGGGCAATCTTTGCGCGGCCGAAAAACGCACCGATAGACGCGCGTATCGAGGCTATCGAGGTCGCCAGAGGGACTTCATCTGCTGCCCAGCAGAGTTACTTGCAACTTGCAACTCAGGAGAGACTGAAATGAAACATTTGATTACGGCGAGTTTGTTGACCAGTGTTGTTCTATTTGGCTGCAGTGACGGCACCACGACCGAAATTGATCAGCAGCTATTGACCGAGTATCGCCGGGCGATCCCGAGTATTGCCGACCTGGAAGCTCCCATGGTGGAGGGCAGCACCCGGGCACTCGGCGATCCGGCGATAATCCCGGCCAGTTCGTATCCGATCGTGATAGGCATCAACAGCACCGTGGCCGTGCTCATCGGTTTGCTCGAAGAGATCGTGAAGCTACCGCCCACGGTGTACAATAGCGAGACGCTCGAGTTCTTCTGGGGTCCATTTCCGAATGGCGATGGGGTTGGCTATGTTGCAGTCTATATCCGCGACGCCGGCGAGAACGACGATTTCCGGTACCACTTTGCATTCTTGCGCGGAATTGACAACGACGTTGCCAAACTTACCCCGGTGATCTGGGGTGGTGCAAATCCCGATGAGAACAACGAAGACCACGGGGTTGGCGTGGCCCTGTTCGACTTCGAGGCCAACTATCAGTTCGAGCAAACCCACAATCCCGATGCGGCAGATCTCCAGCTAGAGCGGGGTCGTTTTGCCACTCTCTTTGGTGCTGGTCCCGACGAAGACAATACCGCCAACGAGATGGCATTTGTGGTCGCCGCATTCCGCGCCTTTGTCCCCGGCAACGAGCCCACTGCACAGCCGGCTGATCTCGATTATCTGTATGGCCACTATGCCAATAATGCCGAGGGACACACCCTTGACTTCGTGGACTGGCAGTCTCAGTTCGACGTGGACGATCCGGCCGACAACGTCGTCGAGGACGTGGGCGTGCGCATGGCGTTTTTCGATGCGGGCGTGGGACGCGCCGAGGCCGATGTCGCCAATGGTTCGTTCGGTAACGACACCGCCCAGTTGACCGAGTGCTGGGACACTTCGATCAATCAGACGTACCTGAAGCTCGAGGCGACCGGCGGCCCGGTTCTGGTCGAAGTCGGCCTCGAAGAGGATTGCGGCATCTTCAAGGATGGTCTGTCCACCCTCGGCGTGCCATCGCTCGAGGACATCGATGATGAACTGCTCACCGCTCTGTCCAGCCTGGCAGCCAACGGCATCCCCGCTGAGTAAGCTGGCCGGATAATCGAGCCATTACTCCGCGAGGCTTGCTCGCCTCCGCCTTGTCTCTCGCAACCAGGAGAGACGGTTTAAAGCCGCAGCCCGCGCATTTGCCGCGGCTGCGGCTTTTTTGCTCATCGGCCGATGATCGATTCGGGCTGCTCGTCGATGGATTGTGCGTCATCGTCGAGGTAGGCGATGCATTTGATGAGCGCGATCAGTCGCAAGCGCTGTTCTCTGGTCAGATCGAGGAAACGAATCCCCATGCCAGGGCTGAGGTTGTTGCTGTCATCGGGCCGATATGGATTGACCCAGATCACCTGGCCGTCGAACTCGATCGGCGCTTCGGCCCCTCGCGGCAAAAAGCGCATATTGAGCCGAGTACCCGGTGCTTGCGGGTTGGTCGTGCGAATGAAGATACCGGTGGCATCGAGGTCGTGAATGTACGCAAACAGGAAATTGTCCTGATCGGCAAGGTCGACTTCAACGCTCACAAATACGCGCTGGTCGCCGCTGTTAGAGCCCTGGTATACCATATAGCTATCGTGACCTCGCGCCATACAGGCCCACCCGGCCGAGATTGCCGACGCGATACTGCGGTTTCCGCTCACGTACTTCGTATACGCTGCGCGGGACTCTTCGTATACGCCCTGTCTCGCTGGTGTGACTTGAACTATGTGAGACTGTATACGTTCGCGGTCATATCTCAGCCCCACCGCAGCGCGCAAGCGAGAAACGCTAGTTGACGTCGATTTGTCCGATCCGGACCCGATTGTCGGCGTCGATTGTGAGTTTTTTCCCCGATCCGTCGTGGGCGCTCACCACTTTCATGTTTTTCCAGTTGCCGTGCGAGCCGCGGAAGAAACCCACGTGAATGTCGTATTTGGTTCGTGCATAGGCGACGTCGCCGGCGATGACGTTGAATTTGTCGACGATGTAATCACCCGGTTTCCAGAAACTAGTAGCGCAGCCTACAGAGTCAGCTGGTTTGTGATCGCCCTGGAAGCGCAGGCTGCCGCCATCGAAGTGGACGAAGACTTTCCAGGTACCGCCGACCGGCTTGAGTATCTTGTAGAAAAACCTCGCCGTGAACTTATCTCGGCGGCCGACTGCTGCGGGCACATCGAAGCCGATGAGCTCGATCTTGTTGTCATAGTTGACCCGTACCCGGGTCGGGATCGACTCCGGCTGGCGGCGTACGATGGTGCTTGCCAGCCGATTGATGTCGCTTTCGCCATCTTCGAGCCGATTGGACAGAAGCAGGAACTTGGCGTTGCTGTCGTCGAGTGCGTAGTACTTTGTATTGCCCCTGCCGAGGGTGCTGTGGATCGAGCACAGCCGAGCCGCGGGAACCAGAGCAAAGACTCGCCTGCTTTTGCGCAAAAACTCGGCTAGTTTGTTGGTATTGGCCAGCCTGGTGAGCGAGGCGCCCGCATAGTACTCGGGTCCACTGCCGGGTCTGCCCATGACACCGAGCTCGTCGCCATCGCCGCGCAGGTCTTGATAGACCGAAAAGATGTGCTTGGACGACAGCTTCTGGCTGAGAGTCGAGAGCCATCCGTGGGCCATGAAGAGCGCGAACACAAGGCCGATCGCGACCGCGCCGTGGATGCCAAAACGGCCGGCGTAGTACTGGATCGACGCCGGATCGCAGTCTCTTCTGCACCGCTGCCACAGGACGAGGCCGGTGCCCAGGCAGCCGGCAAACAGTATTCCGAAACCGAAGGGCCAGTATTTGAGGCCTATCTTAAAGAGCGCCGCATGTTCGGGGTACTTGATGGGACTGGCGCTGGTCAGGGATACCAATTTGTCGGGAAACGCGAGCATATCCTTGCCGAGTACGAGCACGGCCAGAACCACAAAAAGAGCTGAGAGTGGGAGCCTGAGCGACAGACCGAACTCGGTGAGGGCGTATGGGTCCGACTCGGCAGTTGCGTCGGCCCGATGGCGAGCTTCGAGCAGATTGTCGAGCCACAGACCGAGACCCACCGCAATTGCCACCAAAGCGGGATAGAGCACCATCCCGACCTTGCGCGCGGTGACCGCCGCTACCACCCAGGCTATCGCGGCCCAGGCAAAGAGCACAAATCCGCCCCAGGTCTGGCGACCCCGTCTCGGTACAGTGGCGAGGTGGACCATGGCGATCGGCGCCAGTGCGGACCAGGGAAATAGACCGTAGGCGATCTGCTCAAACAGCGAGTCAAACGTGATGTTCAGATCATCGCGCAGTTTCCACGTGCCGCCGATGGCCTCGACGTATCGCTCGGCGGGCATCAGGCTGTAGCCGAATAGCGCCCGTTCGCCGGGGATTGCATGGCGCAGCTCGAATACCTGGGCAAGTACATAGCCAAGGGCGCCCACAGCCATCGCTCCCAATGCCACTGCAGCGACCCACAGGCGCCAGCGAACACTGTAAGCGTTCGGCCGGGCCCGCTGCGCGTGAGCCCGCACTCCGGACCGCGACATTAGGCGGCCAGTCGGCACGGTACGCCCTTGGTCGGCCAGCGGTCTGGTGAGCGCGGCCAGCGCAGCGACGATGCCTGCTCCTGCAACAGCGATCGATAGCGAAACGCTCTCGATCGAGACTGCAAATACCACCAGACCAGCCAGAACGACGCCCAAAGCACGCCACAGCCAGACAACCGCAACGTCGCTCTGCCAACTCGACCGTCCGGACATATGAGATGGCAGATGGGTTGTGGTCTCAGAAACATGGCCGAAAAGGGCGCCAATGCAGGCGAGGGCAACCGCGCCCACCGGCGCCACGATGCCGAGTAGCAAGCCCGCCGCGTAGTAGCTGAGAACTGCGCCGATCCCTACTAGGGCGAGATCGACAGCGCAAAGCCACCTCGGGCGACGCTCGACAGGCCAGATCAGGCCGACCAGTCCGAGCACGACGAGACCACTGCCAGCAACAGCGCCGATATGACTCATCAGCTGACGCGACTGCAACAGAACCAGGGGAAACGAGACCAAAACCAGAGCCGACAGCAGTCCAGCCCGCGGTCCGGCCAAACGCCGGCCCAGAAAAAAGCCCACTGCGACAGTGATAAGGCCCATAATGGCCAGGGGAAGACGGGCGACAAACTCGGCCGACTCGACGTACGCGTGCATGTACGCGAATGATTTGCCCACGCTCCATTCGGTGAGCGGCGGGCCCGACGGCGGACTAGATCGACTCGCTCCAGTCCTTGTCGTGCGCTGGCCCGGAGATCTCTTGTCGCGTTCCGAGCCCTGTTCTGGCCCAACGTTAGCCTGTTCGGAAGTTTCGTGCTTGTCGCCGAAACGCTCGCGCGCCGAGTCGGCAATACGCATCTCGTGCGGCTCCCAAAAACCGTGGCCGCCCAGCCCGGGCAGTACGAGCAGTACCCCGATACAGAGCGAACAGGCTGGCCACCAGCGCTCGAGCTGGAGAAAATGCAGGATTGCCTTCACCGAGCGGGACCGTAGTGAGAAATTGCCACTCGCGCAAGATGACCGTGGCCGCCCTGCGCGGCAGTTGGTATTGCATCGAGGTGAGACAGCGCAAAAGCACGGCCCCTCGCCTGGCCGCAGCACGGTTGCCTGCGGTTGCGATATGGGCTTGCAAGCCAGTGCGGCGTCGTGTCTGCTCGGCCAGTCGCCGGTGGTTCATACTGCGCCGGCGGATTTTCACAACGTATACAGCCATCGTAGGAGAACAGAGAAATCATGACTGCAACCAACGTGATCGCGGTGTTGGGCGTAGGTCCAGCCCTGGGTGGCGCTGTGGCGCGACGATTTGCTCGCCAAGGGTTTGCCGTGGCCCTGATGGCACGGCGGGCCGAGGCTCTCGAGCCGATCGAAAAAGCCATCGTGGACCAGGGCGGCACAGCCATCTCGATCCCCACCGACGCCACGGTGGAAGAATCGGTCATCTCGGCTTTCGAACGGGCACAGCGCGAACTCGGCCCGATCGAGGTCTTCGTTTACAATGCCGGCGCATTTCAAATGGGGGGCATTCTCGAGATATCGACCGAGACCTTCGAGTCGACCTGGCGCGCCAACTGCCTGGGCGGATTCCTGGGCGCCAGGCAAGTACTTCCCGGCATGGTCAAACGCGGCCATGGCACCATCATCCTGAGCGGAGCCACGGCGTCCCTCCGCGGATCGGCGCGATTCTCATGTCTCGCTGTGGGCAAGTTTGGACTGCGCGCTCTGGCCCAGTCCATGGCTCGCGAGTTCGGCCCCCGCGGCATCCACGTGGCCCACGTGATCATCGATGGCCAGATCGATACACCGCAGGCGCGCGCCATGGCACCCGACCGCGAACTCCACACCATGCTCGCCCCCGACTCGATGGCCGACGTCTACTGGCACCTTCATGACCAGGATCGCACGACCTGGACACTCGAGCTCGATCTCCGGCCCGCAGTCGAGAAATTCTGAGCGGCACCGAGTACAGCTTCCGACAATCACTCCCGACCAGCTGGCCGATGGTGGCATTTGCTCGTCGCTCCCCGAGCCGCCGCAGGGCTCCCTTCTCGCGCCGTGTCACAGGCGCTGAACCGACCCCACCCGGGTCGACGTCCCGGAAATTTGCACCAGTCGCATTCTCGGATTTGGTCGCGAACGTTCGGAACGCTGTAATTGGCACTTACTCGCGGGGAAACTGCACTGAGCCCCGGTGTCGGTTGTTCGCCACGCAGCCGCTCTGCCATACTCGCGGCCGCCATGTCGGACCGGATCATCATCGGTGATAGATACGAACTCCACGAGTTCGCCGGACAGGGAGGCATGGCCACAGTATGGCGAGGTGTCATGCACGGCGCCGCCGGGTTCACACGCCAGGTCGCAGTCAAAAAGATCAAGCCCGAGTTTCATGCCATACAGAACTATATCGACATGTTCATCGAGGAAGCCCGGGTCGGTTCGGACCTCGCTCACCCGAACATTGTTCAGATTCACGATTTTGTCATCGACGACGAAGGTTCGTATTACTTGATCATGGAGTGGGTCGAGGGCATCGACCTCGGCTCGTTCACGCGGGCATTTCACAAGCTCGGGCTGCCGGTGCCCTGGCAGCTATTGGCGGCCGCGGCAGTGGGGGTTCTGCACGGACTCGGTGCTGCACACGAGCGGCGCCGACCGGACAACAGTGTCGCGCCGGTGATTCACCGCGACGTATCGCCGCAGAATATTCTGCTCGGTATCAACGGGATCGTGAAACTGACCGATTTTGGTCTCGCTCGCGCGCGAGACCGCGCTTATAGTTTGACCGCACCTGGGACGGTCAAAGGCAAACTGTCGTATCTGGCGCCCGAGGTTACCTACGGCAAACCAGCAACTCCGCTGTCCGATATCTTTTCCCTGGGCAACGTGATGTGGGAGGCACTGGTCGGGCAGAAATTGTTTCAGGGCTCGACCGATCTCGATGTGTTCAAGCTGATCCGCAAGTGCCACGTACCGCCGATTGCCCGGCTGCGGCCCGACCTGCCGCCAGCCATGGCCGAGGCGATCATCAAGGCATTGGAGCGCGATCCGATCGATCGTTTCCTGTCGGCCCGCGTGATGGCCAGAGCTCTTGTCGCCGTGCTCAAAGACGTCGAATGGCGTGAAGATGCCCACATCGACCTGGGTGAGATGGTCACTCGAATCCGGACTGGCGGCGAGGTGCGAATCAGCGAGTTCATGCAGTCGGCCAGTCCGCCCAGAGGAGCGGCCTTGCCCAACGCCAGAAACGCCGGTCCTGCACTGCTGGAAAGCAGTGGAGTCGACGTGCAGTTTACCGAGCCGGCCCAGTCTTCAAACTCGGCCCCGGCAGACGTCCGGCCGGCCGGGGCCGAGTCCCCCAGTCAAAAGCAGACCGCACGCACCGAGACATTGCCCGGACTGGCTGCTCCGACGCAACCGGCCGACGACTCGGCCGGATCGCCGAGCTCGCCGTCAAATACCAGCTCACAACCAACGCCGCAACGAGATAACAATTCACAATCAATCGCGCAACCAGCAGATGCAGATTCACGGACAAATTTACGGCCAGATGCCAATTCACCGGCAATTCTGCAGCCAGATAGCAATTCACAGGCAAACCTGCCGTTAGATACCAGATCGGGTTCGCAATCGGGTTCCATAGATATCGAGTTTAGCCGAACAGATATCGAGACTGCTCGGTTGCCGAAAACCGACAGCGAGAACAGATAAAACACCTTGTTTGATCCACAATCAGGTGTTTCTGTTTACGATCGACCGGTGCGAACGCGATTCAAAACGAGCACAGAGAAACCCCGCCCCGCCGGGAATCGCCAATTCCGTGTGGGCTGCCCGATTCGTCCAGGGCTGCGGCGTGTACTCCGCCGAAAAAGAAATCGCGTCTGGCAAAGCGATGGACGTCGACGAAGTCGCCAGCGAGTCGAGCAACCACGGCCTCGGGATCGCTCATCCCCTCGAGTTCGACCCACACCGCGTCGTCTTCGGCATGCACCCGGGGTGCTCGCACCGCCTCTTCGATACTCTGGCCCACGACCACGACGCGATACAGCACTCCGCCCACGGCCGAGCGTATGCGATTGGAACCACCACTGCCCAACGCGAGCGCGGGGACGCCGTGGCGCACACCCACGCACGGTGCGACCATGGTTGGCAGCCGCACCCCGGGCTCGTGGCTGTGAAAGCCTGCAGGGTTGAGATCTGCTTCGCCCAGGAAGTTATTGACTGCGATGCCGGTGCCGGGAATCAAGTAGCCGCAGCCCTCGCCGTTGGTCAGAGTCACCGACGCAGCTCCGCGTTCGGTGTCGACCACACTGATATGTGTCGTGCTGCCGGGCGCGGTGAAGTGTTTGCGCTCAGCGTGACCGGCGCGCGATGCCCTGGCATAGCGCAACACTTCGACTCGCTCCTCGCTGCTCTGCGCGGATTGAGCGAGATCGTGCAGAATGGTCATGGTTACGCCACCGCCCGGAGTGGCGGGCAGGTACACCGACCAATCGCCATAGGTGTCGACCCGCGGCGGGCCCACTTTGGGCTTGAACGCAGCGATGTCGCTCTCTGTGATCATTCCGCCGCGGGCGGGTCCGAATTCATCGAGCAATCCCTCGACAACGCGATCGGGGGTTCGGCCGAGCGCGGCAAACTCGCGCAGTACTTCGCCGAACTCGGGATTGCCCAGGCGGTCGCCCGGTTCGGGCCGACGTCCGCCGGCGAGAACCCGCACCGTATCGCGATCGACGGCGAGGATGGGCCAGATGAGGTCGAAGACATGCGCTACTTCTGCAGAAACCTCGACTCCCTGATTTGCCAGTCGTATGGCTGGTGCCATCAGGTCTGCCAGCGGCAGCGAGCCGTAACGCCGGTGTGCCTCGGCCAGACCGGGCAGAATTCCCGGCACTGCTGCGGAACCGCGACCGATGTGAAACTCTTGAGTGACCGGACCAAAATCGATATCGATCGCAAAAAAGTCCAGTTCGGCGGCGCGGCCACCGAGGCCGGGCATGTGGGAGAAAAAGTCGATACTCGCCGGCTCCTGGCCGGGCATGGCCAGAGTCATGATGCCGCCGCCGCCAGCACTGGCCAAAAGCGGCTCGGCGACAAAAGCGGCAACTGCGCCAGCGATCGCTGCGTCGACTGCATTGCCGCCGCAACGCAGAATTTCTGCCCCCGCTTCTGCGGTCTGGGCAGCTCCGGCCGCAACGACTCCTGCCATATAGACGATGCCGGGCGAGCGAGGTGCCCGCTACCAGGCCCGATTCTCCTCGGGAACCATGCCGAGGGCGCGATCGTAGCCGTCGTGGCAGCCCCAGCAATAATTCACCTTGGCCGATGGACTACGCCAGTAAACCGGACCACCCAGCCGCGCGGCCCATTTCTCGGTCGGATTTTCCCAGTGCATGGCGTAGTACCAATTGGCGTGCGCGTCGTCAAATCCGGCATCCTTCTTGGCCATGATGAAGAGAGGCCCGCGCGCACCCGGATTGCCCTGGGCGTCTTTTTCCCATGATTGTTTGACGATGATTGTACCGGAGGGAATGTCGGCGTCCTCGTTCTTGTACGCTTCGAGGCCGACGTCGTTGACGTAGGTATCGCACAGGCGCCCGCCGTGATCGGTACAATTCGACGGCGTGCTGTTTACCTTGGTATAACTCTCCCAATCGGCGCCCACTTCGAGGGGACCGTAGACCGCATTCTGGTCACCCCCACCTCCGCCAGGTGTTGTGGCTCCCCCTTTGCCACCACCGCACGCGACAGCTGCAAAGCCCAACGAGATCAATGCCATTTGAATTGATTTGCGCATCATTCGTACCTTCGGATTCGCCTTTCCGCCGAAATTCACGGCGTATCAACTGATTTGCCGAAACTCTTACCGGCACCTCGGCGCCCGGATTGGGTGCTCATACCGGCGCCGGGGGGTCGGATTATCTGATCGTTTGCAGGCATAGACTCCCACAGCTGGGATAAAGTTACGGACTCGAGTCGTACAGGTGCTCCAATGCAAAGCGCGGGCAACTAGAGGCCCAAATTGTTCGAGCGAACCCAATATGACCCCACCTAGACCGGCAAATCCAGCCCCCGAGTGAATTTTCTCGCCGCCTCTTCGCTCCAGCGCGACTGTGGGCAACTCACAGTCTCACATTGTTCGAGGCACGAGTGAGACGAGGCGGCTGCGAGCAATCCAAGGAGCGTACACGAGCAGGTGAGCGGCACCGCAGCCGATGGGGGTGGTGACTGATCCGGGCCAGGTGAGACCGATTGCATGTTAGAGCGGAATGACGAGCCTAACCTCTGGGTAACACTGCATATTTCCATCAGTGGCAGGCGCTGAAGTCGGCCGCGAGAGCGATGGTTTCAGCCTGTCCTTTGCCATCGCGCCAGGCTTATCCCGGCGATCAGCCTTGCTTGTCCCGGTCTCGTTTTGCTCCGGGCGTCGGAACCATCGCCACCGACAGAACTATCGCGACAGTCGCTTCCGACAGGTCCGACAGTCGATCGAACCACGGGCGAGGTCTGCGCGACTGACGCGATTACCTTTAGTTAGGCGGTTTCTATCGAACGGCAAGTTGGCAGCTCATTTGCTCTACCGAACCACAATCGAATTCTGGAAATCTTTGCGAAAAAAAGTCAAACAACATGAATGCAATAAAAAGTACTATTATGACAATAGTCAATACAACAACTGTATCGATTGCTGCAGCTGGATTTTTGCTCACTGCGAGTTGCGCGGCCGATGACCCCGCTTCGCCCGCGCCAGCCCATAGCGACAAGGTACCGGCTGATTTTCTGGACGAAATGCCGAATAACACCGCGACCGTGGTCGGCGAAGCGATCAAAGTGGCTCTGAGCTCGCCGGCCGCCGGGGGAATCGTGAACGAATCTGTCCCGGTATGGTCACACCAGCTGCACTTCGAAGGGGCCAGCTATATCAGCCCGCACTTTGACCAGTTCGACCTGCCCGAGGGCGCAGTGGTCGTGGTTCGTTCCCCCGATGGCCAGCGTTCACACAGCTACACCGGGCGCGGCAACGCGATGGCCAATAGCCGCGGTTTCTGGGGCATTCACATCGCCGGCGATTCGGCAGTGATCGAGTTGTTCAGCACGGTCCCAGTGTCCGCTGGCGCAGTGACCATCGACCGCTACGCTCGCGGCTTCGAAAACTTTCATGATCTCGAGCCATACGCCGACGACTGGGCGACCAAGGCGATCTGTGGCTCGGATGACTCGCAGTGGGCCAAATGCTATGAATCCAGCGAGAATACCATCTACAACCTATCGCGGCCAGTCGCCCGCTTGTTGATCAACGGTACTGGCGCGTGCACTGGATGGCTGGTCGGCAGCGAAGGTCACCTGATGACCAACCACCACTGCATCGACTCGGACAGCGACGCGGCCAACACCAACTATGAGTTTATGGCCGAGGGCAGCAGCTGTAGCACCAACTGCGCCAGCTGGGGGGCCTGCTCGGGTACAGTCGTATCAGGCGCCAGTCTGGTCAAGGCCAACAACAACTACGACTACGCCCTGGTCAAGCTGTCGAGCAATGTGAGTGATCAGTACGGCTATCTGCAACTGCGCGCGAGCGGTGCTGTGCTCAATGAACAGATTTACATCCCCCAACATCCCCAGGCCTGGGGCAAGCGTATTGCGGTCGATGCCGGCAGCTCACCAGCGACGGTAACCACTCTCAATGCCGCCGGCTGCGGCGGACCCGGCCCGGATGTCGGGTACTATGCCGACACTCAGGGTGGTTCGTCGGGGTCGCCGGTCATCGCCCGCTCCGATAACCTGGTTGTGGCCCTTCACCATTGCGCCAACTGCGCCAACCGCGGGGTCAACATCCAGGATGTCATCAATAACCTGGGCAGCTCGCTGCCGGCCAGTGCACTGCCCAGTACAGTCGGCCAGATTCAGTTCCAGCTCAATACCAGCAAGTGCCTGCACAAAAAATACGGCAATGGGAACTGGAGCAACGGCAACCCCATCCATCTGTGGGACTGCTCGGCCGGGGAGAGCGCCAACAAGACCTGGATTTACGACGAAAACACCGGCTACATCCGCGGCGCCGAGAATCCGTCCAAGTGCATACACAAGAAGTACGGCAACTGGAATAACGGCAATCCCATCCACGTATGGGACTGCTCGGCCGGATCGGCGGACAACAAGACCTGGACCTACGACAGCTCCACCGGCTACATCCGCGCCGCGAACAACACCAGCAAGTGCATACACAAAAAATTCGGCAATGGGGACTGGAGCAACGGCAACCCGGTTCACCTGTGGGACTGCAGCGGTGGGCAAGCGGAGAACAAAACCTTCGATATCGGGCAATAGCCCGAAACCCAAGCATGACGAGTCGTCCGGACGGTACCGCGATGCCCGCGGCACCTCATCCGGGGGAACGATTGACTCGCCGGCTGCGATCGAGTTCTCGGCGCTGTGCGAGACCCCCCTTGAGTCGAGGCGCGAAGTTTGACGAAGTCCGCGCAGTCTGAAGCACGCGGCTTTTGCCAACCAGGAGCATAAACTTCGCTCCGTCCCCGATACACCCCCCCCAAAACCTCAAGTCGGCCTTCGTGGCCTCCGTGCCCTAACCCTTTCGCTCCGTGGGGTCAATTGCATTCGACACGCTTGCCGTTGCCGCATTGGACGGAGTGAAGGTGAGCTCGAGGCGATCGAGCTTGCCGACGTGGCCGGGCTCGGAGTCGCCGATGCACACTTGCCACACCGCCCCGAACAATCCAACAGCAAAGACGCTGTCCGACCCGGCCGCCCGGTCCTGTCACAACCCGTCCGTCACTCGTCCCACGAGCGATACGTGCGGAGATGGCGCAACAGGGTCCGCAGGCCCTCTGCGTCAAGGGCGTCGAGCCTGGCATCGCGCGCCGGGGTCAGCGCGATATCGAGTGCCTGGCAAAAAGCGCGTATCCCCTGTCGCAGGCCTACCTGGATCCCCCGAGTCATCCCCGCGGACGTGCCCCTGTCATAGCCATCGGACTCGCCCTGATCGTAGCCATCGGACTTGCCGCTATCATAGCCCTGGTCGTAGCCATCGGACTTGCCCTGGTCGTAGCCATCGGACTTGCCCTGGTCGTAGCCATCGGACTTGCCCTGGTCGTAGCCATCGGACTTGCCCTGGTCGTAGCCCTGGTCGTAGCTGTGAGTTTGCAGCTCGAGCACGACCGGATTGCCGCTTTCGATGAGACCGCGAGCAACCGCATTGTCGGCTTCCACTGCTTCGATCAGTGCCCGCACTTTCAATGGACGACGCAAACAGCGGTCTTTGATATATGAGCCGCTCTTCAGCGCTTTCCAGCCATCCTGGCTCGCCGACCATTCCACGACCGGGCCAGCCTTGACGTGCTCGGCCCCGCCGCGCTTTTCCGTCCGAACATGGATGGCAAATACCCGACGCACACCGCGACGGACCAGGTAGCGGGCGCGCTTGTCCAGGCTTGCCTGGCTCTGCGTGTGCTTGACCTCGAACGATAGCTCTTCGAGATGCCGGTGGCCCTCGGCGTCGCTTCCCTGTTTGCGAATGCACGCGTCGGTGGCGAAGTTGTTGTCCCGAGAAACCCGGGTCAGTAGCTCGGTCGAGCCAACATAGCCGTCCGCCACATTGGCCCGCAGGACATACGCGATGTCGAACTGGCAATCGGCATGAGGTGGGTCCGAAGGCGCGACCTGGATGATCTGGCCGTCTATCATCTCCTGATAGGTTTCGGGCTCGACCACGTTCTGGTCGGGCGGCGGCAACTCCGGCTCGCTGACGCCGGGCCACCGTGCACCCGCCAACCCACTCAAACCGGGGGCCAGATAGACCGAATCAGGGGGCGTGTCAGTGCTCATGGCTGACCTGCAAGGTAGCATAGAAAAGACACCCGCGGAGGTTGTATTCGAGCCAAAACATCGGGATCACGGAGCGACAAAATAAAAATTTGGGCATCGCGATTCGTGGGAGTACGAATTACTTCTCAAGAATCAAATCCTCGCTCCGTCCCCGATACACTCCCTCCGCCGCCACTTGCTCTCATATCGACGTGACACCGAGAATCTCCGTACTTCTGCCCTATCGGCAGTGCAGCCAGACCGTCGAAGAGGCGGTGTCGAGTGTCCTCGCGCAACGCGGAGTAACCGCCGAGCTCATCGCCATCGACGACGGGTCGACCGATGACGGTCCTGCGCGGGTGGCCAGGCTGGCCGCCCGACATCGCGGTATCGCTACCCTTTCCACCGGCGGCATCGGCATCGTCGGGGCCCTGTGCGCAGGTCTCGCTGCCGCGCGAGGCGATGTGATCGCGCGCATGGATGGTGATGATGTCTGCGAGCCAGATCGATTGGCCCGGCAACTCGATCTGCTCGACGCCGATGTCCGACTAGCCGTGGTGGGCACCCGTGTGGCCGGGTTTCCCACCAGCGCCCTCGGCCCGGGCATGGCCCGCTATATCGAATGGCAGAACCAGCTCGTCAGTCCCGCCGATCACGCCCGCGACATATTCATCGAAGCACCACTTTGCCATCCATCGGTCATCATCCGGCGCGCGGCCATGGAGCAGACCGGGCCGTGGCGCGAGACCGGCGGACCGGAGGACTACGATCTGTGGCTGCGCTTCAACGCGGCCGGCTGGGCCATGGCCAAGGTTGCCGAGGTTCTCTTTCACTGGCGTCATCACCCCGGGCAAAGCACCTTTCGCGACTCGCGCTACGCACTCGATCGCTTTCGAGAGGCAAAAGCGCCGTTTCTGGCGCGAAGGCTTGCCGGTATGGCCAAACCCGTCACGGTGTGGGGGGCAGGTGTTACTGGCAAGAGACTGGCCCGGACTCTCGAACGCCGGGGCATCCGCGCCCACCGCTTCGTCGACATCGATCCGCGCAAGCTCGGGCGCACTGCGCGCGGAGCACCGATTGTTCCGCCCGAAGCCATCGAGCGCGGGCGAGAAACCATCGTCGTGGCGGTCGGCGCCCGCGGTGCCCGGGCTGAAATTCGAGCTCGACTGATCGGGCTGGGTTTGGTCGAGACGGTGGACTTCCTGTGCGCAGCATGAACAGAAGCGATACCCCGCTCCGCGCCGTATGAACTCCGCCTCGCATTGCTTGCCAGGACGTCCGGCGGTGTGTAGGTCGCCAACGACCCGGCCGAGATCGTATTCGGCGCGGGTAAAGCTCGTCTCACTACTGCCGATCTACTTGCATACCAAAAAGGTTCTCCGAGAGGCCGACGAATTCCGACTTGCTTACCAGAGGCTCTCCACGAAACCGACAAATTCAGAAAAAACGGCGCGAACCGGTGCCCAATCCCTCCGGGTATTTCCCGTGTGCCCCCTCCATGCCAATATGCCCCTACTCCCACTCCTCCATTCCTGCCCAATCCAAGCCCCTCCTGCGTCGGGCACCGGTTCGCACCGACTTGTTTTATGCCGCCGATATCAGGGTTCGCGACCACCTGAACAGGCGTCTCGATACAAACGCTCGCGAGAGTCTGGACAACTCGCCGCTGTGTCTCCTTGAAGCAACTTCGTACCCCGTAGCTCGATCATGGGTTGATCGGAAGCACGAAAAAGTGCAGAAAAATTGCCAGCGTCAACGGTACATGCCTATTGAAATTAGGTGACCTTTCCACACCAACGCCTCGGTCAGGTGCCCGGGCGCCGCGGGCGGCGAAATCGTCGCCGCACCGACCCCCCATGGCGTCGTCTGTCCGAGTTGGTCGGATCTGCGACGCGCGCAGGCAACTGGGCGCGGCGCAGCTTGCCGGTTTTTATCATCGCCGGGGCCACGGTGGTGTTGGTGGCCGGGTCATGCCTCGGCTACCGTTTGCTCACCACGTCGCCTCGCTTTTCCGTGCGCTCGATAGAGGTGCTGGGCAACCGGGTTCTGTCCGACGAGCAAGTGAGGGCGCTGGCCCAAGTGGCGCCGGGCGACAACATCTTTCGCATCGAGCTCGGCGATGTGATCCAGGCGCTGGAGCGAACTCCGTGGATCGCGCGAGCCGAGGTGAGTCGCGCTCTGCCGGCGACACTGGTGGTGGAAATCGAGGAGCATCAGCCCCGGGCACTGGTCGAACTCGGCGGACTCTATCTCGCCGATGCGAGCGGGCAGGTCTTCAAACGAGCCGCGATCGAGCGAGGTGAAGGCGAGCAGCTCACGCTCATCACCGGCCTATCGCGCGAGGACTATATAGAGCGTCCCGGCCAGGTCGAGAAGGCGATTCGCGATGCTCTGGCCGTGGCTACCCTGTACAGCGCTCATCCGACCCGACCCCGCCTGGGCGAGATCCATATACATCCCCGTCACGGCACCATCTTGCTCACCTACGAGAGCGCCCTGGCGCTGCGTCTCGGTCACGGTGAAAAAGCCGTTCTCGACCGGCGTCTGCGGGCATTCGACACGATCTGGCGAGCCCTCACGCCAGGCGAACGACGCCGCACCCGGGCGATCTATGCCGATGGAAGCAACCGGCCCGACCGAGTGACCGTGGCATTCGAAGGGATCGAATAATCACCATGGGCAAGATCAAACGAGACGAGATCATCGTTGGACTGGACATCGGCACGACCAAAATCGCGGCCATCGTGGGCGAGCTGACCGACGATGGCATCGATATCATCGGCATTGGTACCGCATCCTCGAAAGGGCTGCGCAAGGGCGTGGTGGTCAATATCGACGCCACTGTGCAGGCCATTCAGAATGCCATCAGCGAGGCCGAAAACATGGCTGGCTGCGAAATCTCGACCGTGTATGCCAGCATATCGGGCGGCCATGTCCGCGGTCTCAATTCGCACGGGATCGTCGCGGTCAAGGACAAAGAGGTGCGCGACAGCGACCTGAGCCGCGTTATCGAGGCGGCCAAGGCCGTTGCAATCCCCATGGACCGTGAGGTTCTGCACGTTTTACCCCAGCAATACATCATGGACGAGCAGGACGGCATCCGGGATCCGCTGGGTATGGCCGGGGTTCGGCTCGAGGCCAAGGTTCACATCGTTACCACTGCAGTGACCAGTGCGCAGAACGTGGTCAAGTGCGCCAATCGCTGTGGTCTCCAGGTTGCCGACATCGTCCTCGACCCCCTGGCTTCGGGTGCTGCGGTGGTCGAGGAAGACGAGAAAGAGCTCGGCGTCGCGCTCATCGATATCGGGGGCGGCACTGCCGACATCGTATTATTTTGCGAGGGGGCCATCGTACACACAGCAGTACTGCCTCTCGGTGGCAGCCATGTCACCAACGACATTGCAGTGGGTCTGCGCACTCCGCTGGATGCAGCCGAGGGGATCAAAAAGAAATACGGCTGTGCATTGCCGGGCCTGGTCGAAGACAACGAGACCATGGAAGTCCCCTCGGTGGGCGGCCGTCAGCCGCGCATATTGTCGCGCCAGCTGCTGGTTCAGATCGTGGAGCCACGCATCGAGGAGATCTTCGAGCACCTCCGGCAGGAGATCGTCGACAGCGGGTACATGGACAGTCTGGCCGCAGGGCTCGTGCTGACCGGTGGCACAACCAATATGGAAGGGATACCGGAGCTGGCCGAGACGGTGCTCGGATTACCTGCGCGGTGTGGCTCACCTCGCGACATAGGCGGTCTGACTGACGTGGTCAGGTCGCCCGAGTATGCCACTGGGGTTGGGCTGGTGCGTTACGGCTTTGATCATCTCACCACATCGATTCGCCCGAGCACGGCGCTTTATCAGGATCGCGGTGTATTCCGACGTGTGTGGTCTCGTTTGGCCGAGATGTTTTGAGAATTGAATGCAGAAAATTTGCCTCCAGCGACAAGCGCTTCGATAACGGAATATGTACCCCGCGGGGGGGAAGGAAACCAGTATGGCGCTTCTAGAATTCGAAGAACTCAACCACGCAAAGATCTTGGTCGTCGGTGTTGGCGGTGGGGGTGGTAATGCGGTCAACACGATGATCGCATCCAATCTCGACGGCGTCGAATTTATTGCGGCAAATACAGATCTGCAGGCGCTGGAGGCCAACATGTCTCCGTGCAAGATCCAGCTAGGCGATCATCTTACCAAGGGTTTGGGCGCTGGTGCCAATCCCGAGATCGGCCGCAAGTCGGCCGAAGAGAGCATGCAGCTCATCGCCGATACCCTATCGGGGGCTGATATGGTGTTCGTCACTGCCGGAATGGGCGGCGGTACCGGCACCGGAGCGGCGCCGATCATTGCCCAAGTAGCCCGGGAATGCGGTGCTCTCACAGTCGGCGTGGTGACCAAGCCATTCAGCTTCGAAGGCAAAAAGCGCCGCCTGCAAGCTGAGCGCGGCATCGACACTCTCGAGTCGGCGGTCGATACACTCATTATCATTCCGAATAATCGTCTGCTCATGCTCTGTGGTCACAACACCAGCATGATCGACGCATTCAAGAAAGCCGACGAGGTGTTGCTCAACGCGGTTCAGGGCATCAGTGATCTGATGACTGTTCCGGGTCTCATCAACGTTGATTTTGCCGATGTGCGCACCATCATGAGCAACATGGGTCGAGCGCTCATGGGCAACGGGGCCTCGACTGGCAAGCGCCGCGCCGTCGAGGCCGCCGAGATGGCCATTTCCTCACCGCTGCTCGAAGATGTCAGCATTGATGGGGCGACCGGGATTTTGATCAACATCACCGGCGGTCCAGATTTGACTCTGCACGAGGTCAACGAAGCGTCGACGCTCATCCAGGAAGCTGCGCACGAGGATGCCAACATTATTTTTGGTTCGGTGATCGACGCCAACATCGACGACGAGGTTCGCATCACAGTGATCGCGACCGGGTTTGACCGGACCGGGATAGAGGCGCGCGACCCGGGTGAGATACTGCGTGCGGCGAGGCCGATATCGCGGCCCGAGCAGATCGCGTTACCGTACCAGGACGACTCTACTGGGCCGGCCGTTCGTACAGCGCCGCCGCCTCCGCCACCGGCTCCGAGGCGGCAGCCCACCCCCATGGAGCAGCCGTCGTTGCCCGAGTCTCAGGACCGCGTGGCCGATGCGGCTGCGGCGACACTGGTCGAGGAGGACATGACGTCGATCGACCGTACCCTGGCCGATTTATCGGATTCGGAGCAACTCATACCGGTGACCCCGCCCGAGGCGGCCGAGGCCAGGCCGCCGCGGATGGCCCACGGCTCGGGGCCACTGGCGGCCGAAACCGGCGACGAGTCCGAACCGGTGCTCACCCCCAAGCCGGTGAATCGCCGCCGTTCGACCGATTTTCCCAGGGTTCATCCATCTCTTCGCAGTGCGCTCTCATCCGAGGCAGAAGCCGAGAGTGAACTCGACGTACCGACCTTCATCCGCCGCAAGGGCACTCCAACGCGCTGAATTCAAAATACGAGAGCCCGGGCTGACCCACGCACGATAGAACGGGAGCGTGTCGGGAAACGCCCGTTCGCGGGCGTTGGCCCGGATGATGGGCTCGACCTCGGCGCGGCGAACGCCCAGGGTCCTGGCGATTTGCTTGGAAGTTAGCCCGCGCGACCGCAGCTCCCTTACCTGGAAAGCGAGTTCTGTCTGACTCATGAGTACATACTCACCCAGGGGTCTGACAATGCGGGCTCTTGGTCAGTAGCTGGCTTGTAGTCAAAATTCCTATTCATGGTCCCGGCCGGGGTGAGACGGGACACGGGGAACACCGACTCTGCCGAAGAGCGATTCTTTTCAGGGCTCCTGCTCCAGCCAGCGCGGTATGCGGTCGAGGATGGTGCGTTCGCCCAGTTGCTGGCACAGCGCTACCAGATCGGCCCGGGGCGCGCCGCGCCATTCGAGATCGGCCAGGCTTTCGGTCAGCGGCACGTCGCTGCGCAGCGTGGCCAGATCGCGGTAGAGCGCTGCGTCCTGACGATTCTTGCGCAGGCTTTTGGCCAATCCGGCCGCACCGCGGACCTTGATTTCCCACTCGCTCTCGTCATCGGGAATGCGGTCGAGCTGGCCGTAATGCGATAACAGCGCTGCAGTGGATTTGGCTCCCCAGCGCGGCAATCCGGGAATGCCGTCCGCGCTGTCGCCGACCAAACCCAGATAATCGGGAATCGACGCCGGCTCGACCCCGAACTTGGCGCGCACGCCGTCTTGGTCGAGCATGTTTTTGCGCATTCGGTCCAGGCACACCACGCGATCACCGCGCACGCACTGGGCGAGATCTTTGTCCGGCGAACACAACACCACCTGTTCGACACCCGGGCTTTCGGCAAAACGAGCCGCGACCGTGGCCAGGGCATCGTCGGCTTCGAATTCGACCATGCTCCACACCACCATGCCAAGTGCCGCGGCAGCCTGCTCGACCAGAGGGAACTGACTCTTGAGCGCCGGTTCGATGCCATCGCCGGTTTTGTAGCCGGCAAACATGTCGTTTCTGAATGACTCGATGACCGTGTCGAAGGCCACTCCGACGTGGGTGACATCGTCCGATCGCAACATCGCCAGCATCGAGCGGAGAAAGGCTCGCGTCGCACCGACCTCGCGACCGTCCGGTCCCCGGGCCGACGGAGCGCCGAAGAAGGCGCGGAAAAGCTCGTAGGTACCGTCCACTGCGTGGATCTTCATGGCCCGCAGACTAGCTCGCCCGGCCCATCCCGGCAACCGGCAGGATCGGCGTAAGCTTTGAAGCTTTGGGGCGAGACCTAGTCCGTGAACATGCAATAGTACGATACGATATCTCCCGAGGTTACGAGGATCGAGTCCGACCTAAGTACCGCGACCCGCAAGTAAGTACCCATTACGGCCGACCAGCCCGCCGATGGCTGTGTTGCTCATCGGTCACGTAGGCCCACTATGCTCCCTCTTCGCGCCTTGCCCTCGACGCGCTGGACCGACCCTACTGGGC
>JAKSDA010000037.1 GCA_022360315.1 Pseudomonadota bacterium
AGTCAGCTCGCGAGTATTTAACCCTACTTGATTAGGCCTGTTTCGCACCAGAACGGCTGCGGTGGCCATCTGCTGCGTTGTTTCTGCGCTTCCGGTGCTCACTTATTTCAATAAACTGCGCTCCGGTTCTCGAAACACCTTGCAGCTGGCCATCCTCGCTCATTCTGGCACTGAAACATCCCTAATCAAGTAGGGGTAAAGTCGATTCGGCCCAGGTCGACACCGCGCGCCCGTATCGTCGTGCAAACCGGACCTGGAGAGCAGGGGCAGGTCGTTGAATTGGAACACAGAGATCGAGAAACGCTCTCCGAGCTTGCTTATGCGATGCAGGAGTTCATCAATTGTCGATCAACTGTCCTCCAACTGTATAGCAATCGTCCATCAACTATCGATCAACTACTATCATCGAATTAACAAAATGTATCCCTTTATCGGATTAGCTACAAGTTGCGAATGATTGGCTCTGAAGCTAACATTTATATCGCGCATTTTACCGTGTGCTGCCTGTGTCTGGTTGAGACAGGACCAACCGGTGGCTCTCGACCGGCGGACAGTAATAATTGGCACAAATAATGCTACACGGACGCAAAAGCAGGGGGAGGACAACGTCGTGACACCTACACTGTTTGGAAGCTACCAACTGCTCGAGCGAATCGGTTCGGGCGGTACAGCAGAGGTTTTTCGCGCGCGGAAGCGTCACTATCCGCGAGTCGTGGCCGGTGTTTCCAGCCAGCTCGACCGTCTGGTCGCGCTCAAGCGTATCCATCCCCATCTGGCCGAGGATCGTGCATTCGCCTCGATGTTTGTCGACGAGGCGCGCATCGCGTCCGCTCTGAGTCATCCCAATGTGGCGCATGTGTTGGATTTTGGCGATGTCGACGGGCAGATGTTCATCGCGTTCGAGCACATTCACAGCCGCGATTTGCGCGCGGTGTGCCGCCGCCATCGCATGCGCAACCAGCGCATCCCCATCGAGCAGGCTTGCTACGTCCTTCTCGAAGCGTGTCAGGGACTCGACTACGCCCACGAACGAGTCGACCCGGCCGGTCGCAAGATGAACGTCGTGCACCGCGACATCAGTCCGCAGAACCTCTTGCTTTCGTTCGACGGCGAGCTCAAGGTCATCGATTTTGGCATTGCCAAGGCAGCGAGCCGCACCGCGACCACCGAGCGCGGCTGGATCAAGGGAAAGATGCGGTACATGTCGCCCGAGCAGATGCGCGGCAAGCCGGTCGATCGGCGCACTGACATCTTTGCGCTGGGCAATGTTCTGTTCGAGCTGGTCACCGGCAGGCCGCTCTTCGACACCAGCGAGACCCTGGAGATCGTACGTCTGGTCAAAACCGCCCAGGTGCCGCGTCCGAGCGAGCTCAACCCGGACATTCCCGGGGAATTTGACGATGTAGTTCTCACTGCGCTCAGCGAGCGACCCGAGGACCGCTATCAGAGTGCCGGTGAGTTCTACGATGCGCTCATGGCCTTTGTGCAGCGCAACGGATACTTCATCACTCGCAATCGCGTGGCCGATTGGATGAAAAATCTGTACAGGGTCGAGTACGCGGCGGAAAAAACCCGAATTGCTGCCCTGTGGAAGGCGGCAGCTGGCGATGACTCTTCCGACATCTCGGCGAGAGATGCGATGCAATCGCCGGGTCGGGAACAAATGGCGTCGAGTTCGAGCGAGCAGGGCCGCGGCGAGGCATCGCGCAACCGGGCGGTGTTTGACCCCGAGGTCAGAAACGAAACTGCTACCGGCGCCAAGATCCCCGAAGAGAGGGCTGCAGAGGCCAATTCGAGATGGCGTCGAGTCGCCACCATACCGGGGTGGACACCGTCGAGCTCTCGCTACTTATTCGACAATGCGGCTGAGTCCGTGCCCACTGTGGTGCAGACCGAACGCCGCGACGATGAGCTCGAAAGCGAGGCTACGGTCGAGTTGGATCGAGAGGGTCTGCTCGGGACCGGAGCCGAGACGGCTCGAGCTGGCAGGGCCAACCCGCGCGCGCATGCGATGCCGGACCGTTCTCCACCGCGTGTCCGCGCTGCTGATCTGGCCGATCACGTCGTACAGCTGAGCCATGCTCGGCGTCCCAGGCTCCGTCTGCCGCTGCCGCCCAGGCCCGATGAATCGGGCGAGATCCGCCTGGGAACACTGCCTCCGGGCGGTGACAGCCGCACTTCCGGGCGCACGGAACGAGTGCGCCTCGACACTCAACCCGGAACTGCAAGCGATCGAATGCGCAGCCGTTCGGTCACTCCTCCGGGTGGGAGCTCTGTGTCGCATTGCCCGCCGGAAGGACCGGCTGAGTCGGAAGACGCGCATTATGAGTCGATAGAGGCGGATTACGCCGAGAATACGACCGAGGTACCCGGCGGCGAGCCGTCCTGCGACACCGACGTCCGCTGGACCAACTGGCCGACCCTGGGGATGGCGCTGATGTTTCTGGCCGCTGCAGGCAGCGCTCTGATTTTCTGAGCCTGTGCCCTGCTCGATTGCGGTACCCTGCAGGCCGGGCCAGATGCCCGGCTGGCCGGGTGCGACAGGGCCGGTTTGGCCAGCGCGACGTCCCGTTCATCCTCTGTCACCGACCATCGAATCGATTTATGCGGTCCAAACATGCGACGTTTGAGATCTCGGCAGCCAAATCGTCGGGATTTCCCCGCCAAACCCTGGCCGAAATCGCATTTGCCGGGCGATCGAATGTCGGCAAATCATCACTCATCAACGCTCTGGTCGGCGTACCCAATCTCGCGCGTACTTCCAATACGCCGGGCCGCACTCGTCTTCTCAACTGGTTCCGCGTCGTGCCGCAAAAAGGCGATCCCATCTATTTTGTCGATCTGCCCGGCTACGGCTATGCCAGGGTATCCCGTGCCATGCGCGAGTCGTGGCGGCCGCTCATCGAGAGCTATCTGGGCGAACGGGATGTATTGCGCGCTCTGGTTCTTCTGGTCGATGCACGTCGGGGACCCGAGTCGGAAGAGACCGATCTTCTGGAGTGGCTGGGCGCCATGGCCATACCGGTCATCCCGGTGCTGACCAAGTCGGACAAACTCGCCAAGAACAAGCGCAAGCCAGCGGCGTATGCTGCAAGGCGTGCCATGGGTGTGGCCCGCGATCCGATTTTGTTCTCGGCCCATACCGGTGAGGGTCTGAGCGATCTGTGGCGGGCTATCCTATCCAGTCCACAGCGTCCGGACGTCCCGGCAGGGAGTGCCAGGCGACGCTCTGACCGAGTGCAACGAACGGACGGCCGGTGATTCGAGCGAAAGTTGGCAGCGAGCAAAACTGTTTGACACGGCGGGGGTAGTCGTACCGTCATCTTGTGGGTACGGGGACGAGATTCCGCTATGCGGGCGTTTCACCCCGCGCCTGATTCACCGCCCAGCAAGAACCAACGTCACGACAACCCGAGGATAAAACAGCCATGACAACCGACAAACGAGGCGTCGCCGTCCTGCAGGATCCCGCGATCAACCGGGGGACTGCATTCACCGACCGGGAACGGGACGTCCTGGGCCTGCGCGGCCTGCTTCCACCGCGTGTATTCACCCAGGATGAGCAATTGGCACGCGTCATGAAAAACTACCGTCGCAAGGAGACTGACCTCGAGCGGTATATTTTCTTGACCGCCCTGCAGGACCGCAACGAAAAGCTGTTTTATCGCGCGGTGCTCGAGCATATCGACGAAATGATGCCGGTTATCTACACGCCGACCGTGGGCGAGGCTTGCAAAGAATTCGCCCATATTTTTCGGCGGACGCGCGGCCTGTACATCAGTGCGGCCGATCGTGGCCGGGTTGCCGACATACTGCGCAACTGGCCCAACGATAAGGTCGGCGTCATCGTGGTCACTGATGGCGAGCGGATTCTCGGGCTCGGCGACCTGGGCGCCAACGGCATGGGCATCCCGATCGGCAAGCTATCACTGTACACTGCGTGCGCCGGCATCGATCCATCGCTGTGTTTGCCGGTGATGCTCGACGTCGGCACCAACAACCAGGACCTGCGATCCGATCCACTGTATCTCGGTCTCGATCAGGTTCGTATCCGCGGTCGAGCCTACGAGGAGCTGGTCGACGAGTTCGTGATGGCAGTGCAAGAGGTGTTTCCCGGCGCGCTCATTCAGTTTGAAGATTTCATCACTCACAACGCCTACTCCATCCTGCACAGGTATCGCGACCGTGTTCTGTGCTTCAACGACGATATCCAGGGCACCGCGGCAGTGGCCCTGGCCGGGTTGCAGGCCGCTCTGCGCATCACTCGAAAAAGTCTGCCGGAACAGACCATTCTCTTTCTCGGCGCCGGTGCTGCGGCAACCGGCATCGCCGACTTGATGGTTGCGGCCATGGTGGCCGAGGGGTTGTCGCGCGATCAGGCCCGGCGGCGTATCTGGCTGGTCGACAGCAAGGGCCTGGTCGTCAGCAGTCGTCGCGATACGCTCAGTGAGCACAAAAAACCCTATGCCCACGACCACGCGCCCATGGACTTCTTGCCGGCGGTGACAGACCTCGAACCCACAGCGCTTGTCGGTGCCACCGGCCGGCCGGGCACCTTCACGCGAGAAATCGTCGAACTCATGGCCGAGTTGAACCCGCGACCGATCGTGTTCGCCCTGTCCAACCCCACTTCCAAGGCCGAATGTACCGCCGAACAGGCCTATGGCTGGAGCAACGGCCAGGTCATCTTTGCCAGCGGCAGTCCCTTTGCTCCGGTCGATATCAACGGCCGGCGCTACCTCACCGGCCAGGGCAACAATGCCTACATCTTTCCCGGCATCGGCCTCGGTGCCATTGTCTGTGGCAGTTCCCGGATCACCGAGGACATGTTCCTGGCTGCCGCACGCACTCTCGCCGAACAGGTCACCGAGGACCGTCTCGACCAAGGGGCCATTTACCCGCCTCTGCGCGATCTGCGCCGGGTTTCGGTGGCCATTGCGGTTGCCGTGGCCGACAGCGCATATCGCGACGGCCTGGCCACACAACCCAGACCAGACGACCTCGACGCCCATATCCGCGGCCATGTCTACAACACCGAATACGATGATTTAGCATAGTTATGGTTCGAGCGACCCGGGGGAGACAGGACGGGAGCGAGCAGTCCCGCGCAGCGCAGTATCGCATTGTGCATCTCGCCGTGTATCCATGCGGTGTGCCGCGACGGGTATCACTCGTAGATCTCGTCGATCAGATAGGCGAATTTCGCGGCCACCACGTCGCGCTTGACCTGATAGGCTGGCGTGAGTTCCCCGGTAGCAACGCCGAGATCGTGGGGCAGAAGGCGAATTCTGCCGATCTGATCCGAGCGGGGCAGCTCCACGTTGAGCGCAGCCACGATGCCCTCGACGATGCCGATGAGCGTATCCTCGTCGCAGCTGTGGCGCAGAGAGTCGCTGACTGCGACCAGAGCGCCGAGATAGGGCCGACCGTGGCCGACCACCACAGTGTGGCTGATGCGCGGGTCGCCGCGCATCCACGCCTCGATGCGTTGCGGTGCCAGCCGGGTTCCCGCTTCGGTGACGATCACATCGCGTTTTCGCCCGAGGATGTGGTATTTGCCGTCCAGAGTTTGCGCTGCCAGATCGCCGGTGCGGAAGAAACCGTCGGGTGTGAACGCCGATGCGGTCTCGGATTCGGCTTTTAGATAGCCGGAAAATACCTGTGGGCCTCGCATCAGGATCTCGCCATCGTCGGCAAGGGCGAGCTCGATGTCCGGCAGAGGGCTTGCAGCCTGTTCTTTGCTGGCCCTGGCCGGGCCGGCGGTTCCGGCAAAGAACGTCTCGCTCATACCCCAGCCGACCAGCACTCGGATTCCCGCCGCTTCGAAGAACTCGCACACGCCGTGGGCCGGGTGGCCTCCCATGACCACGGCCGTACGCACCCGGCCGCCCAGGCGCGCGGTGAGTCGTTCGAAGAGCAAAGCCCGGAGTATCCGGCGCTGGGCCTGGAGTGCCGGCGTGCTGCGATGCGCGCGCCTTTGCTGCTGAGTGAGCGACTGGGCCACCGCGCTGGCCCAGTCGAAGAGTTTCAGCCCGGCCGCCGAGCCACACACTTCATCGTAGATACTCAGACGCAGGCGTTCGAACAGGGCTGGAACCCCGACCATCACGGTGGGCTGCACGCGGGATGCAGCTGCGGCCAACGGGTCGCCCTGGCCGAGTCCATGTAGAGCGCCTGTGTTGTCGGTGATTTTGGCATAGGCGCTCGGCATACCGATCCACAGGGCATAGTATTCCATGGCTCGGGCCAGACCGTATGACATCGGCAATAGCGACAGGGTGGTATCGGTTGGACGAAAGCCGAAAACCTCGAACGAGCGCAGTGCGGCGGTGACATTGCCGTGGGTGAGCATGGCGGCCCTGGGCCGGCCGGTCGATCCGCTGGTGTACAGAAACACGGCCGCGTCGAGCGAACTCAGCGCAGAGAGACGGCCCTGCACGTCGCGCGCCTCGCGCCGGCCGATGCGCAATAGCTCATCATATGACAGGATACGGCGGTCTGCACTGGTCGGCAGTGAAATGCTGTCGTCGACTGGACGCTCTGGCAAGGAATGCGAAGTTCCGCTCTCGCGGAGCGGAGCTACGGCGCGGCCGGTAATTCGGCGGTCGGTAATTCGATCGATGGCGACAATGTGGTGCAGCGCGGTGAGTTCGGTCATATGCGGCACGACCTTGGCGAGCTGAACTGCATCCTCGACAATGCAGATACGAGCGTCCGAGTGGGCCAGCATATCGCGACAGGTCGGTGCGTCGGCCGTGGGCGGAATTGCCACCGAGATGCCGCCGGCGGCGAGCACTGCCAGATCGCAATACGTCCACTCGCGGCGGGTGTTGGCGATGATGGCTACCGGGTCTTTTGCCTGGTGACCCAGGGATATGAGCCCCGAGGCAAGGTCGCGAACCAGATTCGCTGCAGTAGACCATCCGACGGGAAACCAGCGGTCGCCGCTCGGATAGTGGTGGATGATACGACTGGCGAAACGGCGTGCGTTGGCGAAAAAGCGCGCCGGGAGCGTGTCGTGTGCGTTTCCCAATGGAGTTGCCAGTTGGCGAATCGATGACAGCCGTCGATCACTTTCCGTCCGCGATACCGGTTTCGGCGTCGGGATCGTATGTGGCCTTGGTGATGGGGAGAGAGCGCAGTGCCAACGTCAGCACCGTTCCTCCGCCGCGTAGCACAGAGGCGTTGAGAAACAAATTGTAGTTCTGGACATCGTCCTCGGGCGCTTTGCCGTGGGCTTTGCGGCCCGGGTTGCCGGTGATCACCCGGACTTTCTGGCCTGGCGCCAGCGTGAAACCGGGCTCCATGGTGCCGAGCTGAGTGCGCTTTTTTTTGCCTTTCACGCTCACCGTGAGGCTGCAGTTGCGAGTAGAAAACGGCCGCTGTCCGTTGTTTTCGACAATGAACCACTCGGTGTTGAGCGCATCGGGTTTTTCGGCAGCGTGGATTTCAACAATGCGGATCGCCATGGCGGCCGAGCTTACCATCGCACCGACGAGACGCCAGGGAGTGCAAGTAGAATCGTCGATACCGGTGCCTCTGTTCCGGGGTAACTGTCCGGTTCCTCTGCCGCTCGGCTCCCGGCAAACGCGTCGGATGGGCCAATTGTGGCCGCATTGTAGGATTGCTCGTCCGGCCCACAATTGCCCGGACGCGAAGCTCTCGGGCCGCACGATCGCATTGCATCCTCTTTAGCGTGATCGGGTAGAGTTGACAAGCTGGCGTTATCCGTACACTCTGGCCGCTTTCTGTCCTGGAGACGAACGTCGTTGAAGTCGAAGATCAGCAAGTATCGAGCACCGCTGTGGAAAGCCATCCGCAGCGTCAAACTAGAATGAAGGATAAGCAAGACGATTTGAGGTTACCTTATCGCTTTCGATAATCGATAATCGGTATCGAATTCAGCAATCGGCATTGGCACAGGCTCGGCGCTCGGCACCGGGGTTGGCCTGGTTCGGGGCCGGATCCTACTGGGCAAATATGGCGGTCACTGGCTCCTCGGAGTCGAGGATATACCCGCGGAACATGCCAGATGTATTGAAGACAAGGGCCAACTCTCCATTGCCATCCACAGCGATGATACCGCCTCTGGCGCCCATCTCTACCAGGGTCTCCATGACCACCTTGCTGGCCGCGTCTTTGACAGCGAGATTGCGATACTCGACCAGGGCACAGATATCGCGGGCCACGGTGGCCCGAATGAAAAACTCTCCGTGCCCCGTGCCTGATACTGCACACGAGCGGTTGTCGGCGTAGGTACCAGCACCGATGATCGGTGAGTCGCCCACGCGACCCCAGCGCTTGTTGGTCATACCGCCCGTAGACGTGCCAGCCGCCAGGTTGCCATGCCGGTCGAGAGCTACTGCACCCACCGTGCCGAGGGCGTGCGCGGCATCGACGCGCATCATCGTGCCGCTCCGTTCTCGTTCCGGTCCACCGTTTGCCTCGTCGCCTGGGTGTGGATCGG
>JAKSDA010000024.1 GCA_022360315.1 Pseudomonadota bacterium
CCGAGCCAGAGCGGCGAGGCGCGCCGCCAGTGGGTGCGCGAGGAGTGGATAATACTGGGTGTATTTGACCGACGAGCAAGCCCGCTGGCGGTGATGGATCGGCGCTCTGGCGACGCGGAGAGTTTTTGGACCGGCTCTTAGTGCCGCGACCCGTAAGTAAGTGCCCAGTAGGGTCGGTCCAGCGCGTCGAGGGCAAGGCGCGAAGAAGGAGCATAGTGGGCCTACGTGACCGATGAGCAACACAGCCATCGGCGGGCTGGTCGGCCGTAATGGGTACTTACTTGCGGGTCGCGGTACTTAGTGCCGGAGCCCACGCGGAGTTTGCGCAGATCCAATTGGCAATCCTGGCCAGATAGACTGCACTCTCACTGAGCAGAGGTCGCTCGACACTCATGCGGTCACCTCCTCACGGGCGTTTCTCTCGCTTACCATCGGGAAATAGCGCATATGCGATTTCTGACCGACGCCGCGTACTCGACCTGTGCGCTTGAGCCGTTCCGCTGGCAGTTTGAGCTCTTTGGCTCCAATCCGAGGTGGCTTGCCAGTACCATCATCGTCTCACCGGGCATCTGGCATACTGCGACATAGAACTGCTCGCCCAGTGCCGCTACTTCCTCTGAGGTACGCGTCCGCACCGGTTTTGCTCTGGGCTTCGTTTGCCGTGGCTCTCGAGTCGGTTGCTTTTCCGCATCTGCGAATGCTTGTTCGACCGCAGCTTTGGCCACCGCCCGGCTAACTGCGATGTGCTCGCGGACGAACTGTTTAATTCGATTTGCCAGATCCTGACTACTTGCATTTGTTGTCATGGCCCCCACTTCGCATCCCACGATCTGACGCGCAACCCTACCCCTGAACGACTACGTGGCGGACATGTCCGCAAGGAAGTTAGGATTCCGTCTCGATGGCGCCTACGTATTTCTTGGCCTCTGCCTTGGCAGGTTGGCTTGACCGCGCCCGGTGACGCTGACCGTTTTCCCCGCCGCTGACCCCCGTTCGGGTTGCGGCGGGTCCCTCGGTTGTAGACCGTCCCCCGTGGACCGACTAGCGTGCTGCATAGTTGGTGCAAACCCGCGACAGGGGACGGCGAGTGACGGGCCTCGCAAATGCTGGCCAGATAAAAAAGCAAAGGAAATTGATTGGTTACCCTGGCTTCTTGGGGGCCACCCCAACGGGGTGTTCACGGTGTTTAAAGCGCGGGAAATCAGCTACCTCACCGCGACCTTTCATTTCGTAGAGCTCGACTGAGATTGACCGCGGCCGCGGCACCCAGGCACCGCCTGTCGGGGTGTTTCGGTAGACGGTCCTCCTCCGCACCAGCGCCTCCACGTCGCTGAGATCATTCATCCCCAAAGAGACGACACAACGCTGCGCGAGTCGTCCGATTGGTTGGTGGACCTGACGCGGCGCCGACTAATGGCCTTCAGGCGATGAACGCCTTCGCCCGGGCTGGCGGCAGCCTATCGCAACGAGCTCGAAGAGGGTCCCGGGCCCATCGCGTTTGCCACTGTGTGTGTGCTGCCCGCGAGCGCGGCCAGTACTATCTGCTCGAAGTGGTCGCATCATCGTCGGCCGCTTACTACAAGCGCGACGACCCAAACCACACAACCGCACGCACCGAGCTAATCGGGCCCATCCTGGGCCCAAGGGCGCTAGCCGACGGAGCGGTGGCCAGCTGCAGTTGCCGAGGCACCGAGACGGTGTCCTTATTCGTGGACAGTAACAGTTTGTGAACCGCTCTCCGGTCCCGACTGTCTAGTTCATCTGTAATGGCCTGTAATTGACTTTGCGGTGTTCTTGAGCCAGCTTAAAATGTAGACAGCAACGACAGCGCCTACAAGAGTCGGGGAACAGACAATAGCCTCGGGGCACTATAATGAGTCTTTCCTATCTAAAATAGACAGAGTCAATCATAGAATCACAAGAACCAAGGAATATAAAAATGATCCGTTTTAAGTACATAGCCTCTGGCCTCATGGCCATTGTATGCTTCAGTGGCGCATGCATCCCCGATGAGGAGCTCATGAACGAAGAGACTTACGGAATCGAGTCTGCAGCGCCTGTCGATACGTTCGCTACCGCAAGCAGTTCCCACGATCCCGACAGTGTTCTTCAGAGCAATACGGAGGGCGAAGGTCTCGAAGGAGTACGAGGGCTCGGCGGCATCAATACCAGGGTGTTTACCACACGTACAATTTATGTTGAATGCGAAAGCCTATACAATGAAGTCACAATTTGTCCTATCCCGAGTGGGGGCTCTGTGTCGTTCAATAAGCGATACTCGAGCGCTCCTTGCTATGACAAATGGAGTACGTCACTCGGTCTCATTGGTGTCTCAGATGGCTGCAGGGCAAGGTTCAAAGTTACTTACCCTCAAGCCTTGAGGGTGCTGGAGTATGATTGCCTCAGCAACAATAATAAACCGAATCGTTGTACTTACTATGAATATGTGAAACGCTCACCTATTTGGGTAAGGGATCGATACTCGAGTTCGTATTGTCGGGAAGGTAGTCACTGGGACGACTATGATACACATCATGTTGACAGCTCGGTCCGCAACGGATGTCGTGCGCAATTTCAAGTAGTAATTCAGTGATGTCAGGTATGTGAGCAGATGGTTGAAGGTCTTGGGCCGCGCTGTGGGGCGACACTGCTGACCCGTGGTGAGCCATCACCGTGGCCGAGCTCAACCCACCATATGCTCGTACAGCGCCAGACACTTGGCTTGCGAGGAGACTCGTCGGACAAAGTAAACGACGACAACACACCAGAGCCCAGGCATCCTCAGCCCTTGCCGCGATGAAGATCTTGAGCGTTATCGAGGGGCTAGAGTTATCATCACTTGCGTCTATGCATTCATTTCCAAAGAGTCGCTATGCCGGCGATCTGGGCAAGGAATACCACGACGAACATGGCCGCTGGTCCCGATGCTCATTCGAACTCAAAACCGAGCCCCTTAACCGAATCGGACCCGAAGTCGCCTGGAATGAGAGCACGATTCCATACGAGGAAGCTGTCGCCAACGGTATCCCCAGCGTAGCTTGCAGACGCAAGCGCGTTTCAATCGTCCTGAAAAATGGACATACGCGCCAGCTGCATCAACACCCTTCAAAACTTACCCCGACGTGGAATCGATCGCAGAGGCAGAGCACCCGCCGGGCGTCGTCAAATGGTTCCCGGCGCCCAGCGGGTGCTGTCGGTCCAATTCGGCTCGGTAGGCTCAGGTTGGAGTGGCCCGTAGCCAGACTCAACCCTTGCCGCCGATGTAAATTTGAGTATTATTGAGGAGTTAGGGCTATCATCATTTCGGAATGTGCACTCTTTTCAACTTGGCGTCACTCGCCTACATCGCCGCCAAGTTGAAACGTTGACACCGTCCCCATGCTGCCGCACTGGATTGCACGTCCGCGGAACTGGTGGCCCCGTTTTTCGCTACCATTTCCGGGTCTTGGCCGACACAGCCACCACATCGCTGGCCGAGGTAGGTGAAATCACAGTGGGCGACTGGTACACCCAGTATTCTCCACTCCTCGCCCACCCACTGGCGGCGCGCCTCGTCGCTCTGGCTCGGTCCGAGGTTTTTGGACCGGCTCTTACAAACTCGCTCACACACGCGTTGCCCGAGGA
>JAKSDA010000237.1 GCA_022360315.1 Pseudomonadota bacterium
GAACATCTCTGTCGCAGAAACTAGAGGCTCGTTTTTGAGCACTCGCCGCAGGTTTTCGACTTTTTCTGTCGACCAGTGGGAGAGATTGGCGATGGTGCGCTTACGGACCCGATTGCCTTCGCGCCATCCCTCGCGCAGCAAAATGGCCGGACGAGAATTGCGGTTGGGCACGGCTTCGATATACATGGGAACAATCTACCTATGTGAGTCGGGTAAATAAAGCACAATCTGTCGATTTTTCGCAAATCGGACGAAATTAATTTGTTTTACATGGGAACATCAGGAAAAGCTAAACAGGAGTATAGCTGTGCGAAATCAACGGCTTAGCCTTGCTCAAAAGCCCGATTCCAGGGGGAACTTCCGTCTAGAGCTCTTCCACAGTCACGTCGCCTTGGCGGTGGCGCGAGTCTCGCGCTTCCGTCCACAACATGGCACCTATACGCTTTTGTCTTCATTGGATCGCGTGCTAAACTCGGCGTCGGCGATGGCTAGCGAGTATCTGAAGCTCCTGCAGAAGTACAATTCCCTCCAAACGCAGTATAGGCTACATTTGGGGAAGTTTAGCGCAGCAGGTGACCGAGACGACTTCTACGCTGCCAAGGACGCACTCAACGATATGGTCGACTTCCACAATGAGAGTTGCAAGGTCAACGACCAAGCTTTGCGGCGGACGGGGCGACCCATTGACAACAACAACAGTCTGGCTGGTTCCGCAGAGTTCCTGCGGAGTTTTCTTGCCGACTACGAGCTGTCACACCGGACAATACGCTCGTAGCGTGAGTCGTAGCCCAGCGCCCGCGGACCGATGAGGTCATCGGATCGCCCAACGCCCGTGGGCCGGTTGCAGGGCTGGAATTCGGGCCGAAACGAGCCTTCGCGTGGGCCGCCCGAAATTCCGAAATTCCGGACCAAGGGTCTTTTGGCGGCAGTGGAAACAGGTGTTGAGAACGAGGAATTTATCGAATTATCGGCGCAAGCCATAGTCCGGGAATGTGCCGCCGACTACTGAAATCCACAGGAAACCGCACAATGAGCGCACGTATCCACCGCGAGGCTTGCCACGCGGAAAAATACGAATGTCGCAGATTCAGCTCGGTGACAAGATACGCCAGATTCGCAGCGGTGGCGGCGGGGCGCACTGCACGCCGTGTAGAACGCGCATCTTGTGGGTTCCATGTGGAAATTCCACGGTGCGATCACCGTTTCTCCACGGTCCAAGTGCTTGCGCTTACTCGTTGCTCCAGGAGCGATTGCGCTGCAGACACTCAATCCGTCTCCACCTGTTCCGGCAGGCGACCCGCGGCGAAATTTGGAAGCGTGGTTCTCGCTTTTTGGGACTAGCATAGCGAGACTGCTCAAGCACTCGGCGACGGCCGAGAAAGGACTTTCCCTCCCGCCGGGCCTTCTGCCGAAAATACTCCTCGCGTCTTTCAATCGCCGTCTGGATCATTTCGGCCAGCTTTTCATCGGACTTGTCCTCGTACCCAGGCGGTCGCGAAAACTCGAGAATCGCCGTCTCGGGCCACGTGCCACCGTCTTCTTCACCGCGAAAAATCTCTCGGGCCGTCGTATGACCCGCGGTTTTGCCGGCCAGGCCGCGCGCACGCCTGGCCAGTTTTTGCCGTGCGCCACCAGTCGAGCCTCAACAGGGTTGGCCATGCAATACGCAATCTTGGCGATCACATCGCTGGGCTCTGCGCATATGACATGGCTGATCTGCTCGGCCGACCACAGATTCTCAAAGTCGCCGTGAGCTGCATTAACCGCTCGAGCAATAAACGAATGACAATCCCTCGTAAACTCGCAAATACGCCCTTCGGGATCAGATACACAAAGATGCCAATGGTTAGACATCGCCGTCAGACAAATCAGCTCGATCCCAATACGCTCTCGAACCACCGCAACCACGTACCGAATGATCGCATTGGTCTTCTCACAGGGGCGCAGCCGAAATTCCCGCCCATGGGCGCGCCTGGTGATCATCAAGTTCACCGACTTGTACACGGGCCTGGCATGAGACACTTGATATGCAAACAGCAAATCAAGGGCCAGCCCCAACTACCTGAAATAGGATCTCTCAGTCCGGCCAACCGGGCAAACCAAAAACCGTGCCGGACAGTTGCCCGGGGCATCGGCCAGCCTCGACACGGCTCGAAACCGGGCTCACAGCAGCAATCCCTCAGTTCATGTTCGGGAGAAAAAGAACTGCTCATCCGCTTATGATCTCGAATGCCCATGGCCAACATAAAATGGCACTGGTAGCGCAGGGAGCATGTTAGTGCGGCATGAGTATCATCCAGAAGCATTCGCCGAGCTGATCGCGGTTGCCGAATGGTACGAAGCCGAGCTGCACAGCCTCGGGATGTCCTTTCAGGACGAGATCGAACGGGTACTCGCTCTCCTGAAAAATTTCCCCCCGTGCTGCCCCGCGATGGCCTGGTCTCGAGACTCCCGTCATTGTCCGCCGAGCAGTGACCCGGCGGTCTTCAATGGTGAGGGCAACTACACGGCATTCAGCGTTGGTGGGGTCCACGGTCATCGAGGCGGCGAGATGAACAGTAAACACCGGCGTAGATCAGATGTCCGTACCGCCCATTGTTGCTTGAGCTCGAACCGATCGCGCTATTTTGCCCCACTCAAAGCCGACAAAGGCGAGCTCGGCCACCGGTAGCTGAACCAGACGACTCAACTCGGCAAGGAAACCGGGCACCGCATCGGGATCGAATGCGGCAAAAATCGATCGCCAGGGTCAGCGCCGTGACCACCCGGGTAGACATACCGACTTCGAATGGTGATACGCTCGATCGCTGGCCGGACAGGGGGACCGGGTCGAAGCCAGATCGCAACTCAGAGGCATACAGCAACGGAATACTGGTTTCGCCGGCCGATTTTGTCAGCCCGCCGTCGGTGTCCGACGCAGTGCTGACCAGAGCGAGCCGAATCTGACCGAATCAAACTCGCAGTGTCTCTTTCATTGGACCAACGTGCCATTTCCAGGCGATCGAGAGCACGGGCAGAGGTAGCGGGCAGGGGCTTTGCGGGTGCCCTGCGACAGGATCAAAACGCGCTCCATCAGCCATGTTCGGAAGCAGGTCCTTTCAAACCCCAGCATACCAAAGCGCAAAGCCGTCGACCTCGCCGGGACGTCCGGCCAACCAAACCGTGATACGGTCCCCGGCCGCTCCGTGCATCGGACCCGCTCCGCTGCACGGCGGACAACCGCGTGGCCCTCCGACCACGAACCACAAGACGAACACAACCAGGACGATACCGATGTGGGATTTTTCAATTTTTCTTGACGCCAACTCCTGGATGGCCCTCGTCACGCTCACCGCCATGGAGATCGTGTTGGGTATCGACAACATCGTCTTCATCTCGATACTCACCGACAAACTGCCCAAAGAGCAACAGTCGACCGGACGCCGGATCGGCCTGAGCCTGGCACTCATCACCCGTCTAGGCCTGCTTTTTGCCCTGTCGTGGGTCATGCGGCTGACCACACCGCTGTTCAAAATCCTGGACCATCCGTTCTCGGGCCGCGACTTGATCCTGCTGATCGGCGGCCTCTTTCTCATGGCCAAAGCGACCCGGGAAATGTTCGAAAAACTCGAGATGGCCACGTCTGAATCGACAACTCCCCCGGTTTCGGGATTTGCCTCCGTCCTCATACAGATCATGCTGCTCGATATCGTGTTTTCACTCGACTCGGTGATCACCGCGGTCGGCATGGCCGAACATGTTTTGATCATGGTCATCGCCATGATCATCGCAGTGCTCGTCATGCTGATCTTCGCCAACGCGATCAGCGATTTCGTCAATCGCCGGCCGAGTATGAAGATCCTCGCCCTGTCGTTTCTGCTGCTCATCGGCGTGATGCTGATGGCCGAAGGCTTGGGCCAGCATATCAACAAGGGCTATATCTATTTCGCCATGGGGTTTTCGCTCTTTGTCGAGATCATCAATCTGCGCCTGCACAAGGGCCGCGCACCGGTCCAGCTGAACCCCAGCACGCGCGACCCACGAGTCACCGAGTCGGCCTGAATCGGCAAAATCAGGCCACCCTCATCGAGTCGACTCAGCGAGGCGGCTCGATGTGCATCACGCGCCTACCGGGTCGCGCAGCGAGTCTTGGGTGGGGTCATCGGCCGCACTGGCACGAGCCCGCTGGCGCTTGCGATGCAAATAGACCAGGCGCAGCGCTGCATAGAGCAGAACAATCGACCAGGCCAGCCAGATCGATGCCCACAGGGTCGGGCTGCCAAATGTGGCTTCGGCCATGTTGTGGGCGTCCGAATTGCCCATATTCTTCCCGTTGACCACGAGATTGGCCCGGAATAACACGCGGATGTCGAGTAGCGCGTTGATACACGCCTGGGCTGCGATGAAGTTGACCAGGACCATGGCGACCCGCTCGGAGGCCATGACAAACCCGACCAGGCACAGACCTGCGCCAACTCCAACCGCCACAGCACCAAACGTATTGTCGACAAATACCACCGCCGACACGGCCATGGCAGCGCCCAGCACCATGAGAATCACCCGCGCGCGCCGTCTGGTTTGACCCCAGATCAAAATGATCGCACCCAAAAGTGGCGTGCCCATGTAACCGGCCGCCGCGATCGCAGCGCGCGCGTATGGACCAACCCCGCGCTCGGCAAAGGCAAGTCCACTGGTATCGCGGTAGATCTCTATACGGTCAAAGCCCGCTCCAGATAACAACATGATCAGACCGTGAGACAGCTCGTGCATCCACGTGGCCAACAGCTTAAACGGGTACAGGAGCAACCCGCCAAAAGGCAGGTTCCACAACACCAGCGAGGCGAGAAGCGCAATGGCGAGCGCACGATCTCTGTGCCGATGGGGAGCCACGTCTCTCTTATCAGTGTAGAGGTAGCACGATACTCTGCCACAAATATGGTCGGCCGGGTTTTGCTCACACGCTGTCGCGCTCCGGTTCAGCAACAGGTCCACCCGGGCCGGAACGGTGCCATGGATGCCCGATCCACAGCACCAGCAGTGCACTCGTGGCAGCTCCTACTGCTGCGCCCGCACAGGCGTGAGCCGCCCAGACAATCGGATCGACAGGCAGCATTCCAGTCGGAATCGCCGCCACGATGATCAGCGCGACTCCAGCCGTTGCCCCGGCCCGGCCGGTCACCACCACAGCCCGGCGAATGCCGCAGTCGTGCACGACTCGAACCGCGAGCCGGCCGAGCCCGCCAAACGTGAGCGCAGCCGGGATTGCCGCAAAAAAACCGGTGAGGCGAAACATCCGCTCGAACTCGACCCAAGGACTGCCGATCCCCACACGCGAAAATACGTACAAGACCCCAGCCATGGCCGGTACTGCAAACGCAATGCCGGTGACTCCACCCTTGGTAAACGCCCAGCGCAGCGGCCAATAGCAAACCACCTCGGCAGCGCCGAGGCGATCGCTAACCCGCTCACCAGGTGCATCGACAGGCTGACCAACTGCGCTCACCGGACCGGCATCGGCCTCAGTCTCGGCACCGCCATCGGCCTCGCTCTCGGCACCGCCATCGCTCTCTGCCTCGGCCTCGACACAGCCATCGGCATCCGCCGCGGTCTCGGCATCGGCGTCCGCCTCGGCATCGGCGTCCGCCTCGGCATCGGCGTCCGCCTCGGCATCGGCGTCCGTCTCGTCACTGGCCGCGGTAGAATCGACCTCACCCTCGGTATCGGACAACGCCGCGTGATCCCCCGCATCCGCTCGCCGGCCTTTCGGTCTCTTTCGCCGACGCTTTTTTCTAGGCATAGTCTATTATTTTCAGACTCTTACGTTATTCGACAACGTCGTTCGCAGAGGCGGGGCAGGGAAGAAAACTCACCTTGCCATCGTACCATGCATGGCAAGGCCACTAGAATGAAGCTGTAATGACAAAGGCTCGAGACTGATGGGAACCCCAAAACAGGAAGGCCGCGCCTACAGTGCAGCGCACTTTGTCCTCGAACTCGACGACGCCGACGTGGTCGGCGTGATTCGCTCGGTGGGCGGCGGCGGAGTCAAGTCCGAAATCATGACCTATCAAATGGGCAACACTCACGATCTGTGGCGGCAGATCGGTAAGCCCAAGTACGAGGACCTCAAGCTGGAATTCAGCATGTCCCTGTCCAAGGTCTTCTACGAATGGATCAAGTCGTTCTTCGACGGCAAGGTCCTCCGCAAAAATGGCGCCATCGTGGCCGGAGATTTTCACTATGAAGAACGGGCACGGCGCAAGTTCCAGGACGCCATCATCAGCGAGATCACCTTTCCCCAGCTCGATGGCTCGGACCGCAACGCGGTCTATATGACCGCGACGATCGTTCCGGAAAACTTGCGCTTTGTTCCGCCCAAGAGCGAAACACTCGAGCCCAAGGTCGGCAAACTCAAGCAGAAGCTGTGGACCGCAGCAAACTTCGAGTTCACCATCGACGACGGCAAGATGAAGGAAAAATGCCGCCGCTGCACCAAGATCGAATCGTTTACGATCAAGCAGCAGGTTCACGAGTACCATTCCGGCGACAAACGCGATCCGCTGCGAGTGCCCGGTTTTCTCGAGTTTCCCAACATCACCTTCTACGTGCCCGAAGCCGACGCGCAGCCGTTCATCGACCACTACACCGAATACGGGATCGGCGGCAAACGCCAGATGATGCCCCGGCTCACCGGCTCGATCGACATGAAGGACAACTCGGGCGACGAGCTCTGCTCGGTGAGCCTGTTCGGCATCGACATCGCCAACATCACTGCCGATAAGGCCGAGGCCGGCAGCGACAACATGAAAACGGTCAAGATCGAGATCTCGGCCGAGAACATGAGCTTCAAATACGAAGCGCACGGGGTCGGCTGACGCCATTTGGCCGGGTTGACCAGCCCGGCGATCCCGGGGATCGGCGTCGACCGCTCTTCAATTGTCGATCCATTGCGATCGGCAGAGCGATTTTGAGTCGCGAAAAACTTGCCTTCGCCGATCGCGCCCAGGTACGGTGGCCATCATGGTTCCTGTGTATTCATCCGCAATTGCGCCCGATCCTCACAACGCCCGGGACGTTCTTGCGTTCGTTTTCTGTCCACCAGGGGCATTCGTGCCGGGGACCAGCGCGGACGAGACTGAAGCGGTCGCCGAACTCATGGCCCCGGCCAAGGCCGAGGCAGTGCGACGCTGGTACCAGGCCTACCTGACCAGCCTGCGCAACTGAGTACCGCGACCCGCAAGTAAGTACCCATTATGGCCGACCAGCCCGCCGATGGCTGTGTTGCTCATCGGTCACGTAGGCCCACTATGCTCCCTCTTCGCGCCTTGCCCTCGACGCGCTGGGCCAACCCTACTGGGCACTTACTTACGGGTCGCGGTA
>JAKSDA010000586.1 GCA_022360315.1 Pseudomonadota bacterium
GTCGATGGCCGAATCGCCGCCGCCGGCGATCATCACGTCGCGGCCGACGAAATCGGCGCGGTGGCGGACGGCGTACTGCACGGCGCCGGTCGCTTCGAAGGCCGCAAGGTCGTCGAGCTTCGGCCGTCTGGGGGTGAAGGAACCGGCGCCGGCAGCGACGAAGACGACCGGTGCCTTGAGGCGATGGCCGTTCGACGTTTCGACGATGAACTTGCCGTCGCAGTCGCGCAACAGCCGCTCGACCCGTTGGCCGAGGTGAAAGCCCGGCTCGAACGGGGCCGCCTGCTCCATCAGCCGGTCGGTCAGGTCCTGTCCGGAAATGATCGGCCAGGCGGGAATATCGTAGATCGGCTTTTCGGGGTAGAGCTCGGCGCACTGGCCGCCCGGCTTGTCGAGCGTGTCGACCAGTTCGGCCCGCAGGCCCAGAAGCCCCAGCTCGAAAACGGCGAAGAGACCGACAGGGCCGGCGCCGACGATAACGACATCGGTTTCCCGAATGGACTGGTACTGAGGCGACACGGCAGGCTCCGAACGTCCGATTGTGAACGGAAATGCAATTTGAGCCTGCATATGGGGAAGAAGTTCCGTTTGTCGCAAGGATCGAATTGCGATACGGAATACTGTTTCATCATCTCTGTCAGGGAGTGAAAGAATGCCCGCCGAACAACAGAGTAGCGGAACGCCCGCAAGCAGCATCTCGATCGACGAAATCGACCGGGTGATCCTGCGCGTCATGCAGGCCGACGCGTCGCTTTCCCTTGACCGTATCGCAGACAAGGCCGGCCTTTCCAAGACCGCCGTCTGGAACCGCATACAGCGGCTTCAGCAGGCCAAGGTGATCGAACGTCAGACCGTGGTGATCGACCCGGCCAAGGTCGGGCTCATCGAGACGTTCTTCATCCAGATCCGGACGTCGGCGCACGAATCGGGCTGGCTGGAGAAGTTCAACGCCGTCGTGCGCGACATGCCGGAAATCACCGAGGCGCACAGACTGGCTGGCGAGATCGACTACATCTTGAAGGTCCAGGTGCCGTCGACCCGCCATTTCGACGCGTTCTACAAGCGGCTGGTCGGCCAGATCAGCGTCTTCAACGTCACCTCAAGCCTGTCGATGGAGACGATGA
>JAKSDA010000590.1 GCA_022360315.1 Pseudomonadota bacterium
CAAAAAACCGTCCCAGGGACGATTCCGAGACGTAAAAAATGCCCGAAATCCTCTTTGATTTCGGGCATTTAACAAGGGCGACCCCAACGGGATTTGAACCCGACCCGGCATCGGTCATGGTGGGACCGCCGTCTGACTGGTGCAGAATCGGCGGCTCGATGTCGAACAGGATCTGGCATCCAGCCAGCGCAGACGCCAGCGTCGCAGTGACAGCGACCAGTTGGCTGCAGTCATTGAATAGACCCGCTGGCCACGTACAATGATTCTTCAATCGCATGTCGGTCATCAGAAGCTCCCACCGATGGTCACGCCAATGCCGTCCCCGCCCAGGCGTGGTCCGATGTGCATTGCTGCCCGGTTCGGCGCATCACTCGATTCGCGGCCGGGCGCCGGGGCGGTCAGCCACAGGAGCACAGCTCCGGCACTGGCAATGCCGGCCGCGGCAAAGCTGACATTTGCCACACCAGCGTTCGAAACAGCCCTGGATTCGAGGAGGTAGCCCTCGGAATCGCAGACAAACTCATCTGAGCACAACTCCTCGACCCGACGGCGCTGCGAGACAGCGCGCAGGCCGTAGTGCGTGCCCAGGGCAACCCCGGCAGCGGCAAGGCCGGCTGCAGCGGCGATGGACAACGTGCGCTGCAGCGACATGCCATGGCCGCTCGGCCCGGGTTCGTTCCTATTCAGGGCCCATAAAAAGCCGGTTGTTGCGAGCGTGCCGACCAACAAAGCCCGCTCGGCGTTGTGAGCCGCGGACTGCGCATCGCGAACCTGAGGAATGCCTTCTGTGCGGCACGAACCACCGGCATCCGGTTCTTGCGGGCAGTTCGCTTCGGCCTGGCGCCACTGTGACCGAGCATTGCGGGCCTCTACCGCGGCCACGCCGTAGCCGAGAGACGCCGCGACTCCGCTCGCCACCATCGTCGAAATCTTCATCGCGGTCCATTCGCCGGGCGTGTCCCGAGGCGGCGACTGCACAACCGGCCCTGGCTTGGGTTTGGGCTTCTTTTTGAGAACGAGTTCGACCTTGTGCTCGCGTGGACGATCGGCTGGAACATCAATGGTGATATCGAAATAACCGGTTTTCTTGGCCGTCAGAGTATGGGCCTTGCGACCGTGGGGCAGACCGATCACACCGTCTTCGACGTCGATCGGCTGGCCGTCCAGCAAGAGCTCGGCATCGGGGACCGATAGATCAACGCCGAGAAGCTCGGTCAGAATCAGCTCGATCCGGACCGGCTTGCCGTGGTGGGCTGAAAATGTCGTGTCCACCGGTGCAAAGCCGGCCAGCGAAACCTCGAGCCGGTGCTCGCCAGCAGCAAGCGCCTCCTGAGTTTGGGGACTGGAGCCCAGCACCTGGCCGTCCAGGGTGATCTCAGCGTCAGCCGGTGTCACTTCAATGGTGAGTGAAGAGGGTTTTTCTTGCAGTGTCTCGCCAGCAAGCTCGGTCGTGCTGCCGGCTCGGACTCGTATGCGCTTGCGCACCGGGAGAAAACCACTGCGTTCGATGATGATCCGGTAGCGCCCGGGCAACACACCTTTTTTGCACTCCGGGTCAGCTGTGCACCACGGTCCATTGCTCTTGGAGTCGAGATACACCTGGGCAGGACCGTTGGTGACCGAGAGCTTGACCGCCGTGGTCTGGCAAATGCCGAGATTATCGACAATGCCACGGACCTTGCGGGCGGGGGCACGGGGCGGATCGGCGTCCAGATACGCTTGATAGGCGACCAGAGCGTCCTCGAACTGGCGCTTGTCAAACAACACCTCGCCGCGCAGTCTGAGCAGGTCGAGGTGTTGCGGATCCCGGGCCAACCCCTCTTCGATCAACCCCAGCGCGGCATCGTACTCGCCAGCATCATAGGCCGACTGCGCTTGGACGTATTTCTGTTCTACTGATCGACTCGATTGGGCAGCCGCTGGCGCCGGGGATGCACATAGGAGCACTGGACTCAACGCCACAGACAACAGGCACATTCGATTAGACATGGTGTTTCTTCGTCGAAAGTTAGTGGAGTCGGGGATGGGGCGCAAATGGGTGAGAGCAGTTGCTCGTATCCGACACGACAAGAATATTGACCGAAGCGAGGGCGAAGTGGCGTTACAAGGTGTTGCAGACTGTTACAGGCCGTTACAAACCCTCCCAGGCCAGCGAGAGTTGTTTATACTCGACGGTGAATGATGCGGTCGGCTGGCCCTAGCGGGATATCGTGGATAGTTCGAGTACGCCAGACGAATCACTTATTGCACCCAACGACCGTGATGGCTCGCGGAGCTTTTATGAATCCCACCCACTACCCAAAACTCGACGAACTATTCGACGCCGCTATTGACATGACTCCAGGCGAGCAGGCTGCATATCTGGACGAGATTTGCTCCGGCAATCCAGCGCTGCGCCAACAAGCCGAGCAACTGCTCGATGCCGATCGAGAATCGGGCGGCTGTGGGGACGCACAAACGATCGGGCTTGGCGCCGGCCTGCCAACCGTCACAGGTAGAGACATCGGCATGATGGCGGGCGGCTATCGCATCAACGAAAGGCTCGACGAAGGCGGTATGGGCATCGTCTATCTCGCTAACCACGAACATCTCAACAAAAAAGCCGTTGTTAAGGTCCTGAAGGAAGAGCTGGCCAGCAGCCCCGAGAGCGTCAAACGCTTTCAATACGAAGCACAACTGGCCGCCAAGATCCGCCATCCGGGCATCGTCGATGTCGTGGATGTCGGCACTCTGGCCAATGGCCGCCTGTATATCTTGATGGAGTTTCTCGACGGCGAATCTCTCAAAGAACGTCTGATCCGGGTCGGCATGTTGCCGGCCAGCGAAGCAGTATCGCATATCCAACAAGCGGCCAGAGCCCTGGCCGCAGCCCATGACGAGGGCATCGTTCATCGCGACCTGAAGCCGGGCAACATCTTTTTGGTCCCCGACCCCGAAGTCGAGGGCGGGGAACGAGTCAAGCTGCTGGACTTCGGAATTGCCAAGCTGATCGAAAAACCGGGCGACCGCGCGACCCAGAGCGGCATGCTCGTCGGAACTCTGCCCTATATGTCACCAGAACAATGCCTGGCAGCAACGGTCGATCAACGATCGGATCTCTATACACTGGGAGTGGTCTTTTTCGAGATGTTGTGCGGGCGATGGCCGTTTATCAAACAGACGTATGGAGAATATATTATTGCGCATGTCCATGAATCCCCTCCTTCGGTGCAATACTTCAATCCCGACGTGGCAACAGAGATTTCCGAGCTGGTGTCGTGCCTGCTGCAAAAGCATGCAGCCGATCGCCATCAGTCGGCGCATCAGCTGGTCGATGCTCTGGAAGCCATACGAACAAACCCCGAGCTGACCCAGCGCCGGCGGTCGGTTCCACCGATCCCGGTCGAAACTCCTCAGCCTCCCCGCCCAGGATGGTCGACCGGCCTGGCAACCGTGACCGTGTCGCCCGGCCCGGCAGCCGCGCCAACCCCGCTCGGCCCGGCAGCCGCGCCGAGGAGGCGGCGATGGCTCCTGGCCGGCTCGGCCACCGGAACCATTGCAGTGGTAACCCTGATGTGGCTGCTCTTTGCTTCGACTGATCCGGGCCCCGAAGCGCCGCTTTCTCCACACAGCGACACCATCGCAGCAATTCGGCTGGTCGGAGCCGAGGCAGCGGTGCCAACTCTCTATGAGGCACTGAAAAGCGGACTGCCCATGACCATCCAAGCGGCCCGGGCCCTGCGCGATATGCGTCTGCCCGAGGCGGCACCGCGCGTGCGCGCCATGCTCGACCGCTACGGCAATCGTTCGCGGGTCGAACTGGCCGCCTGCTTGCTGGCACTGGGAGAAGACGATGCGGCCAATATCCTCGAGCGCGCACTCGATGACGAGGCTGGATTGGCGGTCATCGCCGCAGTGGCCCTGGCCGAAGCGGGCCGGGCCGATAAGGCAAAGCCGGTTTTGAGTCGTACATTCACGGCCCTGCCCCGCGGTGGCGAGCGATGGCGCCAGGCAGCTCGCGGCCTGCGGGCTCTCGGAGACGTCGATGCGCAGACCTTGCTCAGAAAGGAACTGGCCCGTCTGGAGCCGGAGCGAGCCGTGCCAGCCGCCGAGATTCTGGCCCTCGAGAACGATCGTGTGGCCATCGCGTACCTCCAGCGCACAGTTGCCAACCCGCCGAGCATCGACCTGCAGGGCGAGGCTGCACTGGTCCTCGCCCGGGTCGGGCAGAGAAATGCCCTTGTCTTTGTCCCTGTCGGACTGGACAGCGAGCGGGCGCGCAGCCGACAACTGGCCATCGCCGTGGCCGCGCGACTGGCCAGGCGAGGAGGTGACCAATACGCCGAACGGATCGCCGCGCTGGCCCGCGACGACGATGCGCTGGCCGTTCGCGTGACAGCGCGAGTGGCGCTCTTGCAGTTTTCATCAACCGTACGATTTTAGCCAAAGACCACACATAGTTGGCATGGAGAGGGTATCAATGATTCGAGATCGGAAGCGCAGATTTCATCTGACCGTGGTTGCCGTGCTCGGTGGCCTCATGGTCACAGCAGAGTTTGGCTGCGGAGAACATCGTCCCAACGATGACGATGCCCAACCGGTGGGCATCGAGTCGGTGCAGATCACCATTGACGATCACACCGCCATGAATGACATGCGGTCGCACATCAAAAGCCAGTTCGGTGCAGTGGAACCCAAGGTTCGCATAGTGGCCTATGAAACGGCAGGTCAGACCCGCGATCCCGAGTTTCGGCCCGACCTCACTCGGCGCCTCGATGACGAACATGACGATGGTGCCCGCGCCCGCATTGCCAGGGCCCTGGCCCACCTCGGTACCGACCACGTCGACGCCCGGCTCTTCGCGCTGTATGAAACCGCCGACCCGGCACTCCGCGTCTGGTATGCCGAAGCGCTGTTTTATCTGGTCCGGGGCAAGGCGCAAACCAAGGTGCGATCATGGCTGGTCGAACACGCCTTTGCCGACGACATGCAAGTGTCGTTCAAAGGCGCCCTGGCCCTGGCAAGAGCGAGCTTTCCCGGCGACAAACAAGCGATCCGTGCGCTCACCGAGCTCTACGATCGCAAAGACGATCTCGAAGAACTGATCGATCCGCTGGCGCCCATCGTGGTCTTGACGCAGTTGGCCCGGCTCGGCGACAGAAAGGCGCGCGCGATTCTCTACGCGCTTCTCGACAACCAACACGAGTACTACCGCATCGCAGCAGCAGAGGGTCTGGCCAAGATCGGAGACGACCGGGGCAGAGATGTGCTACTGGCAACTCTCGACCGCATCGATTCGCCATATCGGGTCAGCGCCGCTGCAGCGCTGATATCGCTCTCGGTCTACAATGGGCACGCTCTGCTCGCCGAGCAGCTGGCCGACGGCGACCCCAAGGTGCGGCGTCAGTGTGCCCGCGGACTGGGAGACATCGGTGCCCGGGACAATTTCCCGGCACTCATCGACCGGTCCAAACGCGATCCGGACAAAACCGTGCGCATCGCCGCGGCTGCAGCGGTCATGTTCATCATCGGGCTCAATCCCAGGGTGTTGGTTCAGGCCTCGATCGACTGGGCCAGGAGTGCTCTGTCCTCGCAGGACTGGGCTGTGCGCGAGGCGGCTGCCCGGACCCTTGCCGACCTTCCCGAAACCCACGCTTTGCCCCTGCTCGCCGAGGTGATCGTGGATCCCGTGCCGGACGTACGGATGAGCGCGGCCAAAAGCGCGGCCAGGATGAAAACCTCCACAGCAGCCAGGATCGTCGCTCGCGCCGTCCAGCAAGAGACCGTCCCGGACATCAAGGAGCAACAGATCATCGCGCTGGCCAAGATCGGAAGTCCGGTGGTCGTGGACACGCTCGAGAAAGTCTCGCGAGAGCAGGGACGAGTCGGTGTATTGGCTATCGGTTCGCTCATTGCAGTGGGACAGGACAGGGCTGCCGTGCGTGCTGCTGCCGTGCGTCTGCACCGCGCATACGACAACGTCAAGCCGACCATTCGACTGGCAGTGATGGAAGCGGCGGCCATCGCTGCCAACGCGATTGTGGTTCGCACTCTGATCAAGGGCATCGCCGACCGGGTATTCGACGTTCGTCTGGCTGCTGCCGAGGGGTTGGCGATCTACCGGGTATTCGTCGATCGTCGGATTGCTGCCGACGGGCCCACGAACCCCCGGACCAAGTGGAAGTTCGCCATCAACGTCCTCGAAGAGGCGCTCACCCGAGCGACCGCCATCGCGGCCCGCGCTCACGCTGCGCTGTTGCTCTTCGGTGTGACCCCTGCCAACGGAGTTTCGATACCAGACATGCTCGAGTCGCCCGATGAGTCGATTCGCCGGGCCGCGATTCCGGTCATTTCGGCCATGTCGTGGAGCGAGGCCAATCCGCTGCTCCGCCGCGCACTCCTCGACCGCGATTTCAGTGTGCGTCGCGATGCAGTGGACGCGATTCAGGAATTCGTCGAACAGGATCAGGAGGGAACCATTCGCCTGTACAAGTCACTGGTACATGACAACGATATGATCAGCCGAGTAAAGGCAAAAGCGCAGCTCGCCACTCTGCTGCCACCACCGCCCGAGGATCACCAGGCAGAGCCGGCCATCGACCCGCAGCGCGCTCTGGCACCGGTGCGAGACGCACTGCGGGCCACCCAGGTGGGGCGTGAAGAGTTCGATGCAAAGCTCGACGAGTTCAAAACGCTCGTCGCCCAGCTGAACGTCAAGATCGCCCGGGAGGCCGCCGATGAAACCTACATCGCCAGGGTCAATGCCGGCAATCAACAGCTCAGCTCGGTCCAGGAGGCGGTCATCACCGCTCAACAGCAGCTGGCCAGCCTGGCCGCCGAGGTGGCCAGACTGGCCGGTGCATTGCCCGCATCGGTCCCGGCGCCGCCATCGTTGCTCGACGAGGCCGAGCGCCTGGTCGCCGATTCGGCTGCTGCCGCGGATGCAGTGCCCAGACAAGCCCGCACCATTCGCAAGAAGGTGAACAAATGGCTCGAGATCGAAACCGCGGATCCATCCCTGTACTGTCGCCTCGCCGAGACCGCAATCGCCGCGGGCAAGCTACGCCAGGCCCGCCGCAACATTCGAATCGCCAAGAAGACCTACAAGAAGTTCAACAGGTCGGGCCCTTGTGTTTCTTTCACCTGGGGCCTGTACCACGACAAGGTAGCTCTCAATAGCAACAGTGATCGCCTACAGATCCGCAACTTAAAAAAGGCCAAGCGAGCGTACGAGAAGTTCGTCAACCATGGCCAGGGCTCTCGAGTGGAGCAGACCAAGGAACGCATTGTCGAGATCGACCAAGAAATAGCCGACATAGAAAACAATTAAACAGAATCACCTTGTTTGCGCAACAAACGCGGTGATTCTGTTGCGAGGCCAACCGCCGAGCCGGCTGGCAGTCAGATCAGGTCACTCGGGTTTTTATCCACGCCCGGGCGAATCGCAGCCGCCGCTCGACGTTGGTCTTGGACATTCCGATGAGATCACTGACTTGAGCCTGGGTCAGACCGGCAAAATAGTGGAGAAGAACAATTTCGACGTGCTCGTGGTACTGTTCTTTCTGCATCTGCTCGAGGGCTTCGTGGAGCGACAAGATCTCTTCCGCAGACAGAGTGTTGTGGCCATCTGGAAGCGTCATTGACAGAGCCACGTGAATCTTGTCGCCACCGCGCCTGAGGGCACCTCGGTGTCGCGCTTGATCGACCAGAATGTCGCGCATGGCACGGGCTGCAGCGCCGAAGAAGTGGCCGCGACTGTTCCAGTTGTGATTCTTGCGCAGACGGATATAGGCCTCGTGAACCAGCTCGGTCGGCTGCAAAGTCTGCCCTGGCCGCAGCCGCGCTATGCGGGCGTATGCGAGCTTGCGCAACTCGGCGTAGAGCGATTCCGTGAGTTCCTCGAAGGGCATCTCCATTGGCCTCTGTACAGGATCGCTCGCTTCAAGTCCAACTCGGACAGTATTTTTGAATAGTCACAGCAGGGTGCAAATTTGTCGAGCGGTTGTTCCGCGGGCTCGAGGAGGTGGCTGCGCGAGGCCGCGGACTGTCTGAAATTCATACAGCCCGGTTGATTTCACCAGTCTGTCACGCAAGAATGTTACCGGTGATCCATTCCGAAATCGAATGTTGCGTGTTGACACGACACCATTGCGGAGCACGGTATGGCCTCGCTGAGACATCTCTCCACCGACCATAGTTACGAACTGACCTCAGCACATCTCGTCGGCCGAGGCCACACCTGTTCGCTGCAGCTGAGCAGCCTGCTGGTCTCGGGCGAGCATGCGACCGTTCGCTGGACCGGCTCGGAGTGGGAGGTGCGCGATCTGGGCAGCAGCAACGGGACCTATGTGGACAGCCGCAGGCTCGAGCCGGGCGAATCGGTGGCGATTACCAGCGGCTCTCAGCTGGCATTTGGCAATCGAGACGATGTCTTTGCCGTCGAAGAAGTTTCTCCTCCGGTCGCAGCGGCCTTTGCGGTCGCTGGTGAATCCATTTATGCAGAGCAAGCGACCCTGTTTATACCGAACTCGGACGATCCTGAATTCATTGTCTTCGAGTGTGGACAGGGGCAATGGCAGGTTGAAGGCATTGATGGGACTCAATGCTTTGTGCACGACGGAGAGCAGCTACAGGCCGGTGGACGTATTTGGCGCCTGTCATTGCCGGTCGTGCGGGTCAAGACCTCGCAGCCCGAGACAGGCCCGATTTCTCTGTCCGATATCACTCTTCGCTTCACAGTCAGTCGCAACGAAGAGCATGTCGAAATCATGGCTGTCGGGTCAACCAGGTCGATTGCGCTGCCCGACCGGGCCCATAACTATCTGCTTCTCACCCTGGCCAGGGCCCGCCGCGACGATTGTCGCAACGCCGATATTGCCGAGGCCGACAGAGGCTGGCTGTATATCCCGGAGCTCGTCAGGATGCTCGACATCACCGAGGGGCAACTGCGGGTCGGTATTCACCGGGCCAGGAGCCAGCTCAAGCAGGCCGATGTGTTCGATGCCAGGGGCCTGGTCGAGCGCCGGCCAGTAACCCGAGAAGTTCGGCTGGGGGTGAGTCGGATCGAAATTTCTTCGTAGGTCGCGGCGATGAACGACCGTGAGCTGCAGCGTCGCGACCGGCCCAGGGTTGCCGAGTCGACGGTGTCTGCGCAACCGGGTCAATCCGGCGAGCCGGTACCCGGCCGCGACCGTTGCATCCCCCAGGAGTTCGACGGATTTCGCCTGATAAAGCTGCTCGGCGCGGGCGCCATGGGGCGCGTGTATCTCGCCCGCGACACGTTGCTCGAACGCAGCGTTGCTATCAAGTTCATCAATGAACCCAGCGACTCGCGTCGCGAGCGCTTTATGAGAGAAGCGCGAGCGGCTGCCCGCCTGTCACATCCCAATATCGCCTCGGTCTACCAGGTGGGCGAGATAGACGGCCAGCCGTACCTCGTCGAAGAATATGTCCGCGGCAAGAATCTGGCCGCCATGACCAGCCCGATCCGCTGGGAGCGAGCTGTCGACATCGGAATCGCTCTGGCCAGCGGACTTGCTGCGGCCCATCGCAGCGGTGTTCTGCATCGCGATATCAAGCCGGAAAACGTCATTGTCGATGACAACGGCGAACCAAAGCTGGTCGACTTCGGCCTCGCCAAGTTACTCGACGTGGCCAGCTCGGAGCCCCAGGCCGACTCGGCCGAGACGAGCCGGCTACCCGATCACCGAGAAGAGCATGCCGCGACCTACTCCCGAGCGGCCACCGCATCCACCATAACCCAAGAGGGTGTGCGGCTGGGCACTCCGCACTATATGGCACCGGAGGTGTGGCGGGGACAGAGCGCCACCACGCGCTCCGATATATACGCGTTCGGCGTGTTGCTGTATGAGCTGTGCACCTTGCGTTTACCCGATCAGAGCATCTCCGCCGAATCGGGGCAGAACCCCTCCAACCGCCGCGATGCAGCGCTCTTGGCCGGGCTGGCTGATGATATCGATCCGGGCTTTGCTACCATCATCGCTCGATGCCTGGCCGATGCGCCCGACGATCGGTTTGCTACCGGCGATGACGTTCGCGATGAGCTGCAGGCGCTGCGCTGGGCCGATCGGCCGGCCATCGCTCCGCCCGGCAACCCATACCGCGGATTATTTCCATTCGAAGCCAAGCACAGTACGTTGTTTTTCGGCCGTGATCGCGATATTCGCGACCTCGTCGACCGCCTGCAGGCCGAGCCGTGGATTCTGGTCGCTGGTGGATCCGGGGTCGGAAAATCGTCATTGCTGCGCGCTGGAGTCCTGCCTTTGATCGAGCACAAGGTCTTGGGAGACAGCCGCAACTGGGCCAGCCGCACTGTCATCCCTGGCCTTGCTCCCATGTCCACGCTGGTCGCCGAGATCAGCGATCGCATTGGCGAAAACCAGGCCACTGTGGCCAAAACGCTGGCCGATGACCCGGCCGCGGCGAGCCGGCTTGTCGAACGATATCACGGCAGTGAATTGGGCACGGTGTTCTTTGTCGATCAACTCGAAGAACTGGTCACACTCAGCGACCCCGACCAGGCTGCTGCCGCCAGCCGGGTGTTGAGCAGCCTTGCCCGGCATACTCGAGGCACTCGTCTCGTGGCCGCGATACGGGGCGACAAGGTCACCGAGCTGGCCGGCTTGCCGGGCCTGGGCACGCTTGTTCAGTCAGCCATGTACATACTCCAACCGCTCGGCGAGCGAGCTGTTCGCGAAGCCATTGTCGGTCCTGCTCGGCGGCACGGCGTCCTGTTCTCGGAGGCGCTGATCACTACCCTGGTCAAGTCCACGGTGAATTCGCAGGGGGCGTTGCCACTTTTGCAGTTCGCTCTGTCCCAGCTGTGGGAGGAGCGCGATCGAGAGCGCGCGCAGATCCCCGATACCGCCCTGCAAAGCATCGGAGGTGTAGAAGGTGCCCTGTCGCGACATGCCGATGGAGTCGTGCACAAGCTGCTACCGCCAACCCGCGAAGCGGCGCGGCAAATCCTGATTCGACTGGTCACGTCGCACAAAACTCGCGCACGGCAGACCGAACCCCAGCTCCTTGCAGATGATGAAGAGTACCGTACTGCGCTCGATGCATTGATCAAGGGCCGCCTCGTGGTGGCGCACGAGGTCGACGGCGAATCCACCTACGAGATCGCTCATGAATCGCTCATCGACGGGTGGAAGAAACTCCGCCACTGGCTCGATGAAGAAGGAGAACTGCACGCGGTCAACGATCGGCTGGCCAGTGCGGCTCGGGATTGGCTGCGCGATGGCCGTCCTGCCGATGGACTGTGGCGGGGCCGCCGGCTCGGCCAGGTCGCCGATTTACCCCTCGCCAAGGTGCCCAAGCTCGAGGCTGATTTTCTGCGCGCCAGCCGGACCGCAGCCAGCCGTGCCCGATGGCTGCGGCGCGGCGCTGTCATCGCTCTGATGATGGTCGTGGGTTTGTCGTTGCTGGGGCTGCACTGGCAAGAAAAACGCGACCAGGCGCAAGCGAAAAGGCGAATTATCGTCGAGGTCGACCAATTGCTGCAGGACGCCGAGCGAGAAATGTCCCTGGCGAGTGAAAAAACCGATCAGTTCGAACGATTGAGAGACCGTGCGGTCGAATCATTCGGTTCCTTGCAGCCGGGAGATCGCGAGCGCGGCGAGGCCCACTGGCGCACAGCTCTCGATCTGGTCCCGGACATCGACTCCGCGTACAGACTGGCCAGTCAACCCCTTGTGTACGCATTTCAACGAAGTCCAGAGCGAAGAGATGTGCGTCGCTTGCTGGCCCAGGTGTTCTATGAACAGGCGCTTTTCGCCGAAACGCTCGGTCGTGCAGAGTTGCGCAATAACCTTCTCGGGCAGCTCACCATGTATGACGACGGGCGTGTATTTGGCCAGCGCTGGCTCGCCCAAGTCCGTGTTTCGCTGGCCAGCAAGCCATCGCGCCTGACCGTGAGACTGCGCAGATATGAGCCCCGCAACGATGATTCCTATGCTGTGGTTGTGCAAGCGGACGAACAGCAAACCACGCCCGGTGAATGGCGACTGGGGCCCGGATCATATGCGTTCGACGTGTTATCCGATGGTGAAACAATCGATGTACTGTATCCATTTCGAATCGCACCGGGATTGAATCCCGATAGTGATTCAATTCACTTCGATATTCGCGTCCCCAGGGCGTCCGATGTGCCCGAGGGGTTTGTATACGTACCTGCCGGGACGTTCTTCTTCGGTCACGGCAGCAATCGAGAGGTCGAGGATCTGCGCACGTTGTGGTTCTTGACGCTGCCGCTCCACGAACGGTCGACCGGCCAGTACCTCATCGCCCGCCACGAGACCACCTATGCGGACTGGATCGAATTTCTGCGCGCCCTGCCCGAACAAGAGCGTGCCACCCGGCTTCCCAGGGTCGAGGGAGGCAATGAGGATTCCTACGTCGAATTGCGTGATCTCGGTGGGGATTTCGAGTTGCGGTTTCGCGTCGGAGCCCAAGAATACCGCTTCACATCCGACCAGCGCTTTGTCTATCGGGATCGCGAGCGCAGAAAAAGCCAGGACTGGCTGCGTTTTCCGGTGACGGGAATTTCTGGACACGACGCCCTGGCATACGTCGCGTGGCTGCGGCGATCGAATAAGGTATCGATGGCCAGGCTGTGCCGTGAGGATGAGTGGGAGCGGGCGGCTCGTGGTGCCGATCAGCGGATGTTCTCCCACGGCAATCGCCTCCGTCCCGACGATGCGAACTTCGACGAGACCTACGGCAAACGGTACGGAGCGTATGGTCTCGACCAAGTGGGCGCCCACCCCCGATCGCGCAGTCCCCTCGGCGTCGATGACATGATCGGCAATGCGCGCGAGATGACGGTGTCCATGTTTGAGCAGGGCACCATCATCGTTCAGCGTAGTGGCAGTGCCTTCCACAGCCGTGGGACCAACGTCGCGGTCAATCGAGATCCAACCCTGCTCAGCCAGCGGTTTGTCTGGCTCGGTCTGAGAGTATGCGCGGATCTGCCGTTATAGGCGAGTGATTTTAGAACGTTAGAGGTGCAGGCACAGTCTGCCGACAAGCCCTGCCCGGCCTCTGGCCAAAAACCTCGAAAAACCTTGGAGGCGTTTTGTACCCCCTTCCGGACTGTTGGGTGAACGACGCGGCACGACGCTAGCAATCGTGCCGCACACCGATCCTGGCTCACGCCGTGGATAAATCTGCCGCGATAGCGGTCTGAATTGGAGGTACATGATGAAGGTTGTATTTGCGGTCCATCTATTATCAATGCTTAATCAAGATATGGTGGAATACAGTGCGGATCAAAGAGTAACCCGCTGCCCTGGTCGAGGCTCGGTCGTGGCATGGGTCAGCGTGGCTTTGGGAGCTGTAATTCTGGCTGGTCTATGCTCGGTCGTTCACGCCGAAACCCATGCTCAGGGAACCCATTCCCAGGGAACCCATTCCCAGGGAACCCATTCCCAGGGAACCCATTCCCAGGGAACTCCTTCACAAGATCCTGTTGTGGGCACGCCGCTAAAGACCACATGGCTGACCGGGACGACGTTGACTGCTATTCTCGCCGGTGCTCCTGGTGCGGCAGCCACATTCGTTCGGGTGATGAGATTTCGCGGTGACAACGTCGATGCGTTCATATGGCAGCGCGAACTGGGCTGGTCGCGAGTCGAACTCCACCCTCGGGCACTGGTGGGCGCCGAGTGGTTAGAGCACCGCTGCGACAACAACGGTCATTGCGTCTGGCGCAGGTTTCGAATCGTCGGTGCCGAACCAGACACGTCACGCAACACGATGCCCAGCCACGGAGATAATAGCGATGTCTGGCTGTACAATGTATTGTACACATCATCAGATGATCCCAGTACGTGGCAGAACGCGTGTGACGAAGATGCAAGGGGATACAAAAAGGGATTATTTGTCGACGGTCGGTGGAATCATGACGGCTCGTTTGCGGCCAGGGGGTATACATTTTCCTGCACCGGGGGTGTGATCGCCAAATGTGTACGAGGCTGGGGATACAAACCGTGGAAGAAGCTCCGATCCCGTGACGGACACGAGATCAACCTGCAACGTCTACACCAGACCTGCATGCGCGCCGCTCGTGCCGATTACTGCGGTGACGGGTTATCTTATACTCTCAACAATACGTTGATCGATATGTTCGATGTTTACGGCTTTAATGTCCGGGACAAGAGCTCTGGATTCAGTCCCGAGGCCACGTTTTCCGAGCGCGGAGCCCTATCGGTACGAAGAACCCGCTGGCCCACCGGGACAGACAAAGGGCATGGCCGATGGGCAACACTGCCGAGCTGTTGTCGTCCGCGATCGGTCGATACTGCAACTGCCAGCCAGGTGGTAATTTGGGTGTGGAGCCGCTTACAGTCAAACCCGTCGGACTGACGTCTCCCGATCCGCAACGGCTGCGCGGGGCCAACCATCGGGCCGTGCCGATCAGGGCACGTTTCATGGAGGCGCCGCCAGTTGCACCCACAATGCTGTAATGGCCGGTAATGGCTTGTAATGGCTTGTAATAGCGTTTTTGCTGCTCATGCTTTAGACTGCGCCTTTACCATTGATACTCGGATCGGCCGGGGACAGGCCGTGTGATGACCATCGGTGAAGCCGACGAACCGGCGTGTGTGTCATGTGGCGAAGGCAGCAAGGCCAGAATACGGTCGAATACGGATACGAGCAATGTTGTTTCGTGCGATTCGAGGTCATAGAACACCGAGGTTGGAAAAATGGACAGACCTGCCCTTTTCGATGAAAGAAGGTTGAGCGAGATCTTGCAGCGCCATCAGCCGGAGTTACTGGCGCTGGACCCGAGCATTCTGGTCTTTCCCCGTGCGTCGAGAGCACGGGTGGTCGCTGTGACCAATACTCTGATCGAAAATTTCCGCCCCATCGTGCTCGAGGATGAGCTCAGCAAAGTCCGAGCAGTGCAGCGTCGCGCTCAGCTCGGCGGCCTGGAAGAGCGGGCGCTGGCCTATTATGCCGCGGATCTGGCCCGCGCAGAGAGCGCGTCCGACGAGCAGACCCGCCGTGCCCAGCTGTCCGAGCGAGTCGCCGATCACGATCGCTATCTGTTCAAATGGGCACAACCGCTCTATGGCGATGATCCAGAGCTGGCCGCTGTGCTCGCCGACATCAAGCGCGGCAGGGGACTTCAGGACGATGCCGAAGACGTCCTTCGATTGGTCGGTCTGTATCGCACCCACTGGGATCGGGCAGCCGGCCAGGTACCGGTTACCCCGCAACGTCTGGACCAGGCCGAAGCCGATGCCACTGAGATGGTGACTCTGCTCGACGCCAGTCCTCTCGACAAGAAACGCGACCTGGCCTGGCGGGCCTACACCATGTGGCGCAAGGACTACCACGACCTCATGAACCTGGGTCGTTATCTCTTGTGCGACACCAAGGGGGTCGAGAGCATGTTTCCGAGCATTGGCGTCGGGCGCACGACAGGGTCGCGGCAACCGAGCAGTTCGGCTGGCAATGGTAGGGACAATACCGACGATGCCGCGCCCGCTGGCGACGCTGCTGGCAACCCCGGCGACCCCAGAGCCGATGCAGCCAGTGCCGCGGTCGATCCCGCGTGATCCCCGACGACGCCAAACAGTGCCATCACTGGATGCATCGCCATCACACAGTGGCGCCCGATGACCTCGCCAGCCGCAGGGGCCATCTCGAAAACACAAAAAATGACCCTCCGGCGTTCTTCCCTGTCGGTCCGAGCTCCAAAAGCTACTGTCAAGCAGTCTGGCCTCTGGCCCTGGCGTGCTGGCTAGCACCTGTTGCGACCGGCTCGATGGTCCCGGCGTGCTGGCTAGCACCTGTTCCGACCCGCCCCATAGCTTTCTGCCCCAACAATGATCCCCCGGCCTTGTCGCCGAGCGGGATGAGATCTGCAAAGACCGATCCGCAACTCGGTCATGATTTTTTCAGCCCCAACTGCTTGCTTTTTCGCCTGGAGGACTAATTATTGTACCGGACCCATGAAGGAGCGTGAAGGTCAGCCAACGCGAGGAGGCAAATCGGTGCAACGGCCTCAGCGTCTCCTCAAGACGTTCTGGCACTACCCCTACGCCAGCCTGATCTCGGAGCGGAAGCCGCCGGGCTGGGAGGTCACGGTGGAGAAGGCACTTTCACTCACGCCCAGATCAGTGGACCAACTTCTCCTTCACCGCAACAACACCGAGCGACGCGACCAAGCGGCCAGGGTTATGCGCGGCCTGTGGCCCCATCTGACCGATACGGCGCTGCTCGAGTTCAAGGGGCCAACCAGGGGCCTGCGCCGACGCGACCTGCCCAAGCTGCTCAGCTACGGCTGGGAGTACTTGTCGCAAGACGACTGCGTGATCGACGACCCCCGTGAGCTCAGCCTGGTTTTGGCTGTGCCAACCGAGACTCCCACGCTGCGGCGCGAATACGGTCGGTGTCGAGTCGAGGCCCAACCGCTTGGCGACGGGTACGTCCGCCTTGTGGGCTCCTGCTATACTATCTTTGTTGTTCTGCTCGATCAGGTAGCCAATGCCGAACGCGATGACTTCCTCAGACTGTTCACCCATGACCGAGCCAAGGTCAAAGACCAAAACGCCCTGTGGTGGATGCACTCGTGGATCAGGAAGGCCAGGACCATGCCAGAGCTGAAGCAATTAGAAGGATTTGATAACATCGTCGAGGGGCTCATTGATGCCCTCGGGGTTGAAGAACTGCTCCGGCATGTCCGACCCGAGGCGTTGCTGGCCAGCCTAGACCCTGAGCAACGCCTGGCCGGTCTAGATGCCGAGCAGCGGCTGGCCGGTCTAGATGCCGAGCAACGGCTGGCCGGTCTAGATGCCGAGCAACGCCTGGCCGGTCTAGATGCCGAGCAGCGGCTGGCCGGTCTAGATGCCGAGCAGCGGCTGGCCGGTCTAGATGCCGAGCAGCGGCTGGCCGGTCTAGACGCCG
>JAKSDA010000296.1 GCA_022360315.1 Pseudomonadota bacterium
AGTTCGGGAAAAATCCCGAACTCTGCTACCATTGTTGGGCAAAGCCCTCCGGCGGACTCCCGCCGGGCGCCCCAGGTGCCCGAAATCGGCCGATCGCCGCTCTCGGCCGGGGCGCGCGCAGATTCGGGAAAACGTTTTTTTCCGAATGCTGCTAGCGGCGTTCGGGAAAAACCCCGAACGACAAGCCCAGTGCTGTCATGCGCCAGGTAATGTTCTTTCTGCGGAGCAAGGCGTGGTGCCGGCCGCCTGCCAGTGCACTCAGCGGCACGTGACGACCCGGACAGAGCCAACAGGTGCGCCGGTAGGGGCGCCGTTGTAGGCTACTTGGATGTCCACGAAAAAGCTCGACCGAGCGCGCGAGCACTGTTTCATGGCCGGGGTCGGCGATGTGGGGAGCGCGTTGTGCGAAGCCAATGTTCCGTTCGGTTTGGCCAAGATCCACCACGTCCAGGAGCAGCTCGGCATCGATCCTGACGCGACCTTTGTGGGTGCTCCGGACGCGACGATCACGCGCAATGAAGCGCGCTGGAGTCAGGGATTTGGTTATGGCGGGGTATACGCCTGGAGCGGCGATTTCACGGTTCTCGACATCAAGCCAAACGCCTGCGGCATGATCGTGGGCTCGCTGCCCGAATTGCCCGATCTCGAAGATCTGCGCGCTCGTCTTCACGCCCTCGACGACCAGGTCATCACCGTCGATGGAACCACGATCGAAAACGACCTCGCCGAGTCCAACCACTTCGTCGACGTGTTCAAGGTCGTACCGCCGCACCATTCACGGTCATCTGAGAGCAGCTCACGGAGCGATGGCAGTGGCCCACAAGGCATGGTCGATTTCATCGCAAACAGCGCCAGATATCTATACATCATGCACTCGAGTGGCCACGAGCACCGCGGGCCCAATACCAGGGGGCCCGGGTTGTACTGGGATCAGAGCGCCGAATTGCGCGCCGCTGCGCGCAGATTCGAGACTCCATGGGGGGATCTGCGAATCCTCGACGGTGAACGGCTGGAAACGTGGTATCGCCATTACCTGGACGTGCAGCATTTTAACCACCGCCGCCGCGAGGCTCTGGCCGATTTTCTATTCGGCGAGCACTCGGTCTTGATCAACGCCACCCATCAGGGCCTGGTTAGGGGATATAACCGGGCCAATATCGGCTGCTACACGTTCGATGATTCCGCGGCCGACGATGCCGTCTTTCCCCTCACCCTGTCGCCGAATCTGCCGGCATTTCTGGTCCGCGGCAGGCACAACATCGGCGAGATAGCGATCGAAAAGCTGGGCTGGAGCGAGCGCATCGAGCGTCACGCTCTCGGTCGGCGTATTGCCGGGACCAATGTATTGCCCCACGGCGGCGGATACGCGTATCCCCAGTTGCGGGGTGTGGCCCGGGTCATCGAGCTCGGCCCGGACGACCGGCGTTTCGAACTGATGCCGGCGGCACCGGACGCATCGCGCGAGGTCATCGAGACGCCCCGTCACCTCGACTATTCGTACCGCGGTCTCGACGTCAAAAACCGGCTGGAGGAACTCGAACTCGGTGAGGTGGTGGCCAGGCTCGATCTCGAATACGTGCTCACAGCGTGACCTATCGGTGATCTCATGGCGTCGTTTCTCGGGCTGCTTCATATTCGTCCCGGCGAAGGGCGCCGTGTGCTCTGGCTGAGCGCGATCAGTATCGCTTACGCCGCGGCCACGTCGCTGGGCGATGATATCGCCCAGTCGGTATTTGTCACCCGCGCCGGCGCACAGGCACTGCCGCGGGTATTTTTGTTCAAGGCCGTGATCGACGTGGTGGCCGCAGCGCTCTACTTGCCTCTCACCCGCGGGCGCAGCGCGTCTGCACTATGGCGCGTGGCCCTGGCCATCTACATGACCACTGTGCTGGTCGTCCGTGTCCTGGCCCACGGCGGAGGAGTCGCCTCGGCCTATGCCCTGTATATTGCCCACGAGTGTGCATGGACCATTTTGACCATCCACTGGGGTGTATTCATTCTCGATGCGTTCGACGCCTCTCAGGCGCGGCGGTTGTTTCCCCTGCTCTTTACCGCTGCGCGGCTGGGCGACATTGCCGCGGGCACGGCATTGCACACCCTGGCCGAGCGACTGGGCGCCGTCAACTTGCTCGCAGGCAGCGTATTTCTCGCCGGCTCGGCCGCGGCCATATCACTGCTCGACCGCCGGGTCCACGCCGGCAATTCATCCACCTCTCTACCGCCCGTCGCCGAGCAGCCCGACCAGACCCGGGCCGACGACGATACCGGTGCCGAGGATCCTCACCGGGCGGATTCGAGCCAGGATCGCACTCGGTCGGTCGGCACCTGGCGCATCGGCTGGCTTGCCGCGCTCGCCTCGCCGCTGGTCCGGATCATTGCGGTCTCCACTGCGGCCATGGTCCTCGTCCGCTACGGACTGCATGTGGTGTCCATCGACGAAATCAGCCGGGCGCTCCATCAAGACGAGGATATGGTAGCCAGTTTTCTGGGTTGGTTCGGCGCATGGGCCAACGTGCTCGGCGCGATTCTCGGCGTGTTCGTGGTGCCGCGTCTGCTGACCCGTTTCGGCGTCGGGGTAGCCAACGTCATGTATGCTGTGGCCACAACGTGCGCCTACAGCCTGCTCATTGCCGTACCCGGACTGTGGATCGCCGCGCTCGCCCGGTTGACCAATGTGCAGCTGAAAAATGCGCTCAAAACCCCGCTTTCGACCCTGTTCTACGGTGCCGAGCCGCCGCCCGAGCGGGCCCGGGCGCGCGCGTTCATCTTCGGCGCAGTCATCCCGGCGGCCACCGTGGTCACCGCGGTAGTCTTCGAACTCGCCGCCCGGCGCGGCCTCGAAATCGTGGCCTGGATCGGCCTTGCCGGCGCGGTTTTTTTCACCGTCGCCTGTGCCGTGCAGAATCGCCGCTGGCGCCGGCGCCTGGCCGACTTGCTGCTGTGGAAGTTGGACCGGGGACCGGTCCCGGAACCCGGTCGTCTGTCGCGAGTTCGACAGGCCTTGGCGCCTCATGGCGGCCAGGTGCCAGCCGAGCGACTGGAAGAGATCGCGTGCGCTCTGGCCAATCCAGACCCTCGCCTGCAGGCTGTCGGCGAAGAGCTCCTGGCCGAGACCATTCCGCGCATGCGAGCGCATGCCATTACCAGGCGGTTTGTGGTTGGCGCGGATCGCGATTAACCGGGTCGCCTACCTGCCTACCTGCGCAGGACGACAATCGAATAGTGCACGAGCCGGTCGAGCGTCACCGTCATGATCGCATCGGTGATCGACGTTTTTGGCCGGTACTGTCCATCGCTGTCGGGCGAGACGACGACGGCTTGCACCGCTGCGACCTCGTCGACATCGTTGGTCTGAAAGATCTTTTTTAGATCGATGGTCAAGGTCAGGTCTTGCTCTGGCCTGTCGTGTTGGTAGTTGATCAGGTGGACAAACGCGGCTCGACGGTCGTTCTTGACCATGGCGTTGCCCAGCACATGGGACGCGCGGCCCATGGTGATATGTCTTCCGGCAGTGAGCTTATCGACTTCCTCGAACAATTGCAGCGGGGGTTGATTGTCGGCCAATCGAGCCAGGCTCTGCCCGGTGATGGGACGAATGTCGAGCCATGGCAAGCGCTCTCGATCGCCGGCAGTGGCCAGAACCCGGCCGCCGCCCTCGACAAATCGCCGCAGGGCCTCTTTTTCGGACTGGTGGAGGGCGCCGATCGGCTCGGCGATGAGCAATGCTGCGAATTGCTCGAACGGGCGCCCCTGGGCGAAGCGTCGCACAACTTTGGTCTCGAACATGATGCTCTGTTTGAGCAGATGATCCATGAGCCGAAATGTCGCCGACTCGGCCGGTCCCCGGCCGTCGCTCTGAGCCAGCACTGCAATGTCGGCCATGGGCGACACATCGGTGTAAAACTCGCGGTGAGCACTGATCCATCGATTGTACTGTGCGATGGCCTTCCACGCCTGCATCCCCTCGTCGGATTCAGCAATGATTGCAGCGAGAAACGGGCCCTCCAGATTCTTGGAAAACGCCGAACCGAAGGCCCAGGCCTCGACGATACTCAGTTTTTGCTCGACCGGGCTGGGAATACACGATTCGCGCGTGCCGCAGTGGTAGACGTCTAGTTCGTACTTGTGACTCTGCCAGGGGTATTTACTGCCGTGGAGAAATTTGGTTTTCCTGACATTGCCCACATCCCAGCCAATGTCGTCCCATACTCCCGGAGTGGTCTTTCCATACTCGTTGTGGATCAGCTCACCAATGTCGAAAAGCGCCATTTTTTCGGGCTCGAGATGGGCGTTGACATAAAGTACAGCCTTGCGGTTGCCCGAGCTTCGCGCTTTCTTGGCAGCCATGTCCTGAAATTCGCTAAAAAGCAATTGTAGGTATTCGATCGGTCCTTTTATATTGTCAAAAAAGACCCCATCGACGCCGGCGTCGATGGCTGCGCCGGCCTTGTCGAGGACATAAGCTCTCCACTCGGGATTGCCGATATCGGCGAGAAAACGCATTTTGTTTTTTCGGCCGTGATAATTCAAAGGTAGACCGTCTTCAATTCTCACCCAGGTGATCGATCTCGGCTCGTCGCGAAACATGCTCTCCCAGAACATATTGGACGCCGACAAATAAGCAGTGACCTTGATCTGGCGAGAATGGGCATCTTGAATAAAGCGGCGCAGGACGGCCCACTGCGCCTCCTCCTCGGGTGTCGACCACCCGTTGCTCCAGGTCACCCAGATCCAGTTGTAGTCGGCCTCGCCAAGTCGCTTGAACAACGTATCACTGTATTTGCCGTAGATATTGCTGAGTATCTCTGTTTCGCGCTCGGAGAAATGTACTCCCCAGTGGGTCCGCAGAGCTTTTTTGCTCTCGATCTCGCCGCCGTCCACGCGGATAAAGTGAAAATGGCCCTGTCGAGCCCACGGCGGCAAGTCGCGCTCCTCGGCGTTGTACACAACCGGTGCGGGTGGCACCGGCACCGCTGGCTCCGGCACCGGTGCTGGCAATGTGCTGGTGCTCGAGCAGCCGAGGCCAACGAGCAGGAACCATGTTGCTGTGCGTGGAGACATGAGGGGATGCTACCCCGTTTGACCCCCGAACATCGCGCCTCCAGCGATCGAGCCGGTCCTCGCACCAGTCCGATTTATCCACAGCCTGTCCACAAAGCTGTGGGTAACCGGGTTTTAGTTTATAGAACCTCGGGATCGATCGAGTAGAGCTGTGGTGGCCGTGCCGGTGGGGGGGCGCCGCGAGACATGACGACTCCGAGTTCACGGACGCGAAATCCCAGGCCCAGCGCGGCCATGGACACCACCGGTGCCGCAGTGGACAATCTCGCCACCTGGGGCTCGTCGCGGCTGAGCCCGGCTGCGCGGGCCGACTGCCCGGACTGCTCGGCGGTCAGCGTTCCAGCCATCAACGTCGCAAGATCACTCGCATCCACTGCCACGGCAGGGCCCAGCTTGGTACTGCCTGCCGAGTGCTGGGCCCCCAGATAGCCGACAATGTCACCTCTCCTCCGGGCCACCAGACGCACTGTGTCAGCCAGATCGGGACCTCGATCGTGGCCGGTGAGTCGCTGGTCAAAGCGCCTGAGTTGCTCGAGATCGCGCGTTTCGAATGGCCGTACTTCGAGTCCGCGTGCACTGTCGAGCGACGGAGCTGGCCCGGGTGCTCGTTCGATGTGCATGACCACGTCGAACACGGCAAATCCTCGCCCGGCGTACAGCGCATAGGCAGACGGATTCCACGCGTCTACATAGAGCCGCGAGGCCACGGCGCCGGCGTTCTCGACACGCAGAAGCAGTTCGTCCACGATCGCACCGCCGATTCCGCGTCCATCGACATATGCGGCGATAGGACCGATCGAGGCTACTTCGCCGCGTACCCGGGCTGCACCGACGCCGATCACCGCTCCTCCTTCCTCCGCGACCACCACGCATGCGGGCTCGTCCCGGCGGTATCGCCCCAGCAAGCCGCTCACATCGCTCTCCCCCGGCCACGGCGGTTGATAGTTGTGTTTTTTGGCCACGCGGTCAAAGACCTGAAACAATAGGGCGCTCGCGGGCTCCAGATCAGTTTGTTCGAGTGTCCTTACCTTCACCGTCGTTTTTTTCGAGCGCAACTGCTGGTGCGCCGGGATCAGCCGAGTTTGATGGAATGGATGAATCGTTCGAAGAAGCTCGAATAGCGCCGCGCACGTCAGAGACACCGGTCACTTCCAGGATATGACCTTTGATGTTGGCAACCGCAGTATCGAGGCGGCGCAGGCGGATCGAAATCTCGCGCGCGATATTGAGCACCAACAGTGTATAGCTCTGCTTGTCCTCGCGATACACCGAGATGAGGTCCACATGTTTGAGCACAGCCAGAGAAACCGGTGCCCGTGCCCACACATCAGCCGAACGCGGTTGGATGTCGATCAGTGACATTTCACCGGCGATATCACCCGGCCCCAGGCTGGCGATGCACACTTCCAGGCCGTTGTAGCATTTCTTGATCACATCGAGCTTGCCGTCGAGGACCACAGCCATCTCGTTGGCCGGCTCTCCCTCGCGATAGAGCAGGCGATCCGACTCGATTTCAATACGTTCGGCATGCTTGCCAATGTTGACGGTCACGTCATCGCGAAGCCCCGCAAACACGGACAGGCCGCGTAAAAAATCAAGATCTCGCTGACTCAGCACGACGGACCTCCACGACAACCGCGGTTGCACTCCACGACATGCGGTTGCCCCCGGACGTTACGGGGCGCGTGCCCCATTTGTAAAGCGCCGTCGCGATATCACATCAAGACAAACGCGAGCCGACCAGGTGCAAACAAGAGATTACAGCGAGTAGGAATACAGTCACCTACATAGAGGATTTTCTCCCCCGCATGTAACTTCGAATGTTAGTCACCGAAATCCAGCAACTGGCTGATCTGATCAATTTCCAAAAAATAGGCATTTTTGCAACAGCTCGAGAAATTTACTCTCGAGCTGAGCGAATCCTGGCTGCTCGATCAAACTCGCCGTCGGGTTGCCGCTCGTAGTGTTTCAGCTCCTCTACTCCTCGCGTTCAGTTGCCGTAACATATGTAATCGATCAACCAAATTCCGAACGCTGCTAGCTAGACCTTCGTGTGCCCGAACGAAGCACGCTATGCTTGCCCGCCAGGAACGACGATCAGAAAAGCAAACGACCAACCGAAGCGACGCGCGATGGATGACGAAGATGCACGGCTGCAGCGGATCGGGATTCCGATCATCACCGACGCCCGCGATTCGCTGGTGCGCGCGGAATGTATTCGCATCGCGCGGCGCATGCATTTGTCTGGCAACAAAGTCTTTGGCTTCATTCCCGCGGCGGACGACATCGCGGTACCGCCTGTGATGATCCAGCTGGGCATTGCGCTCACCGAGATCACTGGATCGACCATTGCGGTGGTCGACGCCAACGTGCGCTGGCCCGGGCTGGCCGGGCTGGCCGAGGGACACGAGCCGGATTCGGATGACTCGGTGTTCAAGACCAACTGGGTTCGCGGATCACTCGCCCTGCTCAGTCCGCCGCGCTCGGAGCGAGCTGGCGAGGCGGTTCCACAACTGGCACGTCTGCTGCTCGAGGGATGCGATCTCTTCGCCAATGTCCTGGTCGATCTCACCGGCTTCGACCTGCTCGGCGAGCATGCCAGCGCGGCCGCGTGTATGGATTCGGTGATCCTTCTGGCCCGCACGCGCAAAACCCGCGAACGCCACCTACTCATGATGCGCGATGCCATGCCGAAAAATCGCTTCATGGGCGTGCTGCTTGTGGGCTGACATGGTCAAAATAGGCCATGAGTTTCGTCGGACGTCTGCGCAGCAAGAATCTGCACACCTGGTTGCCGGGATACGGGCGCTATCTCGCTCATCGCGCGGTCGAAGAAATTCAAACTCAGGTCCGCATACGCACCGGCGCAGACCGGGCAGACGGACCGCGCCATCTGCTCTTCGCCATGTGCGACCACTACGAACCACTGTGGGGCAAGGCATCGATCGAGCAGGGTAACCAGCGGGTCCAGACCTGGGAACAGGGTTATCCTACCCTGGCCGATCCATTTCGCGACGCCGACGGCAAGAAACCACAACACAGTTTTTTCTTTCCCGGTGAAGAATACACACCGCAGTTTCTCGATGCACTGGCCAGGCTGGCCCGCGCTGGCTACGGCGAGGTCGAGTTTCATCTGCATCACGACGGCGATACGGCCGAGACTTTGCGCGAGGTCATTGTCGGTCATCTGGCCCGGATCGCCCAGCACGGCCACTTCAGTCGCGACTCCGATGGCCGGGTGCGCTACGCGTTCATCCACGGCAACTGGTGCCTGGCCAATGCGCGCAAAGACGGCCGTTGGTGTGGGGTGAACGAAGAGATTCCCCTGCTGTGGGAAACCGGATGCTACGTCGATATGACGTTTCCGTCCGCTCCCGATGAATCCCAGCCCAATATCGTCAACCAGGTGTATTGGCCGACCGGCAACCTGGCGCGCCGGCGCGGCTACGAGCACGGAACCCGGGCACGAGTGGGCAGCCGGATGAGCGATCGAATACTGCTCATCCAGGGCCCGATCGCTCTGGCCAGGCGTCCCGGCAAGATGGCGGTACGCATCGAAAGCTCGGCCATCGACGACAGCGATCCGCCATCGCCGGCCCGCCTGCGCACCTGGGTCAACCAACAGATCCACGTCGAGGGCCGACCGGAGTGGGTATTCGTAAAGCTACACACCCACGGCGCGCCCGAGCCAAACGCGGCTGTGCTGCTCGGCGAGCACGGCCGACTCCTGCACCAGACTCTCACCACCCGCTATAACGACGGCCAGCGCTGGATCCTGCACTACGTCACTGCGCGCGAGATGTACAACATCGCCATGGCCGCAATCGATGGTCGATCGGGCGATCCAAACCAGTACCGCGATTACGAGAGGCCGCCGCCGCCCGTACTCGACTGAGACGCTCTGCGCGGCCATTCGATCGTCCTCGGTCATCCCGCCACGGTCTTGTCGGCGGGGTGAGCCTGGCGCCGTGAACGCGAATCGCCCTCCATCTCTTGCCGCGCCGCGTCGAGAGCGCGCTTGTAGACCCGATTCATCCACCAGAACACAGCGATGAGAACCGCGGCCAGGGCGCCGATGATGATCCATTTGACCACGGGGATGCTCTGCACATCGCGCAAGCGCTGCATGGCCTCGCCGAAGTTGACCGCGGCAAACGCCATGAGCATACCGCCGACAAGGCCGCCAAAGCTCACTGCTGCGATGAGTACAGAACGCGAAAGGCCGAGCAAGATACCCAAAAAGGCGCCGACCAGGGCGCCTGTACCGGCAAGCGGGAATAGCACAAACAGCACCACGCCGACGACCGCAGCCCGGCGCATGCGGGGATAGGCAATGAGGACCAGGCTGGCATTGGTCTGTACTGTGGCCAACGCGCGTTTGAGCGGGCGAATGCGATAGATGCCCTCGAGTCCGTACACCACCACCAAGACAGTCCAGGTATCGAGACCCCAAATGACCAGCCCGAGCTCCCACGGATTAAAATTACTCTGGCCGCCGATCCCCCATAGTGGCAGAAACTTGCCGACCGCAAGGATCGAGGCGGGGATCAGTCCTACCAGCTCCATGGTGGCTTCGTGGGCGTAGACCAGTCCCACGATAAACGAGCAGACCAGGATCGCGACGACAGCGCCCAGGACAGCCAGGCGCTCGCGCCAGGTCACGTGGAACGGGTCGCGCATTACCAGCCCCGGCACGGCGGGAGGCTGCACAGCCCGGGGAGATTTCTCGACACTCTGGGTCACGTTCGCTGGCGCAGGTTCTATAGCCCGGTCGCGAATGGTCCTGCAAGCATCGATTTGGGCGAATCGTCAACCGGTCCTTCGGGGCGTCGGTTTTGGCTGGCATTGGCCGGGTTCCATTGGCTCAATGCGACATTCCGCGGTAAAAGCGGCGAGGTGGGACGCACTGCGCCATCGATATTGGTCGTTCTCGGGCTGATAAACTGCGCGCCGCAGTCGGGGCCAAATCCGCGGGACGCGTTCAGAGAGTCTGTCCTGGCCGAGTTCGCGGCAATCGACTACCTGCCCGGGGACACCCTCGCATTCGTTGCAGTTCGCAGTGTGGACTCATTGCCGCCGGAAGTCCACCGCACCATCGCCGCGGTGGTCGTGCCAGGCCCCGAGGCCAGCGATACAGCGTCGCTGGCCGAACTCGGCATCGATCCCACCCGACCTGCTGGCGCAGCAATCCTTCACTGGGCGTCGGCAACTGTCGTGGGGTTTGCCGAAGTCGCCGATCGCGCGCAGCTCGAAGCAGCGTTGCGCGCGCGCTACCCAATGGCCGAGCGCAGCGCGATCGGGATGGGGCAGATCGCCAGTGTGCCAGCTCGGGGAATTGGCCTGGTATTGCGCGGTCGCCATGTTTTCGCGGTCCGCAGTCGTGCTGCCAGCAAACGCGCGTGGAGCGAAGTGCGCCTGGCCGGTTCTGAGCCGACAGGCGCCCTGGCCGGAGAACCCGGATTTGTCGATGCACTGGCCGGGCTCGAGGTCGGGCGTGATATCGCGGCATATGTGGCCATGGATCGGATCGCCGACGAGATGATCCACGAGGTCGACGATCTCGCAGCGACCATCGATGAGCGAGCCACGGAACTCGACAACCGCGTCGCCAGGGCCAAAAAACGCAATGCATCGACCACCGAGATCCTCGCTCTGAGTGCGGCGGCCCGGCGAGCGGAGTCGCAGCGAAAAGCCGCGCACGGTCTCTTCGAGAGACGAAGACAGGTCGCCAGGCAGCTGGTCGGAAGCTGGGGAAAAGTCGCTGCTGCAGTGGATCTCGGTGGCGATTCGCTCGCCGTGCAGGTGAGCGCGGCGCTCGATCCCGATGCCACGATGGCCGATATTTTGACCCAGGGCAGTTCTGTCTCCGCGGCGGCCGGCTCGATACCGCCGGACATGTGGCCGCTGCGCATCGCTGCATCCTTCCCCCCACCAGCGTTGCTCGAGTTGCTCCGCATGCTCGATCTGGCCGCCTATCCGGTAGTGAGCGACCGCGGGATAGCCATTTCGGGATCTCTCGACGAGCGCCTCGGTGTCGATCTGATGCGCGATCTCTTGCCGCTGGTCTCCGGCCGGATCGAGCTGGGGCTCGGCAGAATCGGGCAACGCGGTTTCGATCTGCTGCTCGGGGTGCGCGATGTCAATCGCGCGACTGCTCTCTTGCGCAGGATCCCGCGCCTTCGAATCGGCACAGCGCAGGTCATTCCCCGGCTCACAAACGGCGCAATCGCCATCTCCGATCGCGCCGCTTTCGACCGCTCGCCCCACTGGGCACCGGAACATCAAGGGACGACAGGCCAGTCGCGCCGGGTAGCGGTTGTCGACATCGACAGCTTTTTCTGGGCCGGGCTGGTCGCGCGCAATGTCGGCCCTCTGCCCGGTCGGCGATCACCCCCCAAAGACGGCAATGACGACGTGCCGCACTCGACTGAGTATCGGACACTGATCGCTCGATTTGCCGAGCAGAACGACCGCATCGCCGAACTGGGAGCAGCGCTCGAACGCCTGGCGAGCGAGCGTTTGCGGGCAATTGCGGGCCCATTCGGCACCCTGACCATCGAACTGATCGCGACCGGCTCACATCTGCACGGCCACGGCCAGCAGAAATTGCGAGCGGCTGCCCTGGGCTCCGCGATCGCCCGGGCCCGGCTGCGCGACCAGCACTTCACCCGGCAACGAGAGGTGCTCGACGCCTCGATGAAGAGCGCACTCGAGCGGCTTACCCAGCTGGAAAATAAACTCGTGCACATCCGAGCGCGGGACGTGCAGGCCTGGGATCGCAAACAGATGAATCTACAACAGAGGAACGACGATCGGGATTAGCCGGGATCAATCCCCCACAGCAACCGCAGCGGTTGTCGTGGTGAATGATCCCGGCTAGCCGGTCGCACCGCAATCGTGCTGGCTGCCCGCCGACTACGAGACTATCGGCTGGTCGCAACAAAAACGCTGCGCCGGTTCTCCGCATCATCTTTGGATGCCGGCCGTTCCTCGCCATAGGTGATGACTTTGATACGACCCGCACCGATGCCCAGCCGGATCAGGTATTCTTTTGCTGCACGCGCGCGACGATCGCCCAGACCGAGATTGTACTCGTTGGTCCCGACCTCGTCGGTATGACCCTCGATAGTAAGCGTACGAGCGCTGTCCTCTTTTAACCACTCGTAGTTCTGGTTGAGAACCGTACGAGCCTCGTCGCCCAGCTCGCTGGAATCGAATTCGAAGTAAATAACCTCACTGAGCTCTGCCTGCGGTTCCGGTTCCGGTTCCGGTTCCGGTTCCGGTTGAGTTTCTGGCTCGGGCTCGGGTTCTGGCTCGGGCTCCGCCTCTGCCTGGACCGGCTCGGGTTCTGGCTCGACCGGCTCGGGTTTCTTGCTACCGCAGGCGACCAGCCCAATTAGCGCCACCAGTAGTGCTAACGTCGTCAATGCCTGTTTCATTTTTCGTCTCTCCTGGTTCGGCCAACGAACGCGAGGCACGGCTCTTACAGTCGTAGGACACTGCAAGGACTCAGTGACGATCACAATCGCCGATCTCTCGAGGTCGTAGGCCATTTCAGACGTAATTTGGCGCCTGTACATACCACACCTGGACAGAGTCGGGTAGAAAGCCGACGTTAATTGAGTAAATTGTTATCCATGCTACTAAAAACAGTGAACAAGAAATAAATAATCACAGGTTGCACTGGCCGTTCACAGTCATCATCTGGTTCTTTTGTCAGCGGAATGCGCGGTTTCCCTATTGCTATAGGGTTCGATTGTCTTACACTTCCCCCTAGACACCATGCCATTACGAATCGCTATTGCTGGAGCCATTGCTATCTGTGCTTGCATGGTCATCCCCGTGTCTGTCAACGCCGTCTCATCGCAGGATGGGATGGGAGACAGCGCGGAGGACGCCGAGCCTCCGGAACCTGAGCCTAGTAGCCCGCCAGTGGCCTCGGTGCTCGACACTGAAAGGGCCGTTGGCGGTGTTCTCCATGGCGCAAGTATCCACGCCGCCGGTTATAGTGGTGGAAAATCGTGGATGACACTTCTGGTTTTGATCGTCGCTGGCTTTTTGCCCTCCGGTTTGATGATCTTTCGCTCTACCCAACGACGTCGTGCCGGACCGGCAGCCAGGTTGGAGTGAGCGAGCTCTGTGACTTCTGTTGGGCGACCAAAGTAGCAAAAGCGGTTCTTCGAGCGAAGAGTCTCGTCAGGCTGTTGCCTTTCGGTTAACTCGCTACGCCCGGGGCGGAGGTTGAGCGGCCAAGCTTCGGCTTGGCGACCTGGTTCAGGTCCTCGATTCCTTTGAAATGCCCGTACCGGGGGGCAGGGTGCTCGTATCGAGTGACCTTGCCGATGATGCTGCGGTGATTCAGATCAGCGACGACGAACGCCGCGCCCTGGTCTTCACCACGGATGTCATCTCGCCTCTGGTAGACGATGCCGAGCATTTTGGCGCGATCGCAGCGACCAATGCGATCTCGGATGTGTACGCCATGGGAGGACGGCCGCTATTCGCGTTGAATTTGGCTTTCTTTCCCGACGACGAGCTGCCTCTCGAGGTGCTCCAGGCCATTTTGCGCGGTGGTCTAAACGCCTGTCGCCGTATGGGAGTGGCCATCGTTGGCGGCCACACCGTGCGCGATGGCGACATCAAGTACGGCCTGGCCGTGGTCGGCGAGGTCGAGACCGATCGAGTTCTGAGCAATCGCGGTGCTCGACCCGGACAGGCCTTGGTACTCACCAAGGCGCTGGGTACCGGCATTATCGGTATGGCCATCAAACAAGGGTTGGCCACAGAGGACGAGATCGTTGCAGCGGTTGAATCGATGACCTCGCCCAACGGCGTGGCCCTGGACATCGCGAGACAATTTTCGGTGACTGCCTGTACTGATGTCACCGGGTTTGGCCTCATCGGCCACCTGCGCAATATTGTCATCGGCTCGGCAGTAGACGCTGTTGTGGATGTGGGCGAACTGCCGCTATTGCCAGGAGCAGCGGCACATGCCCGCGCCGGACGCGTGCCCGGAGGCAGCAAGGCCAACCTCGATTTTCTCGCTCCGATGTTGCGCAAAACCGGCCGCGAGGACGAATTGCTGACCTTGCTCGCCACCGATGCACAGACCAGCGGCGGTCTGCTTTTTTGTGTCGACGCAGCCCATGCCGAGGCGCTCCACGCAGCTCTGCGCGACCGCGGCCTGCCTGCCAAAATTGTCGGCCGAGTGCAGGAGCGCACCGGTGAGAGCGGAAAAATCGAACTCCGTTATTGATCGCTGGCCAGTATCCGGTCGATCTCGTCGTCGCTGAAGCCGTAGTCGCCCAGCACCTGCCGGCTGTGCTCGCCCAGCCGGGGAGCCAGTCGATGCGCGGACGGTGCTCCCACCGGCGTACGCACCTGTTTGACCGGGCCCAGCTCACCCCCGTCTACTTCGAAAAACGCCTTCTGCGCGCGATGGACCGGGTGATTCTCGACCTCGTCGAGCTCCAGTACGGGTTCGCAGCAACAGTCGTGCTCGGCCAGATGCTCGACCCACTCGTCTCGGGTCTTCTCGGCAAAGATGGCCTGCAACTCAGCAGCGATCGCCTGCTGCCGGTCCGGCGGGGCAACCAGCTCGCTCACATCGCTTTTCCGCCCCACCGCGCGGTTGAGTTCGAGCCAAAATTTTGGCTCGAGCGCGGCGACCGAGAGATATTTGCGGTCCCTGGTTTGATAAACTCGATAACAGGCCAGAGCGCCGTTCAGCTCCTGATTGCCGCGGCTGGGCGATAGTGAGGGTTGAAAATCGAGCTTGCCAAATTCCACCGCCAGCATGGCGAGGACCCCCTGGGTCATGGAGATGTCGAGATGTGCGCCGCTACCGCTTCGCTGACGCCCAAAAAGGGCTCCGAGCACGGCAGTCACGCCCCACAGGGCCCCACCGGCAATATCGGCAACCTGTAGGCCGGGCATTCCGGGCGCCCGTTCCGACTCACCGCCCATGGCCAGGGCTCCGCTCAGTCCCATGTAGTTGAGATCGTGCCCGGCGCGCTGACGATACGGTCCATTCTGTCCATAACCGGAAATCGAGCAGACAACAATCGCGGGGTTGCGGCCTTGCAACACGTCATAGCCAACTCCGAGTCGGTCCATGACGCCGGGGCGAAAGCTCTCGATGACCACGTCGGCGCGCTCGACCATGGACAAAAACGCACTGCGACCGCGCTCGCTTTTCAGGTCGAGTACAAGCGACCGCTTGTTGCGGTTCAGAGCCAAAAACCGCCCGGACATTCCCCCTCTGGCCGGGGGCATTGGGCGCAGATAATCGCCGATCCCGGGCGCCTCGACCTTGACGACATCGGCCCCCATATCGGCCAAAATCATGGATAAAAAAGGGCCGGGTAACAGACGCGATAAATCGAGCACCCGAATTCCGTCCAGAACCTGCTCCGTGGCCATGGCACCCCCAGGTTGAAAGAATAGGTCGAAGCAATAGATCGAAACAGGCCGAGAATTGACCGAGAGTCGGTCCCGATTCTCTTGCCAGACACTCGCAGCCACCCCCCTCGAACGACTCCTCCTGGCGGGCAATGCGAAGCGGAGTCGATCTGCGGGGTGGACACTCGTCGGTCGAGACAGTCGGCGCTCAGCTATCGCCCTCGGCCCCCAGACTCAAGAGCTCCTGCAGCTTGGTGGCCACGACCGGGTTTCCAGTGACCTGGAGTTTGCCCTGGAAGTAGAGCTGCATGCCGACGTTGGGATCTTTGAGGATCTCCTTAAAATCCTCGTGAGCGACCACAATGCCGCACTCGGCGCTGTCCGGAGTGCCTCCCGTTTTCACACTGGGCTCGTCGGATTTGAGATCCACAGTCCATTTGCCCCCGCCCTCGCCGGTGATATCGAAGAAGAAAGTCGCGTCGACTTCCTTGGCCTTGTCCGGATAGTTCTTGAGCGCCTCGGGGACCTGGACGTTAAAAAGTTCTTGGGCATCCTTGGCCTTGGTCGTAGTGGCCATATTCGATTCCTTCCGCGAAGATCGCTAAACGTAGGGCGCATCTGGTAACACGTCGCGTCGAGCATCGTCAAGCGCGCAGAGCAAAGCAGCAAGTTCCCGACAAGAGATGGGGAGCGGCCAGGCGATCGGATCGCCTGGCTTCGGTGGCCTCTGAACGCGTCTGCGAGGCATGTAGAGCCCAGATCATTCACCACAGCACTGTCACGAGGTTGCCGCTGATTCAGGGCAGGGCTCGGTAGGCCGGCAGTTCGATGAGCCAGTGGCCGTCGAACTCGACCAACGTCACCTGTGAGCGCCTGCCACTGGCCACGGTGATCTCGACGATTGCGCGAGTCTCGCTGCGCTCTATCACGGCGATCTCTGTGGGCGACGCAAAATCCACAGACCGGCCAAGACCGATCATGTCGAGCGGGCTAAAGCGGATGGAGCCGCCGGCGAGGTCAGTCGCCCGGGCGGCAGAAGCGTCGAGGCCAGCCCGCGTTCGCGGGCCGAGAAGCTCGCGAAATGCGGCGCGATCATCGGCCTGGATGGCCCGGGCCAGCGATCGCACGACCCCGGTCGGTGTGTTCTCGTCGACCCGGCAGCCGCGTCCGGCCACTGCTGCTGCCAGCGCCATGGCGGCCACAGCACTGGCAGCCGTGGCCAGTGCACTGCGCCGCGATGCAGATCCCTTGCGGTGTGTCATGGCCCGGTTCGCCGTGATCTGGTCTGTCATCGCCATAGACCCAGTTTGTCGCGAACCTGTTCCATGGTTTGCCTGGCCACTGCGCTCGCTCGCTCTGCCCCTTCAGCCAAAATGCGTTCGACCTTCTCGGGCTCGGCCAATAATTCTTCTCTGCGCCGGCGATAGTCCGAAAGTTGGTCCAGCATGCTGTCGGCCAGAGCTCGCTTGCAATCGACACAGCCGATGCCAGCGCTGGTACATCCATCGCGTACCCAGCCCAGCCGCTCCTCGTTCGAGAAGAACTTGTGCAAGGTGAAAACATTGCAGTTGTCGGGATCACCGGGGTCTTCGCGTTTTACTCGGGCCGGGTCGGTGGCTGCCCGGGACAGTTGCTTGCGAATCTGTTTTTCCGGCGTCGCGAGAACGATGGTGTTGCCCATCGATTTCGACATCTTGGCCTGGCCGTCGAGACCGAGCAGACGGGGCGTGGACGATAGCAGCGCATCGGGCTCGGGAAATAGTTTACCCCAGCGCCGATTGAAGCCGCGGGCTATCCGCCGGGTGAACTCGACATGCTGAACTTGATCCTCGCCAACCGGTACGACCTGCGCCTTGTAAAGAAGAATATCGGCCGATTGAAGCACGGGATAATCGAACAAACCGACGTTGATGTTTTCGGCTTGCCGGGCAGCCTTGTCCTTGAACTGAGTCATCCGACTCAGATCACCGTATTGGGCAACCGCGTTGAAGATCCAGCAAAGCTCTGTGTGCTCTGGAACACGTGATTGAACGAACAGCACCGAGCGCTCGGGATCGATACCGCACGCCATCAGATCAGCGGCCATATGCAAAACCCTTGTGCGCATATCTTTGCGATCGTAGGATTGTGTAATCGCGTGGTAATCAACGATGCAAATGAAGGAGTGGTAGGACTCCTGCAGCTTGACCCAGTTGCTCACCGCGCCCAAATAGTTGCCAAGATGCAGCTCGCCAGAAGGCTGAATGCCGGAAAATAGTCTCTTCATGGCGTTCTGTGTGTACTTGCATACAAAGTGGGCGTCAACTAGACTTTGAATTCAGGGCAGCCTGGGTCCGTCGATGTCTCACGCTCCAGACGGCTGAACGGAGGTACAAATGGGCACGCAACGTCGTCCAGCTTCTCACCATCGCTCCGGTGAGAGATGCAAAACAAACCGCAACGTCCGGACGGCCTCCAGGTCGCTACTCGGATTGGCGGGACTGAGCTTTTTGCTCGGGGCCTGCACAGTTCCCAGCACCGCGCCCCCCGCTCCCACCTACTATCCGTCGGGCAGCCACGTCCAGGCGTCGGGTCAAGTGAGTGTCGGGCCCGCGGCTCGGGCCCCGGCCGAGACTCCGACGGTGTACTACCCGCAGAGCTATCCGCCCGAGCCTCTATACGAGACCATGACTCCGTCTCCGGGCCCCGGGACCGTGTGGATCGACGGCTACTGGCACTGGAATGGTTATGAGTGGCTCTGGGTGGGTGGCCACTGGGTTGTCGAACGAGACACGTACGTGTACGTCGCGCCGTATTACGACTACGTGGGCGGGCGCTATGTCTACCATTCGGGATACTGGTCACATCGTCATCACCTGCCGCGCGGAATCTATGTTCGTGACCATCGCGACAGGCGTCCGGCGACGGCCTACTACCCCCGGCCTGGTGTCCGGGTCCGGGATCACCGTCGTCCAGGAGTTCCGCCTCCCCGCAACAGGCCCCGTCCGGTCCCGCCGCCGCGCAGCAGTGCCCTGCCACCGACCCGCACTGGACCCCGCTCAGTTCCACCGCCGCGCAGTAGCACCTTGCCACCAGCCCGTACTGGACCCCGCTCGGTTCCGCCGCCCCGTGGCAGCACTTTGCCACCGGCCCGCACTGGACCTCGCTCAGTGCCGCCGCCCCGTGGCAGCACTTTGCCACCGGCCCGCACTGGACCTCGCTCAGTGCCGCCACCGCGCAGTGGCACCCTGCCGCCGAGCCGTAGCGGATCTCGCTCGGTTCCGCCGCCTCGCCGCACCACACTGCCACCAGCGCGTACCCGGCCGGCTCCGCGCTTGAGAGGTCCGGCCCGCACTCGTCCCAACGTACCGCCTCCGCGGGGTCGCAGAACAGTGCCAGGTGCGTCATCCAGCCGCGGGAGCACCATCCGATCGATCTCACCGCATGGCACGGTGCCGCGTCATCGGGCAGTGCATCCGCGCAGCAGGACAGTACAGCCGCGTACGCAGCCAGCTCGGAATAGCGTCCGCCGGACGCCGCGGGGAACGGCGCCGGCAGCTTCCAGGGGTCTTCGCCGACCGCCGCGAACAACTGCGCCCCCAGCTCGAACCAGGCAACCGCCGCCACGTCGATCGGCCCCGGCCGCCAAGGGGACCACAAGCAAGCCACCACCTCGCAATTCGAGATCCAGCCGCAGCAACAAGCCTGCGTCACCGGCCAAGTCGCGCGCTCGCCGCAGATAGAACCCTTCTACACATGATCGCGTTGGCAAGGTGCAACGTGATTGTACGAGGCCCGAGCGCTTTGCACTCGGGCTTATTTTGCACTCGGGCTTATTATTATGTTTGGACAAAGCCTCCCCGGCGAGTGACGGCTCAACGTGGCATCAGCTGGTGGCGCTTGAGCAACTCGCGCAGGTGGTAGCGGGTGAGCCCGGCCTCTTGAGCTGAGCGGCTGATGTTGCCGTTGTTGCGCTCCATCAACGCCTTGAGATAGGCGCTCTCGAACGCGTCGACAACTGTCTGCTTGGCCTGTTTGAACCCGTATCCAGCTTTGAACAGACCCGGGTCGAAAATGGCCGGGCCGCTGGCATCGTCTCGTTGAATGGCCTCGCCGACCGTACCCGAAATACCCATGAGAATGGCTGCCCGCCTTGCTGCGGCAGCTCCGGTCTGCATGAGATCGTGCGAGACCAGTGGAGAAAGACCCGACTCTTGACCGAAAACAAGATCCGAACGGGTAATCACAGGACCGTCCGACAGTGACGCAGCTCGCTCCACGACATTGCGCAGCTCGCGCACATTGCCGGGCCATGCATAGCCAAAAAGCGCGTTCATCGCGTCCTGGCCAAACGACATAGCCACACCGCGCCGAGACACGATCTCGCGCAGAAACTGCTGAGCCATGAGCGGGATATCCTCGCGCCGTTCGCGTAGTGGCGGCAGCTCGATGTGCACGACCGACAGCCTGAAATAGAGATCCTCGCGGAAGTTTCCCGCATTGACCTCGGCGCGCAGATCTCGGTTGGTCGCCGCAACCACACGCACGTCGACCTTGATCGTTCGATCTCCTCCCACCCGCTTGATCTCCCGTTGCTCGAGCACGCGAAGGAGCTTGGGTTGCAGAGAGATGTCCAATTCGCCAATCTCGTCGAGAAAGATCGTCCCGCGGTCGGCCTGCTCAAAACAGCCGTGATGTTGCCCCACAGCACCGGTAAAGGAACCCTTCTCGTGGCCGAAGAGCGTGGATTCGATGAGCTCGCGCGGGATCGCACTGCAGTCCAGAACAACAAACGGCTGATCTTTGCGCTGCGAGGCACTGTGAATGGCTCGAGCGATGAGCTCTTTGCCGGTACCGGTTTCGCCCGCGATCATACAGGTCAACTCGGATGGTGCCACCCGCGCCAGTTGCGCAAAAATTTCGCGCATAGCCGACGATGTGCCAATGACCTGGTCGAACCGATCTTCTGTGGACAGCTCGATTTCCACTACATCCTGAAGGGGTTGAAACTGAATCTGGGTGTTGCCAATACGGAAAGTCGTGCCGGGTCGCAATTTGACCTCGCGGACCCTGAGATCCCCGACAAACGTGCCGTTGCTAGAATCGAGGTCGCGCAGCCAGTAACCGTCGTCGCGCACGGCGACATCGAAGTGAGTTGCCGAGACGGCTTTGTCTTGTAGCACAATGTCGTTGATGATGCTGCGTCCGCCCGAGCAGCGCGTCTTGTCGATCTCGACTTCCTGGGCTTTTTTGGTTCCGTCGAGCACGACCAGCTTGGCCTTGCGAAGACGCCGCACCGTGGCCCGCTCGCCTTCGAAGACGGTAGTCACTCCTGCGTCGCCGTGAAGGGTTCGCTCCATTGCGGGCAGACTAGCCCGGATCGAACATTACGGCAATATCACGGACCCGGGCGAAAAAACCGCTCTAGCCCGGATTATTCGTCACGGTACTGCCGCTCTTCGCGCAAATGCGTTTCTGTTTTAGTTGATCCACTTGCCGGGATCGTCATCGTCCCGAACCACGGTCAGGTGACGGCGCATGCGTTTGTGCCGCCAGCGCAGGTACCACAATCGGGGACTCCACCTACCGCTGGTAAGCATCCACGCCAGCACCATGGCAGCGGCGTAGGCCGCGCCGTCGACCCAGCGCTGACCGAGCAGGATAAACAGGGCGACGAAGCCGATGATCCCGAACATCAGTTGTTTGCCCGTCATGGGCAATACGCCAAAAAACGACACCGGATGGTCGGCGAAGAGGACGCCATAGGCGACAAATCCCGCGTAGATGAATGCATCGAGTCCGGCGATCCAGGTCGGATCGCCGAGCAGAAGCCCAGTAAGAGACCCGATGGTCGTGGCCGCCAGGGAAGTCCACAGGGCGAAGAGCAGAAACTTCTTGGTCCCCCACAAGCGCTCGAGAGTTGGCAAGAGCAGCCACAAAAGCAGCGCGTCGAAAAACAGAGAGATGAACTCGATCTGCAGAATCGGACTGGTGACCAGCGTCCAAATCTTGAATTCATGCCACACATGCGTGGAATTGGCGCTGAGCCACTCCCGGATCGTCTGTCGGACCCCTTCCTCCGAAATTAGGTAGAGCAGGGATAATCCGACCTCGGCGAACAGCAGGTAGAGAGCGCCCCGGGTGATGCGCGAGTTCGCAAAGGCGTGGCGGAAGTTTCTCTGGCGACCTCGGCTCATACCTTAGAAGATAGATTGCCCGGCCGGCCAGAGCAAGTTGCTGCTCGCGACGGTGGGCCGAACCGGGCGGGCCGGCAAGGAATGCGAAGCGGCCGGGCGGCGGGCTCTTCGATCGGTGGGCTGGCTCTACTGGACGACCGCGAACTCGAGATTACCCAGATCGTTGAGGTGATTGCCAAAGTCGAGCGAGCTCCTGCGCACGAGCGAATCGCCCAGGACGACCTGTCCGTCGAGCAAGCTCACCTGAAGCCGGTAGCTGCCGAGGGGGAGGAAAGGTGTATGGGCCTGGAAGTCCGAGCAGTCATAGAGATCGTCGTCGATGAATGTGCCTCCGATGAGCTCACTGCGCAGGGCAGTCGTATCACCTCCGACGTCGGCACAGCTGCGACTCGCAGTGTTTTCGGTGATCGACCAGGTGAAGAAAAACTGGCCGCGATTGATTGTGAACGAGAAGTCCAGATCGACATCGGGTCTGTCCTCGTCGAGACTCACCTCCACTGCGTCGGATTGAGCGATCAGATTGCTCGGGCTCGGATTGCCGTCGTAGAGGTTGATATGCACCTCGTATGTGCCATAGGGGATGTCCGAGACCAGACCCCGGTTGCGATCACAGTCGAACAGGTCGACGAGCCTGTCATTCGAACTACTTGTGGGCGTCGAGACCACTTCTATGGTCTCGCCAGCCCGGCAAGCTGCCACGTCGGGATTGCTTACCTGGGGATCGCCGGCAATGAGGGTCCAGGTCACGTCGAGGGTTGCGTCGTCATCCTCCACAAGAATGATGCAACCTGTTCCCAGCTGCATCAGAGCAATACTCAAAAAGGCTGCAAAAACTAATTTCTTCATCTGTTTTTCTCCGTCCATGAAAAGCTCTAGAAACAAAAACGCTAGCCCACAATCGACGTCTGTCTCTGTGAATCATGCAAGTGAAGCGCGCAACGTGCGCCGACATCACCTGATCGGTTTTGGCCAGGGGAAGAGTATGGGCGATTGCAAAGTGTATGGGCAAGACGGGCAGCCATTCCTGGTCCTACTGCGTTTTTCATCCAATTCACAGTGATCCATGTCATGGGGCAAACTTTGCCGAGTTCTGCCCAGTGCCATCTCGCATGCAAGTGCAACTCGTAGCTGAAGAGCATCCGGTTGTCTGAGCGACGATGAGTAGTGAATTCAAGGTAACCACCTCGCCGTTGGAGACCTCGCGGGCGATGGGAGGTGGAACAGTGAATGTCGCGGCGTCGGGACGGCGGGCATCGTCGCAAATTGGCTCGATCCACAAAAGCTGCCGTCCCTCGTCGATCACAAAGTCGGTGACCCCCCGGTTGGCGGAACATTTGAACGCGACGCACCGGGTATCGGGCGTGCAATCGTCGGGTTCCGGATCTGACTGAGAGGCATCGGTATTCCACCGCAAATGCACACTGTTGATCCGTGCTTCCGAACAAGACGCAACCGGCTGGCCCGAAAACGTGCGAATCGACCAGCTGAACTCGGCCGCCGCGCCCTTTACTTCGACGCAAGCCGCGCAGGGGATAAGTGCCACGGCGACTGCCAGGGCAGTACAATGCGATGATCTGTACAACCACCATTCGACTGCTGCAAAAACGCTGCTATTCATTCTGCCTGCACTGTTTCGAGAGCCAGCCGCAGCGGACTGGGTTGGGGTGAAACACCGGACACCTCACCAATCGCTACCTCGCAGCGGTCGGGCGGCAAAACCGGGCCGGCGGGCGAGTAATCTCCCCGGCCAGAGATGCGAAACCACACCAGCGATGCCGCGCAACGCCAGCTCGCGTCCGGATTGTCCCATTCTCCATGCGGTCTTGATTTGACCTCCCCACGAGCCTCATGCTACTTGCTAAACATCCGATATGCTAGAACTCCTGCCTACCTTGGCGGCCAGTGAGCTCGACCTTTGGTCGCTCGTGGCCAAAGCTCATTGGGTTGTAAAGGCCGTCATGATTCTGCTGGTCATGATGTCCATCTTCAGCTGGTACATCATTGGCTACAAGTACTTCATCATCCGCAGAGCAACCCGTGAGGGCTCCCTCTTCCTCGACTCGTTTTGGCGTTCGCGCGATATCGAGCAGATTTACAAGCACGCCAAGGCTCTTCGGCGCAGTCCCATTTCCTCTGTATTTTTAGCAGGTTACACAGAGCTGGCACGACTTACCTCGGATGTGCGACCCGACCGCGACCGGGAGGCGGACCTCGAGAACGTACAACGCGCCCTGCATCGGGCTCAGACCACGGAGACCACCAAGCTGGAGAGCATGGTGCCATTTTTGGCCACGACCGGCTCTGCGGCCCCGTTTATTGGCCTGTTTGGTACTGTTTGGGGCATCATGAACTCGTTCTCGTCGATGGCCAGCAGCTCTCCGACCATCCAGACCGTGGCTCCGGGCATTGCCGAGGCTCTTTTTGCCACGGCCATCGGACTGATTGCAGCCATCCCGGCCGTCATGGCGTACAATTACTTCCAGCGGCGTATTCGGGTTCAGGTGTCGCATATGGATACATTCGAGAAAGACTACCTGAACATCATCCGGAGACACTTCCTGTCCTGAGATAACGCCATGGGGATGCAAGTCGGCTTGAAAGGCAGCGGCGACGATCTCAATAGTGAGATCAACGTCACTCCATTCGTGGATGTGATGCTCGTTCTTCTGGTGATCTTCATGATCACAGCACCCATGATGAACACCGGTGTCGACATCTCACTGCCGCAGATCGCGGCCGAGAACCTCGAAGATCCCGAGGGCAAGCTGGTCCTGAGCATCGACAAGAACCGCTTGCTCTATCTGGGCAAGACCCGGGTCAAATGGGCTGATTTATCGGTGAAGCTTTCGACCAATCAGCGCGTACAAGTCGAGAAGGAGCTCTACATCGAAGCTGATCAATCTCTGCCCTACGGAGTTGTAGTTACTGCCATGGCGACGGCCAAACAAGCGGGTGTTGCGAAAGTCATGATGCTGACCGATCCATCCGCGCAGATCAAAGTCGAAGAGCTCGACAGCATGGCCAGTGGGGCCAAATCGGCCGAGCAGTGACGATAAATCCGTGGGTGTCCAGGGATAGACCATGACCACCTCTCATCTCACCGGTGCGATCACGACAACGCTGGTGCACGGCGTCATCGCTGTCACGATCCTGGGTTTTTCTGACCCATCGGGTTGTGATGCCAACGCCGAGCGCGGCAAATTGAAGATGACCTCCATCGAAGCAGCGCTTGCCTACAAATCCCAGGTGAAGAGCAGACAGCCGCAAAAGAGGCGCAAGCGCGTGAAGCGCGCCAGGGTCAAGCCGGCCGGGGTTTCGCGCGACGACCAAAAAAAGCTCGTCGCCAGGAAGAAAAAGCCGGCGCAAACCACCCAGGAGGACTTCGCCGAACAATTTGAAAAGTACAAACAACGGCGGCAACGGGACGACGAGGAAGACGACGAGCCGATCCAGGCGGTCGACGACGGCAGCGAAGCGGAACAGGAAGGTGGTTCCTTCGACGGCTCGGAGCACGGGTTTGCCGAAGTGTCCAGGGGTGACCCGTACATGCAGCAACTGGCCAAGGACGTGTACGCTCTATGGGAATTGCCGACGCTCGAGAAAAACACCGGGACAGCGGTCGGCTGCGTGCGTCTCGCGGTTGGCGGGCGTATCGTCGCCACCAAACTGGAGACCAGGTCACGGATTGCAAACCTCGATCGCTCGGTCCGGGTGGCCCTCGACAAACTGAAGAAAAAGCGCAACAAGAACCCCAAGAAGGTACCCAAACACCTGCACGAGATCACAACCCAGTGGACATGTTTCAAGCTTTCAGTGTGAAACGGAGCCCGAGGGCGATCGCGTCGATCGTCTTCCTGTTGGCGAGTATCGGGTTTGTCGGTGTCGACGCTGCAGTCGCACAAGAGCGCGCAGTGGTCATCGACATCGATAACCCGAACCGAATTCTATACCCGATCGCGGTGCCTCGCGGCGTCGATTCCAACCGCAAGCTATCCAAACAGGTCCAGGCGATCGCCAGTTTTAACCTCGGCGTGGCCGGCTGGTTCAACATTCTCGATCCGCGTTCGTTCCTGGCCAATCTCAAGGCCGAGGGCCTCGGCATCGAGGTCCAAAAATGGAAAGACATCGGCGCCTTTGGAGTGATGAAATACCAAATTGCCCAAAATGGCGACGAGATCGAAATTCAATTTCGCCTCTACGAGATCGAAAAAGGCGCGGATCCAGTTCTGTCGCAGACCCATCGAGGCAGCGACGTGCGCATGCTGGTCCACCGATGGTGCAACGAGGTAGTCGAGTATTTTACCGGAGACAGCGGATTCTTCGGCTCGAAGATCGCATTTGTCCGCCCCCATCGGCGCCGCGGCAAGGCCATCATGGTCATGGATTTCGACGGAAACGGCGCATATAAGCTGACCCGCAACCGCTCGATCAACATCTTGCCGTCCTTTTCTCCAGACGGTTTCAGGGTCACTTTCACGTCCTATATGCGCAACAATCCCGACCTCTACCAGGTCAGTGTGAACGGTGGTCGGCCCAAACGCATCAGCAAGCACCGCGGTATGAACACCGGGGCCGCCTGGTCGCCGGACGGCAGTAAAATTGCCGTCACTCTATCCAAAGACGGCGATCCAGAGATCTATCTGCTCAGCGCGGACACCGGCGAGATTTTGAGCCGCCTCACGCGGGATCGAGCGATCGACGCATCGCCCGCGTGGTCGCCGACCGGCCGTGAGATCGCCTTCGTGTCAGATCGGGAAGGCGGGCCGCAGATCTTCGTGATGAACGCCGATGGCAGCAATCAACGCCGGGTGTCCAGCAACGGCAACTACAACACCACGCCGACGTGGTCGCCGCGCAAGAACAAGCGACTTTTGGCCTACACCACGCGCGATGGTAGAAAACACGACATCGTGACCCTGGATCTGGACAGCGGCGAGATGGTTCGCATCACCCAAAACCAGGGTAGCAACGAAGAGCCGAGTTTTTCGCCCAACGGGCATGCAATCGCATTCGCGTCGGTGCGCCGTCGCGGCGGCTCGGGGATCTACGTCGTCAATGCCGACGGGACCGGCAAGCAGGTCCGCATATACAAGGGCAAGGTCACCGCAGTCGACTGGGGGCCAGTCGCCGCCTGGTAAAAACCGAAGAGCATCCCACTCCGCACAGATCTGCGTGCAAAACGAAGTGGTCTTGCATATGCTGGTCGAGACATCTTTGACCTGAAGGACCACCGAGCGCGATTGGGACGATGAAAAAGCTCGCCCGCCAACCTCTACAGAGATTGGATCATTCAACAACCAAGCGGAGGACCCGGTGAACGTATTGATCATTGCCGATCCGATCGAGCAGCTTTTGCCGATATCGGACACCGGCCTGCTCATGTTGCGCGAAGCCATGAAGAGGGGGCACCAGGTGCACTGGTGCACTCCCGACGACGTATTTCTGTGGGATGGACGACCCCAGGCCCGGGCATCACGGGCTCAGCATTGTGCACCGGAAAGCCTGCCCACCGTCGACCCACAACCTGAAACCATGCTGCTCACTGCCTGGGACACCATTTGGATCCGCAAAGATCCACCTTTTGACACCAGGTATGTCGATCTGTGCTGGCTGTGTTCGCTGGTGGAAGATCGGGTCCACTTTGTCAATCGCCCTTCCCTGCTCATTCGCCACCACGAAAAATTGCTGCCGTTCCAGGCCGTGGCCCAGGGGATCATCTCTGCTGAAGAACTGATACCCACCTGGCTTTGTTCCGATCTGCGCCGACCGCCGCCCGACGATTTTCCCGAGGGCCCCTGCGTGACCAAACCTTGGCTGGGATACGGTGGAACCGGGGTGAAAAAATGGGATTCGCTGCAGCAAGCAGTCGATTTCTTTGCCAGGCAAAAATCGCCAGAGGGCGACAGGTCCGGGCAGAGGGATGCGATCATGTTTCAGCCGCTGCTCCGCGAAGTAGCACACGTGGGAGATCGCCGGGTTTTTTACCAGGATGGACAGGTACGGGCCAATTTTGTCCGGCTTCCCCGCGAGGGAGATTTTGTATCCAATCTGGCCTACGGCGGGACAGCAGTGATACGGTCGATCACCGACAAAGATCGCGATATCAGCCAGCGGGTCGGCGATTTTCTGGCCGAACTCGGCATTGTCATCGCCGGTCTGGACGTGATCGATGGCCGCCTGAGTGAGGTCAATATCACGGCACCGACTGGCTTTCAGATGCTGGTCCAGCTGGGCGGTCCAGAGTTGATCTCGGAGTACGTGGATATGGTAGAGAGGCAGCTCGGGTGAGATAACAGCGTCGCCGGAAGGTGACATATATGTGACATTTAAGTGACAATGGCGCCCCAGCCTGGTAACGTGGATTGTTCTGAAAGGAGTGGGCGCCATCGACCTCGAGCACCGATTCCATTCACACGACGATCGTTTCCAAGTAGTCCGGGTCGCGTATCAGAGCGTACCGCTGGCGTGCGGACATAAAACCGACTGTTCGATCGTCGTGGTAGCAACCATTGCTGCCCTTTTGGGGGCGACTGGGTGTGGTGGTGCCTCGGAGCCTACATCTCCACCGAATGGCCAGCCAGACAGCGGTGTGTCGCCTGCCGAGCCTACCGACGATCTGGTCGACGACCGTTCGGTATATGAGCAGGACGATCTGCAAGTCCGCACCCTTCGCGTCACCGTATGGGATCTGGCTGGCCTCGACCGGGTCCATGCTGACGAGCCTGGTGCCGAAGTTGCGGCCTTGGTGCAGGCCGACGGATTTGCCGGGGATGTGACCACGCCCAACGCCAGCCTGCGTCTTCGCGGCAAGAGTTCCCGCGCTGCCGAGCAGAAATCCTACCGGATCCGGTTGGCGAGCAACACCGACCTATGGCGCGGTCACCGCGTGATCAACCTCAACAAGCATCCGTACGATCTGACTCGTGTCCGCAACAAGCTCGCCTTCGACCTGTTCCGACGGGTTCCCCACATGACCAGTCTGCACAGCGGATTTGTGCGACTCGTACTCAACGGCGAGGATATGGGGTTGTTTACTCAGATCGAGCGCCCGGACCGGCTTTTTCTCATCGCCCACGGGCTGGACCCCGCAGGTGCGCTATACAAGGCCGAGGAGTTCATGTTCGACGACATCGACTCAGCGACCTTCGACGATCCGGATCAGCTGAGCCAGATCGTCGAAGTCAAGGCCCATCCAGACCACGAAACGCTGGCTGCCATGCTGACAGCGGTCAACGACGAGGGTCGTGACATCGACGACGTCATCGCCACGCATTTCTATCGCGACAACTATCTGGCCTGGCTGGCGGCCAACGTACTCATGGGCAATCTCGACACAGTCGATCAGAATTTTTATCTGTACAGCCCGTCCGATTCCGATCGCTGGTATTTTTTGCCCTGGGATTACGATGATGCGTGGGGCATTTTTGATCAGCCAGCGCAGGGACTTCCGCGCGGTCGGTTCGAAGAGGGGCTCGCCAACTGGTGGTTCCCGGTGCTGCACAATCGGTTTTTGCGCCGGCCCGACAACCTTATCGCGCTCAGCCAGACAATTGACGAACTGCACGAGACGGTCATCAACAACAGCGAAGTAGTGAGCCTGTTGGCCGAGTACCGCGAGGTGGTGCGCGCCCATGTGGCCAGGGAGCCGGATCTTTATGAACTTCCGGTGCCGTCCGGCACGACCGGCAGCGAGGCGATTCTGGCCGCGTTCGACACCGAGTACAGCCGTATCGGCCAGACCAGCGGAGTTTTTCTTGCCGAGTACCGCGCCACCCTGAATCGCCCGATGCCAGTATGGATCGAGGGTCCGTACGACATCGGCGGCGACCAAATGGAGTTTCACTGGAGTGAATCGGTACGATTAACCGACAATTCGGATTCGATCACCTACCATTTGCAGGTGCATACCGATCCTGAGTTTCCCGCCGCGGGACTTTTGGTCGATCGCCCTGATCTGACCGAGTCGCGGGCCAGTTTCAGTGCTCTGCCAGCGGGGCAGTACGTCGCCCGGGTGACCATCCACAGCAGTGCAGCAGGGACCTGGCAGCTATGTGCCAATTTTCACTACGACGACGACACAGACGACTGGGAAAAAGGTCTGCTCCGTTTCACCGTGGCGCCGTAATTCGGCCTAACCTCAAGGTGCACGCGACGAGCAGCCTATGAGCGGCCCTGCTCGCTTTATCGTGTTCTATTCGGTTGTACACGTTTCGGCGCGCTTGCGCCAGACAGTGGCGAGCCATGGCTGACGGTGACGGGGTTTTCCGGGCGGACGGTAGTAGTGCTCCAACTCGACAAAACCTGCAGACGTCATGAATCGACGCCACTGGTCAAGGTCGAGAAAACAGCCGTATCGATCGCCCGACCAGCCCTCGCGATTGTTGCCGTGAGGATTGGAGCTGAACAGCACTCCGCCGGGAACGAGACACTGCCACAACTCGCGCAGCACACGGGGAAGTTCCTGACTGGGCACGTGAAACAGAGAGGCGTTGGCGAATATGCCATCAAACTGCCTTCCGGCGAGCTCGAGGGCCAAAAGGTCCTGCTGCAATACCTCGCAGCCCGAGTGGTCGCGAGCCATCTGCACGAACTCCTCAGCGCCGTCGAGTCCGATCGGCTGGTGGCCGAGGTCGCGGAAGGTAACCAGGTCGCGGCCCGGACCACAACCGAGGTCCAAAATCCGCTGCGCCGCTGTTGTGGGCAGGTGGCGCAGCAATGCCTCGACGTTCTGACTCACGTCGTAATCGCGCGTGCCCTGCCAATAAGACCGAGCGGCGTCGCGATAGTGGCCAAGCGTGCCCGAGCTGATAGTTCGGAGCTCGTCGCCGCTCAGACTTGCCAGACAGAGTGGTTTCCGGGTCATCTTGGGAGCGCGGTCAGAACGGTCTCGCCGGGCCAGCTAGGCCGCCTGGGCCTGTGCGGTCAACGCGGTCTCGGCTGGGCGAGTGTGACGCTCCAGAGCGGCTCGGAGCTTGGCCTTGACCCCGACCTCGAGCTGGCGCACCCGCTCTCGCGTGACTCCGAGCTGGCGCCCCAGCGCAGCAAGCGTCTGCGCATTGTCGTCCGCTGCGAGTAGCCGGCGCTCGATGATGAGGCGCTCGCGACAGTCCAGAGTTGGCCAGACCTCCGCGATGATGGCCTGAACCAGTGACGAGACTTCGGCCCGCGCGATCTGCGATTCCTGGTCCTGCCCATGATCGCGCAGCATATCCAGGTGAGTCGCTCCACCCTCGCCGCCCAGCGGCGCGTTGAGCGACGCATCACGCCGCCCAAGTCGCTCCAATGAGGTACGAACGTGGTCCACCGAGGTTCGAAACTTGCTGGCCAGACGCGATTCGATCGACGAGTCGCCCTCGCCGAGTTCGACCACTAACTTGGCGTGCTCGGCCTGCAGCCGAAAAAACATCTTGGACTGAAGCGCCGTCGTCCCCATGTCGACGATGCTCCAGTGCTTCAGTACATGAGCCAGAATATAAGCCCGTATCCAATACCGCGCATAGGTCAAAAAACGCAGGCCGCGCTCGGGCTCGAAGCGGTCGATCGCCTCGAGCAAGCCCAAATTGCCCTCCGCTACCAGATCCGACAAATAGATCCCGTAACCGCGATACTTCTGCGCGATCTTCACCACCGACCGCAGATGCCCCTCGGCCAGCCGCCGGCGCGCATCCGGATCCCGAGCTTCTCTCCAGCATTGCGCGAGCCTCAACTCTTCTTCCCGACTGGGAGTCGCCAGGCGCTCGACCATGTCGACATAGGCCTGTAGGCTGGGTTCTTCGCTGATGTATCGGGCCATTCCTACTATCTCCGACAGATCGAATAGTCGGCCGCCCGGCCGCTTCGCATCCCTTGCCGCGCCGTCCGGCGGACGGCGCCGAGCAAGCCAGTGCACAGCATGCAGTCGATATGCGACACGTCGATCAATCCTCTACCTCGTCGAGCCACATCATCTGAACAGCTTCCAAGATCTTCTCGCTGGAGCGATTCGGGTCGTCGTCGAATCCGTCGAGCTCGCAGATCCAACGGTGCAGATCTGTGAAGCGGATCGATAACGGCTCGACGTCAGGAAACTTGTCGGCGAGCTGAATCGCAATTTCGCGGGTATCTGTCCACTTCATCACGCAATTTGACCTATCGAGTACGTGGACGCTCGGCCTCACCGCGCATCCCGGTTCAGAAGCATCCGTTCATTATCGTTAACTATGACCTAAACTCTCACGTAAGGGTAAGATTTATCGACTTTATTGTAAATTTCAACCAGATGTCAATCATATTCACACGTATGAGGCAGAAGTTTGGTCGATTTTGTGGTCGTTTTGGTCCTTTCGATGCCCATCGAGGAGATACTGGTTGCAAACGAGGTATCATCCCGCCATGCGATTTGGCTTACTTGTGTTACAGCGGGCCCGGGATTGCGTTGTGATGTTGCCGGTGCTCGCCAGCTTGATGTGGGGCACTGGTTGCAGCACGAGCTGTAGCCGGGACAGCGGCAAGGCGGTCCCAGCGTCGAAAGACGCTGGCAGTGTCGCAGCGCCGGCAGTCGAGTCGCCGAGAGTACGCAGTATTGGCACCGAGCGCCAGCTGAAGGTATTTCATGCGCCGCCACAGCTGCCGATTCATCATCCGGTACGTCTTGCCGAGACTGGCAAGGCGCCGCGGCGGGCATTGCGCTATCGGCCCGCGCAGCCGGGCCAGAAGGGTGAGACCGGGCCTGTTGCGCGCTCGTTTGTCATTGCGGCGCGGGTCGGCGTACGCGAGCTCGACCAGGGTACATGGGGTCCGCGCGTCGAACTGCCCGAGATTCGCTACGGACTGGGTTTCTACTCCACGGCAGGCCCGGCGACCGGGGCAACCAGCGGCGATCTTTTTTTTCAGGTCCGAGGTCTCGAGGGCGAGATCGGCGAGGTCGACCAGTCGGATGCCAGGCTGGCCGAGCACGCCAAACGGGGGGCTGACTATTTTCTCACCCGGTACCGGAAGCATCTCGAGCGGCGCCGATTGACAGTGCGGATCGACCCCAGTGGGCGCTTGAAAGAGCTGACGTTCTCGCCGGATCTGGCCGGGAAACCCGAAGCTGACAATACCCGCCGGCAGATCGAGCAGATCCTTGTCGAGAGTATTGTGCCGCTGCCCGCCCAGGCCATTGGCGCGGGTGCGCGCTGGACCGGCAGAACCGTGTTGTGGCGAGACACCAGCGTAGTCACTCAAACTGCCGAGTACGAATTGATCAGCGCCAAAAAAGACCGACTTCGCATCGCGGTCAAGCTCACTCAGATCGGCGAGCGTCAGGTGGTTCAACTGCCGGATCTGCCGCCGTCGGTCACGGCCGAGTTGATCGGCCTCTTCTGGCGGGCCAGGGGTGAGTTCGAGGTGGATCTCACCTCGGTGACGCCGGTGTCTGCTGCACTCGAGGTCGAGATGCGCACCCATAACCGCCTGGTCGAACCCACGCGTACCAGGGAGCGTCTGGTTGAAAGCCTCGGTACTGTGCGGCTGGACTCCAGCCCCGTGCAGCGCAGTAGTACCGACAAAAATCTGGCCACAGGCGGTACCGGTCGGGCCAGCACTCAGTGATCTCGGGCTGAATCGAGGTCTGGCTGGTCGGCCTGCGCAGTCACGGGCCGGGCGAATGCGGCGCGCACATTTTCGGGGATGCGTGTGGGCCGACCGGAGGCCAGGTTGATAAACGCCCACAGAGTCTGGCCACGGGCCAGTTCGACTTCGCCGTCACTCGTGCCGGCAGTGGGGTCGAGGCGGGTGATTCGGGTCATGCGCAGGGATGAGGCAGCTTTCCAGCTGTCGATCCAGGTGCTCAGTCGGATTCGTTCGCCTGCAAAGGCGGGGCGCAGATAGTCGATCTCGTGGCGCCGGACCACAAAGACCGAGCCGAGGGCTCGATAGTCGGTGTGCTCGAAGCCGGCCGCGGCCGAGTGAGCCTGGGCTGCTCGCAGCACCCAGCGCACGTACACCAGGTTGGAGACGTGGTCGAGTTCGTCGATATCGTCGCGACAAGCCACCAGGTCGAGGTGAAATAGCGGAGATACAGGCACAGCGGCAGCATAAACGACTCGACTGGCCAGCGCACCTGGCCGGCACAAGCTGGCCCATATGTCACGGCGCGGGTGGAGTTTTGTCGCCTGGTCGGGGTTTTTTTGTCGCTCGGTCGCCTTTTTGTGTCGTTCGGTCGCGTTGCTGACCGGGTTGCTCGCTCGAATGTCCGGCCGTTGGCTCGGGGTTGTTATCGGACAGAGCGTCCAGCGCTTTCTCGATGGTGGCACGGGCCTGTGAAGTGAGGCCGCCGCGACTGGCCTGCTCGACAATGGCGCGCTCGAAGCGTTTCAGATAGGCGTCGAGCCCTTCGGCGCTTTTGTCCTCTTGCGGTTGTGATTCGCGGTCGGCTGCGCCGTAGAGATTGATCCACTGCTCGTAGCGTTTGCCCAGTCGCATCACGTTTAAAAGATAGCGCCCGGGGTGACCGGACCTGCCGAACAAACCGGCAATGCCCGCGACCAGACTGAGCGGTGCCAGGATGAGGTCTTTGAGGCCATCGAGAAAAATCTTGAGCTGGAAGATCGACAGGTCCCGGATCATGCGCCAGCGCCTGGTGTGGCGCGGCTCGACTGGCACTGGCAGACGCGACATCGCGCGACCATACACGATCTCGAGTGCAAGAAGTGCCAGTGCAGTCGGCCTCGCGTCAGTGACGTGTCCAGAACATGCCACTGGACACGGCTTCGCCCCATGCGCTTCTGCGTATCGCTGCAAGTCGGCGAGAAAACGTTTTTTGGCCAGTGGCCCGGGACATGCATTGATATCGGTCAACGACCAAAATCAACGAGGAGAATTCGATATGTCAAAACAGGATAGAGAATACACGCGCAACAACACCGACTATGAGACGGATGATGCAATGAAATATAAGAGACGTCGACACAAGGAGGACGAATTTTCCGACTGCGATGAGGAGGAGGACATCTCTGTGTTTAAGGTGAGTTTCGCCCCCCAAAAACCCGATCCAAAGTCACCTAATTGAAAAGACCAACTGTCGCGTAGTTGTCTACGGCGAAGTCGTATCTGTCTAGTTCTGCAGCTCAATTTAACAACTGAGTGGGGTGGAGAAACTAGACAATAATTGCTGGTGCCGACACAATTGGGGGGATGTGTCGCGGGCCTGGCGAGGGGAGATGCCTGAGATGAGCTCTAGTTTGCACGGCTCACCGGAGTCTGTAGGAGCACCTTTTGGAACTCGGCATCCCGGCGTAGATTGTCAAACCAGGGAAAACTGAACCAGTGCGGAGCAAATCCCCTCTCACATGCCTTTGTGGCGTTCACCTTGGTCGACAACACCTCGCCAAGCATAGCGTAGGCCATGGCAGCAAAATAAATCACGTAGATGTCCTCTGGTGCGCGCCGCAGTGCCGATTGGATATCTCGCACAGCCTCGGACGTACGTTGCAAGTTGGCCAGAGCAACAGCCCGTAGAGCGAGATCATACGGGTCGGGATCGGGTTTGCGGCGTATCCGATCGACGAATCGCTGGAAGCTCTGTGCAGCTAGGGGATGGTCACCCATCAGCAACCGGGCGAAGGCAATATTAAATGATGCCAGGGGGTTTTTGGGTGCGAGTTCAAGGGCTTGCTGATACGTTGCCAGTGCGGCTGCGTAGCGACCTGCCAGGAGCTGAGCGTCACCGAGATTAGTATATCGCTGGAAATCGGGCGAGCGCCTGACCAGTGCCTGGTTCAATGACATGGCTCGCGTTGCATCGCCGGCCACGAGTTCGAACTGTGCTAGCTGGGATTGGGCATCGTAGTCATCAGGTGACAATTCCAGAACTCTTTCCATATTTCGACGCGCTGACTGAGTATGGCCCAAACTGAACTCTTGGATGGAGAGATTATACAGAATCCGCCAGGATGGATGGCGATCGGCTGCCTGTCTCATGTGGCCGAGCGCCTCGTCCAAGTTGCCACGTAGCTCTGCCAGTTGGGATCGATATACGAACGTCCATGGATTACCAGGCTCACGGAGCACCAATGCATCGAGCGCCCGCTGTGCAGTCTCGGCATCACGTTTCGCGAAGGCGATCTCGAACAGGCCAATGAGCGGCGTGATCGCATCAGGAGCGTGCGCCCTTGCGGACTCAACGAGATCGAGCGCTCTGTCGATATCCCGGGGCTCGCGCGATGAGTGAAAGCGTCTACGCAGAATATTGGCTTCGAACAAAATGACTTCCAGGAACCCGGGCGAATTCTCGCGGATCGCAGCCAGTTCGGCGAGAATCTGTTCGCGGTTGGCGCCTTGTCGCGGAGCCTCGCGTCGCAGCTTCAAAAACCGTACATAATCCTCCTTGCTGATTTTCCATATCGACGTGTCAGCACGCGACTGACGCTCGGGATACCTGGCTTGCACCCAATGCGCTATGGTCGCGCATGAGTTCCGGAAATCAGCAAGATCAATGGGAAAGTCCACGATATCGCGCATATGGCCATTGGCGAGTACCCAGCGTAGCTCAACGCGACAGGTGGTTTTCGCGCAGTGCAGACTCGAGGCGACCAGTTCGTCGGCAGAGAGCGCGCGGGCCAGGTCGGCTCGCAACACAGACGGCGCGTTCACACGGTCGACGTCGTCATTGGACGCGACCACGACACCCTTGACGTTGTGCAGCCCACGCACCACGGCATTGCGCAGCGTCATTGCTGCCAGCTCTACACGTGGGTTGTCGGCATCGGATTTGATATCGGGCTCAAGCACAGCAACTGTAATAGCAGCAGGCTCGATGTCAGAAGCAGCAGGCTCGATGTCAGAAGAAGCAGGCTCGGCGCCAGAAGGAGACTCGACGTTGTGGGCTTGCTGGCTCCACCCGCTCCACTGGGAAATCCCCGCCGTGCCCACCACAACAGCGACCAGCATGGTCGCCGCCATACCCACCGGCCGTGTCTTGTGCTGCCGGGGGGCGATTGCAGCGCGCAGGCTCCTGGTCCGCGGCGGCTGGTCTGTCCCCCTGGGCGGCGCAGCTGGGTCGATCCGGTCCGCCTTGTCCGCGCTCTGCTGGGCTTTTCTGTCCACACCGACCGTGTCGGCACCAGCTGCACAGCCGCTGGTTGCAGCGACCGGCACGTCGATGCCCGCTTCCAACTGCTCGCCGAGCTCGGCCAGCACCCCGGCGACCTCGCGAAAGTTGCGCGGGCGCAACGCCGGCATCTTGCGCAATAGCTGTTCAACCAGCCGGGCCAGAACATCGGGAACTCCGGCCACGCGCTGCTCGATGGCCACCGGATCCTCGTTAACAATTTGCTCGACCATGACGAGCGGATTGTCGGCCGCAAATGGCGTGACTCCACTCAACGCCTCGTAGAGCAAAACACCAAACGAAAACAGGTCAGAACGTTGATCGACCGGCTTGCCAGCAGCTTGCTCGGGCGACATGGCCCGGTAGGTGCCCAGTACCGCGCCATCAGCAGTAAGCGTGTCGCTGCCCAGGACTTTCGCGATGCCGAAATCGGTGATCTTTACCCTGCCGTCGCTGGCGATCAGGATATTTTCGCTTTTCAGATCGCGGTGAACAATATCGCGATCGTGGGCCTCGGCCATGCCCGCGGCGACCTGCTGCGCAATACGGATCACCTCGGCCATGGACGGATGATGGGAGTCGAGATACTGGCGCAGATTTTCGCCCTCGACATACTCCATGACGATGCAGTCGGCATCATTGCCGTGGACCAGGTCGTAGACGTGCACGATCGCCGGATGATTGAGCCTGGCCGCGACCTTGGCCTCGCGGTGAAAACGCTCGCGCAACTCGCCACTCAGAGCGTGATCACCGTGCAATCGCTTGATCGCCACCGGACGGTCGAGCGACTCGTCGTGGCCCAGATACACCTCACCCATACCACCCGCGCCGAGTCGCCGTACGATCCGATAATGATCAAAACTCTCCAGCTCGTGTACGAATGGTTGCGTATGCCTCATACTAGCCCCAATTCGTGTGCTCTGCGGCGTAACGCGTGTCTGGATACTTCCAGACGAGCTGCCATGGCATCGAGATCGCCGTCGCATTCGCGGTAACACTCGGTGATCTCCGCGGCACTGATACTGCCCGCCGTGCGTATACGTTTGGAACTCTTGATCAGGTTATAGAGCGAGGTGCGCGAGATACCAAGAGCCCGAGCCGTGGCCTTGAGATCCCAGCGATGGCTCCGCAAGGTATCGACCAGCTCTTGCTCGGGAATATCGGCGGGCTTGCGCCGGGCCGGAGGATCAGAATCGGTGGTGTCCTGCTCTGGCTCGCCTTCGAATGGTTTTTTGTCCCCCTGTGCAATATTGACACCGAAGCCGGATTTTTGCTCGCCGAGCTGGCGCTCGAGTTGTGGTGTCAAGGTTGCGGCTGGACGCCCGCGATTGCCGATCACCAGCTGGCGAGCCACATTGCGCAACTGGCGAACATTGCCCGGCCAATCGCAGTGCACCAAGCGCTTCATGACCGAGATGGGCAACCACGGAGCCGATTGCGTGTGATCGAGCCGTTCGGCCTCGCCCATGTCGGCCAGATCGATGGCGAGAAAATACATCAGCAGCCGGCCGATGTCGTCGCGCCGCTCGCGAAGCGGCGGAATCCATATTTCATATCCGGTCAGCCGGTGCACGAGCGGTGCCCGAAACCTGCCCTCGCCGACCAGGGCCTCGAGGTCGGCGTCAGTTGCAGCGACAACCCGGGTGTCGATCGTCTCGGCTCGCTGCGCCCCCAGCGGGTAGAGCTCTCCGGTCTCGAGCACGCGCAGAAACATGATCTGGATGTCGATGGGGATTTCGCCGATTTCGTCGAGGAACAGAGTTCCCCCGTCGGCGCAGCGGAAATAGCCGTCCTGATCGCGGGACGCGCCGGTAAACGCGCCGCGGGTCGCTCCGAATAGCTCGGCTGCGGCCAGCGATGGCGGAATCGCTGCCAGGTTGACGCTGACCGATGGCATGTCGCGCCGCGAACTCACATTGTGGATCGCAGTGGCCACCAGTTCTTTGCCCACCCCAGTCTCGCCGCGAATGAGAACGGTTACATCGAGATCGGCGACCTGACGGATCTCGTCGCGAACATGAGCGATGGCCGTACTGTGGCCGATCAGTCCCATATCGTCGGTTTCTCGATCGTGCAGCGGTGTGTGCCAGTGTAGAAGAAGGAGTAAGCGAGAGGCCAATTCGAGCACCGCACCGCGCTTCATCTGCTCGGCCGAGACCTCGTGAGAATTGATCACCCGTTGCTCGTCAATAGCTACCCTGGTGCGCGTTTCGCCCACGTCCACGACAACCCCACCGCGTTCCGACATGCGCAGACAGATCGGCCGACGGCTGAGATGCGACTCGGTCAGCGCAGCTCCCCGAGACTGGCCAGGTGAAGTAAAGACCGGCTCGTTGCGCGAAATACGCGCTTCTCGGCCAGCCAGGAGTTCACCCAAGAACATCCGATCGCCGATCCGGCACAGCTCGGGATGATAGACGATGGTCAGGGTGGGAATGGCGATACTCTCATACGCCGGGCTTGCCACCTGCCAGTCGCTCCCGTCCATGGAGAGCTGAGTGGTTTCTTGATTGTCGTCTCCCATCATGAGACCATCACCAGCATACTATAAAGCGATCTACGCTGTATTCACCGCGGGCTGAAAGCGCGGCCAAAAATCGAGTCAGACCGCCATATGCGGTGTAGTGACAAAAACCACCGCGGTCCTTGGCCACTCCGGTGTAGTGCGACAGCGTGAGAACGTCACGACAACTGCTGCTTGAGGACGTTCAGCCGGGCTTGCCACAGTCGAGATTTTGCCGCACTGGTTGCGGCGTGGTCGCACCAGATCCGAGCTTGCCGCAAGCGGCCCTGGTGACGCAGAACCTCTGCTGCCACGAGCGCGACTTCGATCTGGAGTTCGCGTGTCGCATCGCCGTGCAGCGATCGATACAGAGAACTCCACGCGTCGTGATCGAAAGCGCGATCGTCGGCCTTGTTACCGAGCTCGTTGGCGGCCAGGCGAACCATCGTGAGCAGAGCTCGACCCGACGGCGGCAAATCTGCCACCGGATATTTGTCCTCGACCCAGCGCAGATAGGCCACGGCCTGGCTGTCGCCCTGGCTACACAAAATGCGGGCCAAAAGCAGATGATCTTCGTACATGGGACAATCGCACGAATTGGCCAGGTAGAGGTCGCGCGACCGGCTGGCCAGAGCAAGCGCCTGGTCGAATCGACCATTCCAGTACAGGGTCTCGGCCCATCTCAGTGCAGCGGTGCGCTCGACTGTAGCCAGACCGAGCTGCCTGGCCAGCGTTTCGGCGGTCTGCAGATCGGCGACCATCTGCTCGATGCTTTGCCGTCTGAGCCACAACGCGCTGCGGTTCAGGTGTGCAAAGGCCAGACGAGGCCCATCACCGGTGTGGCGACACAGGCCGATCAACTGGTCGAAGCGCTGAGCTGCCTGGTCGACGTCACCAGTACTGAGCAGGGCGGGGGCCAGAAAGAGCAGCGCCTTGGTGCGACTCTCGCGATCGCCCACAGCACTGGCCCGATCCGCTGCACTGGCGAGCAATTCGACCGCGTTCGAGTACTGCTCCCGGCGAAAGTGAGTTCGCCCACAGGCCAGGTGAAGAACGGACAGAATTTCATCCGTGTCCACACGCTTTACCTGGGCCAGCGCCCGTTCCACGATCGTGGCTGCCTGCTCCCATTGTGAGCACTCATCCAGCATGTCGGCTTCTTCCAGAAGCAGGACCACTTGCCGCTCATCGTCGCCGCGAGCCCGGGCCAATTCGCGAGCCCGGTGCAGAGCAGCGCGGTTTTCGCTGAATCGCTGCATCGGACTGCTGATTCGACCGGTACCGGCCGGGCGGCTGGCCGGAAACTCGGCCAAGCGATGGCTTGATTGCTCGGATTGCTCGGATTGCTCGGATTGCTCGGATTGCTCGGATTGCTCGGATTGCTCGGATTGCTCGGATCGTCGGGCGCCCGGCCGGTCCGCTCGGTCTGAACTCCGCTGCGCATTGCGCGCCGGAACGGCCGGCCGACCGTGTCCATCATGCATTGGCACAGTACTGATCACATTCCTTTCGTGTGTCACCGGCCCCACACGGGTTTCATCATTGTCCCACCACTCATCAACTCGCCTTACGCCAGCGACCGAAGCGTATCTGACGCATCGTCTTTCGGCCGACACCTGGAATCTGACCTCATTCAACGCACAGGCGACATCGTGGAAATCTCGTGGCCGTAGCAATGGTTGCTTGGCCAGAAGCTGGTCGATCAACTGGCCCAGGAGCGGTGGAACAGCGTCGACCACCGCTTGAACTGGCACGTGTGCTTCATGGCTCAGCCGGTGCAGAGTCCCCACCGGGGATTCTGCTGCAAAGGGCGAGTATCCGGTCAGCGCCTCGTACAGAAGTACGCCGAACGAAAACAGATCGGAGCGATGATCGACTTCTCGACCGGACGCCTGCTCGGGAGACATGGCTCGAAAGGTGCCCATGATGGAACCTTCAGTGGTCAACGGTTCACTGTCGGCCGATTTGGCAATACCGAAGTCGGCGATCTTGGCCTGGCCAGAGCGGGAAAGCAGGATATTCTCGCTCTTCAGGTCGCGGTGAATGATGGCGGCATCATGCGCAGCGGCCATGCCCTCAGCAATCTGCCCGCCCAGTTCGACAGCTATGGGCAGAGCCAATTTGCCCCGGGCCAACCGCCTGTGCAGCGTGGTCCCCTCGACGTATTCCATCACAATACAGTCACCATCACGATCATGTACGACGTCGTAAATCTGAACCACTGCTGGATGATTTAGCTTGGCGACCATTTTCGCCTCCCGGCGAAGGCGATCGCGCAGCCTGAGTGACTGTCCGTGACCGGGCAGTATTCTCTTGATGGCTACCTGCCTGTCGAGCCGTTCGTCGTAGGCAAGATAGACTGCCCCCATACCTCCAACACCCAGTTGACCGACCACCCGATAGGGCCCAAAGTTGCTCCCAGTTGTTATGATTGCAGGTTTCATGCTTATCTCCACCCCATGAATGTCACTAGCAGCCGATGTGCCATTCACCCCCGTGTCATTCAACCATCCAATATTACTGTTGTTTGGTATTGCCCATAACAAAGAAACACGGTTTTGTGAACCTCCGGGCCACAACACTCGGTTTCGGAGGCACGAATGCGTGGACTGGAGGTTCACAAAATCATGCGATCGGGCTCCGAGCACATGGTCGACCCTACGAGAGCAATTTCGGATGGAAGATGGGAATAATCCCCATATGGAAATGTGGCGGATACCTGGCGGGAGATGAACAGGAGGTTTTGTGCGGTGGGCCTTATGGAGGCATGGGCAGGATCACGGCGCCGTCCTTTGGTCGATACGACTCGGCGAGTTCACAGGCTCCAGCGGACATAGAAACTGCCAGCGATTTCATCTTGTGCATCGGTCAGCCCGGCGGACGCCGATAGGCCGAGCAACAGGTTGTCAGTAAGCCGGCGGCTGAGGCCCGCTTCTACTGCCAATGTCGACTCATCGGCCAGGGAGCCCGAGGCAGCGGCAAAGGTCAGCCAGCGCCAACCGATGCGGTAGGCCAGCTCTGCTGCATAGAGAAAGGAGCCGTCCAGGCTGTCAGAACTGGATAGACGCAACAGGCCCAGGCCGAGGTTCGCTCGCAAGGTCAAGCGAGGCGACACTGCATGGGCGGCGAGCATCAACAATCGAGCCTGCTGATCTCTGTCGGTATCATCGTCAAAATCGAAGGTGACATCGGCCAGCGCAGCGAGGCCGAGAGAACGGTAGCGATTCCACAGAGTCAACTTGCTACCCAGGGTCAAGTCGGGCCGGTCCAGATCGCCGTTGGACAGCGAGACGAGGTTGCTCGAGATCCGCACCTCCGAGTTGTCGGTAACGCCCACGCGGAGGAGCGTCGGCATGGAGAATCCCCGCACGTCATCGCGAGACGACAGGCTCAAGCGCTGTCCGATCGATATTCTGTCCACAGCGGAAACCGACAGCGTCGCCGAGCGCAGGTCGTCTTGTGGCCAGTGCGAAGCTATCGAGACGCCAGTAATATCGATCATCTCATCGGCACCCTCAATGCCTGCGGAGGATCCGTACGACAGGGAGTCGGCGACGTCTCGAGATGCTGTAGGCCGTCTGGGCGAACCGGTCACAGTGACGTTGTGCGCGCCACTCAGTGCGTTTCTGCTGACTCCTCGGGGCAACAGCAAGGGCTGTTTGACCGTGGTCGGATCGCCAGCCTGCGAGCGCTCTACGCGGTCCACAGCGACAAAACTGGTGTAATCAGTCATGAGGTGATAGCGGAGAGCGAGTTCGGTGATCTGGTCTTTCACATTCTCGGACCAGAATTGCTCGCGGTCCTTCAGTGCCCGCACCCGGTGGCGGGCCCACAGATAGCGCAGAGCGCTGTGGCTGGCTTGCGGTGCAAAATCCGCGACTCGAAGGGTGCGCTGGTACGGTCCAGCTCCGCTCGTGCCCCGCACCGAGATGGTTCCGTCGGGAGTGCCTCGATACTTGCCAAAAATCACCAGGGGTCGCTCGGCCAGGAGGTCGGGCACAGCCGGCGGCTCGACGTCATAGGCGTCGAAACCGGCAAACGAGAGCTCGATATCGGTAAGGGCCGGGCTCTCGATCAACCGGCGAAATCGCCCGGCCTCCTGCCTGGCCTGGTTTTGACCCAGTACGACAAATGGCTGCCCCATGCCCGCTCGCGCCAGGCCCTCGATCAGATGCCGATTGACGCTGGTCCCGATGCCAAAGGCAAAAAAATTGGCCCGGCCCAGGTTCTTTCGCACCAGCCGAAAGGCCTCGGCCTCGACATTGACATATCCATCGGTCACTGCCACAAACGTCCGCGAGGTCCCCTCGGCTGCCGGCATGGCCAGAGCGTGGCGCAAGGCGGCGAGCAAGTTGGTGCCGCCTCCGCCCCGTCGTTCGTCGAGAACCTGCAACGCCTGGGCGACGTTTTTGCGCGACGCCGGAATGCTGTGCGCGCTGAGCTGGTAGCTGCCTCCGGCAAAAAACAGAATGTTGAACCGGTCGACCGGGCGCAGACCGCTCAGCAGATCTCTCACCAGTTCTTTCGATACTCCGAGCGGATAACCAGACATGGAACCGGATACATCGACGATAAAAACATACTCTCGAGGCGGCATTTGCTCGCGCATTACCCGCGAGGGCGGCTGAATCATGAGCAGGAAAAACTTCTCCTTGTCGCCGTCGTAGCGCAAGAGTCCGGTTTTTACCGCATTGCCGCGCAGTCGGTAGCGGAGGACAAAATCTCGATCGCCATCGCCCTTGTCACCGAGCGAGAGATGGGCCGCGCCGGCATCGCGAAATGTCGGCTTTACCTGGTGAGATGGTGACGAGAGGCTTTGAATGCCCATGCCAGTGGATAGGTGGACGTTTAATGCAAAGCGATAGGGCTCATTTTCGCCCTCGCCCAGGTAGGGATTTTGGTGCCAGGTCTCGCCTCGTTCCTGTTCACCGGAGTAGCGGGGTCCAACCACCGCCGGATAGACAAACTCGTATACCGATTCATCGGGCACGATGAGCTCGGTATAGTCGAGTTCGACGCGCACCGTATCACCTGGCAAGACGTTGGCCACATTCATCTGAAAGACATTGGGCCGATGCTGCTCGAGCAGACTGGCCGTCTTTCCCCTGCGCTTGGCCTGCTCGTACAGCGTGCGGGCCACCTCGCGCTTCTCGATGGCCGCCTCGATGGTCCGTTCACCGATCTTCATGCGCATGCCGAAGACAGCAGAGCGGGTCGAGCCGGGAAACACATAAATCGCCTCGAGCGGCCGGGTTCCTTCGTTGCGATAGACCTGGGTGATGCGCACGTGGGCAATGACCCCGGCGATATGCACCTCTCCATGGGTCTCTTTGAGCGGGAGCGGATCGGGCAGGGCGGTCTCGCTCGTGACCATGATATAGGGGCCCTGGCTTTTGGAACTCGCCGTGTCTGCCGCGGCGCCCGGCGATCCTCCGAGCACGAGGCAAACGAACAATGAGATGGCGGTATGGTGCGCAGTCCTCAGTGGTAGACTCATTGGGGTTCTCCTTCGATCTACGCTCATCGTGACTCAGCCAGCCAGCTCAGCGGTCATTGCCCCATCACCGGATTATCACGAAACCATCACGGTGTCGGAGCAGCGGCCGCCTCGAACGGACGACTCGAATGTTGATGATGATCCCATGATACTCTGGTGACTCGGTCGTGACCGACGATAACTCATTGTCGCGCAAGCTCAGAGCGATCAAAAGGTGAGTGAGCTCATGAGCCAACTGAACTTGCGTGCTGCGATTCCTCTGGTCGTCGGGCTACTCGCCCTTTTGGTCGCACTTGTCGCGCTGATGCAAATGATCACCGCCGAGCGCTCCGACGCCCGGGCCAACCTCGAGGCGCGCGAGCGCATCGTGCTCGAGTATGCCGACAACGAGCTCACCGCGCAGCTCTACGAGCTTGCCGACCGGGCCCAGCAGGACATCGATCGAGCCCTGGCAAACCCGCTCCTCGCCTGCCCCGGGTGTTACTACAGCGAACGCGGCCGGCAACTGCTGCCGCGGATCGCACAGACTTCGCGACCCGGTCAAACGCCGGTGCGGGACGCGTACGCGGCACTGCGCAACAGTGTGGGCACGCACAGCGCGGCCGGCCATTCGATCGACGATACCTGGGCTCACCGGGTCGCCCTTCACCGGGCCTGTGGGCAAGGCCGGCCGGGCGCCGCGGGCGCAGTGCTCGAGCATCGCGCCCACTATGTCTTGCCCGTGGAGCGAGAGATGGCGTCGGCCCTGGCCCTGGTCGAGGATTGTCGGCCGGCGATCGGGCTCTTGCCGGGGCTTCTGCGCGATGGTATCGCTCCGCCCGGCGGTCGTCGAAGCGATGGCTTGCAACCCATGGTGCTCCGCCATCTGCACCGGCTCGGCCCGGCCGACGCGGCATTCATCATCCGGCGCGTCATCGACGTATCGGTCGAGCGGGGCATCGAAACCGGCGATTTCGAGCAACGCCTCACCGAGCTCACCCGTGCCGCTCTCGCTCTGCCCGGTCGGGCCGAGTTGACCGATTCGCCCCATCGGCAATCCGGGCTGTCCATTGTCCGGAGCGGTGACGGCCACTGGCTGGTACAGCCGAGCCCGGCCGGAGTTCGCGGTGTGGCCGTGGATCTGGGCGCCCTTCTCAACGGTATCGCGCAAAACATGCGACAGCGCTCGCTCCTCGACCCCGACGATCGTATTGAACTGCGCATACCCACCGCCGGTATCGTCCCTCTGCACCGGATTGGATTGGGCATCGTATCGTCGCACATGAGCCAGGCGCGCATCGCCATTGGCGAACGCCATGTGCTCAAGCTGGCCCTGTTGGCACTGTGCGCCGGCATGGGTGTTGCGATTGCAGTCCTGGCCTTGGCTCTGCAGCGCCGGCGGCGTCGTCTGCTCGAGCTCAAGTCCCATTTTATCGCCAGTGTCTCCCACGAACTGCGGACCCCGCTGGCTTCGATGCGGGTCATGGTCGAGACTCTGGCCCGCCGCACCGACGGCATGCCCGAGGTTCGCGACTATCCGGCCCGGGTGTTGAGCGATATCGACGGCATGAGCTTCCTGGTCGAGAATATCCTGTCGTTCAACCGGTTGGCCAGGGGGCAGTGGCAACAGCGAACCGTTGCGGTCAAGCTGGCCGAGGTGGTCACCAGTGCCTGCGAAGAGGTAAAAGAATGGCATTCGCGTCCGGTTCGGTTGCGTGGCGATGTGGGCGATGCGGTGATCCAGGCAGAGCCCGAGCTTGTCCGGCTTCTCTTTCGCAATCTGGCGCTCAATGCAGTGGTCTACAACCGCCGCGATCCGGTCGACATCTCGGTCGAGATACGCTCACGTCCCGGCCAGGAGTTGGAGGTGTTGTTTGGCGACAACGGGGTCGGGATTGCGGCAGAACAGAAGGAACGGGTGTTTGACGAGTTCTATCGCGGCGCTGCCAGTTCGATGGCACGCGGCTCTGGCCTCGGCCTGGCACTTTGCCGTCGTATCATGGCCTTGCACAATGGCACCATTGAGGTTGCTGATTCGAGCAGCGAAGGCACGACGTTTCGGATGAGATTTCCATGATAGAGGCTCACGAGAGAGGTTTCCATGGGCGCGATTCTTCTTGTTGAAGACGACGAGAACCTGCGTATTGCTCTATGCGACAATCTCGAAGAAGAAGGCTATCGAGTCACCGCGGTTGCCGACGGCACGTCTGCTATCGAGGCAGTGCAGCGCGATGCCTTCGATCTCGTCATCCTGGACATCATGCTCCCCGACATCGACGGCTATGCACTGTGCGAGCGTCTCCGCTGCGACGGTTTTTCTGCCATGATACTGATGCTCACTGCGCGGACCCTGGAAGACGACCTGGTGCGCGGCCTCGAGCTCGGTGCCGACGACTATCTAACCAAGCCCTATCGCCTGCGCGAATTGCTCGCCCGGGTCCAGGCTCTACTGCGCAGGGCCTCGTCGCTGACGAGAGTCGATGTCCTGCGCTGCGGTACGTATCGGATCGATATGCAAGCCCGCGAGGTCGTGGACGGCGCGGGAAACGCGGTGAGTCTGACCCGCACCGAATTCGACTTGCTGAGTTATCTGGTACAAAATCACGGCCGCGCGATAACTCGAGACGAATTACTGAATGAAGTATGGGGCCGGGATATTGCGATTGATGGCCGCACAGTCGATAATTTTATATCGAGCCTCAAAAAGAAGCTCGGCCGGCAATCGGATGCGGGCTTTCACATCCGCACAGTGCGCGGGGTCGGCTATCGAATGGAACTCGATTCCTGAACTCGAGGAGTCAGGGCACCAGAAAGGACAGAAATGCCAATCCGTCGGCGTTGCTTTCGATGAGTCCGAGGGCGAGCCGGGCGTACTGGCGAACTGTGGGTGGCCCGTTTTCGCCCAGTTGGGAGAGCGCTGCTCGAGCGGCAGCCGAGCCGACGCCCTGCCGGGCCAGTACCACGAAGGCGGCGGTTGCGGTCAATCGGCGCATCGCATGCCGCTCGGCATCGCGCAGCATGCCGGCCAGGATGTCGGCTGAATGAGTCGCCGCCCACGCCCTGGCCAGAGCAGGAAGCATGGCCGCGCGAACATCGTGCGAAGGGTCGTCGAGTAGCGGGGTCAGAAGCTCGACTGCTTGTTCCGGATCTCGTTCGACCAGACCGATGCTCGCGGCTGCTGCCCGCATTCGTTCTTGCTCGGAACGCTGGGCGAGCGCGCGCGCCAGTCCTTGGGCGACGTTGTCGCGCGAACTCAACCGGACCCAGGCGGTCAGCGCCAGCTGGGCGATGGTCGCGTCGGCATCGCCCATGGCAAGACGCAATGATCGATCGATGGCCTGCTGCGGCAGTCCCCCTCCACTGGCCGCCAGACGTTCGAGAGCGGCGCGGCGCACTGCCCGCTCCCGGTCGGCAAGTGCGACATTCATGACCACGGCGATACTCGTGCCCGTGGCAACCGCAGCATCGACCGCCGCGATCCGGACGACCGATGACGGATCGGCAATCGCCTGCTGAATCAACTCGGTCGCACCGATGCTCTGACCGGCGTCGAGCAAGATCAGCTTCTCGTTGTCATCGGCGTGATGAAATCCCTTGCGCAACACTCCATGCATATCGCCCGGTGCCGCTTTGCCCAGGTTGGCCACTGCGCGCACAGCGACGATACGCACCTCGCGTTCACCGTCGCCGACCAGTTTGGCCAGCCCACCGACAACTCTGTCGGTGACTCTGCCCCGAGCCACCAGCCCGGCCAGCACTCGAGCTGCGTCGGCGCGAATCTCCGCATACTCATCGGCAGCGAGCGAATTGGCGATCGCGGCCGCAGTCCTCGCATCGCCCGGCTTGTCGGCCACACACTGAATGATCAGACGACGGACGGCAACCGAGGCGTCCTGCGCTGCACGCGTCAGCAAGCGGCGCGACTTGCCGTGGCCAGCCGTGCTCGCATTGCACAGTCCGGTGAGCCCGGCCATACGCAGGGCAGTATCGTCGGTGTTGCGGAAAGCCGCCGCCAGATACGAGTACACCGCAGCCGGTTTTTTGCCGGCCATCCGGGCGAACACCTGCGCTGCCAGGTGGCGCGAGCGGCCTTTGCGCCGCCACAGACGCCGGTTGATGGCACTCACCGCAATACCGGCCGATCCGCCGACCGAAACACTGTTGGCCAGCCCGTGGGCGGCACCGACTGCGACCTCGAAACGCTCGGTATTGAGCATTTTGATGAGCCGACTTTGTGCCGATCGCCCAACATAACCGTAGGCCTCGGCCGCTGCAATGCGAACCCCTGACGCAGGGTCCTCGAGCAAGCCCTGCAACGCCACCGACGCTGCCCGTTCCCCCGCCCTGGCCACTTCGCCCCATCCGACTGCCATGGCGACACGCAACCTCTCGCTCGTCGACTCTCTCGTTTCGAACATGCTGGCCAATTTGCCGCCGGCGGCTTTGGGCGCGACGCGCGCATAAAGCGGCAACCCAACTGCCACGACCTCCTCGGTGGCCGACTCGAGCACATTGCCGACGCGATCGGCAATGGCGGCAGCCGTGCTCTCGGGCGCAAAGTCGCGCATGAGCTGGAGAGCAAATACCACCACCTCGGGCGCTGCCCGGCCACTGCCGACCAGGTTGGCCGCGGCCAGCGCCGCATCGCCGGGATCGGCAGAAAATGCCCGTTTGAGCTGGTCCTTGGCCTTTTCGACGAGGTCCCCGGGGAGTTCCCCATGACCCAAAAGCGCCGCCGCCGATGCCGCCGACGGCGCAACAGCCGAATCCCACCCGGCCATGACCGCGATCAGCTCGCGCAGGGCGTCTTCTTCGGGATTTTTTTCCAGCGCTGTTTCGTACAGGGTATGCGCCCGCGCTCTGCCCAATGACGATACCGCCGAAAATGCCAAACGCCTGAAATCGGCGTCGGACGAGACCAGCGCTGCGGCCAGAGTGTTCCGGTATGCACCCTCACGGCGCCGCTCCGCACCGGTCGCGACTGCCAGGGCGCCGCGCTGCACAGCCGGCGACGCGTCTTCGAGCAAGCTGTCCAGCAGTTCGACCTCGGCTTCACTACCGCGGGCAATGGGTGCGAGCAAATCGAGCAGCGAGACCACATCCCGCGGTCCCAGGGCCTGCTCGCGAAGTTCCTCCACAGCCTCGGCACTGCCCGAGGTCGCATACTCGATAAGCGCCCGGTACCGGGGCTGCACGGCATTAAACGCCGCCGCCGCATAGTCGCCGATATCACCGGTAATGCCCCGGTCGCCGATGCGCTGCCACGCCTCTTCGCTCACCATGGGTCGAGATAGCCCGGGGTCGGCAAGGACTGCGCCGAACGATCCGGGCAGCCAGTCGAACGCGGTCAGCCCGGGACTGCCAGCGCGTACCACGACTCGCTGACCACCGCTTGCGGTTACTGCATCGAGGTAGTAGGTGCCCGACATGGCGATATAAACCATGATCAGAACAGCTACAGGCACAGCCACGACAGCACCGCCAGCGGCGAAAAAAAAGCGCCTGGAGCGCGCCACGACTGCCCGCTCGCGCGCCGTGGTGGGAACCAGTCCCTGCTCGCGCAAGGTCCAATATTGCCGCAGCGAAAGGCGGGCTTTTTGCCCGGCTTTGGATTCGAAGAGCGCGTATGCGTGTCGGCTGGCAGCGCGCACCGGAGCAGCAATTTCGCGCATCCTCGGCAGCAAAAGCGGGTGGGCCAGGGCCCACTGAGTATCGCGATCGCCGTCGCCCCCCACCGCCGATACCAGACCTTTCTCGTGCAATGTCGACAGGGCACGATGAGCAACATCGACCGTGGTACAGGCTCGTGCGGCCACCCGCTCGATGGGCTGCGACGTGCCGGCACGTGCGCTGGCCAGTTCGCCCAGCAGTCTGAGCGCGGCGCGTTCGTCGCCGGTGTCCCTGGCGCAGGCTGTGACCCAGGCGTGGTCGAGCTGGCCAGCGCCGCCGATTGCCCGAAAATCGTCTGCACCGCTGATCCCGAGGTCGCGCACGGCCAGGGCGGCAACTTGCAGGTCGGCGGGCAACACCACTCCGGTCTCCTGGGTCAGGACTTCGACCACAAGTGTCGATAGCAATGGCTCGGTGGTGACAGCGTTCAAGGTCCAGATGCGTTCCAGGATGTCGGTTGCATCTGCGGGTGCAAGGCGGAGCAGCTCGTGGCGACTCGAGGGCGGAAACAGCAACCCTGTGCGCCGCTCGAGCATGCCAAAGCAGTGAACGCTCTGGCTGGCACAGCTGAACAAGAAACGAGCTCGCCCGCCCGAATGACTGACCACCCGGACAAACAGATCGCCGATCTCGCGGACCACGCTGTCCTCGGGGTCGCGCAGGGCCCTTTCGACATGATCCAGGATGAATAAAAATTGCTGCTCATCGGCCGATTCAGCCACTGCGCGGGTCAGGAATGCCGCAGGGCGCTCACCATCGTCCGGCGACAGGCCGGTTGCCAATGACACCCCGCGTACGAACGACCGGGCAGGAGCGCAAATATCATCACAAATGACTGCGATCACACCCTCATCGCGCAAGCGGGGGACCAACCCAGCGTGAAGGAGCGAGGTTTTCCCGACCCCCGACTCGCCGTAGAGCAGCCCGGCGCGAAAGCCCCGGCTCGTGACCAGCTGCACCAGCTCTTCGGTATCCCTGTCGCGCCCGTAGAATACGTGCCGTTCGGCGTCCGAGAACGGGGCAAGCCCGCGCAGAGGCGCAACAGGATCTGCTCCGGTGCCTGATCCAGTACCTGGGTGGGTGCCGATCGACGCCACGCCCCCACTATATCTCAAGTCTCGGGCAGAGATTGTGCCTGGCGAGATCCCGGTTTTGACTAGTACGTCGAAAAGGATGCAAACGTGACTGTGTGCGGCCCGACCGCTTCGCGCTCGGGCTATCGTTTTGGACAACGCTCCCGGACGGCCGGACTCGGCCGCTGGCCTCGCAACAGAAATGCCTTATTTGATCCACAAACAATGCGTTTCTGTTTAGTGTCGGGCCACCTTGAGCAGCGAAAACACCACGCGCAGTGAGCAGGTGGCACTGCAAGTCTCGGCGCTGACCGTCAGCTACGGCAAGCGCGTCGCAGTGGATGGGCTCGACCTCTCGCTGGCCCCGGGCGAGATCGCGGCACTCCTGGGACCCAATGGCGCTGGCAAGAGTACAGCGCTCCTGGCCATGGCCGGGGCCGTGATGCCCAGTCGCGGCACCATCACCGTGGCCGGGGCCGATCTGGCCGACAATCCTCTGCAGGCCCGCGCCCGCATAGGCTTTGCCGACCAGCCGCCGTCGCTCTACGAGTTTTTTACCGTGGCCGAACACCTCGCCTTTGTCGGCGAAGCCCGCGGCGATACCGATAGCAGCGGCCAGCGGGCCCTCCTGGCCGATCTGGGTCTGCAGCACATTGCCGACCGCATGTGCCGAGAGCTGTCGTTTGGCATGCGGCAACGCGTCGGTCTGGCCACGGCACTGGTCGGCGACATCGCTGTCGTGCTGCTCGACGAAACTCTCAATGGACTCGATCCGCGCGCTGCCAAATCGGCGCGCGATGTCCTCCAGACCGCTGCTGAACGCGGAATTGCTGTGCTGATGTCGACCCATCTTCTGGGGGTGGCCGAAAGACTGGCCCAGCGCATCCTCATCATGGACCGCGGCACCCTCAGAGCCGACGTGTCGGGTGACGAACTCGGCGAATTGCTCGACAAAGGGCCCGGCGCGATCGAAGAGCTCTATCTGTCGCTGGTGGACAGCGACGAGGTAGCCTGATGGCTGTCGAAAAACCCGACAGGGAGCCATTGCCGCCCGGGCGGATGTCGGCGCGCCGTCTGCTGTACTGGGGCGATCTCGACGATACGCGGCGTCGCACCTCCAGTTCTGGCCTGAGTGCGCTGCCGCCGTGGTTGTACAGCGCGATCGCGGCACTTGTCCTGGGCGGTGTGGTGGCCCGCGGGGTCGGTTTGTCCGGCAGTGGCGCCGCCGGCAGTTCTGCGCTGCTCTCGGCGAGCAACACGTGGTTGGCCGCTCTTGCAGCCAGCCATGTGGTGGTGCTGTTCGGCGCGCCGTTTCGCATGTTCTGGCGCCGTGACTCGGCATTTGTCGGACGCTCTGCCATCGCTGGCCGGGTGCTGTTTACCGTGGCACTGGTGCGCAACGTGCGCGCCGCGCTTCGAGTTGCGATTCCCTGTATGCTCTCCGCTGTCGTATTTGCCGCTGGACCGCTGGGATCGCTCGACCTCGCCCTGCGCCATCTGCTCCTTGTTTGCGTCGCCGCAGTCAACGCCGGTCTACTGGGACCGGCCGTCGCTCTGGGCGCCGGTGCGATCTTGGCCTCCGACCGGGCTCAACAAGCGTTAAACAGTATTGCCGGCGAATACCAGGCACCCAAGACCTCGTGGCTGGGCATCTTGCCCGGTCTGGCGGGCACCGGCCTGGCTCTGGCGCTCATCGCAACAGCCGGGTGGAGCCGCGGCAGCACTACCACACCGGTCGGTGACCCACTCTACGTCCTGGCCCCCGCCCTGGCGCTGCCCATACTGGCGTCCTTTTGGGCCTACACCCGGGCAAATTCTGCAATGCTCGCGGCCATTCGCGAAGTTGCGGCACTCGATCAAGAGCGGCTGGCCCACGTCGAGCCAACTGGCCCATCAGCAATCGAACGACTATCCGGCGCGTTATTGCGCAACGAGGGCGCCAGGCTTGTCCACAGCAAAGATGCCAGTTTGACCCGCCGCAGGTATCCGATCCCGTTTTTTCTCGGCGTTGTTGGCATGGTATCGCTATGGATACTCGCCACGGTAAATCCATATGATGTGGTCTTGTGGGCCGCTGTGGTGAGCGGTGGCCTCGGTGTCTACAGCGTGATCATGGCCCGGCGCACAACATCGCCTCCCATCGAGCACCCGCAGCTATTGTCGACCCTTCCAATTTCGCCTCGCGCAATCCGAGCCGCCAAACGCATGCACGTCACCGAATGGGTAACCGTGTATATCCTGCTCGGTGTCATCCCCGTCATCCTGCGCGCCCATAATACAGTCATGGCTGCCATTCTCCTGGGCGCAGTCGCCAGCGTAACTCTGGTCGCCGGCTGGGTGGTTGGCAACACTAAATAATAGACTGCAAATAATGACGTAACCGAGAAACTTTATCGATACGATCTCACGTTCCATCGATACGATCTCACGTTCCGATTTCAAGTTGCTCGATAACTGTCCACAGTTGGTCGACGTTCAGGACAAATCCATCACAGCCGGGTAGCATTTCGATGGTGCCCCCGGTGACTGCAAGCATCTCGATGTATTGTCCGTCAAGTGTGCGCTGATAGACCTCGATACTGCGAACACCCGGGTCGACAATCCAGTAGTACCGAATCCCGAACGACGCGTAGTCGTCCATTTTTTCGACTCGATCTCGCCGCTGATCGAGTGGAGTAGCAGAAACGATTTCGATCGCAATATCGGGCGAAATGTCGATTAAACCGTACGGCTGTGGCCGGCATCCGGCAAAATACACAGTCAGATCAGGCTTTCTGCCCCGGCGTGGGCCGATGGCAAATTTGGCCTCCGAACCGCCGACCAGACCGCCACGCGGAACGATCCAGCTGTGAAACGATGCAGCTAGTTCCCGTCCCTAAATGCCCGTTTTGCCTCGTAAAACGGGACCGGAGAACGATATGGGAGCCACGTTGGGCGCGGGTTGCTGACCGCGATGGCGACTTATATCAGCTCGCGAGTACGGTCTCGAGAATCAGACTA
>JAKSDA010000542.1 GCA_022360315.1 Pseudomonadota bacterium
ACTGGACGGCAGATTGCTGTTCGTGGCCCCCGGTAAGGCCAGCCGATTCGTACGCACCGGTGAGCATCAGATCATCGCCGGCAAGAGAGGACGCGAGACCTATCAAGCCTCGGTCAAGCTGGATCCCGGCAACCCGCGCTGCAGTGCCCGCGGTTGCTACGACCATGAAGAGCGCGAACAAGCCGATCAATTCAAGCGAGCGGAGCGGCAGCGCAAAGTCGCAGCCGGCATGTACGTCGTCGGCAGCGCGGCCCTGGTCGGTAGCGCTGTACTGCTGTATATAAACCGCGAACGCATTGTCGCACTGATTGTCAAAGGAGGCGTTGCGGAGACGGCATCATTGATGACGGGTCCAGCGAGCAGTGCGATCTGGGAAATAGCAATAGCAATGCGCCAAATGCCCGATGCCGCGTCGATTGCACACCTCGCCGTTGCGGCGATGGTGTCATTGATGCCTTTGCCAGGCCACCGAAGTATGCGCACGGCTCGGCCACGCGACGCAAATTGCAGAACGCGCGCGAGCTACCTTGCGCGAGGACAAACGCGAGCATCCACGATTCTATCTTTGCCGGGGGGCCGAGGACATCACCAGAGCTTTCGAAGAATTACGCGACGTCGCCCGGTTTGCTGCTGAAAATGAAGCGATGCAAGGCGACGTGTTCGCGAGTGTCTCCCGGCTGGTTCGGGCGACCAAGGCATTTCTCAACTACGCTCGCTTTGAGCGTAACTTCCGCGACCGGCGGCTGGGCACGTTGGTGGAGCGGTTGAACGCGTTCATGAAGGCCATGGACGCTGTGGGCTGGGATGAGGCGTTCGCTCTGGCCATCACCCGTCGGGATGAGTCGCCACCTGACCGCACCCGCCATGCGGACATACAGAGTGTACGTGCTTCACAAGCCTCGGACGGTCAGGCGCCCATCCAGCTGTCCACGGGTACGCCCGGATGCAGTGATACCAAGGTTCTCGTCAAACTTCTTTCCTGCGGGCCCTCGAGTTACACCGCTTGAACTACTAGCCGTACTGAGATCCATAGTATCTGTTATGTCAACTCACAGCGCCTTCGAGAGAGCTCTCACACAGCGCGGCTTTGAGTTTCTCCGCCGCGCGCTGACGATTTGACGGGACAGGTTTCCTCGCTGCGAACCAGATACGCCAGCTTGCTCGGCCGTCAGCCGGACTTCTGCACCGGGAAACGCTGTACACTCGCGCAACCGCCGACGGGGCTGCGAACACCTTTACCGGGGGAGAGGAAGAAGGTGGTACCAGATGCCGCTGCTTGCCGCCGGCGGCGCGCGAGGTAGAACAAGGCCAGAAAGACCAGATAGATCGGAAATACGCTGCCCGGGCCACGAGTGCCGCTCTGCGCCGAGCAGCCGCCACCTGCCACGCGAATTTCATCGTTGTCGCAGGCCAGACCAAGGCCGTCCCGATCGAGGTCGGTCTGGTCTGGGTTGCGGTCGAGACGACAATTGTCGACCTTGTCGCCAATATTGTCGTCATCGGAATCGATATCGCGAAAGTCGGGCGTGCTGTCGCCATCGGTGTCGACCGGCTGGTTGACATCTTGGCCCACTTCATCGGTATCGGACACATCGTCGCCATCCGAATCCACGTCGACAAAATCGGGCCGGTTATCACGGTCGGTATCAACGGGATCGGTGTCGAGGTCACTGTCACCGGCTTCGACGGTATCGGGAATGGTGTCGCCGTCTGAATCGAGATCTCGATAATCGGGAGTGCCATCGTTGTCGCTGTCGACCGGACCTGTGGCCAGATCGCTGTCCCCGGCCTCGTCACTGTCCGAGATCAAATCGCCGTCACTATCGATATCGCGAAAGTCGGGTATGGTGTCGCTGTCGGTGTCTGGGGATTGTCCGGTCCCGGTTTCGTCATCGCCGTAGTCGTCGGCGCCATCGACCGGGTCCTGGATACCGTCGCGATCGGCATCGGCTGACAAATCGATCGCGCCGTCGCCATCGCTGTCGATGCCATCGGGATCGTAGCCGAATTCGACCAGATCGCTCAGGCTATCGCCGTCTGAATCGAGGTCCTGAAAATCGGGTGCACCATCGCCATCGCTATTGGCCGGCAGGTCGCCGCCGACGCTATTGGAATCGTAGTCGAGGCTGGCTTCATCGGGCCCGGTTTCGAGCTGGTCGGCCAAGCCGTTGGCACCGACGTCGCCATCGACCATGCCGTCCCGGTCGCTATCGTCACCGTCGTGGCCGGCCTCGACAAGATCCGAAATGCCGTCGTTATCGCTGTCGAGATCGCGGCGATCGGCAATGCCATCGCGGTCGGTGTCACCCGGGCCGTCAAAGACATCGGGAATGCCGTCGTTGTCATCGTCGAGATCAACGCCATCGGGAATGCCGTCATCGTCGGTGTCCGGGACATCGACGCAGGTGTTGAGCGCCTCCGGGGGAACGCTGTTCTCGTCGATCGCGCCGTCGCCATCGTCGTCGATCCCGTTGTTGCACACCTCGAATGGCGACGGGGCCAGAGCGCACGAGGCACCGTCATTTTCGGTGGCACTCTGCGCCCGGCCGAGCATTCTGGCCGAAAACGTCCGGATATCGATGGCCCGGGTTGCTCCATCAGAATTGGTAATGACAAAGAGAATGCCGTTGGAGTCGAAAAACGCGGCACCGTGGTTGCCGGTATACCCGGTATCGAGCGTATGCTCGCCGGTCAGAGCATGCACTTCGATCGACGGATCGGTCGGGTCGGGATCGACAATGAACAAGTTGTCGTCGTGCACACTGTAGAACTTGGAGTCGTCGGGGTTGTACGCCCAGTCCTTGAACTCGTCGGTAAACTGCACACCGAGATCGGTGGCAACGCGCGCGGAGACATCGATCCGATAGACAGTATTGCTCCCACTCGCTCCTCGCACCACCCACAGGTTGCCGTCCAGGTCGAAATCACCGACAAAGTACGGCAATGCGCCTATGTCGGGCAGATTGGCAACCGCACCCAGGTTTTGCTCGGCTCCGCTTCGATCGATCCGCCGCAGGGTTTCGTCGGCGGCGAGCATATAGAGCAATCCGTCGCGCGGATTGTAGCCCATGGAGTTGTGGTTTCCAGTCGCGGTCGCGACCGGGTCGAGAAGAAATGGCGTCTGCGAGGGATTGATTCGATGCAGCGCGCCATTGGCTATCTGAAACAAGTCTCGATCACAGGCAAACACTGCGGCACAGCTGGGCTCGGCCGCACAGTCGGGATCGACGCAGTCGATCAATCCGTCGAGATCGTCATCGGTTCCCCCAGTGCAGCTCTCGATCGCCCGGGCCGTGCTGGCAAACTCGGGCAGGGCCAGGTCGTGCTGGCACGCGCCGAGCACAAGGAGGATACTCGCGATCAAGCCAGGCAGGCAGTGGCCTTTAGAGCACTCCGGAAAAGCACGGCTGGGCTTTGCGAGCATGGGATGCGTAACCTGTGCTGACATGATCATCTCTATTAACGGATCAAACGATGTTTTCATATACCCAATTCTGATTGTTCGCAGTAGCAGTGAGTCTACACACCGGCACTCCCGCGTCCGGATTGCTCGATCGCGCAGGGCAGATTTGCATTCCTTGCCAGTATGCCCACACGCGCTGACCGTGGCGGTGTTGCCGGACGGAGCAGCCAGTATACGGCAAATATCGCGTTTGCAAGGAGTGGACCTGTTGCGGAAGTCCCTGCTCTTTCAACCTGCTCGGCGATCGCGCGCCGAGCAGTGCGGGTTGCAGCGATCGTTTTCTGTCGCCATGCTGGTACCGCACATGTGCGGCACATGGTACCGTACATGTGCCGCACACTCGATCGGTCGAGGTATTCGTGCAATGGGCGCAGGCCCTGGTAGTATATCTCGAACTGGGCTGTTCATGCAACTCTACCCACGCTCGGGCCGAATCCGGATGTCGAGCCCGGCCGGTCTACTCGGTCGCAACTCCGCTTCAACGTTCGTGCCCGTCCGGATGGGCGGGCGATCGACCCACAACGACACAGCGGGGTGGGCTCAGCGCTTGATGCGTTTTTCGAGGATGATGAATTCGACCCGCTCGTTGATCTTTTTGGCGCCGCGCTGATTTCTGGGCACCAGCAGTCGAGATGAACCGTACCCCTTGATCTCGAGGCGCTCGGGAGCAATGCCCCATTTGACCAGCCAGCGCTTGATGGCCCGGGCGCGTTTTTGGGTCAGGTGCCGGTCGTTCTTGCCGGTCGGGTGGACATGGGCCGCAATGCGAATGCGCGCAAAGTCGGGATTGGCCCGCATGGTGGCCGCGACCTGGCCGAGCCCATTGTGGCTTTTCTGCAGGATGCGGTCAGTCGCGCCGCGAAAGACAATGGGTTCGAAGAGCTCGATGCGATCGGCCATGACCATGACGATGCTGTCGCCCGAATCGGGGCAGCCATCGTCATCGTTGTTGCCGTTGATGGTCTCGGCTTCACCGATGCATTTGTCGTCGCTGTCGGCGATGCCATCGCCGTCGTTGTCCACATCTGCGCAGCCGTCGAGGTCCTCGAAGTTATCCTTGTCCTCGGCCTGGTCGGGGCATTTATCCTCGGCGTCGACAATGCCGTCGCCGTCGTTGTCGGCCTCGGGACAGCCGTCTTCGTCCTCGAAGCCGTCGTTGTCCTCGGCCTGGTCGGGGCATTTATCCTCGGCGTCGAC
>JAKSDA010000051.1 GCA_022360315.1 Pseudomonadota bacterium
AAAGCAGCTGCATCGGCCGCTGCGAGCCGTTCCCGGGCCATGGCGCGGCGGTGCTCGAGTATGCGTCGGTCGGCGGCGATCTCTTTGAGTTGATCGCGCCACGCTTCCGCGCTGAGTTCATCGCGGCGAAATGCTCGTGAGATCTCGTTCTCGCTGGTGACCAGTCTTTGCAGCTCGTGCTCGCATCGCGCGAGTTCCTCGCGGTGCTTGTCGGTCGAAACACCGCTTCCTGCCATGTTGGTCCGTAGAAGCTGCGGCTGGGCGATGGCATTGGCCACGGTGTCCCATACGACTGGATCGATCTGATCCGCTCGAAGCGAGCCCATCATGTGTTGGCACTGGGTGCCATGCTGACGCCCATGGCGCGTGGCGCAGTAGATGTACTCGTTGCCCCTGGCGAGGCGAATATAGGCGCGCTGCCCACATGGACACCAGATACGCCCAACGCACAGGCTTTGCGTTTTCTGAGCGCGTCGCCGCCGCGGCCGTATATCCAAACAGCGCTGTGCCGCGAACCAGATGGGGTCATCGACGATCGCGGGAACCCGAATTGTCAAACCTTCTTGCGTGTGCTCGCCGCGATACGCTGGCATGCGCAGCATTCTAGCCACCGTGGATTGATGCCAGCGCTTTCCCTGTTGAGTCGGTACGCCGTTCGCATTCAATTCGCTGGCAATGGTCGCCGCGGCGACGCCGTTCAGACACTGCTCGAACATGTCACGCACGATCGCCGCGCGGTGACAGTCGATGCCCCACTGGCGTTTGTTGCGATCCCAGGTAAGGCCATAGGGAATAAATCCGGCGCCAGCGTAGCCGCCATCCGCGGCGATGCGCTTGCGTCCTGCCCGGGTACGCTGGGCGATCTTACGCCGTTCCTGCGCGGCAAAGAATGTACGCAGGTAATAATCCAGTTCGCCGAGTTCCTTATTCGGGTCAATCACCCGCTCGCTACAATCGACGATCACCGCATCCGCCTCGCGAGCAATGCCGAAAATCGCCAGGCGATCCCGGGGATCATCGGCCCGGGATCCGAGGCCGCGATCGACATCCCACAGCCGCAATTCGTCGAATCCGTTGCTCGCGAGCTTGAGCAGCTGTTGGCCCTGCTCCGTTTGTTCCAGGGGAATCGCCGCCGATACGGCCAGCGCTTCAATTCGGGCGATGCGGATGCCAGGGCGCGTTCGGGACAGTCTGT
>JAKSDA010000368.1 GCA_022360315.1 Pseudomonadota bacterium
AGTAGTTGCCGAAGCGTTCAGCAACGAATCCAAAGAGCGCTGGGCCACCGACTTGAAGATTCTTCTGCAGCGCCGCGACATCCTGTTGCCCCGCGACCGCGAGCTGGTCGGCCAGATCCACTCGATCAAACGCCGCGTCCTGCCGTCGGGCAAGATCAGCTTCGACGCCGAACGGTCCGCCCGCGGCGGCCACGCCGATCGCTTCTGGGCCATCGCCCTGGCTTGCCAGAAAGAGCGCGGGGCCAAGCCGCACAAACGGACTGAGATCGGCGTGCGCGTCGTAGGATGACTTGCTGTAATCAAAGATGGCGAGAGGATCCCCTCCTCCTGTGGTGGTCTCTGGCTGGATAAAAAAGTTTACACTTAATCCTGTGTGGGGTAGATTTTATCCACCGAATGGTGGCCAGCACTCCCCGCGACGCCCTGGAAGTCTTTGAGCAGCACGGAGGGATTCTCCGCACAAAGGATGCCCTTGCGCAGGGAATCCACCCCCGCACGTTGTACGAACTCCGCGATCAAGGAGTCATCGCCCCGATCAGCCGTGGCGTGTACCGCCTCGCTTCTCTTCCCGAACTCGCCTATCCCGATCTCGTTGCTGTCGCGCTTCGCGTGCCGCGCGCTGTCGTGTGTCTCGTCTCGGCGCTGGCGTATCACGATTGCACCAGCGAAGTGCCCCACGAAGTGCAGATCGCACTTCCGCGGGGTACCAAGGCGCCCCAGCTCGATTCCCCCCCGATTCGGGTCCACCGGTTTTCCGGCGCTGCGCTGACCGAGGGCATCGAAGTGGTCCCGCTCGACGGGATTGCGGTACGAATCTACAGTCTGGGTAAGACGATCGTCGACTGTTTCCGGTTCCGCAACCGGCTCGGCACAGACGTCGCCGTAGAGGCCATGAGCGAGGCGATCACGCAACAGGGGATCCGGCCCGCCGAGATTCTTCATTATGCCCGCCTCTGCCGAATCGAGACGGTGATTCTTCCCTATCTTGAGGCCATCCAATGAACACGCGGATTACGAATATGGCTGCATCGGTTCGCGCACGGCTTTTGCAGCGTGCAAAAGCAGACGGACGGCCGTTTTCCGAGCTGCTCCAATACTATGCGATGGAGCGGTTCCTTTACCGGCTGTCTCGTTCGGAATACGCCGATCGGTTCATCTTGAAAGGCGCGTTGATGCTCTCGCTCTGGGGAGGCCCGCTTACCCGAGCCACCAAAGATATCGATTTGCTTGGCCGCACTACCTCGACTGTGGACGAACTGGTCGACGCAGTCCGCAGCTGCCTCCAGATCGACGTGGATGAGGATGGCCTTCGCTTCGAGCCTCAATCGGTCCTCGGTGAGGCGATCCGACTGGCGGCTCGCTATCACGGCGTACGAGTTCGCTTTCGCGCACAGCTGGGGACTGCGCGTATTTCTCTGCAGGTGGACGTCGGGTTCGGCGACGTGATCACCCCCGGCGCGCAGCCCATCGAATACCCGACCTTGCTCGACTTCGAGGCACCGCGCCTTCTGGGCACTACCCCGGAGACGACCATTGCAGAGAAGTTCGAGGCGATGGTGATACTGGACATGGCCAATACGAGGATGAAGGACTTTCTCGATCTCTGGATGCTAGCCCAGAGGCTGCCATTGTCAGGGGAGGTACTGCAAAGAGCCATCGACGCGACCTTTCGCCGCCGCCGTACGACTCTGCCCGAATCAGACCCGGTTGCCCTAACGCCTGCGTTTCATTCGGTCCCCGCCAAGAAGTCCCAGTGGCGGGCTTATGCGCGCAAGGCTGGTATCCAGGGCTCGGTGCCCGCTTTGGACGAGGCGATTGTCCAGATTCACAGCTTCGTGATGCCGGTCGTTCGCGCACTGGTCGCGGGGACGCCATTTCAGGACATGTGGCCGCCGGGCGGCCCCTGGAGGCACCAGCGATCGGAGGATGAGGCCGCCGAGCACGAGGCATAATGTCCCCGTTTTCGAGACGGTTGGCTTTGCCTCTATAGGGGCGGGGCGCGCGAGTTCTTCTTCCTATGTAACGAGCGGGCTTTCCTAACACGGCGCGTCTCGCCTCCGCCGTGAGGAGACCCATGAAGCGCATTGTGAACCTGTTCGTCCTTCCCGCAGCGCGGACCCCAGGGGGACCGCCCGAGCCGGCGAAGGAATTCTCGGTCGAGGCGCCCACGCTGGATCAGCTGCGTGAGGCGACTCGCGCTCGGCTGATCGCAGACGGGTATCGGGTGCGGTCGATTTCGTTCGGGCCACGCGGCCTTATCGCCTATGCCGAGGAACGACGATGAGTACGTC
>JAKSDA010000260.1 GCA_022360315.1 Pseudomonadota bacterium
TGACGACGAGGAAGGTGACGACGAGGAAGGTGACGACGAGGAAGGTGACGACGAGGAAGGTGACGACGAGGAAGGTGACGACGACCGACAGCAGATGGAGCCCGACGATGGCTTGACGGAAGAACAACGAGCCGACTACGAAGCGCGCGGTCGTGCAGTCGATGCTGTGGCCGGGATCAGTTTCATCGGTCGTCGGTTGACGTTTTCCGTCCGCGACGGCCTACAGGTAACGCCACAGGGCTACAGGGGCAGTCCGATTCCAGGCGGATTCGTGGCCGCGGAAGTCTACCCGCTCACGCTCACCGACAAGAAGAGCAAGAAGCCGTACTACAATATTGGTCTGTCGGCCGTGTTTGATCAGGCGTTGAGCGTCAAGGCAGATTTTCAGCAGCAAGGTGGTCAAGAAGTGAGGGTCAACGGCACCCAGCGCCGTTTTGGCCTCGGTTTGGTGTATCGTTACAATATCGGCAATAACCCACTCGGGCCTACCCTCAAGGGCAGCGTTCGCTACAATCGTCTGAAATTCGAGCTCGACGACAACGCAGTGGTCGACGTTCCAGACGTCGACTACACGTATCTCGACCCGGGCGTCACCATCCGCTACCCGTTCACCCGGGCGCTCGCAGTCTCGGGCGAGGCGCGCTTTTTGCTCATTCTCGACACCGGCCAGATGCAGGATGGCGATCAGTACGGCACTGGGCGAGTCACTGGCTTCGACAGCGATTTGCACGTCGAGTACAAGATCATGTCGAGCATTCTGGTCCGAGTGGGCGGACGGCTGGCCTTGATCGGCTATGCGTTCAGAGGCGCCGGAACCAAGGCCAACAACCAGGACGGCGATCTCAACACCCAGGACGTGGCCGGCGCACGCGATATCTACTACGGCGGCTACGTCGTGGCCGGATATCAGTTTTAGCGAGGCTCCGAGTCGACGTTGGCGAAGCCGCGCGTTCGTGCGCGCTCGAGATGAGTCGAGGCTCCATACCGGCACAGTTTCGAGCCGACTGTTGACAATTCAGAGCTGACGGCCAGGATCGATTCCTGGTCGGGTAAAATTTTGTCCGGACCTCGATGTGGTGACAGGTGAGCTCTCGATGTGGTGACAGGTGAGTCCAGGATCTAGGACGTGCGAGTCTGACCTGCGTCTGCGATCCAGGACAGATACAGGTCGCACTCGTGGTACAACCCATTGGAAATGCGTATCCACCGGGTTGGCCTCCCTTTTGCTTTTAGTACGGGTCGGGCGCCCTGGGGCGTCCGGGAGCCAGAGCGGGGGCTTTGGCTGTGAATCGACGGATGCGCAAACTGGGATACATGCCCGAGGAGGAGTTTTGGTTATGCCCCGAGCAATGACACCACAGAATAGAGGAGGGCGATCGGCTGGAAAAGGCGCGCTCCGCGACGGTGGTGCGAGAGTTCGCAAGGATAGTGGAGTCCCGGATAGCCCCAGGGCCAGACCTTTGTCCAGGCGGGATTCGGCGCCTTCGGCTACAGCTGCGCTCAAGCTCGTGGCCACGGTTGAACTCTTTCTGGACGGCCGCTTTGCCGTGCACGTCCGGGTCGACGGCATGGCCTTGGCGCCGATCTTGCCACCCGATGTTGGCCCGGAGCAGGCGAACCAGTACAACAAAATCGCCAGCGGCATCGCCGATCGGCTCGACGAATTGTCGCAGCATCACGGCAAAGTGAGCAAGCTGCCATCGTACATGAGCGAGGTCCGCGACATTGGCCTCAAATTTGGTGGCCTGCTGTTTGGTTATCGCGATGTGTTTCAGCCAAATCGGGGCGGGTATTGGGGCAACGAATTGGATCGCGCACTGGGAGAACTCTATCACGAGGCCAAAACTGCATGCGGTTATATTCTGATCTCGTTTGCTGCAGAATTGGACTCCTGGAACAAGTTGCCGTGGGAGCTGGCCCTGTGGCGACGCGGCGCCGAGGAGCTCCATCTCGGAGTGGCCGAGCATTTCGCCTTTGTCCGCCGCGTCCATCACCCCGGGTTTGGCAGGCCGGTTTCCGATGAACCCCCATCCAAACTGGCGCTTTGCCACCTCTCTTCGAAGCGAGTTGGGCCCGGGGCTGCCACGGCAGCGCTAAAAGAGCACCAACGCATCGAAGAGCTCCTGGAAGGTCTGATCGACAAGAATGCCCAGCTGACCAGTGCGAAAACCAACTTTACCGGAACATGGCGTGACCAATCACAAACGCCAATCGATATCTTTCAGTTTTTCGGCCATGGCACGCTGGACCGGCGCATCGTATGGATTGTCGAGGAGGGCGACGACAATACGGGCCTGCAGATCGGAGCCAGAGAGCTCTTGAACGTGCTCAAAAGTGATCAACTGCCCTGGCTCTTTTTGCTCGTCGCCTGTAACTCGTTCGGTTTCGTTGAAGACATTCTGCAGCAAACTGCTGCGACCAGCCGAACCGTGGCCGGGATCGGCATGCTCGGTTATTGGCGGCTCCTACCCGATCACAACGCGCAATTCGTGCGCGCTTTTTACTCGGTGCTGTTCCGATACGGAAGACTGGATCTCGCCATCCAGGGCGCCCGGCGCGCTCTGTACCAGCTGGAGCTACGCAATTCGTTGAGCCCGGGAACGCGCATCCCCGAGAACTGGTTTCTGCCGGTTCTACTGCTTCGCGATGCCAGTTCGGCAGGCCATTTCCAGGGATTGACCTCGCTACCAAGTCGCCAGGGCGACAGGGTGATAGTCCGAGGCCACGAGGCCCCCTCCCACGGCGACGAGTTCGCGGCAGAACGCGAAAGCCTCAAACGAGTTTTGCGTGCTCTGCGCGCTGTGAGACTTCCGGTGAGCCCGGTCGAACTGCAGGAGCGCGGCGAAGAGTTGCACCAGGACCTCACCGGGCTGGAACTCGGTGAGGTTCGCGAACTCGCGACTCACAGGAATGAGATCCTCGACATACTGAAGCAGGACGATCCCGCCAACAATGAAGGTACCGAGAGAGTATGGCAGGAGGTCGCCGAGAAATGGCGAAGTCTCGAGCGCATAGCGTCCGTCCTGGCTCTTGAACACGGTATATCGGACATATAATTTGAAATATATTCAATGTATACATGAACGGATCACATCATAACAATTTGTGTAATGGAGGTGGAATATGACAAATAAATATTATAGTGTTGGATACTATTTCAAAAACAAGGAAAATCCACGCGTTCTGGTCGCGACCTATGACGAGCAAAGGGCATCATCGAACCCCGATGACCCACATTGGGGTTGGTTTCGGCCGTATGGCGACCGGAGCTTTGCACCACAGTCGTCAGATGTCCGAAACGAAGTGGCGGTTTCTGCCAACGGCAACGGGGAGGTGTATTACAAGGTGGCACTATCGATTGAGTTTATGGAGCGCGAGGGCATTGTTCCGATCGTCATTGTCGACGTAAAGGATCCGATATGGGAGGCCGGATGTGCTCCATACGGCACAGAGGAACAGTTCTTCGAAGAGATCGCCAAGTTTTCGACTCACAGCCCCATAGGCCGAGCTATTGGCTCCATCGTCAAGGCTCGCCAGGGCGGCAGTCGTATCAACGAGGCGTTCGATCTGTTATCGCGCTCTCTCGAGGTGCCGTCTCTGGACGAGCGAGCAAAGCTCGTCAGCCATGCGCGTGCCAGGCTGCAAGACATTGTCCTGACCCCGGGCAGTGAAAAGCACATCGTAGATACTATCGCAGCTGCGTTACCGCCGGTTCTCGCAACACCAAAACCTTCGGACAGCGAAGTGAATATGAGCCCACAAGCAGTGTGGCATTCCCGCCTTCTCTACGCGCTGGTGATCGGGCTCCACAAGAATAAGCTCGAGATTTAGCCTCAATCTCGCCCTCAATCTCGAGGAACGGGGCGAGTCACTGCGCGGCTACCGTGTCCAGCTGAGCATCGGAAGCCCGTGACGTAGTTCATGACGCGAGGATTTGCCGTGTTCCTGATCAGCATCAGGTCACCGACCCGATCTGGCCCGGATCTGCCCCAATCACCGCCACGTTTGACAACTAGCTCGCCCTTTCGGCCCGCTCGGGTTCGCGTCCACTCGGCAACATTTCCCACCAAGTTCAAAACACCATAAGGACTACTCCCCTCGGGATAGTCGTCGGTCGGTGCTGCCAACTCGTGGCCGTCTTGTTGGCCCTGCAGATTTGCCCCTGCCGCGGAGCGATTTTTCTCCCCCCAGGGAACACGCCGCATGGGATCGGGATTCCGCTGGCTCTGGTTGGCGTCGAGATAAATTCCGCCCCTCGCCGCCTTGGTCCACTGCTCGGATGAGGGTAATGTCTTGCCCATGAAGCGGCAATATTCTCGAGCTTGCTGCCAACTGACAAAGCTCACCGGGTACCTACCTCCACTGCTATCCCAATGCTCTGGATATATTGGAAACGCTGTCCCGGTATAATTGGTATTCGACACATAGACCCGATAGGCCGCGTTGCTCGTCTCGGTCTTGTCCATTCGGTATGTATCGAGATACTCCTTGATATCCAGATTGATATCCAGATCGTCTTTGGCAGTTTCTTCGCTGGGAGGATTGCCGGTGCGCCATTTGTAATACTGGCCGGCCCAGACGGCTACGGTACCGGCCAGTGTGGCCTGACAGGTCGGGATGGTCAGGCGGATCTCGTCTGGCTCGGTATCGCGCTGAGCATAGCCGGGCAGGTTCTTGATGCGGATCCACGACGGTTCACAGATTTGGCCAGGCCGGCCCCGGCCGGAGATCTTCAGATAGGCGAGGCCGCCCCGGGCCTCGATCGGTTGACGCAAGGCCCCGTCCTCGGTGTAGCCATGCTTGCCGACGAGCAAAAAGCGCTCGCTCGCTACCCGCGTGCCCGGATCATCGAGGTTGTCGGGATCGGGCTCGTAGAGCTCGACGGCCAGGTCGGGCAAGTCGCTGGCCCGGACAGGGCTGGCCGCGAGCTCGTCGGCATCCCAATCAAACGGTGACAGGACTAGGTGCGCCCGGCCCAGATCGCGGTACTGCAGGCTCTTTTCGTGATTCCACCGGGCCAGCGCCCAGCCCGCGACAATCACGACAGCCAGCCCGATGACCGCGATCGAGCCCACTCGCACCCGGATCACCCACTGCGACCGATGGACCAGAGACCGCGCTGTCCACAGCATCGCGCCCGACTCGCCCGCCGGCACCATCGCATGGGCGAACTCGGAGTCGAGCTCGTCGACGATGTCCTTGTGACTCAACACTTCGCGCAACTCGCGGCGCGACAGCAAGCTGGGAACATTGTCGAGCGAGCGGCGCAAGTGATAGCGGACCAGCTCCTTGGCCTTGCGACGGGCCAGATCTTTGCGGTCGGCCCAGTCGAGCACGCGCTCGACCAGACTGTCGTGCATGAGTTCCCAGCCCGGCTTGTCGCCGTCCAGCTTGACCGGCAAGAGCAGTCCGTTGGTGCGCAAGACCTCGAGTACGTGGCGGATCACCTCGGCGTCGTGACCGCGGCCAAGAATGCGCAGAATCTCGAACTCCGAGCGGGCCCGGCGGGTCTTGGCCGAGGTGCATAACTCGACAAAGAGATCCCGCGCGACTTCCTCGGCCTGTTCGTCGAGCTCGGTGGCCAGCACCCGGTCCAAATGCTCACCCACGATCGACTTGAAACGGCCGAGCTTGTCGTAATGGGCTAGGGTGAGCTCGGTTTCCCCGGTCTTGAGCGCGCTGTACAGAACGCTGCCGGTGAGCTGAAGATGGGGCGGATAGATCGCCTCTTCATGACTCCAGCCCATCTGCGGTCCGAGGTCGGCTGCAGCGGCCTCGAGGTCGTCGAGCAACTGGTTCTCGAGGACGTGCTGCATGGTTACCCGGTGCTCGGTCAGCGTGGCCAGAAGCGCCGTCCGTGCCTCGGCGCGCTTGAGCGGGCCGAGCCGGTACATCGGCACGATCTCGTCGAACCAGGTACTTATGTCGGTGAGTAATCGGGCCAAAAATTCGTCGCGAATACTGAGTACAATGGTGACCCGGCCGCCCGGCAACGCACTGGCCCCGACCACCTGGCGCAATAGCTCGCGCCCATTGCCGCGGCCGGTGTCGAGAAACAGGGATTCGATCTGATCCAGAATCAAAACCAGATCGTCGCCGGCATCATCGATACACCGGCCGAGCAGGGCGAGAACCTCGCTGTAGCCTCGATCAGCTGAGCCGTCGCCGTCGCCCGCCCCGCCGCTTCGGTCACCGGCTGCAGCACGGCTGGCGGAGTGGCCCGATTCGCTGTCGATCGACGCACGGTCGCCGGACAAACCACCCTCTCGCGGCAGCCGCACACCGGCCGGCCGGTTGCTGCCCGTGGTGAACATGCCGCCACCGGCCAGCCCCCGGCTGTCGCCGCCATTGGGCCGAGACCTGCGGGCATGAGTGAGCAGCGCGTCGAGCAGCGAATGACTGCCGTCGCCCCGCCAATGGACGTATACCGGATGCTTGCGCAAACCGCGCAAACGCGGCACCAGACCGGCCCGAAGCAGCGAGGTCTTGCCCGTGCCCGACGGTGCCGAGACGATCACCGCGCGGCGACACAACGTGTAATCGATCAACTCGGCCACTGCCTCGTCGCGGCCAAAAAACCGCTGCATATCTTCTTCGCCATAGGGCAAAAGCTTGCGAAACGGCGCCCGCTCGCGGATGGCTTCAGGCACCGACAGAAGCTCGCCATCGAGCGCGTCGATGAAGTCCCGGGCGGTCTGAAAGCGCTGGTCGGGCTCTTTGGCCGTAGCCCGCTCGAGCACACCGCGCAAATGGTCGTCGCCGACGTCGACAGCAGCGGGGGGAGGAAACATGTCGTCCTCGCTGCTTCGCGCCCAGCCGGTGAGCATCTCGATAAACACCAGGGCCACCGAGAACAGATCCGATCGCTCGTCGGCACGGCCGTGATAAAATGTTTCGGGCGCCATGAAGCTGGGCGTACCGGCAAACGACCGCGCCGCCTCACCAGCATAACCCAGCCGGGCCAGTCCAAAGTCGAGCAATACCACTCGCGGGTGCTGCTCGCCCCGGTCCAGGTCGCCATCATCGGATGGGGGAACAATGACGATATTGCCCGGCTTGATGTCAGAGTGAATGATGCCCGATCGGTGCGCTGCGGCCAGCCCTGCCAGAACTTGACGGATGATCGACACAGCCTGCGATCGAGTCCATGGAGTTTTCTGTTCGAGCAGGGTCTGCAAGCTGGGCCCGCGCAATCGCTCCATGGCAAAAAAGAGGCGGCCGTCCTCGGTGATGTCGGCATGGTAAATGCGCACGATATTGCGGTGGTCGAGCCGGCCGATACTCTGGATCTCACGCAGAAAAAGCGCGCCGTCCTCGCCTCCGGGATCGAAGTCCTTCAATACCTTGACCGCGACCTCACGGCCGATACGGGTCTGCCTGGCCTTGTACACCGTGCCAAAACTGCCCGCGTCCAGAGGCCCGACAATATCGAACCCGCCACGCAAGATCCGGCCCGACAGATCGCCAGCCCGGCCGTTCTGTCCAGCATCGACTTTATCGGCTCGCCCCGATTGCGCCGATTCGTCGGTTCGTCTGCTCAGCCGACTGTACAGAAAAGAACCGGAGCCAAACGCCCGCGACGGCCGCTCGTGACTCTGCCACATGGCCTGAAGACCCGGCGGACTGATGAGATGAGTCGCCGACTGGGTGGAGGTGACCACCACCCCCGACAGCTGCTGGTCAAAAAATTGTCGCAAACTACCCAGCGTGACTGTCCCGGTAGTTCTATCCAGAGCCTCTCCCTCGCCGCATAGAGCGCGAAATGCCACGTCGAGCAGCGGACTGCTAGACTCGGCGACATAAGCTGCGAGGGCGCATTGCTGGTGATCGAGGTCGAGCTGGTGCAACACCTCCCCGGCGCTTACAGCCGCGGATTGCATGCCGGGCACGGCAGCCGGAGTCGCGTGAACCGCGACAAACAGGCGTTCGAAGCCGGATCCGGCCAGGGTGTGCCCAATCCAGTGCAGCGGGACCGAAGCGCTGTCGGGGTAGGTTTGCCAGCCAGTGCCCGCAATGGCGGTCAGACGGCCCTGGTGGCGGAACACAGACAGAGACAGGACGCATACACCAACCCTCGCCTCACCGACCGCAGCCCGGGCGAATCGGTCGATGTAGGTGCGCAAGTTGGCCGGGGTCGGCTTGCGCGGCTCGTCGGCGTCCGGGGACAGGCGATCGACCGAAAATCGGGGCGTATCGCAGGCCAACAAGAGCTGACCGACACTGCTGAAATACGGTCGAGCTGCGGCCAGTGGGCCGCGATCTCGCCCCACAGCGTCGTATCCCTCGACCAGGAGCACCACGCCGCGCTCTCGCTGACCCGTACTCTGCGCTGAATCGCCGTTACCACCATCCGAGAGTTTCGGCGGCAGATACGATGCGGAGTTCTCATCGAGCGGCGCGGCCAGCGGGCCGCTCATTCTATCCGAAGCGCCTGCCCCCAACCGTGCCGACACCGGCCGGGTTGCGCCAGAAGCCCATTGTTTCCACACTGCCGTGGAATACCCAAATCCCGTTTCTTCTGCCATACAAATCCCGCCTTCGAGTTCGTCTCGCTTGCTGTATCCCTTGTACTGCACATCCGAGCCTGTCCGATCGAGGACTCTCCATAGGCAGTTTATAAGTGGAAACACGGTTCATCAACCACGCATTGCACATGAAATAGCCTATCCCTGGCCGTCGACGACTGTCCAGAAAAGCGGACATCACAGCCTTGTCCTGTCCGTTGAATGTCTAGAATCTTGGACACTCGGTCGGTCGAGGTTCGACCGTGGTGTCGGCAGTGCGCGGATCGGCGGTCGAGGGATCAGCCGAAATTCGGTCCTTTACCGGGTCGGCCGGAGCGAGGGTTTTTGGCGGTCCCCACTCGTCGACATTGGGCAGGGCACGGTAGAGAACGTAGTGGTAGATCTTGCGCGGTAGAAAGCGCCGCAACATGAAAAACAGCCAGGCGTCGATGGTCGCAGCGACGCGGAGAGGGGGATTCTTGCGCTGCATGATTCTGAGAATCTTGCGCGCGACCCGGTCTGGCGTGGCAAATGCGCGGCCCATCGTGCGCTCGATGAATGGCGCCATGTGGTGGTAATGAGCGTGATAGGGGTCGACCTCCGAGGCGACCGATCGGGCGCTGAGCTCGGTGAGGTGCACGCGCTGAAACGAGTTCGAATTGATAAAACCGGGCTGGACCAGGGTAACCTTGATATTCCACGGTCGCACCTCGTACCACAGCGATTCAGTCGCTCCCTCCAGGGCGAATTTGGACGCGCTGTATACCGCCATGGTGGGCATGGCCATCATGCCGCTCACCGATGAGATGTTGATGATCCGGCCCCATCGTTTTTCGCGCATGCGCGGCAAGGTCAGGCGGATCAACTCCATGGGCGATCGGAAGTTGACATCCATCTGGGCCAGCCGCTCGCGGTCGTTGACGTGTTCGACGACCGAGCGATAGGAGACGCCCGCATTGTTGACCACGATATCCACCCCACCCCAGCGGTCATTGGCCTCTTCGACCACCAGTCGGCGTTGGGTCGGATCGACCACATCCATACCGCGCAACCACACTCGCTCCGACGCGACGATTCCGGCCCTGGTAAAGCGGTCGAGCGACCGCGTACGCGCGGTCAAGATGACCCGGTAATCGGTGTGGTCGACGAGCAGCCTGGCCAGCGCCAGGCCCAGCCCAGCGCTGGCTCCGGTCACGAGTACGGTACGCATGGCAGATTCCTTCGCGCAGTTTGTTGACTGTTTCGGTCGGATGGTCCCCCTGGTGTGAATACATTCTCTCATTTTTGGGACGGCGTTGTCCCTACCGAAGTTACATGGCTCGAATATGGCTGGACATTGCCGGGCCAGCAGCGGCTGGGCGTTGCCGCAACCGAGGATCCGGGATAGCTTGGCGCCATGAAAGCTGCACAGGTTCGCTCCGCTTTCCTCGATTTCTTCAGCGAGCGGGGACACGAGCGTGTGGCGTCGTCGTCTCTGGTGCCAGCCGATGACCCCACCCTGCTCTTCACCAACGCCGGCATGGTCCAGTTCAAGGATGTGTTCACCGGTCGCCAGACCCGCACCACGCCTCGCGCAACCACCGCGCAAAAATGTGTACGAGCAGGAGGCAAGCACAATGATCTCGATGAAGTGGGAAAAACATCGCGCCATCAGACCTTCTTCGAGATGCTGGGCAATTTTTCCTTCGGCGACTACTTCAAGGAAGAGGCGATCACCTGGGCCTGGGAGCTTCTCACCGAGGTATTTTCGCTCGACAAAGACCGGCTGCTCTTCACCGTGTTCTCCGGCGACAGCGACCTGGGTATCTCGGCCGATCACCAGGCCCGTGCCATCTGGCTCGACGTCGCGGCAATGCCGCCCCAGCGGGTGGTCAACCTGGGCCCGTCTGAGAACTTCTGGATGATGGGCGATATCGGTCCCATGGGGCCGTGCTCGGAGATTCACTACTATATCGGCCAGGGCAAGCCCGACCGGTTGCCGACTTCGGACGCCCCTGAGTCGGCCTGGGATGACTGGCTCGAGATCTGGAATCTCGTCTTCATGCAGTACGAGCGCAGGGAACAAAACAGCCCGCTCGTCAAACTGCCCGCGCCGTCGATCGATACCGGAGCGGGACTCGAGCGGGTCACCTGGGTCGTGCAGGGAGTCGCCTCCAATTACGATACCGATCTGTTTCAGCCGCTCATCGAGTTGGCCGGAGATATTGCCGGCAAGAAATACGGCGGTGAAAAGCGCGACGATACGTCGCTTCGCGTGATCGCCGATCACGCCCGGGCAACCGCATTCCTGGTCGCCGACGGCGTGTTTCCGGACAAGACCGACAAGGAGTATGTCCTGCGGCGGATACTTCGCCGCGCGGTCAGGCACGGCAAATTGCTCGGCATCGAAGAGCCGTTCATGCACCGCATCTGTGCCCTGGTGGTGGATGAAATGAAAAGCGCCTATCCCGACCTCGCCGAGCGGTCCAGGGTGATACACGAGATCACTCTGGAAGAGGAGAAGCGGTTTCGCGCCACTCTGGACCGCGGCCTGAATTTGCTCGAAGAAGAATTCGAAGAGCTGCGCCGGGCCGGCAAAACCACCGTATCCGGAGCCAGGGTATTTCAGCTCTACGATACCTTCGGCTTTCCCGAGGATTTGACCGAGATCATCGCCGGCGAGCAGGGACTCGAGGTCGACCGGGCCGGCTTTGCCGAAGAGATGGACAGGGCGCGCGAGCGGTCCAGAGTGGCCCATGTGACCGGCGAAGCGGGCAGCGCCATTTTCCTGAAACTGGCCGGTAAACTCAGCGCAACCGAGTTCACCGGCTACGAGGGCCGGGGGACCCGGGGCGAGGGCCGGGTCCTTGCCATTGTCTCGGGCGATCAGCGCCTCGACCGCGCCGAAACCGGCAGTCAGGTCGCGTTTGTCTGCGATCAGACGCCGTTTTATGCCGAGTCCGGGGGACAGGTCGGCGACACCGGTCAGGCCGCCTCGCCATCCGGTGCCGCAATTCGCATTCACGACACCATCAAGCCAGCCGGAGACCTGCACATCCATGTGGGCGAAGTGCTGCGGGGCCCTCTGGCAGTGGGAGACGAACTCACCCTCGAGGTCGACGACCGGCGCCGCGAGCGCATCCGCGCCAATCACTCGGCAACGCACCTCTTGCACCTGGCGCTGAAAAAATACCTCGGTGCTCACGTCGCGCAAAAAGGCTCGCTGGTGGCGCCAGAGAGGCTGCGCTTTGACTTCGCTCATTTCAGCCCGATGACACCGGATCAGATCGCCGCTGTGGAGGACTGGGTGAATGCAGAAATCCGCGAGAATGCCGGCTCGATAACCGAACTCCTGGTCATGGAAGAGGCGAAAAAACGCGGTGCTGTGGCCATGTTTGGCGAGAAGTACGGCGAAATGGTGCGGGTGGTCCACATCGGCAGCGAGTCACTCGAATTGTGCGGCGGCACGCATGTGCGGCGCACCGGTGATATCGGACTTTTTAAGATCATCGGCGAATCGAGCGTGGCCCAGGGCGTGCGGCGGGTCGAGGCGGTTACCAGCGCCGGTGCACTCGACTATCTGCGCCGGCTCGAGTCGGAACTCACCCGGGTGGCAAGCCAGCTCAAAGTCTCGCCGCTGGAAATCGGCGATCGAGTGGAAAAACTGCAGGGCGAGGTCCGCGGCCTGGAGCGCGAGGTGGCCAAGCTACGGGCCAAACTGGCCGCCGGCGGCTCGCGTGATCTGATGACCGAGGTCGTCGAAATCGACGGGGTTAAGGTCCTGGCCATATCCACCGAAGTCGCCGACGCCAAAACCCTGCGCGAGACCGGTGATACTCTGCGCAATCGGCTCGGCTCCGGGGTAATCTTGCTCGCCGGCATCGGAGACAGCAAGGTTTCTCTGCTGTCCATGGTCACCAAGGACCTCACCGATCGGGTCCACGCCGGCAGACTGCTCGGAGAGGCGGCCAAGGCCATGGATGGACGGGGCGGCGGCCGTCCCGAGATGGCTCAGGGCGGGGGCAAGGACCCGGCCAAGGTACCGGCGGCTCTGGAGCGAGCGCTGGAGTATGTGGCCGAACACCTGCGCGGATGATCCCGCTTGGTATTCATGCGGAATTGACAGGGGTTCACCGCAGACGAGATACTGAGCCACTGCCGCGGGCTCAGTCCTCTCATGACGTCAGACGAACAGCGCAGTCAGGCGCCCAGGGTCAAGGGCTCGCCCATCGCTCTGCGAATCAAGCTGCGCTACAGCAGCGTAGACGAGTTCGTCGAACTGTTCGCGAGCAACGTCAACGAGAAGGGGATTTTTCTCGCCAGCAAGACACCGCGCCCGGTCGGAACTGAGGTCCACGTCGAACTTCGCTTGGACGATGATCATCCGGTGTTGTCCTGCCGCGGGCTGGTCCGCTGGACGCGACAGGTCGGTGCCAGAGGCGAACCGGGTATGGGCATCGAGTTTGTCGAGGTGGCCCCGGAGACCCGGCCCATTCTGCAACGGATCGGAGCAGTGCGCGCGACCCTCGGTGTCGACCGCCACACGATCCCCAAGAGCCACGAGGAGCGGGGCAATGGCAAAAAACGGGTTTCGGTCGCCGACCTGATCGCGCGTGCCAGCGCTGCAGTGACCGACGATCCGGACTGGAGCGAGGCCCAGCTGGCCGAGCTCTTGACCGACAATGTACCGACTCTGGATGCCGCGCTGATTCGCGCGCGCGAGTTGGCCGATTCGCCCGACAGCAACCAATCGCTCGACAGCGTCGACCAGGCACCCGAGGTGTCAGTGGAGGAGGCGTCGAACCATCTCGCCGCACTGCTCGGGGCCAAACCGGTGCGAAAGCGCCGCTCGCAACCGATCGAGGGCCGGTCGAGTCCTGGGTCTGCCACCGTCGCTCCGAGTCCAGCGGGTTCGACTGTCGCGGATCCGGCCAATCGTCCGGACGCCTCGCTCGGCCGGACGACCGGTTCACCTTTCCTGCCAAGACAGCCGGACGAGTCGACCGCGCGGATCGATCGCGCCGATCTGAAACCGCCGCCAGATCGCGCCGGCCAGCCCGGCGCCACGCCCTTGCCGGACGAGCCGGGCACATTCGAAGATCTGCCGAGCGAGCCCCCGCCCGACGCGAGCGAGCCGGATAAGGCGCCAAAACAGGACACCGATGGGTTCGGCTTGATCCCGATCGAGGAACACGACGAGTTTTCGGAGCGCGTCACCGTGGCCAATGTGCTTCGCCCCGACGAACTGGCCACCTCGGAAGAACGCCCGCTCGCGCCTGGAGGCACAAACGAGAGCGAATCTGGGTCTGGCCTCGGCGGGGGCGGTACCGACGAATTGCCCGCCAGTGATTCGATTGCGGACGCGGACAGGCCGGTGTGGGACGCGGATCAGGTCCTCAAGTCCGCTCTGGATAACTTGACGGCGGCGATCGAGGAGAGCGATTTCGAAGAGGACGAGGTGCCCGCAGAGCTCGACGACCAGATGCCCGCAGAGCTCGACGACCAGATGCCCGCAGAGCTCGACGACCAGGTGCCCAGAGAGCTCGATGCTCAGACTGTCGAGCTCCGGGTCGACCGAGCCAAGTTATTCGACAAAGACGAGCCGTTCGGCAAGGAGCCATTTGAGGAGGAGCCGACCAACCTGGTCTCGTCCCGGGCACTGTTCGCCTCGCCGATAGAGCCGGGCAAGCGGGATCCGTCCCAGGGCATCGCCCGGGCTGTCAGACCGGGCATGGACGCCGACGCGGAACCACTGGAACCGCTCCCCATGCCGGGCAAGGACGACCCGCTCGGCGAACTCGCCGACAGCTTGTCGAAAGACCTCGACGCCGATGCGCTCGACCCCGATGGTCTCATGGCATCCAATCTCGATGCCCTGGCCAGTTCATCGCCGGGTTTGCCCGAATTCGACGACGAGGACGACGAGCTTCTGGATGCATCGTTTGACCGGCTCGAGACCAGCGACGCGATGGGACCGCTGAGTCCGCCGGCGCTGAGTCCGCCGCTGGAGGCATCTGCCCAAAAAGCCATGGACGTGCTCGATGACCTCGATTCCTTCGGCTCTCCGACCCACACTGTGCCCGAGCCGCTCAGTGGGATCGATGCCGCGCTGGAATCGCTCGAACTCGAAGTGGAGACTCTCGACGAGTCGGATATTGTCGAGGCGGTACCCGATCTGGCCGAGACGGCTCCATCCAAGCCGACCGCACCGCCGATACCACCACCGGTCCCCGCCGAGTCGCGGTCGAAAAACCCACCGCCACCGCTTCCGCCCCCGGTGCCACCAAGCGCTCGAACCGACCGTTCGTCCCGCCACTCGGCACCGCCTCCTTCCCCTGGACAATCGACGCCGGAGCCGGAACGTCCCGAACCTCCCGCCGCAGTACCCCAGCCAATTGCCGGGCCAGAGGATTCATCGCAGCGAAATCCGCCTAAGAAACGCGGTTTCCTCCGCCGCATCTTCAAGGACCGATAGCCCGATCGGGTCGGGCCATCGCGCGCGCCACGCCAACTGCAACGAGTCCGTGCCGGGCGAGCGGCACTGCGAGAGGGCCCGCCATGGATGTGCCTGCCCGTTTTTTGGCCCTATGAGCGCGAAACCGCGGCGTATAGAAGCGATGCGAGCAATACTCCCCCGGCGACGGCACCTAACGCGGCTTTCGAGACGCGGACGCCTTGCCGACGATGGTTGTATTGTACTGCGTGTAGAATTTGGGCGCGTACGGCTTCATCTCGGATGAAAATCGGATCATCCCTGGCCGAGAGAGTCGTCCGACCAAGGTGGGTCGGGATCCTGGGGGCCGCATCTGTCACGCCAGCGCCGGGACCGCATCATGCGGTGCGCCAACATGATCAGATATCCGCCCAAGAGCAGGTTGATCGGCGACGCGGCGAAAATGATCGCGCGGCGGAAGGTGTCCGAGCCAGTGGCAGTAAAGCTGTAGACAGTGTCGGCCGGCACCTCGATGAGGCGAAGCCAACCCAAAACCAGGAACCAACTGGCTTGATGGTGCCTATCGCTGACCGCAGTGAAAAATGCAATGACGGCAAAGCCGAGCCATAGGGCGCCATTGCGGCGGATCAGCTCGATCTGCGGATCGCTGCGCTCCGGGTGGAGAAGGGCGACGTAAAGCTCGGGCCAAATTGCCGCGACAAGGCCGAGAACCAGGTCGAACACAAACAGAGCCAAGGCCAGGGTCCGGCCGGCGCAGATCATCCGCGGACCCGGCTCGAGTGGGCTGGGCGGATTGTGCGGAAGGATCGGCTGAAGCATGTCAATACACCAGGGCTGCGACAAGTCCGGGAGGAAACGTGATGAACAGAGCACCAACTGCCATGAAGCCGAGGTCGGCGCCCTGAGTATCGGGCCGCACGAGCAGAGTCGATTGCCCGGCCAGATACCAGACCATGTAGAGAAGAGCGATGTACAGCATGTTGATCAGCGCGCGCTGGGGATGATCGGCGATGCCGAGCACCAGTGACGCGGCGAGAACAACCGGCTGGATCACCACGGTGAGCAGGGCGCACAGAACATGCACCGGCACCGAGCGCGGGGCGACTACCGAAAGGGTGATGCGCAGGTACTCACATGCGACCATGAAGCCGGCCAAAAAAACCAGCGCAGCTGCAATGCGCTCGGGGGGCAGACGAATGAGGTCGAAAAGCGTTTCCATCAATTGCCCTCGCCCGGCCGGGATGGCTCGTCGTGGCCGGGACGCTCAGTCAGACGCCGGCCAAAACGAGACAGCTCAGCCAGGGACTCGCTGTCGAGAAACTGCGGAGTGAGCAGCCACCGGCCGGCCGACAGTCCGGCCGGGACGCTCGGCATCGACTCCGCCGCGCCGTTCTCGGCGGGATTGCCGGGCCGTGGAAGCGGCCAGCGCTCGGGACCCAGAGCCAGAAACAAAAACAGCGAGAACAGCCGAAATGGCTCCCGGCCGGGATTTTCGTGCGGACTGGCCGCGACCACGTGTCCACCCCAGTCCTCGACCCCCCGACAGAGCTGGGCCTGGGAGCGCCGCCACAGACCACGGCACACATTGACCAGCGCGACATCCCGGCCGGCGAATAACTCCGCGCCGGCCGGATCGTCAAACAAGCCCTGAATCGGCGTGGAAATGCCCAGCATCCAGGTTTGCGACAGGCACACCACGAGGTCGAAATCGTCCGGCCCAGATCGGCCGACCTCGGACGATCTGGCACATGGCTCGATCTGCCATTTAACCGCCACAGAGCGGCGCAACAACGCGTCGAAAACGATGCCGAGAAACTGCCCGAACGAGCGAAACGGAAACGCAAAGCGGCGGCTTTCAATCGGAGTGACAAAGCATTTGGAGCAGCGATATCCGCCGTCGCGAAGTCCCTCGTGTACTTTTTCGATGGCTCTGCCACCGTTGCCGCTGAGCGAAAAATATACGAGGAGCGCGTGCCGGGTCCGCGGCCGGTCCAGGGAAGGTCGTATCGCACCGGCGTTGAGCGCCATGAGGTCGGGCCGCAGCTGGCGGATCAAATACAGCCAGAAGAGCAGCGTAGCCGCCCCCTCGACCACCACCAGGCCGATGACTGGCCACCCGGTCGCGACGTCGATGGGACCCGAAATCGCGAGCGGAAATGCAAATACGACAAATCCGCCCTGGATCACGACGCCGACGACCAGACGCGCCACTGCCGGTGTGCGATGGACCGAGATGGCGAGAAGTCCGGTCGCAAGAGTGTAGATGCAAAGCGGCCAGGCCGCCGCCGCAGCTGCCCACCCGGGCCCGGCCAGCCATCCCGCAGCGTGCAGTGGCACGATCCACACCAAAACACTGGCGGCGATCTTGACCGTTCCGAGAATCAGACAACTCTGGTTCAAGACGCGTTCTGCACCGCGGCCGGGAAGCGGCAGATCGCCGGGCTGGTTGGGGGGTTGCATCGCTCCTCGGCCTCCTCGCGTGGTATTCTGTACTTTCCGCTCGGGAAGAGCGCGACCGATGGTTCGACTTTCGTCCGCCCGCTTCGAGATGTCAAAGTTTTGGCCGAGTCCCGGGAGTTCGGACCGCGGTTACGCCGGGGTGACAGAGGGATGGAGTTGCGGTGCCGAGAACTGCGGCCGCAGCCTGGTTTCGGCGCTCATGAATCCCGCGTAGAATAGATCAGCCGGCGCATCCCGGCGGGTGGAATGGCATCGGAAACAACCAGATGCGGAGGCCGCTTCGAGATCCTCCGCAAGCTCGGAGAGGGCGCCATGGGCGTGGTCTACGAGGTGTTAGATCGGGATACGCAGCGCCGCGTGGCGCTCAAAGAGCTCCATACCCGGCGAGGCGACCTGTTGCTTCGCTTCAAGCAAGAGTGGCGCTCGGTGCAGAATCTGCAGCACCCCAACCTGGTCGAACTGCACGAACTGCTCAACGAGGACGGCCAGTGGTACATCACCATGGAACTGGTGACGGGTTCGAATTTTCTGCAATACGTCCGGCCGGGCTCGGTTTCGCCGTTCCCGGATAGTCGCCCGCCTGCCCCGATCCTCAGCGACATTGCCACACTCCCATTTGTCGCCCGCCCCGGACCCAACAACACCAGCCATTCCTTTGACGACGCGGACCGGCACATCGCCGGCGACCCGATCGGCGGCACCCTCGATGAGCCGAAGCTGCGCGCGGCCCTGATCCAGCTCTTCGAAGGCCTCGCCGCCCTGCACGACGTCGACATGGTCCATCGCGACATCAAGCCGTCCAATTGTCTGGTCACCAGCCAGGGTCGCGTGGTCGTGCTCGATTTCGGCCTGATCACCAACATCACGGACGACTCCGAATGGGAGAAAGACCACCTGGTTGGAACTGCGCTGTACATGGCACCAGAGCAGGCGTCGCTGTCGCATAAAGTCGGCCCCAAGGCCGATCTCTACGCAGTCGGCGTCATGCTCTACGAGGCGCTCACCGGTCGGCTGCCGTTTGCCGGCCACATCATGAGTGTGCTCGAGCGAAAACAGTACGAGGCCGCGCCCAGGCCCGATGGGGCCGATGTCGAGCTCCCCGACGACCTCGAGGGCCTGTGCATGGACCTCATCGCCATCGACCCGGATGAGCGACCGTCGGCCAGAATAGCCCTGGCGCGGTTGCGCAGCGCCAGCTCGGCCGGCTCGGGACCACAACCTCTGGCCTCGGGATCCGGCCCGATCGCGATTCCCCGCATTGCACATTTTGTCGGCCGCGCCCACGAAATCGCCGAAATCGAACGCGCCTTCGCCGAGGCACGGCAACACGGTGCCGTCACCGTCATCATCGCCGGCGAGTCCGGCGTCGGCAAGAGCAGTCTTTGCTCACATGTCGCCTCGCGGGCGAGTCGAAAAAACCGCGCCGCCGTGGTCTTGTTCGGCCGCTGCTACCAGCGCGAAGCAGTACCGTACAAGGGAGTGGACGGCGTCATCGATGCCCTGAGTCGCTTCATGCGCGCTCTACCGGCCACCGAAGCCGCACAGCTTTTGCCCCGCCAGGCCTCGCTCCTGGCCCAGGTATTCCCCGTACTCGAACAGGTCGAGGTCATCGCCGAGGCGCCGCGGTTCCACTCCTCCAACTGCGATGCCCAGGAGCTGCGCAGCCAGCTTTTCGGTTCAGTGCGCGAGCTTCTGGCCAAGCTGGCCGACCGCCACCCTCTGATCGTCGCCATCGACGACCTCCAGTGGGCCGGAGCCGACAGCATGGCCATGCTCGGCGAAATCGTGCGGCCGCCAGATGCGCCCTCCCTCTTGCTGCTCGCCACTGCCCGGACCCATACCCTGCCCGGCGAGGATTCGCTGCCCGCATCGCTCGCGCTTCCCGGTGATGTCCGCCATATCGAAATCGAGGGACTGGCGCCCGGCGAGGCCCTGAAACTGGCTCAACTACTGCTGCCGTCGAATGAGTCGGTGAGCGATTACGCAGTGGCAGAAATCGTCGCCGAATCAGACGGCCATCCCCTGTTCATCGACGAACTCATCCGCCATGCCAGCGTCCTAGCAGTCCAGCCGGATGCCCAGCCAGGCAGCTGGCAATCGCGCCGGTCGATCGGGACCGGAACGGCCGAGACCGCAACCGCCGAGACCGCAAGGGCCGAGACCGAACGGCGCGGGCGAGGCCGTCGTCTGAACACGAGCCCGATCGGCGGGGTTTTTCAGCTGGAAAAGGCCCTGTGGAGCCGCATCCAGAGCCTGTCTGGGGATAGGCGAGTCCTGGTCGAGGTGGTGAGTCTGGCCGGCGGTCAGCTGGCTCAGGAGGTGGCCGCGCAAGCCGCCGGTGTATCCGGACAAAACATCGATACACTGGTCAAGAGCCTGCGTCTGGCCCATCTACTGCGCGCCGACCATCATCGCGGCAAGCGATGGCTCGAGCCCTACCACGACCGGGTCCGCTCGGCCGTGCTCGAGCATCTGGCGCCGTCCACGCGCCGGCGCCACCACCGCACCATGGCCGAGCTGCTCGAAGCCGAATGGGCCGCAAGAGAAGTCGCCCCTCGGACCAGACGGCTGCCCACGGTTGAATCTGCCGGGGTCGAATACCAGCCGCTGGCCAGGCACTGGCGCGAGGCCGGCGAACTCGACCGAGCGGCCGACTACGCCGCCAGGGCCGCCCACGAGGCCACCCGCGCCCTGGCCTTCGACCGCGCGATCGGCTGGTTTCGCGAGGCGATCGAGTTGCTCGAGGCGTCGCGGGATCTCGGTGCCTCGGTCCGAATCCGCGATCTCGAGCGCGACCTCGGCCATGTACTGGCCAATGCGGGCCGGTGTGGCGAGGCTGCCCGGGCCTATGTGGCCGCGGCGAACGGCGCTCCTCACGACCATATGGTCGAGCTCAAACGCCTCGCCATGGAGCAGTATTTGCGCGGCGGTCACCTCGCAGACGGCTTTGCCATGCTGCGCCAGGTGGTCAACACGGTGGGACTGGAGCTGCCCAAGAGCCGGATGGGAGCGGTTTTTTCGCTGCTCTCGCAGCGGCTCTGGCTCAAGCTGCGCGGTCTGTCGTATCGTCCTCGCGACCCCGGCGAGGTCGATCCGCGCATAGTGACCAAGATCGACATCACCTGGTCGGTGTCGGCCGGGATTGCCATGGCGGCTCCGATCAGCGGAGCCGGGTTCAGCGCCCGCAATCTGCGCCTGTCGCTGGCCGCTGGCGAGCCCTATCGGCTGTCCCGGGCGCTTTCGCTGGAATCGATGTTTCTGGCCGCAAGCCACCGCAAACTCGGCACCCGCGCCAACCGCGTCCGCGAGCTGGCCGAAACTTTGGCCCGAAAATGCGGCAATCCACACGCGCGCGGTCTGGCCCTCATGGCCCGGGGAACCGCCCACTATTGGCGGGGGCACTGGAAAGACGCGTTGCGCGAGCTCGACCGCTCGGTGGCGGTGTTCCGCAACGAGTGCAACAACGTATCCGATTCGCCGACCTCGCGGTTGATGGCCCTGTGGGCCCTGTTCTATCTCGGTGATCTAGCCGAGCTCGCCAGCCGATTGCCCCTGGTGCTGCGCCAGGCCGAAGAACGCGGCGATCTGCAACTCGCGGTCAACGTCGGCTCGGGGGTGTCCTATCTCCTCGCCCTGGTTCGCGACCGGCCCGGACAAGCCCACACCGACGTCGAGGCGTTCATGCGACGCTGGCAGAGCACGTCGTTTTACTTCCAGCACTGGAATGCATTCGTCGCCCTGACCGAGATCGAACTGTATCGCGGCGACTGGCGCGCAGCCCTCAAGCGGGTCGAGAAAACCTGGCCCAGCGTGGTGCGATCGCACATCCTGCGCATCCAGAAGATCCGCATCGACGGCAGTTTTCTAAAGCTGCGCTGCGGCCTGGCCGCCGCTGTGCGCGGGCCGAAAAACCAGCGACAAAAACATCTGAGGCAGGTCCGATCGGCGCTGCGCGCCATCGAACGCGAGAGAATGCACTGGTCAGACCCAATCGCTCTGGTCGGCCGAGCTAGCCTGGCCGCACTGCGCGGCGACAAGGACCGCGCCACGGCCTATCTCAGCCGCGCTGAGCACGCCTTCGACCGGGCCGACATGGCGCTTCACGCCGCGGTGACTCGGTATCACCGTGGCAATCTACTCGGCGCCGGGCCGGGAAGCGAGCTCATCGCAACTGCCGAGACCTGGCTAAGCGAGCGCCAAATTCGCAACCTGCCAGCGTTTGCCGCCATGCTGCTGCCAGGCTTGCAGATGCCGAGCGAGCCGCGCCAGTTGCTCCACACCAACCAGTTGCATGAACCCGACCCACCGCGATGACAAATCGAAACAACACTCACCTCCTCTCGCTCAAAACCTCTCGACCGAGAGTCGAACGAGCGCAACCCGAGCAAACTCGAATCCGGGGTGTCCCCACCATGCGGCGGCGCATCTATAGCGAGTTTGTCGCCCCCGATATCCTGCGTTCAGCCGGGCTTTTGCGCGCATTGGCCAGCCGCTCGATTCAACTCGTCGTGGCAGTCACTCCCGACAGCGCTGCGACCTGCCCGGGAGTCATCGGCGCATGCCGCGAACACGGCGTCGAGGTGGCGATATGGCCCATGCTCGAACCCGCCGATGGGCGCTGGGCCAATGCCGAGAACGCCGATCGCTTCAGCTCGTTTGCCGTAGAACTGGCCAGTGATCTCGAGACTGAAGATGCCCTGCCCGACGAAGTTGTCATCGATCTCGAACCGCCTTATTGGTTCAAAGAACGGCCGCTGCGAGGCCTGGTCAAGGCGCAAAAATTGAACGTTGGCAGCGCAACGGACCGCTTTCGCATGTTGCTGGCCGAACTCGCCGCATTGGGACTCACTGTATCGGCGGTCGTCGCACCCACGGTGGCGATGGGGCCACAGCATGTCGGACGCGGCTGGCAACACCTCATCGGCACACCGGTGTCCGGTCTGCCGTTCGATCACGTCAGCATCATGGTCTACACCTCGCTCATCGAGGGCTACTCGCGCGGCTGGCTCGGCCGGGCAGACACGACTGCCTTGCTGTGGCAGTCGGCCCGAGCTGTGCGAAAGGCCTGCGGCGACAGAGCGGGGATCTCGCTCGGCTGTATCGGTACCGGCGTTTTCGGCGACGAGGGTACCTATCGCGGTCCTGCTCAGTTGGCCGAGGACGTGGCCATCGCCCGGGCCGCCGGAGTCACCGACCTGGCCCTGTTCAACCTGGGCGGCGCGCTGGCCCGTCCCCCCCTCGATGCCTGGCTCGACCCGATGGTCGACGATCGTCCGCTAGCAGCCGTGCCGACCAACACTCTGCGCGCCGCATCTGTCTGGCGTCTGGCCAGCCTGGCCGGCCACGTCGGCAGCTGGTTGCACAGAAATCGATAGGCGACAGCTATTTGCATACCGCTTGAGCTCCTCCATCTGACCCGGCGTATTTCACGACGAGCAGTGTTTCCACCACGAGAGCAGCCCAACGGATATCTGTGCCCAATCACGTCAATCAACTTCTGCGCACAATCCGGCCTGTGATGCCCCTTCTTGCTGCTCGGAATCAACCACCACCCGGCGCAGCCGGGGCAATCGAGCCAGGGGGCGCAGATCCCGCACGGCGGTCCCGGCAATGACTACCTCTTCGAGACTGTCGAGTGCGGCCAGTGGCTCCACCGAGCGGATTTCTGTTCTGCGCAGGTCGAGGATGCGGAGTCCCCCCGGGGGACTCCGCTGCCCGGGACCCGAGACGAAAAACGCGGTCAGTCCGCTATGTTTGTGACGTGCCTTGGATTACGGTTCGTGCGTGAGCATCTACGAGCGGCTGTTGCGGGGGCAACATGACGGGCGGGAACGTACGCCAGACGCGGACATCGAGGAACTCGCACGGAAGTATGGGATTCAGGATCCGGCCCTGGCCAGGGCTCTGTATTCACAGGCGTGCGACGGGGCGCGACTCGGCCATGGTTCGGTCACCGCAGCGTATGAACGGCGACTCCAGGCGGCAGCTGGTCCTCCTGTGGCTCAGGGGAAACGGACCCGAACCGCGGCCGTATACGGAGAGCCCACCCGGTGGGCAGCTCCGACCCCCGGTGCGTCCCCGGGCAAGCGAAGCCGCACCATGACAATGGCCGAGGAGATGGCCAAGCGAGAGATGTCGATGGAGGCGCAACGTCGCGCACAGGATGCGGAGCGTGCTGGCAGGGAATTGCCGCCAGCCGAGAGGTTCCCCGAGTATGACTATGCCATGTCGGTCCTGCGCGACCTCGGGCGCAGAGGCGAATCGGGGCCAGAATGGCCAGAAACCGAACCGAGTAACTCCTTCGCACCCGCGGTGGCGGAACAGGGCCACACCACACCTGCGGTGGCGGCAAAGAAGAGCCCCACTACACCCGGGGCGACAGCAGAGAGCCACACCGCTGCGCAGATAGTACCGCTGCCGTTCCGGGACGAGATGGAGCGCCACTTCAACGCAGACCTGCAGGAAGTCACCGTGGAGATCGGCCATAGCCTCCCCGGGGATGCCCTGGCCGCGGCCGCGCCGGATTACATCGCGTTTGCGAGCGCCTCCCCGAGCCGAGAGACCGTGGCCCACGAGGTCGCCCACATCCTGCAGTACCGGAGCAGCGCGCCGCGCACGGGCGCTCTGCTCGGCAACTATAACGACGCTGCAGAACGCGAGGCGCGTTGCGTTGCAGCGGATGCGGTGGCCGGGCGCCAGGTGCGGGTCGAGCAGCCGCCATCTGCGCGCATCCATCTGCAGACCCATCCGCAGACTATAGCCGACGCAGCCCAGAGCATGGACTCCAAGGTCGTCGATGGACGGACCACCCCTGAGTTGACGGACGCTGAGATCGTCAGCGTGCTGGCCGAGATGCCCGGGTTTGCGGCCAATGTCGCCGAGTTGTTTGGCGGTTTGGCTCAATTGGCCCGGCTGCGTCCCATGGCATCAGAGCGGGTGCGGGCGATCATCGAGGCGGAGACCGATGCCGACACCCTGCAGGTGCTCATCCGCCGCGACGGCGAGGTCATGCGCATCCTGCGCTACAGCGAAACTGTGTCTGCCGGGCTCGACCGACTGGCCGCGGAGCTCGCAGCGGACGAGGAGCGCGACCAGGAGGCGGCCCTCGATGTCGTGCGCAGTGCGCAGGGTGCCTCGGAGTGCACGTATCGACAGATCATGCTCGGCATCCACAACCGCGGCGAGCTGTACCTGGACTTCGTCATCGGCACGGCCGATCAGGTGTCCGAGGACGAGCTACTCGACGAGATCGGCGCTGATGCGCGCCACGCCCAGTCGGTGGCCGACCGCCGAGACCATGCAGACCGGGCCGCCAGCCGCGCCGCCCGATCCCTCGTGGGCCGCACCGTGGCCCGATCCGAGGGCATCTTCTTTGACACCGACGTCAAGCTCGCCGAGGTACTCGACCCCGCGGCCGGCCTGCCCACCCAGGACGAGGCCCTCGGGTTCGCCCGCATCAGTGGACGCGCATGCACAGTGGTGCAGGCCGGCAGGCGCTGGCATGTGTTCGCTCTCGACGAGAATCTCGACTATGACGACATCTGGCAGACCGACGCCTGGCAAGAGCACCGCACCCGCCTGGTGCCGGTCGGGGCAGCCGCGCGGCTGTTGGTCACCAGGGACGGCTATGTGGTGCGCGTTCGCGACGGCCGGTTCTTCGGCGGCGACCAGAGCCGTCGGCCAGCCGCGTACATGAACGCGGACGCAGAGCTGAGCGGCAATCGGGTCGAAGAGCTCACAGACGCCCAGGCAGTGCGGCTGTTCAAGCAGCTGGTGCGCGACGACATTCTGCTGCGACTCGACGACGCCA
>JAKSDA010000502.1 GCA_022360315.1 Pseudomonadota bacterium
AAGTGGTGGACTTTGTCTCGTACTGGTCGGAGAGGGCGGAGCTACCGGCGAAGCAGTTTGCGCTGTGGCTCGCTATCGGCAAGAAGCTCTATGCGTGGAGAAAGCGTTATGGCAAGGTCAATGAACATAATGGCAAGATCCTTCGCGATCACTGGCTCGAAGCCTGGCAACGCCAGGCAATCATCGACTTCCATACCAAGCATCCAATCGAAGGTTACCGGCGACTGACTTTCATGATGCTCGATGAAAACGTGGTCTGTGTAAGCCCCTCGACAACATATCGGGTGTTGCGCTCAGCGGGCCTTCTCGATCGCTGGAACCCAAGTCGTCGCGTAAGGGCACAGGGTTCGTACAGCCACTGGCTCCTCATCGCCACTGGCACGTCGACATTGCGTATCTCAACGTCAGCGGCACCTTCTACTATCTGTGCTCCTTGCTGGACGGATACAGTCGATACATCGTGCATTGGGAGATCCGAGAGTCGATGACAGAAGCCGATGTCGAGACCATCATGCAGCGTGCGCGGGAGAAGCACCCCAATGCACGTCCGCGGATTATCTCGGATAATGGCCCACAGTTCATCGCCCGAGATTTCAAGACATTCATCAGGACAGCCGATACACATTGACAACAATGCGGGCGGCGGCAAGGTACTGCCATTTCGGCTGGTTGCGCATATAACGACGTAGTGAGGAGAACGCCAGGAATGCTCACGTTGAGTCCCGCAATGAGTGCTATGTTGGCCAGGTCACGTTGAATGATTCTACGGGGCGATGCCGATTCCAATAAACCGATGCCGACGCCGGGCCGCCAGGTACCTGGCAATTTGGGTCGGGGGCTGGGCCACTTTGAGCCGGAGGCTGGGGCTGTTGGGCTTTATTTTGCGGGAAGTTTTCTCGCGCGAGTTTCGCAAAAGATGTAGCAATCAGCTACATTATGGCACCGGGAGATTTGACGTGGACTTGTTTCGACTGAGGGGCGAGCGTGGCTTCTTGAACCAGCAGCTTGGTCGGTCCATGTTCGGGGATCTCGCTGGCACCGTTCAGGTGAGCAGATGAGCAAGCGGTTCCGGTATCGCGGTGACCATGATGGACTGCGTCGCGAGATTGACGACTGGCAAGAACTCCCGAGGGAAATCTACGAGGAAGCTGCGCAGTACGGACTAACAGATCCGATGGTCGTGGAAAGAATGTACGGCCGTGCCTGTTACTTGGCGACGCAGAGTTTTGTGCCGGTGCCCGAATTATATCACCAGCTGCTCAAAGATGCTTTGGGTACGCGCGTAGCCCCGTGCAAGCGTACGCGCACCGATGCCATCGAAGGTAACCCCAACCGGTGGGCAGCGCCAAAACCTGGCGTTGCACCCGGGAAGCGAACGCGTACTATGACTCTCGAGGAGGAATACGCAAAACGCGATCGTTTCCTGGAGATGCGAGAACGATTCGAGGCGGCTCGCCGTACGGGCATTCCTTTGCCAAATGAAGTGAGACTTCCTCACTACCAGGAAGTCATGGGCATAGTGGCCGACCTCAAGAAGCGGCAACCTGGGGATAACACCAAGAGTCGACAGACATCGCCGACCATGAGTTCGGTTGCAGTCATATCTGTATCTGAAACAGAGGCTCAGCCTATTCAAGGCAAGGGTATCGTTCATAATCTTGCCGGCTTGAGCGCAGCACAGGAACTCGATATCACGCCCAAGGGCAGTGGCGAGCCGTTGCCCGACCCAGTGCGCGTCAAAATGGAAGGCGTACTGGGCATGGATTTCTCAGCCGTACGCATCTACGTAGGCCCACAAGCCACGGAGTTGGGTGCCCACGCGTTCACACGCGGTACGAATATCTTCTTCGCTCCCGGGCAATACGACCCGTGGACCTCAACTGGTCAAGAGCTTCTGGCGCACGAACTTGCTCATGTCGTGCAACAGGCACAGGAGCGGGTCGCTGCTACCGAAGATGTGAGCGGTGCGGCAATCCACTACGATACGGCATTGGAGAAAGAAGCCGATGAGATGGGAGCCAAAGTGGCGAATATGGAGGAGAAGGCTTGCGTGCCAGGGGCGGGCGTACCAGATTCGACCGTATCGCCGCATGTCCACGTGGGCAATGCTTGGGCAATGCGCAGCCTCACCGCATCGAGCCGTTTGCGAGGGTCAGGCGTGAAAAGTCCCCCTGAAGGGACGAGTCAAGGGGCAGGCGCGCCGAATAACATCGGCTGCACTTCGGAGATACCGCCACCTCGAATCCGAACACCGTCAGGGGCGCCGAGTACAATTCAGGCTGCCCCAAAACCTACTGCATCTCAAGAGACTGAGGACTACATTCTTCGGTTCGGAGAGCATGACTTTGTGGTCTCGTTTGAGTTACTCCCCGGTCACTCCGGCCCCGGGAAAGTGCAGACAATCATCCAGCCCGTCAACTGGAGTCGTGTCTACCAGTCCGAGATGAAGTACTGGGACGTCAGGGGTCGAGAAGTTGATTCTGACGACGATTACATATCGATGGGCAATCACAGCGTACCTGCCGTGCCGTTCAAGACGGTCCTCAGCATTCCGGATCGCAGGAGGTTCCGCGGCGCCTTTCTCAAACCGGCGCGCCACGGCAAAGAAGCAGTGTACACGCTCGATATTGACGGCAATAACAAGGCCGACTTTGACCTTCACTGTAGCTTTTCGAAGACCAAGATCTTCACCAGCTACGACTTTTCACTATACACTGGTGGCCAGAAGACTCGGTTCGACTTCCACTATATCGCAGACGATGCGTGGAAGCACGGATACCGCGGGAACCACAGCCCACGCCGCAAACCGGACACCTTCCTTGATGCTCTGACCTCAGTCATTGACATCGGTGTTGGCATGATCCCGGTCGTCGGGGACATCGTGGACCTTGCCGAGGCGATCGGCGGATACACGAAATGGGGCACCAAGATGACCACCGGAGAGCGTGCGATCACAGCGCTTGCGGTGCTCATCCCGATCGCTGGCGGTGCGCTCTTGCGCAAGGCGTTCAAAGGGGGGCTCACGCTCGCCGAGGCTGCGGTCAAGTTGGGCAAAAGTGAAGACGAGGTGATCGCGGCGTTAAAGGCCATCGACAGTCGTTCGGCGGACAAGGGGACCATTGAGGCACTTCACGCAGAGATCAAGGCGGGCAGGAAACTCACGAAGTTTCAACTCACAAAAGTCGCCAGGATTCTCCATCAAGTCGATGCTGACAAGCGCACATTCCGCGCCCTGGAGCAGGCGTCCGGCGTCAAGGGAGTCATGCGGCGCGGCGGCAAGATCGTCGCCGAGACTGGGCCAGTATCCATCAAGCGGCTGCGCAATACACTTGGTCGCGCCGGCGTAAGTCCCTCACCCTATCACCTCCGCAGGGCTTCCAAGTCGGATCTCAAGGCCCTTGAGGCCTCGGGTGCCGACACATCGAACATTTACGCCTGGGTCTCCCGCGACGGCACCGGACAGGCCCTCAAGGACCATCGAGGCCGGCCCATCATCACGTTCACCGCGAAGGGGCTATCGTCACTCAAGGAGGCGGTACAGTCATTCGGGCATGAGGTGCAGCACCTCAAGGACTTCGCGGCCGGACGTGGCACCACCGAAGCTGGCGCAGAGAAAGCGGGGGAGGAATTATGGGAGCTGGTGTCGAAATCGTTGGCCAAATGACCTGGAGGCATTAATGAAGAAATGGACCGAAGCCGGAGGCTCATACCAGTTCCCATTCATGGGGGCAGCGACTCGCTCTCTCAAGGGCGAAGTGCAGATCAAGTGCCCGAAGTGTGACGGTGGTCCGCTTCGTGCTTACTTCCATATGTTCAAACCAGCGGTCGGGACGGGCACGATATGGGTCTGGTGTCCGCAGTGTCGCACCACGACCCATCTGTCGCGAGTGACACCACAGGCCGAACTCGGGCCGGATCCGTTCGCCGACCTGACGATCGACCAGTTCGAGGCGCTCGAAAGAGGTAAAGAACCTCTACTCGACCGTCTGGACCGAATGTGGACAGAAGGAAAAATCAAGCCTGCTACGAACTCCGGGACGGAAAGTCATTGATGGAGACAAGTTCTCAGTTGCGCCTACTCCGCGACGTCGGTCAGGTCATTGCATCTTGCCCGCTTATGGTGCTCTGGAGGTAAATCACCGGTCTCGCTCCGGTTGAGCAGTTGTCAATCATACTTCCTATAAGGATAGCCGGCATGACGCATGTGAGAACATCCCCGTACTATCCTCAGTCCAATGGGAAGCTCGAGAGGTATCACAGAATTATCAAGGAGACCGCCATACGGCCGAATGCACCGGACTCGCTCCAGGAAGCTCAGCGAGTGGTCACCGCGTTCGTCGAGCACTACAACACCGTGAGGCTGCACAGTGCCATTGGGTACCACCCCCTTGGATAAGCTCGAAGGCCGCGAGAAGCAGATTTGGCAAGAGCGAGATCGACGACTCGAGCAAGCCCGCGAGATACGTCGTCGCAGACGGCAAGAAGCCAGTCACGCCGCGTGAAACTATGTTATGAAGCTATTGCTCGGGTCACATTCCCGTAGAACCAGTACAGTGGCACCCTTGGCCCGACTATTTCGGTATGGTCAGGTCAGCCCTCTTATGCACATGACCGTGATCCCGACCGATTTGGCCGGCCCGATCGAGGTCGCGCAGAATGAGCCCAGCGAGGACACACCATGAAGACAATCCGTAGGATCGGCCGGACATCCCGGCAAGCAATGCGATGCGGAGTTGGCCCGGCCGCACTGCATGGCCTGGCTCTGCCGGGCCCGATTTCGCACGGCACGGCTCGGCCGGGCAGGGCTCTGTTCTGCCGCGATCTTCACCGCAGTTGCCAGGCGAGAAGCACGGCCATGGTCCTGCTCCTTTGCGCTGCCACGCTCGCGCTCGCCTGGCCGGTCGGCGAGGCGTCCGCGCAGAGGCGCCAGCGGGATTCGACGATCATCGGACTCGCGGTCGACGGTCCGTCACGCGACAATCAGCCGATCTTCCAGGTATTCAAAAGAGAGATCGATGCCCTTACCGAGGGTGAGTTCGGCATCCAAATCCCGGTCGACAAGCAGATCGTCGGCAACTGGACTGCCAAATCGGTCAAGGCGGCAGTCGACAAGCTGCTCGCCGATCCGGACGTGGACATCATCGTGGGCATGGGCATCCTGGCCTCGAATGAGCTGGGCCGGCGAAAAAAACTGTCCAAACCGGTGATCGCTCCATTCATTGTCGATCCTCAGTTGCAGAGGATCCCGGTGACCAGGCGGGGCACGAGCGGTCGCAAGAATCTGGCCTATCTGGCGTTGCCGCAGACCTTCGAGCGCGACTTGGCCAAGTTTCGCGAATTGTTGCCGTTCAAGACTCTCACCGTATTGATCCATTCCCAGTTTGCCGGGGCAGTGCCGGGCCTGGGCAAACGCCTGGCCCGACAGACGCGGCGCCTCGGAGTCAAATTGCACATCGTACGGGTGGGCCGATCGGCCAGCCGGGCGCTGGCCGCTATCCCAGACGACACCGAGGCCGTGTACCTGAGGTCGATGCTCCAGCTCCGGGAGGAAGAACGCAACGCCCTGGCAGCTGGACTCATCAAGCGCAAGCTGCCCAGTTTTTCGTTTGTCGGGCGCACGGAAGTGGAGCGCGGCATACTCGCGGGTACCCGGCCGGCATCGGACTTCACTCTGTCGGCCCGGCGCACAGCCCTTATCGTGCAGCAGATTTTGCTCGGCGAGAGTCTGGACAAATTGCCGGTCACCCTGGAGTTCAACGAGCGCCTGGTCATCAACATGGCCACCGCCCGCGCGATCGGCTATTCGCCGAACTGGAAGATCATCACCGAGGCGGTTCTGCTCAATTCCAAGCGCTCGAACGTCGAACGGACCGAAAGTCTGGCCACGGTGGTTCGGGCTGCGGTGGCCAACAACATCGATCTGGCCGCGGCCAAGGAGGTCGTGGTGGCCGGAAAAAACCGGGTTCGCGAGGCCAGGGCTTATCTCCTTCCCAGCGTCGAGCTGGCGAGTACCGCCCGGCTGATCGACGAGGACACTGCAACAGCCAGCCTGGGCCTCCAACCCGAGCGACAGTGGACCGGCACAGCCTCGGCCACCCAGGTGATCATTGCCGAACCAGCCTGGGCGAGGCTCAGTGCCGAAAAAAAACTGCAGGACTCGCGCCAGAGCAACCTCGAGCGGGCCAGGCTCGACGTGATTGCCAATGTGGCAGTGGCCTACCTCGACGTGCTGCGGGCCAAGGCGCTCGAGCGTATTCAGCGGCAGAACCTCGATACCACCCGGTCCAACCTGGCCCGGGCTCGATCCAGGGTCAATATAGGCGCCGGAACCAGAGCCGAGGTGTATCGCTTCGAGTTGCAGATCGCCAATGACCGCAAGAGTGTGATCGCCGCCGTTGCCACGCGGAACATTGCCGAGATCGCGCTAAACCGCATCCTGAATCGGCCGCTCGAGGAGCCATTTGATACCGAGGACGCTACAATCAGCGATCCAGTGCTGCTCACCCGGCACAAAAAGCTGTTTTCCTATATGCAGAATCCGGCCGTCTTTACCATGTTTCGCCAGTTCATGGCAGAACAGACTCTGTCGCTGGCGCCGGAGCTCAAGTCGATTGACTCGCTCGTCGCCGCGCAAAAGCGCCTGGTTACGTCGCGCCGGCTGTCCTACTTCGTTCCCACGGTGGCTGTGAAGGGCGGGGTAACCGGGGAGTTCTACCGCGGTGGCGCCGGACAGGAGCTTGATCTGGGCAGCGAGGGGCCGCTCCCCGCGCCGTTCGACATGCTGCCCGAGCGCCCCGACATCAACTGGTTCGTCGGTGTCACAGCATCGTTTCGGCTGTTCGAGGGGGGCGCCAGCTATGCCCGCTCGGCCCGTGAGCAGGCAGAGCTGCGCCGGCTCGAGCGAGAGCGGCAAGCGCTGCGCGGACGGCTCACTCAGCTCACGCTGTCGCGCATGCACAACCTCGGCTCGACCTATGCAGCCATCGACCTGTCCCAAGAGGGCGCTACCGCGGCGCGCAAAAACCTCGAGCTGGTCACCGATTCGTACAGTCAGGGAGCCACCACCGTGGTCGAGTTGATCGACGCACAAAACAGCGCTCTGATCGCCGAGCAAGTGGCCGCCAATGCGATCTATGATTTTCTGGTTCAGTGGATGAACGTCCAGCGGGCGGTGGGACAATTCGATGTATTGATGAAGGACACCGAACGCGACGATTTTTTCCGCCAGGCCGATTGGTATATTTCCAACGCTCGGCGCAAATGAGGTTGCCATGTTCGAGAGACCCCGGGCCAATACTGCGCTCATCGTTTTACTGGCGTTCGCCAGCGCCGGGATGATCTGCGAGAAAGAACAACCTCCGGCCAAACAGCGAATTCGCGCGGTCAAGTACTATCGGATCACCGCCGCGGGTGGGCCGCTGGAGCGGACGTTCTCAGGGGTATCCGAAGCCGGCCTCGAATCGAACCTGAGCTTCAAGGTAACTGGCAATGTAACCAAGCTCGGGGTCAAGGTGGGCGACAAGGTCAAGAAGCGGTCATTCATTGCCCAGCTCGACAAGACCGATTACCGGCTCAGACTCAAGCAGGCCAAGGCCGCTCAGGCCAGGGCCCGGGCGCAGAGGCGCAATAGCAAATCCGAGTACGACCGGGTTCGCGCGCTCTACGCCAACCAGAACGCGTCGCGCTCGAGGCTCGATTCGACTCGTGCACGCTATGAATCGGCCCGCGCCAATTCCAGTTCCGCCGCGCAAGCGGTCAAGCTGGCCAAGCAGCAGCTCGAATACACTCGATTGACCGCCCCGATTTCCGGAGCGATCGCCGATGTACTGGTCGAGGCCAACGAAAATATCAAGGCCGGACAGCCCATCGTCAAGCTGGCTTCGGGAAAGAAGCCCAAAGTCACTGTTGCGGTGCCAGAGGGTTTGATCGGGCGGGTCAAACAGGGCAGCGACGTCCAGGTATCGTTCGAGGCTATCTCCGGCAAGACCTTTGTCGCCGTGGTATCCGAGGTCGCGGTCAGCTCCAACACCGCCGAAGCCGCGTTTCCGGTCACCGTCATCCTTGCCACGGCCGATGACCAGATCCGGCCGGGTATGGCAGCCGACGTGACCTTTCGCTTTCAGGCCGAAGAAGCCACCGATTCGTCTCGATTCATGGTGCCGCCGTCTGCGGTGGGGCAAGATCGCGAGGGCCGATTCGTATTCGTGGTTGAAGCCGGCGAAGAAGGCAAATTCATCGTCCGACGCAGAGCGGTCGAAGTGAGCGAGGAGCTGACTCGTGAAGGGCTACAGATCCTCAGCGGGGTAAAGGAGGACGAACGGGTAGTCACTGCCGGACTGAGTAAAATGGAAGACGGTATGCAGGTTCTGGTCCGCGAAGCCGACGAGACTGTGGCGCAATGAATCTCACACGGGCAGCGATCGAGCGAGACCGGGTCACTCTGGTCGCCGTGGTCCTCATCGTATTTGCCGGGTTGCTCAGCTTTTTCAGCCTGCCCCAGGCCAAGGATCCCGGTTTCTTGACCCGCACCGCTCAGATCACGACTATTTTTCCCGGCGCCAGCCCGGAGCGGGTCGAGATGCTGGTGACCGACAAGATCGAAAACGCGGTGCAGGAGATCGCCGAGCTCGATTTCATCTCGAGCACCTCCAAAACCAGCGTATCGGTCGTGATGGTCAATATCAAGGAGAAATACACTCATCTGACCGAGATCTGGGATGATCTGCGGCGCAAAGTGGACAACATACGTCCGACGCTTCCGGCTGGAATCCTCGGCCCGACCATCAACGACAATTTCGGCGAGATCTTCGGAATTGTCATCGGCGTGACCGGTGAGGGAATCAGCCAAAGAGAACTCAAGGACATCGCGGACGAAGTTCGCGATCAGCTATTGCTCATCGAGGAGGTGGCCAAGGTCAATCTGAGTGGTGCGCAGGAGGAGCGGATCTTTGTCGAGTACAACAACGCCCGGCTGGCTCAGCTCGGCCTGTCGCCATCGCAGCTCAACGCCATTCTCGAGCGCCGTAATATCATTATTCCGGGCGGCGATATATCGACTGGAGTGGAGGACATCGTCATCGAACCGTCGGGCAACTTCGAGTCGATCGACGATTTGCGGCGGACCGTCATCCAGCTTCCGGGCCGGAGTCAAGTGACATATCTCGGCGATATTGTCGATATCCGGCGAGCCTACGTCGATCCGCCGGAATACGAGATGCGCACCAATGGAGTGCCGTCGATCGGTCTGGCCATCTCGCTGCGCGCGGGATCGAATATCGTGGAGTTGGGCGAGAAAGTTTCGTTACTTCTCGAACAGCTACCCGATACCTACCCCCACGGTATCGACTTCGATATCATTCACTTTGAGCCTGCCGAGGTCAAGACCAAGGTCGACGACTTTGTGATCAGCTTGCTACAAAGCATCGGCATGGTCATGTTGGTCATGCTGGTTTTTCTGGGGGTGCGTACCGGATTGGTGGTTTCCAGCCTGATCCCGATCACCATGCTAGCTGCCCTGGTCCTCATGTCGGTATTCGATATTGGCCTGGATCAGATATCTCTGGCCTCTCTCATTATCGCCCTGGGTATGCTGGCCGACAATGCCATCGTGGTGACCGAATCGATCATGGTAAAAATGGAGGAGGGAGAGGAGCCGATTGCCGCCGCGGTGTCGTCGGCCAAGGAGCTGCGGATTTCGCTGCTCACCTCCTCACTCACCACGTGCGTCGCATTTCTACCCATTTTTCTCGCCGAATCAGCAGTCGGCGAATACACCTCGTCCATCTTCAAGGTGGTATCCATTTCGCTTTTGTCTTCCTGGGTCCTTGCCCTGACCATGACGCCTCTCATGGCGGTGACATTTCTGTCGGCCAAGCGGGCCAGGCAAAAAAGAATGGCCGGCGGGCGACAACCGGCGGGCGGGCAGCGACGGCCAGTTGGGCGGCAACCGGAAGGTGGTTTGTTCCTCGGTATGTACCGCTGGGGCCTGATCATGGCGCTCAAACTGCGCTACATCAGCGTGCTCGTCGTGGTCGCTGGCCTGGTGGTCAGTATGCGGGGATTTGCCTTCGTACCCAAGAAATTTTTTCCGCCCGACGACGTGGCTCAGATCAACGCGACGTTTCGAATGCCGCCTGGTTCAACGCTGACCCGGACCCAGGATGTGATCACGCGGATCGAGCGATTCATCGCCGAGCAACTCGTGGCGAGCGACGAACGGCCGCAGGGGGTTGTCAATTGGGGGACATTCATCGGTGTCGGTGCGCCGCGCTACAGCCTGGGCTATCTACCCGAGCCACCCGGGCCCGAATATGCATTCATCCTGATGAATACGACCAGCCCGCTGGTCGGCGATGCAATCATCGACAAGCTGGACACCTTTACGTTCGACAACTTTCCCGATCTCGAGGTCGATCTCAAAAAACCGAATACCGGGCCGCCAGTGGCCAATCCCATCGAGATACGCATCTCGGGGCCCGATGTGGATGAGGTTTTTACCATTGTCGAACAGGTCAAGGCCGAGCTGACGACCCTGCGCGGCCCCCGCGGTATCAAGGACGACTGGGGGCCTCAGACCAAGAAGTTGATCATCGAGGTGAGTCAGGCGCGGGCGTTCCGCGCCGGTGTGACCAACTGGGACATCGCGGTATCCCTGCTGGCCAATTTCACCGGAGTCCAGACCTCCGAGTATCGCGAAGGTGACGAGATCATTCCCATCACCATGCGTTCGGCGGCCAGCGACCGAGATGACATTGGCAAGCTGGAGACCTTGAATATCTACGCGCAATCGTCGGGTAAGAGTGTTCCCCTCAAGCAGGTTGCCGACGCCAAGATCGTGTGGGAGCCGTCCAAGCTCAAGCGACGCAATCGCATGCAGACAGTCAGCGTCCTGGCCCGGCTCGATTCCGGTGTCACGGCAGCAGAGATCAAGGCGTACATGGATCCGTGGCTGGACGGGCAAAAAAGAGAGTTCTGGGAGCCGGGCTATCGCTACGAGATCGGCGGGGTGACCGAGAAGTCGAATAAGGCCAATGGCTCGATCAGGGCCAAGATGCCGATAGCTGGATTCATCATTTTGATGCTTCTGGTCATGCAGTTCAATTCGATGCGCAGCACATTCATTATCTTGTTTACTATTCCGCTGGCGCTCATCGGGGTGGTCATTGGCCTTCTGGCCATGGAATCGTATTTTGGCTTTATGACTTTATTGGGCATTATTTCGCTCTTTGGCATTGTCATCAACAATGCCATCGTGCTGATCGAGCGCATCAAGTTGGAGATGGAAGAAAACGGCTTGACGCCGGCCGATGCGATCGTGGTGGCAGCGCAGCGGCGACTGCGACCGATTTTGCTCACCACGGCGACCACGGTTGGTGGCCTGATTCCGTTGTGGATGGCCGGCGGAATGTGGGAGCCGATGGCCATCGCGATCATCTTCGGGCTGATGTTCTCGACCGTGCTCACTCTCGGTATTGTGCCAGCACTGTACGCGATCCTGTACCGGGTGTCGTTTCGGGGATATCGCTAGCCCAGGATCCGGGATGCAAAGATCCCCGGCCGAAGGTATTGCTGGAAGGCAGGACAAGCGAGCCTGAATTCGGGCCTTACGAGAGGGTTGGCTGCGAACGGGACTGCAGAGCGGGATATTCTCGCCTGCTTGAGGAGGCAGAAATCGAGCTCCGGGACGTCAAGGCGTATCCGCGGTCTGCAGTGCTGCGCTGCGCCGTGCCGCGAACGTCGCGTAGGCCAGGCCGCCGACGACCATGAAAAGACCGTAGGCGAAAACGGCTGGCACCACAACCGTGCCGGCGAAACTGGTCGCAGCGATCAGGAGCGCGAGCGCTGTGTTGCGGACACCAGTCGTGACCGCGAGGGTTCGACGAGTTGCCCCCTCGGGCCCGCCCATCCAGTAACCGAGCAAGAGTGGTAGGGCAACACCCAGGAGCATGGCAAGCAGTACCTGCCAGCCCAACGCAGTCAATATATGAAGTTGGTCGACCACAATCAGAATGATTGTAGCGAGCAGTAGCGTGTTCGCAATCAAGCGGAGCGGCTTCGCCAGGCGTTGCGAGACCCGCGGCAGCAGAGCTTGGACCAGAAATCCCCCACCAAGAGGAATCAGCATGGAGGTGAGTAAGATCTGCATGGCCGCCAATACCGCGAAATCGAGCTCGACATCGCCAGCGATGGTCATCATGGTAGCCCGACAGATCAGCGGCGTGGTCACCACCGATAGGCCGGCCAAGACCACCATCAGACCGGTCGCGAAGGGGACGTCTCCTCTTGCCATCATACTCAGCGGTGGACCGAGGGGAGCGCCCGGGGCCGCAGCCGAGATGATCATGGCCAGGGTAAACTCCGGCGCGACGCCGAATAGGATCGCGATCCCCACAACCAAGATGGGAACGAGGACAATGTTCAAGAGTAGCGACCGCAAAAGCAGGCTCGTGCGCCTGATCGCCTGGATTACCGCCAGGGCCGACACATTCATCCCCACTCCCAACATGAAGCTAACCACGATGAGGTTGGTCAGGAGTTGGATGAGCCAGGCTTTATCGGTCATGGTCTGTTCTCCACAGCTCTGCGCACATAGCCGGTGATGTTCGAGTTCATGGCTGGCACTCAGAGTTGGCAGTCACCAGCACCCGGGAGAGTATCCCCGGGACCTGCCAAACCCGCGTTCATACCTTGACCTGCTCTAGAGTCTCCCGAGCAAAGTCGAAGACGTGCTGCCGGAGCTCCAGCGGCGCTTCGGATCGGCCCCATCGGGCCACGTTTCGCGCCTTTTCGGGCGTCGAATCGACGTGGTTGTACTCGGGACGGGTCCAGTCGAACATCGGGGGCAGATACTCACTCGCCCTCAAGAGCTCGATGATCTTACTGGCAGCCTCGGCGGCGCCATCCAATCCGCAGCGATAGCGTTCGAGGTATTCTTCGGCCTGGACGTAGAGCCGTTCCAGTCCGGCGAAGTTGGGGTAGATCGAGCTGGGCATCGGCTGCCCGTCCAGCACGCCGAACGCAGCTCGATTACCGCTTTGCAGGTACACGGCGTACCGTCTGACCAGTGCCATATAGCCCACAAACTCGTTCATCACATGCAATCGCAGCCAGGCATTCCACAGTGGATAGCTCGAAAAGCAGGTATAGAAGTTGCTTATATGCCGGTCGGCAAAATCCAGCGTTCTGCGCTGCAATACATCGACATGGTCAAAGCGATCGGCAGAGAAATCGTCATCGTGAAGGGCGCGCAGTAGGTCGTCGGCAAAGTGAAACAGAATTTCATTACTGCACAAGATACCTCGCGAATGGAGCGGATCGACAAACCCGTAGGCATTGGAGGTCAAGAAAAAACGCTCGCCCACGCTGGTCGACGACGAGTACTGCAGCCGACCGGTCTTGATCCACGGACGCACCGCTTCCGCGTGGGCCAGCTGTTCCGCGATACTGGGAAATTGCGCGGCGAATTGCTGAAACTCTCGCTCAGGTGGCAGATCCGATTCCGGATGCTTTGTCGTATCCAAAACAATACCGACACTACAGAGCGCGTTGCCGGAGTATTCGTGATTTCCAAACGGGATCAGCCAAAACCAACCACTGTCGAAGATGTGCTGTACAGTGCCATCGCGCCAGGTGTATCGCGTCGGGGGTTTTTCGCTCTCGGACAGGAGATCGTTGAAGTCGCGGACATTTTGCATGTGGGTAAAGATGCTGCGCGAGTGGGTGCGAAGGCGCGTCGGCTCTTCGCGAAGACCCAGCGTCGACGCGAGCAGCGAATGCCCACCGGTGGCATCGACGACATAGCGGCACCGAATCTCCTCGCTGTCCTCGCAACGCATAAAGACACCATCACTGGCAATATCAATGTCTCGAATGGTCGTGTCTGGCAGGTACTCGGCTCCGTAGTTGACGGCCACGTGCAGTAGGTAGTGGTCGGTATCCTGTCGAAATAGATGAGAATCCCAACCCAGCGGTGTCTGCGTCGGGATGAAGACATGGGCTTCATCGGGATGTTGTCGCAAACCGGAGTGATGATAGAGAAAGCCGTTGACGATCTTGCGTCCTGTCGTGGCAGCCACGTGCTGGCAGATGAGTTTCGAGGACCCGAAGTTTTCGAGTTCGGGGACACCGTAGCGCGAGGCGAGGAGCCGAAACCACAGTGATCCCTTGGGTAGCACCGACTCGCCGATGGCAAAGCGCGGATGGGATGACCGATCGATCATGATCACGCGGTGACCGTGGCGGGCGAGGATCGCGGCCACGATGGTCCCGGATAGCCCAGTGCCCAATATCGCTACGTCGTAGATGTTCTCGATCATATCATTTCTCGTATATTATTGTGCGCTCAGTATTTTTGGATTATCATCTGTGAGCACAATGCGGCCCAATAGGCTGCACATCCGGCGATCTCTCTTCACGCGGCTTCCTGACCGGGGTCGAGCGGCCGTAGCCAGGCGCTGCTGAACCTGAATGAAGGTGGGCAGGAAACTCGATGCTGATCATCGGTATGCTGGTCCACCGTCCACCCCTCGGGCAGAAAGATGTCGGCCCTCTGGCCCTTTTTGGCGGCCAGGTGGTGACGGTAATTCAACAAGAATTGGTTAAATGCGCGGTTATCGTCAAAAACGTCACCCTGCAGGATGCGTCCCCACTCGGAAATCCACTCTGGATGTTCGCGAAAAAAAGCACCGGCCGAAAAGTTCGGGTCGTAGAACCCGTCCAAAAAGAACCGCAGGGTGGTCTCGGCGCGCCGGAATAGCGCTTCATAGTCGCGGAAAATGGCCCGAGAGGGGTCGCCTCGATCGAGTCCATTGGCAATGGTCTCACCGGCCAGTGCACCGGTGGCAAGCGACATCCAAACCCCCGAAGAGAATACCGGGTCGATAAACGTCGCAGCATCGCCGACCAGAGCCCAGCCCTCGCCAGCTATTGCCCTGGCGCTGTAGGAATAGTCGCCCGTGTGTCGAAAATCGCCCAGCCATTGCCCGTCGCGAGTCCATTCGACGAGGAGGGGGTTGGATTGCAGGCAGGTGGCAAATGCGTCGCGAAGCGTGATGCCCTGCGCTTTCAGGTGGCGCGCCGATGACACCACGCCAACACTGACTCTGCCGTCGGCGAGTGGAATCCACCAGAACCAGCCGCGCGGCTCGAGCAGGGCGACCACGATGTTCCCCTCATCCTTGCCGGTCTGGCGATGCGCGCCCTGGATGTATCGCCAGATGGCCAATTGATCGAGCACCGGATCACGGACTCGGAGATCGAAATATCGGGACAGAAAGCCGGCCCGGCCCGAGCAATCGACGACAAACGTACCCTCGATTTCGTGGACACAGTCGTCTTCGTCGCTATAGCGCACGCCGACAACCCGGTTGCCATCATGAATCACTCCAGTGACCCGAGCGCCATATCTCACCTCTGCTCCCGACTCTTGCGCGTGCTGAAGGAGCAGCTGGTCGAATTTGGCGCGGTCGACTTGCCAGGTGGTGGCTGCGGCGTCTCGAATCGACTGTACGAAGTAATACGGCCTGGTGAGCCGGCCCGAGGTGCTCACGAACTGGAAGCCGGGCTTGTGTTGAAAGCCGGCTCGCTTGACCTTGTCGAGTACGCCCAGTCGGTGCAGCATGAGGTAGGTGTAGGGGATCAGCGACTCGCCGACGTGATAACGGGGAAATTGTTCGCGTTCCAGCACCATGACTCGACAGCCCGCACGGGCCAGGGTGGTCGCTGTCGCAGAGCCTCCAGGGCCTCCACCGATGATCACTGCGTCGAAGTGCTCGGCGTTTTTGTCGATGTCCTTCATGTTGGTTCTCCCATGGCGAGGGCTCACACGCCGCGGCTTGTCGCCCCGATGATTGCTACGTCCATGAGTACGCCTAGCGTTGCAACGAAACACAAGCCCTGGGCTCGTGTGGCTCGACTCGGCCAAACACCTCAGCGCGCGCCGCTGCGAGGTCGCTGATCCGGGCAATTGACATGCGCCCCCGCAGCAGGTGACCCCGCTGAGGGTTCGCGACTGTCGCAAACACCTCCGCCAAGCCGGGTTTGTCGCGGAGGTGGCGATCGTCAAAACGATTGCGCGATAGTGTTTTGCTCCCTGAAGAGCGGCAGATTCGCTCTAACCGCGATGATGGTCCGCGATGCGGTCGCAGAACTCCTGGTACGAACGAATTCCCAGCTTGTGTTCCATCTCTTGCTTCCACAACGCATCCATCGCTTCGATGACCGAGTCGGGCATTTCGCCCTTGTATCCTCCTACCTTGCCGGCACGCACTTTCGGCGGCTGATTACCCTGCGGCAGTCCGACTGCTTTTTCTATGGCAACACGCAGAGGATAGTCATCGAACTTCGACTTATGCTCTTGCATGAAGCCGAAAGACGATTGCTTTACAACGTTTGCAACGGTCTGGTCGTCGAGCTCGATGTGCAAAAACCCCGATATCGCGCGGACAACACCGGCGAGGTCGCTCTTCATCTCATCGAATGTGACAAAAAAGTAGTTGTCCTGGTCGCGCTGCTCCCACCACGAGCGCACATGGTCCCAGTAGCGCCCGAACGGGCCACCCTTGCAATAGAGGTCAAACGCAAACTGCTCGACAGAGATGGAGTCGGGCACAAAAATCCAGCCGCGCAAAAAGTGATAAAACGAAAGCAAGGCGTCCTTGGGGTTGCGCATGACCACGATGTAACGGGCCCCTTTGGGGGCGTCTGCCCAGCCGACGTGGGTCTTGAACGCGCGGGGCTCGGCTTCCTGGGGCGCGTTGATGTCGATGTTCATGAAGTGGACGATCTCGAACCACGGCACGACTTCGGTGATGTCGTTGAAGTTCATCGAGCCCCCGGTGCGAATGCCGTGTACGATCTGCTGCATCCACGTGGTGCCACATTTTGGATACGTCGCGATGATCACGTCCGACGGCCGGGGCTCGAAAGCAGCTGCCTGTGCAATGGCCTGTGCGTTGAATATCTGGCCGAGATATACCGTCAATTCTTGAATGTTCTCGGCGCGGCGCCCTCGAAGGTCGTTTATTTGTGCGTTCGCTGAGTTGCTCATACGATATCTTCTCTCGTCGATTTAGCCCGCGTTAGATCGGGGTGTCACAGATTCGCCAGAATTCACCATATGACAGATACGGCGCGTCACAGATTCGGATAGAGTGATTCGATGCGTTCTGCCCGATACACCATGTAGCCGTAGTCTTGTGTTGCCCCCGGGGGGTCGTTGATCTCGACCTCAAAGACCGTGGCCGGACTCGCGTCGTCCGTGACCTCGACGATACGGCCATGGGTTCCCGCGCTGATGACCTGAGTCGGATCATCGGTCAGAGACCCCTGGGTGACCAGCACGTTGCCATTGGCCAGTCGGTCGGCATCACCGACGGTGGGTGTAAAAAAATCTTCGCTGCCGCGGTATTGCCATACCCGGGTGAGCACCATGTTCTCTTCGTCGAGTTCGTAGTGCACGACGCGCGAATAGGGCTCCTGGCCGGCCTCGACCGGACGCCCGTTGCCATTGTCGTAGAGTAGCAAGGAACCGTCTTGCTGGAACTCGGGGGCGTGGTGGTGATAAGCGAAGTCGGTGTTGCCGCCTGGCATGGCGAAGTCGCCATCGACGCCGAGCCTCCACACCAGCTGGCCAGTTTCGCGGTCTACCTTGACCAGCCAGTCCTGGTGGCGAAGCGATATGACATAGGCATCGCCGTCCGGGTGCATGACCACGGCGTTGCCGTGGGTCCAATCTTTTGACCCGGTCACACCGTAAAGTCCATCATAGAAATTGAAGTGGAAATCGGGCTCGATGATGCGCAGCGGGTCGAGCACATCGAACATATTGACTTGATGGACAATTTCGCCCGAAGCTGAAAACTCGACGATGACGTCACCGACGACCTGGTAGCTCAGGACAGGATCGCCGGCCTCGTCCTTGTATCCGGAGATGGTTCTCAGGTCGGTCGACAGGGTCAAGAAATTGCCCGAGGGCAGAGCAATGATTTCGTGGTGAAAGCCATCAATACCGACGTCGGCAGCGGTTATCGTGTTCACCGTATTTCCCATGGCGTCCATCTCGATGATCTGGCTATGGCCATTCATATAGAGGAAATTGCCATTGTCCAGCTGGCTGAGATCTCCTCCGCCCGGTTTGTTCTGATACCAAACCACGTGACCCTCGGCGTCGACCGCGATCATCATTCCCCAGTCGCTGTTGAGGAGCGGGCCTGCCTTGGGATCGATACGGATCACGCTGAAAATCGTAAATCCCGCCGCGACTTGTAGCGGCATGGCCAGCGAGGCCGTGATGGCGGGAAAATCCGCTGGCAGGGCCGCGGACGTCACGGTGAGCGACTCATCCTCGACAGTATTGCCGCCCCGGTCGGTCGCGGTGATGACGAAATTGTATTTGGTCTCGGAGCGCAGGCCCAATACGGGTATGCTGTGGGACGTCGCCAGCTGTGCAGAGAGCGGTATCTGCCAGGAACTGTGGCCCTCGCCGACCACCTCGACCTCGAGCTTGGTCGGAACATCGGTTCTGACCTCGATGGTCGCACTGAGTGCGTTGTCTGGGTTGGCCTCGATCGTGGCTGCTGTGACGACGGGTTCGCTGGAATCGTCGTCACAGCCGAAAAAGGTGGTGCAGACCAATGTCAGGGCAATGAGCGAGATAGAATGGAAAGAATACGAGATTCGTATATTGCTCATGGAGCCTAAAAGCCTTTTGGGTAATTCCGGGTGATCACTATATTTGCAGTGTGTGCAATGGGTTACGGGAGCCATTGCACACCTCGATTGCTCGATCGCAAAATCGATTGCTGTGACCTGACTGCGATCGAGGCCGGCCGATTGTGCCAATTACCGTGACACAGCCATGGCGAGTGTACCATTGCGCAAATGCAGCGTTTTGTAACGAAGCGTAGCTGGTATTCGAGTGTCGGATAAAACTGTGATGTGATCGTGGTCGAGGCGCGCTTCGAACTCTTCGATGCGAAAATGGCGCGTACTTTGCGCTACAAACCGATGACGAGCGGCATCGAGGACTGGTCGCAGCCAGCAGGTGGCTGGAAATATCTGTGGCGTGGCTTGCTGGTCTCGAGGCAAGTGATACAAGAGGGGAGGCTTTGAGTAGCTCACCGAGGCAGGTATACAAAACGCAACAATGCGGGTCGGTGGGCTCTCATCAGGCCGTGTTAGACTTGCGGATGGTGGGAGTTGAGAGCGCAATCCCCCGGGTATCCGTGCTCGTCGTCGAGGACGATCGCAAGCTGCAGGAGCTACTCAAAGAGTACCTGATCAGCCAATCGTTCGGCGTTGCCGTGGTCGGTGAGGGCAGGGAGGCGATCGAGTACATCAGCCGAAATCCGCCCGATATCGTAGTACTCGATATCATGCTGCCAGGCGTCGATGGTCTGGAGGTATGCCGGCGCATCCGGCCGAGCTTTCGGGGCGGGATTGTGATGCTGACGGCCTTGAAGTCCGATATGGACCAGGTAGTGGGATTGGAGATCGGCGCCGATGACTACGTCACCAAGCCGGTCGAGCCCCGGGTTCTGGTCGCACGAATCCGCAGCATTCTGCGCCGGTTGCCGCAAAGCCCGACAAACAGGCCAGCGACGCCGATCGGGCCCGAGCTGCAGCGCCACTCGGTCGGCCCTCTGCGGGTCGATCGAATGGCCCGCGAGGCCTGGGTCGAGGACAAACCGGTCAAGCTCACCGGCGTCGAGTTCGAGATCTTGTGGCTACTTTGCGACAACGTCGGCGCGGTTGTGACCCGCGAGGCTCTCTATCAGGAGATCCGGGGCATCCCCTACGATGGGGTCGATCGCAGTATCGATATCCACGTATCGCGTATTCGTCGCAAGCTCCGCAGTGCGGGACTCGATGCCGACCACATCAAGTCGATCCGCGGCAGCGGATACACAGTGGTCATTTCACGATGAAACGACTTTATGCAAAGTTTGCCCTGGGCATTCTGATCTCTGTATGCGTTGGTTTTTTGTTGGTATTTTTCGGGATCAAACCATTCGTCGACAGACACGTCAACGAGAGTTTTCTCGCCGAGACAGCCGCCAAGGCGACCGGCATCATGGACCAGATGGCGGCTCGACCGGCAGGAATCAGCGAACAGGAATCTCTGCACAGGATAGCCGACCTGATCGATTATCCTCTCGCATTCGTCCCGGTAGATGACGTGGACGCGGCGCTGCGTCCCCTCGACGGTTTACCGGGCGTGTATTACGCGGGCGAGCTCGCTGGCATACAGAGTTCCCATGCAGCGATTTACACTCCGGTGGATGGCGATCAGACGTTCTTCGTGCAGGGGCCAATGCGCCTGCCCTTGCCGCCGCGCGGTGCGCTGATAGCCCTGTGGATGCCGTTGGTCTTCAGCATGGTCATCTCGCTGAGCGGCGCGGCCATCCTGGTAATTCCGCTTATGCGCCGACTGCGCCGGCTCGACCGCGGAATACGGGCGATCCACGCCAAGAGGTTTAAAACGCAGATCGAAGTCGATTCCGGCGATGCAGTGGGTCAGCTCGCGGCCAACTTCAACGAGATGGCGGCACGGGTGAGCCGGTTATTCCGAGAGCGTGAGGAGCTCATGCAAGCGGTCTTGCACGAACTCGGCACCCCGCTATCCCGGATGCGCCTGCACGTCGAACTGCTGCGACAGAACCCCCCTGACGCGTCTCGAGACCGCCATCTGCGATCCCTGGAAGACGAGATGTCCGAGCTCGACGAGCTCACCTCGGAGTTGGTCGGCTGGATCGAGGCGAGCGCGCTGCCCGATCAAACGGGACACACCGATGCGCACCGCGTGATCGAGCAATCGGTGGCCTATTGCCAGGAGCTTTACGATGTCGACGTCGAACTCCACATCGATGGCCAGTCCGACGGCAATGGCATCGGCTGGGTTCGGGCCGATCAGCGGCTTTTTCAGCGGGCTGTGGACAACATGCTGCGCAATGCCGGGCGATATGCCAAGACACGCATCGTGGTTGCCGCTGGGCGAGTGAACAGGGTGCTGCGTCTGGAAATTCGCGACGATGGCCCGGGCGTCCCGGAGGAGCACAGAGAGCGCATTTTCGAGCCATTCACCCGAGTCGAGCCCAGCCGTTCGCGCGAGCACGGTGGCATTGGTCTCGGCCTGGCGATTGTCAAGCGAATCGTCGAGCGATGCGGCGGCCGGGTCGAGGTCAGCGGTGCGCGTGAAGGAGGCGCGGCCTTCATCACGACCTGGCACACGGCCCCACCACCGCTATCGCCGAGTGTGAAAATCCAACCCGGATGATTCATTGCTCGGGCTGGTGACTGTGGCTGAACCAGCCCGAACATTTCGGCGATCGGCTCGGCAGTGAGAAGTGCGCTGCTATCATCGTTGTCGTGCAGCACCAGACCTTAAACGCCGCGGCTGTGGTACAGAAATGAATGGAGTTGTCGTCATGTTGCGACTCTGTAATGTCCACGATCGTGGAATCACTCGGTATCGGGCGTCCAAATACTGGACACGCCGCTTGGTCGAGTAGTATCATGTGGCTTTCATGTCGGTGGCGAGAACTATCCATGCGCAGAGAAAAACTCTTTAGCAAACACGGTTTCTACCCGTTCATTGTCGAGAGCAATGTCTTATTGCATCGAGAGGCCATCGAGTATGGTAGCCGTGTTGTTGGGCACTTGCTATCGCTGCGTGAGGATGATCGCCCGGTTGCTGTGCTGGATCTGGCATGTGGCGGCCAGCCGGTGTCGATCGCGCAAATGATGGGAAATTTTCCAGATACCCGTTTCCATTACACAGGTATCGATATCAACCCTGATCAGGTTGAGGAGGCGCGATCCGCGTTCCGCTATCCCTTGAATGTCGATAGCGCTCGTATCATCGAGGGTAACGCCTGGGATCCGCGCAATGCAGGGCTAAAAGGTAGGTACGACCTTATCTTCATGGGCATGAACCTACATCATGGTACTCCCGAGGAAGTCTATTATCTGGTGACCCAACTACAGGAACTGATCAGAGATATAGGTGTGTTTATCAGTCACGACTGGTATCGACCGGATGATGAGCCCTATTTGCGCAGGCCGGATCACCACCCGGACAATCCCGCCGAATCATTCCAGTTGGTGGATCAGGCCACATTGGCGTCGCTCGCGATCCCATCCATCGTCGCCAGCGAGGCCAAAAACTCCGGGGATGACCCACACTGGCGCGTCATATACAGAAACACTGTGCGCGACACATTAATTGAACGGGGTGGCGAAGTCGAGGGCGCCAAGGCAGGGGAACAGCATATGCGTTTGCGTGATTACCCTATTTCACTTGAGGAATTGAGAACAATCGTTGAGCGCGTGGGGGTCAAGGCAAAAATTCTGCATTACGGTGACAACGATATCCTCACCAAGTTCACCGCCATGCCGGTGTTGTCAAGGAGCGCTGCGGTGTTGGCAGCACTCTGACGCATGCAGATGCTTTACTACAGGTAAGGCGCGACTCCTACCCCAATTGCACGGGGGCTACAACCGAGTTCATGGCAGTTGCGCGATCGGATGCAGACCAGCGCGGGGACCGGCTCTTAGGACTCACTCACCAGGGACATCCGCTGCAGTGCCTCGTTGCGGCCACCGCCCTTCATGCAGACGTCGCGGTCGATACGTATATCGAGGACGGCCGGGATCCGGGCGGCGACGAGTTGCTGAACCAGCTGAGCGTCGATCTCGCCGGGGTGATTGATGCGGATGCCGGCCATGCCCATGGACCGCGCCCAGCCGGCAAAGTCGATCCAGGGGCTTTCCCATGCCTCTTCACGACCAAAAATCTGCTTGAAGCCATGATAAACCATGTTGTAGCGGGCGTCGTTGAATACGGCATAGATGATCGGTAAACGCTCGGTGAGAGCGACCAGAAGCTCCATGCCGGCCATCTGCATGCCACCGTCACCGCAAATGCACACCACCGGACGCTCGGGGCGCGCGATCGCCATGCCGATCGCTGCAGCGATACCAGAACCCATGCTGCCCAAACTGAGCCCGATGCGAAACCGATCGGGCCCTCGGGCAGTCAGATAGTGCAGCGCAAATAGCATGTGCTGGCCAATGTCGGTGACAAATACAGTGTCATCGGGCGCGGCACGCTCGATATCGGCAATCGCCCGCGCGGGTGTGATGATGGTGGCGTCGTCATCTGCAAAGCTCGGCACGTCAAATGCCGCGTCCGACCGAACCTCGGCGATGAGCGAGGGACAACGCTCGTTGCGCAGTCCGCGCGACACAAACTCCTCGTACATCATCTCGGCAAAAACACTCAAATCGGCGACCACCGCGATCTCGGCCGGCAGGCCGCGATTGAACACCGTCGGGTCGAGGTCGACGTGAATCAGTTTTCCACCGTCGGCAACATAGGGGGTGGGCCCGACCGAACAGTCGTCGAGGTCGCTGCCCAAAACCACCGCCACATCAACTCCGCTCGCAGTGTAGTGGCGCGCCCACTGCGAGGCAGCCAGGCCACCGTGCCGGAGCGAGCGCGGGTGCTCTTCGCTCACTACCCCCTTGGCCTGGGGCGTGGTCACAAAGGGAATATCAATCGCATCGACCAGACGGCGGATGGTCTGGGGATGCTGGCGACATCCGTTGCCGAGAACCAAGAGCGGCCGGCGCGCTCGGGCAAGCATCGAACAGGTTTCCTCGACGACTTCCCGCCTCGGCACCGCCCCCACTCGGCGGCTCACAACTGGCTCGATCCGGCGATCCGGTGTCCGGGCCCGGCCGCGATCGATGGGGACGACCAGAAGCGCAGGACCGGCGTTCCATGGATCCGTCGCCGCCTGCAACGCGGCAATGGCCTGAGCAACCGCTGATCCGGGATGATTCATGCGAATGGTCGCCCGAGTCACCGGGGCCAGCATTCGCTCGACTCCGATGCCACTGGGACCCGAATCCTGTAACAGCTTGGCCCCGCCCCCGGCGACATCCCCGCAGATCACGATCATCGGGACACGTTCGAGATGCGCCGAGGTGATGCCAGTGATCGCATTGGTGGCACCAGGACCGGCAGTGACGACCACTGCAGGTACCTTGCCCGAGGCACGGAAATAACCCGCAGCAGCAAATGCGGCCGATGACTCGTGCCTCGACTCGATGAGACGAGCTCCTTTCACCTGCAATACCGCATCGAATACCGGCGAAATCGGACCCCCGGGAATGCCAAAAAACGTATCCACACCAGCCTCGACCAGCGCAGTGGCCAGCTGACGCGCAGCTGAATCGCACTCCTCGACTGCCCGGACTTTGAGCGGAAAGTCGATAACCGTGGACCCTCCGGTGTGTGGCTTCGACAGCGGTGGACGCGTCCGATGCCAGGTAGGACGGGATGGTACACTCCGCGCCTCAGTACGAGTATCTGATCCAAAGAGCGAGGATGAATCTGCGTATGCCGTGCTCATGACAGCCTCCGTATTGATTTGTATGCCCCTGTTTTACAAACTGGCTCTGCCCTAGCCATCCAGTAACATCGGAACTTTGAAATCCCACTAAAGCCACATATCAGTAATTTTTCGATGAAATCTGCTAATTTGCTGAATAGAAACGAAAAAAAATAGTTATTTCGGTAACAATATTTTTTCCGCGTATAATTGAGAATGTTATTTTGCACCTGGGCTGTTCGGCTTCGAATTGATTGCCGAGCATGTGGGCAGAGAGACTCGGAGTCCCGCGTAGAGATGCGGCACTCGCGATCCCCGGCAAGTGTCGTGTAGGGAGTAATGCGGTACTAAGAGCCGGTCCAAAAACTCTCCGCGTCGCCAGAGCGCCGATCCATCACCGCCAGCGGGCTTGCTCGTCGGTCAAATACACCCAGTATTCTCCACTCCTCGCCCACCCACTGGCGGCGTGCCTCGTCGCTCTGGCTCGGTCCGAGGACCGGCTCTACACAGAAACGCGTTGATTGTGGATCAAACAGGGCGTTTCTATTGCGAGGCCAACGGCCGAGCCGGCTTACCGGCTTTTGTCGACGAGCTCTTGAAGGCGGTCGAATTCTTCTCTCTGGCGCTCGAGAGCTTGCCGCAGCCGACGCTGTGAGAGCTCTTCGCGCAGGTAGGCTGCCCGTTCGCGACCGGCCTGGCTCACCGACGCCTGGGCGACGATTCGAGCGGCCGTGCACATGACTTCACTGGCGATGTCGATGACCAGTATCTCGTGATCGGGATTGCGAAAGGCCCGCTTGCAGGCGAGAAGCAGACGCTGGCACACAGCGGCGGCGTTGGCCAGAACCATTTCCGCGCGTTCGCCCCAGGCCAGCCGGCGAGAGATGGCCTCGTGCAGAGCCATGTCGAGACCGGGATTGGTGTCTTCGCGCGCTGCAATGGTGCTGACGATGGCGTCGAAGATCTCAGCTCCGGGCGGATCTGTGTCACCCACATCGGCGATGGCCAGCACTTCGTCGCGCAGAACCAGCACGCGATCGGCGAGATTCGAGCTCATAACTGTCCTCCTGCCCGGTTGCCAGCAGCGGTGGTTTTTTTGTTGACCAGCTGTCTTTCGAGTGCGGCCAGCTTGACCTCGCCCTTGCCAACTCTAGTGCGCAACGAGGCAGTGACCTCGGCAGCGTGACGCAGCTGCTCACTCACGGGACGGCCGCTTTCCACCACGGCGGCGGCAATGGAGTACATCATATTGCGGTGAATACCGGCGAGGATGCGCAGCGCGGCAACCCGGACCTCGCGATCGACATCGACTCTGGCCACGACGCCGAGATGGATGCGACGCGCCCGATCGAGCGCGTCCAGAAGCGGTGAGATGCTGCTGTGTTCACCGCTGCGCGCCTCGACCAGTTCGGCCCCCGAGAGCTCGAAATCCGCGCCTTCCAGCGGCTCGGTCGCCACCATGTGCGCCCTGTCCAGAAACTGTCGGGCAGCTTTCCGCCCGTTCCCGGCATCGAGCAGTTTGCGGGCCCTGACCAGGGCATGCTCGAGACACTCGGCGACCTCGGGTGGAGCCGGATCGACGCGGAGCGTGGCCATGTGCGGTACTGTGGGGTGCTCTATCAGGGCCTGTCCGGCCGACGACTCGGCTCCATCCGCGGCTACTGTGAACGGCTCGGCCGGGCCTTGCCAGGACCGGGCGGCGGCTGCCGAGCGATCTCTGCGCGCCCGCAACTCGACCAGTTCGTCCTCGACATGGCGGACGCGCTCGGCGATCAGCCCGCCGATGGCCATCTCGGCTACGGTCAGACCCCGGATGACCGCGATTTCGAGCCCGCGGGCAAATAGTTCGCCCTTGGCCGCAATATCCGCGAGTACTACCTCGGCCGCACCGTGCAAGATGTCGATAAGATCGCGCAGACTGTCGTATTCGCCCTCCTGATCAAACCATCCTTTAGCCAGATTTTCGGCGTATGTCCACACATTGATGCCGGTGGTCTGTTCGAGATCGCGATAGATGGCTTCGCTCAAATTGCCCGCCACGATCTCCACGGCCTCGTCGGGCGAGAGTACCGCGCATACCGGCGAGTCGCACAGGCCGCGGTTTTTGGCCGCAGCCAGAAACATGCTCCGGCGACGCCACCAGGCCATGGCCCCACTGGTCCGGATCACCTCGGTATCTTCGGGCTCCTCGGCACGACCGGCGTCGATGATCAGGGTGGTGACATTGTCTCCGCCACCCCCGCGCAGGGCCAGCTCGATCAGATTTTCGGCTATGTTTTCGGGGCTGTCGTTGCCGCCGAGGAGCTGTTTGATGGCGTCGGTGGACGCATATCCGGTGAGGCCGTCAGAACAGAGCAGGATCCGGTCGCCGGGCTGAAGCGAAACCTCGACCAGGTCGATCTTGACCCTGGGCTTGGACCCCAGGTTGCGCGACAGGACGTTGTTGTACGGGTGGTGTTCCGCTTCGCTGGCGGTGATGATCTTTTTGGCCAGAAGGTCGGCCACAACCGTATGGTCCCGGGTCAATAGCTGGATACGGCCGTCGCGCCACAGATACGCCCGGCTGTCCCCGACATTGGCCACAATGGCCTGATTGGGCTCGAATACCATGCACGCCACGACTGTCGTGCCCATGCCGTGGCGATCCTGGCGGCGCTTGGCCTCGCAGTGAACCCGGATATTGGCCGCCTGTATGGCAGCCTCGATCAGGTCTCGCGGCTCCATGTCGTTGCTGTGCTCGCGTACGTATGCAGCGATGACGTCGCGTGCCGTGGCCGAGGCAACTTCGCCGGCCATGGCTCCGCCCATGCCGTCGAGCACCGCAAAGGCACCGTTGCCGGCATCGACCAGCATGGTGTCCTCGTTGTCCTTGCGGACTTTGCCCCGATGGGTCTTGCCGCTGGCGCTGATCTCGACCCCGCTCACCTCACGCTCCGCAAAAGCAACTCGCGCTGGGCCACCCGTTCGGCGAGATCCTCGGCGAGAAACGCCACCAGCATGCGCGCGTTGACAAAATTCATACGCATCACGGCGCGCACGAAGCTCTCCCGGTCAGGCGAGGGATCCAGCCTGGCCCGGGCGACCTGGGCGACAATGTCTCCAATAGCGACAATGGTGTGGATGAGATTCTCGGCACCGAATCCCTCGGCAACTCGAATGGCCATGTAGCGGCTGGCAAATCGGCGGTATGAGCCGTTCTCTCCGGTAGCCAGAAAGGCGCGCAGTTTGTCCAGAACGATGTTGAAATGCTCGCGGATCACGAGGTCGGGGATCTTTTCATAGGCCGGGTCGATGCCGCCGCGCACCTCGACGAGACGCGTGAGGATATCCGTGCGCAGGTCGTCGAAGATCCTTGTCTGCCTCTCATCCATGCGTTGATGGTATCACCGGGGCTGGCTGTCGGGTTCTGCTGATACGTCGATCGGCTGATCGAATATCCGGCCGCGCGGCCGCTCCGCCCGGTAAGAACTCGGCTTCGCATTGCTTGTCGAGACTTCCGGCCGGTGGTATGGCCGCGCCCGCCGCGGCTCGGCCCGACCCCCGCTCCGAACAGTCGCCTGAAACCTGCGCCCGATCCTGTCTGGCCCGATTCCCACCTGACCCTGAAATCCAGCCGCGAGGGCAGCCGCTATCAGGTCCTGACATTGCTTCTGTCCGATCCAACCGCTGCGGTTGCTGCCGGGACCCAGCCGCGCCAGGCCGTCTTATGAGTTCGTTAATCAACATATTTATCTAATAATATCAAATTGTTACTTCTCGACGACCAGAAAGTGCTGGGCTTTTACAAACGACTATCGCGATATCGGGACGGCCCTGCTACGTGTCGGTGTCGAAACCCCTTGGCCAGCCAGCCAATACATCCCTATCTTTCGAACAGAAGACAAAACCGATGTGGAATCAGCCCAGCGACTTACGGGATGGGCTATGTTACATTTTTCGTCACCGACCCTGAAAGGACATCCATCTTGCCGGGGGGGCGCATACTGGTCATCGACCGCGACTTGGAGGTTCACAAGACACTGGAACGGGCTCTCGACGCAGACGGATATCGAGTCGAGTACACCCGTCACGGCGACCACGCCCTCGAAATCATCTCGGCCTCACCGCCCGATGCCATTCTCGTCGACCTCATGATGCCGGGTGGCAAGGGACGGCGGTTTCTGTCCGTGCTTCGCGACGATATGGGAATCACCGACATCCCGGTCCTGGTCATGACGTCGATCCCGGGTATTGACCCGAGCAGGGCAATGGTCATGGGGGCGAGCGATGTGATCGAGAAACCGATCAATCCGGAGGAAGTGCTCAACAAGCTGGCTTTGGCTCTATTCCGAGCCCGCGGCGACCAGAGGACTCAGTCCGAGGAGATCGCCCTGTCCCAGTTGCGAGAAATCGAGGCCAACACAGCGGCACCCGGTACAATGGGGTTTATCCTGGTCGTGGATGATGATCGAACCACCTTGAGACACCTCGACGATCTTTTGACCAGATACGGCTACCGGGTGGTTTCAACGCCCCGGGCCACAGAGGAGATGATCCGATTGGCCCGGGTGCTCGAACCGCAGGCGATCGTGGTGGATCATCATTTGCCCGGGGTCGACGGGCTCGCTGCAGTGCGTGAGCTTCGCGCCGAGAGTACGCTCGACCCGGTCCCGATCTTGATACTCGTCGACCATTTCGACAAGTTGAACAGCGGCCGGGCCGAAGTTGCCGGGCTTGCTGCCGAGGTCATGCTCAAACCACTCAGCGATGAGGAGTTGATCGGGTTTGTGTCCGATCCTCCGCAAACAGCATGGCGCAGCGACAACATGATATATAGGTGATCATGACCGCCCCATCCGATGTGGGAATCGAACCAGCTGAGCAGCCGCCGGATGCCCAGACCGGGTCGAGCCGTTCCGTCCAGCCGAGCCTCGGTGAGGCCGTATACGCGGCGCGTCGCGAGGCATATATGAAGACCATCGGATCCCGCGCGGTCGCCGTGATCCATTCACCGCCCCAGTCGGTGCGCAACGGCGATGTGCTGTTTCCGTTTCGGCAGTCGTCGGACCTGCACTATCTGACGGGATTTTCCGAGCCGGAAACGACTCTGGTTCTGCGGCCGGGCGCGGAGAAAGCGCGGATCGTCATGTTTGTCAGACCGCGAGATTCCAAGCGCGAAACCTGGGACGGTCGCCGTGCCGGCGTCGAAGGGGCCAAGGAACGGTACGGCGCCGACCAAGCGTACCCGGTTGCCGAACTCGACAAGCGGTTGCCCGAACTCCTGGCCAACATCGACGAGCTGTATTACAGCCTGGGCCTGAACCCGGCGTTCGACCAGACGGTCGCCGCGATCATCGCCAAACTGCGACTGTCCGAAAAAAAGGGCCGCAGGCCGCCGCGCGCGGTGGTGGACCCGCGGCTGGTGCTGCACGAGATGCGCTTGCGCAAAGCGCCCGACGAGTTGACCCTCATGGGCCGGGCTGTCGAAATCTCGATCGAGGCCCACATTGCCGCGATGAGACAGGCCCGGCCCGGAATGACCGAGTACGAGCTCGAGGCGCTGATCAACTTTATATTTCGCAAAAACGGCGCCACCGGTCCCGGGTACAGCACGATTGTCGGTGCGGGCGACAATGGAACGATCCTGCACTACACCGAAAATAGCTGCACCCTCGGCGAAAACGAGCTCGTGCTCATCGATGCGGGTTGCGAGTACCAGTCCTATACGGCCGATATCACGCGAACGTTCCCGGCCAGTGGACGCTTCTCCGAAGCCCAGCGCCGGGTCTACGAAATCGTCCTGGAGACCCAAAAATCGGCGATCGAGATGACCCGGCCCGGAATTACCATCGACGACATTCACAAACACTGTGTCGAAAACCTCACCGCCGGAATGATCGCGCTCGGCCTGCTCGAAGGCTCGGTCGAGGAACGCATCGAAGACAAGACCTATAAACGCTTCTACATGCACCGCACCTCCCACTGGCTGGGTATGGACGTACACGATGTGGGCGCCTATACCAACGACGGCACGCCGCGACCGCTCGAATCCGGCATGATCATCACGATCGAGCCCGGACTCTACGTCGCCGCCGATGCCAAAAACGTCCCCGCCGAGTTTCGCGGAATCGGTATCCGCATCGAAGACGACATCCTGGTCACCGACGCCGGCCACGACAATCTCACTGCCGGGGCTCCAAAGGAAATTAGCGATATCGAGACGACCTGTGCCTCGTCCCAGTTCGATGTCTTGTGAGTAGCGCATCAGCTAGCACGGGCCCGTGCCCAAACGCGGAGTCCAGGGCAAAAGGGGTTGTCGAATCTACCGCCCGTTGGCCGTAGCTCACCACTGACATCCGATACCTCGTATCTGCCGGGAGCCTCGGCAATATGCTGCCCCCGCAGCGGCACCCCGCATGCTGCAGTACGCTCGCCGCGTGTGGCTCCGGTCGTCCGCAGCCCGGCGACCTGGGGTATGGGTCCCCGCATATGCCCACTCAGTCCCACCTTGCAATCATTCTTCATGCGATATTGTGGTAATCTATTTCACTCTTTATTTTGGAGTTCTATTTTTAGGTTATTAAGAGATTGTTTTTTTTTTTTTTTTTTTGTAGTTGTCAATGTAGCTGAGTAGACTGCTCTGCGGGTTGCCAATTGGCACGTATCGTGGATTCGAGGAGAGGGTCGCTCACCGAATCCGCGGGAGCTAACCATGACTGAAGGCATCGCCATCATAGCTAGTGACCAGACGGCGCAGCGCTCGGTGTTGATGCTATTGAATCGGCCCATATCGGTAGAGTTCGCCGCAGACGATCCCCCCCCTACGTCTAGCGGCGACTCTCCGGTGGATTTTGGCGTCCCGGACAACCTGATAATGCACCTCAGTCCCTCTACCGACTTGGTGAGTGGTTCGACAATCGGTTTTGGTCGTTGTCGATATCACACATAAAACACTCCTCCTCCTCCTCTAAGGTTGTCCGAGTCCTAGCGGCGCGCCTCACGGCGCGCCGTTTTTTTTGTTCGAGCGAGCGGGTCATTTGAACCGGCCACGATATTGATAGTTTCATTCACTTATCAGCCGTGCTCGAAATACCGATCCTGCAAAGAAAATCAATTTTTTCAACAGTTCCAGCGGTTGATCAAAATCGCCGCTGCCATCGTGAAGGCGCACGGGTGAACCGGGTGAGATACACTTCTGGCCATGAGTCTTACCGGGAAACAGCGGCGATTTTTGCGCGCCAAAGGGCACCATTTACCGGCTGTCTTGCAGATCGGCAAAGAGGGCCTGTCGCCGTCATTGATCGAGGCTCTCGATCGCGCCCTTCTGGATCACGAGCTGGTCAAGATTCGAGTCGGGCAAAACGCGTTGGTCGACCGAAAATCGGCCGCTTCCGAGCTCGCTCGCGCAACCTCCAGTGAAGTCGCTCAGGTACTCGGCAAGACTTTGCTCCTCTACCGCGCTCACCCCGAACAGCCGGTCATCGAGCTGCCCTGAGCACCGCGACTCACCGACGTGCGAGTCGCGGTACTGCGTTATCTCCTACCACTCTTCGTCGTCCAGAGCAGCGTCGACGGCGTCGGCGACTCGCTTTTCCTCGTCGGCGGTGAGCGGTGGGGGAAGGAAGATCTCCTCGACAGCTCCGCCCAGGGCAAGCGCTCTTGCCTCGTCCAGGGTCATACTGGTGCTATCGCTGTGCAGCCATTCATCGAGTTCCTCGGTGAGGCGACCGCGCCGTGCCTCGGGTCCGACCGAGACCGCACCGGGGATCGACTCGGCGTTGCGCCGATAGGCAACACGGCCGTAACAATGCTGAAGCTCATTGCGAAATTCGTCCATCGTCTGATGGCGCTCAGCTGGATTTTTGGCCAGAGCCTTGAGCACCAGATGATCGCATCCCTCGGTGATCTCGTGATGAGGAGCGATGTCACGGGGGGACGGTGGCGGCTGATGGATGTGCATGGCCAGCACCTCATTGGCCTCTTCTGCCTCGAATGGCGGCCGACCGGTCAGCATATCAAACAGGATCACACCGATGGAGTAGATGTCCGAGCGATGGTCGACGTCCTCGCCGCGAGCCGCTTCTGGAGACATGTATTCCGGAGTGCCAAAGACCGCACCCTCCAGGGTTTCCGGCCCTGTGTCTTCGGGGAACATCGCCTTGGCAATGCCGAAGTCGAGCACTTTGACGAAATCGTACTCGTCCTCCCGCTCGGTAATGTACGTATCCGGTTCGTCGGGTAGACTGCGAATGACGTCACGTCGGCCTGGTTTGCGGATGAGCATGATGTTCTCCGGCTTGAGATCCCGGTGGACGATACGCTTTTCGTGTGCCGCAGCCAGAGCTAGGCAGATCTGATTGGTGATGTTGAGCGAGCGGTGCAGTTCGATGTAGCCGTCCTTCTCGATACGATCTTCCAGGCTCGTCCCTTCCAGGTATTCCATGACGAAGTACACGCCGCCGTCGGGCATGGGGCCAAAGTCCGTGACGTCGACGATGTTGGGGTGCTGAATGGACGAGGCTGCGCGGGCCTCGCGCAGAAAGCGTTCGCTCGCCTCTTTGTACATGGCGAACTGGGCGTGCAATACCTTGATCGCCACTCTCTTGCGGATGTAAATGTGCTCGCCGCTGTACACCGTGCCCATTCCACCCCGGCCGATGATATCCTGTAAGCGGTAGTTCCCCACGGTCGCGCCTCTGCGAGATATATCGATCTCTTCCACCAACACAGCACTGTCGTTGGGGCAATAACGCTCAGAGGTCGGGAACCACTCGCGGCAGCGAGGGCACACGCGCATAGTGGCGAAGCCTATCACGCCAGCTCGCGCTCCGCGACCCTGTACACGCCCCGCGCACAGCGCCTCCGCGCGCCACCACCGCACCTCTGTGGGCCACTATGCATCATGGACCACTCTGTGGACCACTTGTCAACCTGTGAACTATACAGCCTCACCTGGCCCGGACTAGCCACAGATCCGCGGCGCGATATCGCATTGTCTGCTCACCTACTCCCGGTACACTGCGCGGCGCTGCTCGCATCTGCCCATGCATGGCCGATGTGAGACTGTATACTCAGAATCGCGCCTGGCCGAACAAGAGCAACGAGCGATCGTCGTAGAACTTCTTCTCGGTCCCGTCCATCCCCATCATCTCTGCGTCGTCCACCTTGATGTCGCTGAAGGTGAACTCGGCACCGATATCGAACTGATTGTTTGGGCTGAACTGGATGGCAGCCGTGGCAGGAACGACGACCACGTCGGTGTCGAACTCCACGATCGTCACTTCTGCACGCAGGATCGCGGCCGCATTGGGCACGATCTGAAAAACCATTCCCACCCCGATGGTGAGGTCGGGGCTACCGCCAGTAGTATGGACGGTCAAGATCTTGTCGAGAGCAATGATGGCGATTTTTTCGTTGAATCTGTAGCGAAAGGGCACCCCGCCGATCAGATCGAAACCGACATCGACATCGGTTCCGGTCTCACCCTGGGCAACCGTGTCATCGATGGTGAGCTGGCCGAGCAGTCGGACATTGACCGTTTCGAAATACAACCCGGCTTCAACGCCCATAAAGATCTCGTGCAGCCGGGTTACCGTGACATCGCCGCGGGTAAGGAGAAGATTGGCCCCGCCCTGCAGCTCTACGTTGTCCTGCACGCCGTACCGGGCGTCGAGTTTGAACCGCCAGACGTCGAACGCAGTTTGATCGCCGACGTCGATATCAAACCCGGCGCGGGCCTCGAACATGCCACCGATGACCAGCAGGGTCCGCTCGAGCTCGCTGACGGGATAGGTCGTTTTGGTGAACATCCCACCAGCTGTCACAGCCGGTTGCGGCTCGTCATCTTCCTCTTCCTCGTCGCCATCATCGTCGTCGTCGTCGTCATCGTCGTCCCAATCGTCATCGTCGTCGTCATCGGCCGTGGCGACCGGGATGTTAACAGGCGCGGCGACCAGGGCTGGGGCCACGGCGAGCACCAGGCCAAGCCGGAAAAGCAGAGAAAATCTCGCAAGCATCCAGACCTCCGTGGGGCAATGTAGCCTCCTCGACGCGACACGCGCAACCGCCTCCTGTCACGATGGACGTCGTACCCGCGCAATGTGACCGCGCGCATCGAGGAAGTAGACATATCTGGCGTGGTCCACTTCGATCTCGGGATCTGCGATGAGCTCCGCTGCCCCGTCGGCGCCGTGCGCGCGGGGCACGCGCACAATGCGGCCCGACTCGATGTAGTACAGATAGTGGCGGTCGCGCGTGATCCCGGTCTTTGCGACAATCTCCGCGCCATCCTCCGCGCCTCCCGACGAGCGATGCGAAGCGGAGTTGTCACCGCGCTGAGCGACCGGGCGGCCCGATACTCGATCATCCGGCGCAGTCTCGACCGGGTTTTTTTCTGGACCGGGCCGACACACGATCATCTGGATTTCGCCATCGTCGTCGAGCGGATTGCCGTCGAAGTCGCCGTAGCGCGCAGTCACCTCGAAGCCATTTGCATGGAGCAGGGCCTCCAGTTCGGCGGGGAAAAACTTGCGCTGCGATAGACGTACGACTCGCTCCGGTCGCCCGCCAGCCAGCCACTCGTAATACAGCCGGATCACCGCGATCTGGCTGACCGCGTCGTATTCGTGATTCGTCGAATAGACCATGCGCTCGCCAGTTTCGGGGTGGGTGAACTTGGTTCGCGCCCAGCGTTTGGTGGGATCCCGGCTGAGCCAGCGCAGATCGGGGTTTTGCACGTCGAAGACCAGCTGTCCACTTGGCTCGAGGTGGTGCCGGACACGGGTCAGGCACGCGCTCACGTCCACTCGCGTGTATAGATGCTCGAACGAGTTGAAGGCCATGAAGACCAGAGGAAACCGCCGTGCCAGGGCGAATCGGCGCATGTCGGCGCAGATCAGTGCGGCGCGGGCACGGGCTGCGCGGCCCAGCCGGGCGACGCGGTGGTGGGCGCGGGCGAGCATGGTTTGCGACAGATCGAGGCCTACCACCGAGTGTCCGGCGCGCAGGAGTGGAACGGTCACGCGGCCCGATCCACAGGCCAACTCGAGGATGCGGGCCGGCCGGCCGGCCAGTTCAGCCGCGACCTGGACGTAGAAACGGGCGTCGTTTCGCCTGCGGCGATATTCATAGTCGTAGAGTGCGGCATCTTGGTAGTGCTCGCGGATCCCGGCTTCGACATCCTCGTAATAGGCCACGGCATAGGGCTCGATGGCGGTCGAATCAGCCGGTCCGGACTGGCCTGAAGGCGCGTCGCTGTGCTTCGCATTGCTTGCCGGGACGTCCGGCCGACTGCCCTTGCTCATGTGCTCACTGACGGACGACCGCGTCGAAGTCGGAATTTGTGCCCTGGTTGTGGTTTCCGCGGCGGCGACGGCGGCCTCCGCGGCGGCGACGGCGGCGTTTTTTTGTCGTGTCGAGGCCGATGTCCGAGATGCCATTGCCCTCGTTTTTGAGCCGCTGCCAGCGCTCGACGTCACTGGTGTCGCGATCTGCTGCGCGCGCGGTGAGCTCGTAGACAGAGAGGGCCTCGTCGAAATAATCCCGCCGTACCAGGGCCATGGGTCGGCCGCGCCGGCGGCGCGATGGAGCGAGCCGCCGCTGAGCCAGGAGCACCTGGCGCACTCGCTCGGCATCGCGGCGAGCGATCTTGAGTTCATCGATGAGCGGCTGGCCGAGTTCGAGAATCATCGCGTTGGCCTCGCTAGGCCGAATTCCTGGCCGTACCATGCTGGGATAGAGAAACGGTGTCATGAGTGCAGCCAGGAGCAATGCGTTGGTGAATTCCTGCCGTTCGCGCGGCATCTGATCGATCAGCTCGAGCAGCTTCCACAGCTGTTTACGACTGTCGGCAATCTCCTCTGCAGCGGCAAACTCGAGCTGTAGCGGGGGCACCTGGGGCTTCTGCACCACGTTCCACACCGCATACCACTCGGCCTGTTCAGCATCGAGCGGCAGGTCTGGGTGGCTCTTTTTGATATCCGCGCCGTGGCCATCTCGAAACATGGCAGCGAGGCGGGGAGAGAGGACTGTATCCAGACCGGTATCGGCCATGAGCTTCATCGACCGATGGGCCGCACCACCGCGCAAGAGGCGATAGATTTCCTCCAATACTCGCGGAGGCGAACATTTACTCACCTCGTCGCGGTGACGCAAAAGCGCGTGATAGGTCTCGCGTTCGATGTCGAAGCCGAGGCGTGCGGCGAATTTGACCGCGCGGAGCATTCGCACCGGATCCTCTTGAAAGCGGATGTCGGGCCTGCCGATGGTGCGCACCAGTTTGGCATCCAGATCGGCGAGTCCGCCCACATGGTCGATGACCTGCTGGGTTTCGAGGTCATAAAAAAGACCATTGATCGTGAAATCGCGCCGGCGAGCGTCTTCAGTATCACTGCCAAATACATTATCGCGCCGGATCAAGAGCTCGCTTTCCTCTCCCTGTCCAGCTCTCGGGTTGGCCCGGAAGGTCGAGGTCTCGATGATCTTGTTGCCAAAGAAGATATGAGCGAGGCGAAAGCGACGGCCGATAATCCGACAGTTGCGGAACAGATCGCGGATCTCATTGGGAGTTGCACTGGTGGCAACATCGAAATCTTTGGGGGTTCGACCGAGCAGGAGATCGCGGACGCACCCACCGACCAGGTACGCCTTGTGCCCACTCCGTGCCAGCTTGCGGACTACCTTCTCAGCGTCCGCGTCAATCAACCCTCGCACAAAGGCCATCTTATTGAAACTACTAACATGATGTAGGGAGCAACGGCAAGTTCACGAAGCTGGGCTAAGCACCGTTTACCAGATCTTCCCCGCCAGCTACGACCTCGTGACGATGCCGTGATGGATGATCCGAGCTAACACGACTCATCCCCTTTCGCCTTGCAATGACAGCACACCCCCGCCGGACGACCCGATGCACTGCCCTGTGCTGCTCTGCGCCCCTGCGCACCATCTGAACAGGCCATTTTTTAGTAATTTATAAAACATAATTTATGCCTAATATAAGGCAGTCGGGTGCCGCAAAACACCATCTTCTCTCTCGTAATACCCATCATGAGACCGTACATATGGTTCCATGATCCATGAGTTTGGTCGAGAGTAGATCCTGTATAAAGAGGCGCCTCGGGGCTCATCAACTCGCCATGCAGTATTTCATTGGTGTACGTTACAGAGTTCTACCAATTTACACGATGACAGAGTACTTGTTGCAAATATTTACAATCATAACTTATTATAATTACAGTTATAATTGACATGGGGCTGCAAGAACCTCAATGTAGAGAGAGTAATAACGCGGAGCGTTGCCATGGACGATATCAGGACGACGGATCAAGAGTTCATCGAGATCACTGGACCGCGGGTCGATGATCAGGACGCAATTTTTTTGCCTGAAGCAGTTGGCTTCCTTACTGATCTTATTCGACAGTTTCGCGGCCGAGTAGTCGATGTTCTCGAGCGCCGTGGGCGCGAGCAAGCCGGTTACGACGCTGGCGAGTTGCCCGACTTTCTATCCGAAACGGCTGAGATTCGCGCTGCGGATTGGAAGGTGGCTTCTCTGCCCGAGGACCTCTTGCAGCGCGCTGTAGAGATCACTGGTCCGGTCGACCGCAAGATGGTCATCAATGCACTCAACTCGGGTGCAGATGTATTCATGGCTGATTTCGAGGACTCGAATGCGCCGACCTGGGCCAACACGATCGCCGGCCAGATCAACCTGCGCGACGCGGTTCGCGGTTCGATTCGCTACGTTCACCCGACCACGGGCAAGACTTACCAGCTCGATTCCAAGACCGCGACGCTCATGGTTCGGCCGCGCGGCTGGCATTTGCTCGAAGAGCACATCACCCTGGCTGGCCGGCCGGTTCCAGCCGGGCTGGTCGATTTTGGCCTGTACTTGTTTCACAACGCGCGAGCGCTTCTGGCCGCCGGGACCGGACCATATTTCTACTTGCCCAAACTGCAGAGCCACCTCGAGGCCCGCCTGTGGAACGATGTATTCGTCCACGCCCAGCGCGCTCTCGACCTGCCGCTGGGCACCATCAAGGCCACAGTCCTGATCGAGACCCTGCCGGCTGTTTTCGAGATGGACGAGATCCTCTATGAACTGCGCGATCACGCCGCCGGTCTCAACTGCGGTCGGTGGGACTACATTTTCAGCTATATCAAGACCTTTCGCAATCGTGAGGCTTTCGTCATTCCCGATCGCGGCGAGGTCGGCATGACCCAGCCGTTCATGCGTGCCTATACCCAGCTTTTGATCAAGACCTGTCACCGTCGCGACGCCTTTGCCATGGGCGGCATGGCCGCGCAGATCCCGATCAAGCACGATGCCGAGGCCAACGCTGCGGCGCTGGACAAGGTTCGCGCCGACAAGCGTCGTGAGGCCGAGGATGGCCACGACGGCACCTGGGTGGCCCATCCCGGATTGGTCCCGGTCGCCCGGGAGATGTTTGCCGCGGCCATGACCGGGCCGAACCAGCTCGACAAGTTGCGCAATGACGTGCAGGTAACTCGAGACGATCTGCTCGCGGTTCCGGCGGGCAGTCGCAGCGACACCGGATTGCGCCACAACATTCGCGTCGGCATTCAGTACTTGGAAGCCTGGTTGCGCGGTACCGGCTGCGTGCCGCTGTATCACCTGATGGAAGACGCGGCCACTGCCGAGATCAGTCGCAGCCAGATCTGGCAATGGCTCAAACACGGCGCTTCTCTGCAGGGAGGGCCGCACGACGGCGAGCCGCTCACAGTCGAGCGAGTTCATCGAACCATTGCTGAAGAGATGGACGTCATCAAGGAAGAGATCGGTGCCGAGCGCTTTGCCGGCGGCAAATTTGCCGAGGCACGCGTTCTGTTTACCGAGGTTGCCACCAATACGGATGAATTTGTCGAGTTTTTGACGCTGCCCGCATATGCGGCGTTGATCGCCGACGAAACTGCATAAAAGCCCGCTAAACCAAGCTGTCAACAACCGTGGGAGAGAAAAACAACCATGTCTATTGCGCAAACTGCTACCGTTCCTGAACAGGGTTATCGTGTCAAGTCCGCACCGGTTTCCGAAAAATCGCCGGCTCGAGACGACATGCAAGATGCAAAGGGGTCGTCTTCCGCGCTTCTTCGCCCCGGCATACCGGCTCGAGACGACATCGTTCGGTCGTACAGTGACGCGGATGTAGCACGCCTGCGCGGTTCGGTTCGCATCGAGCACACCCTGGCCCGGCTGGGCGCCGAGCGCCTGTGGGAGCTATTGCAGAGCGAGCCGTATGTCGCCGCACTCGGAGCAATGACTGGCAATCAGGCTATGCAACAGGTGCGTGCCGGCCTCAAATCGATCTACGTGAGCGGCTGGCAGTGTGCTGCCGATGCCAATCTGTCGGGCAACATGTATCCCGACCAGAGCCTGTATCCGGCCAACAGCGTGCCCATGCTGGTCAAGCGCATCAATCAGGCCTTGCAGCGTGCCGACCAGATCGAACACGCCGAAGGAGAGCGAAATCGCCACTGGTACGCGCCGATCGTGGCCGATGCTGAGGCTGGATTTGGCGGACCCCTCAACTCGTTTGAGCTCATGAAAGGCATGATCGAAGCCGGGGCCGCGGGGGTGCACTTTGAAGACCAGCTGGCCAGTGAGAAGAAGTGCGGCCATCTCGGCGGCAAGGTTCTGGTGCCGACTAGCCAGTTCATTCGCACCCTGACCGCCGCGCGTCTCGCCGCGGACGTGTGCGATGTGCCGACCGTGCTCATCGCGCGCACCGACGCCGACAGCGCCAAACTGATCACCAGCGACGTCGACGAACGCGACCGTCCGTTCATCACCGACCAGCGCACCCCCGAGGGTTTCTTCCGACTGGGTGGCACTGGAATCGAGCGCTCGATCGCCCGCGGATTGGCCTATGCACCGTACGCCGACCTTCTGTGGATGGAGACCTCGACTCCCAATCTGGACCAGGCGCGTGCGTTCGCCGAGGCCATCCACAAGGAGTTTCCCGGCAAGATGATGGCGTACAACTGCTCGCCCTCGTTCAACTGGAAGAGCCATCTCGACAACGCGACCATCACCTCGTTCCAGCGCGAACTCGGCGCCATGGGCTACAAGTACCAGTTCGTCACCCTGGCGGGATTTCACTCCCTCAACTACAGTATGTTCGAGCTGGCGCGAGAGTATCGCGACCGCGGCATGGGTGCCTACTCCGAGCTGCAGCAGGCCGAATTCTCGGCTACCGAGAACGGCTACACGGCGACGCGGCACCAGCGCGAGGTCGGGACCGGCTATTTCGATGTCGTGCGCGACGTGATTTCCGGTGGCCAGTCATCGACCACAGCGCTGGCCGAGTCGACCGAGGCGCAGCAGTTTTGAGCTGAAAAAACCAGCTGCGCCCGGCCCGCTGCACCTCAGAGAATTGCCAGATCGATGGGCAGACTGCGCGGGCGCTTGCCGGTGGCGCGGTAGATGGCGTTGGCAAGTGCAGGTGCGGTTGGCGGCACAGAGGGCTCGCCCAGGCCGGTGGGGTGTGCGTCGGTATTGGCGAAGTGGGTCTCGATGACAGTCGGTGCTTCGTTGATGCGCAAGATCGAATAGCTGTCGAAGTTATTCTGCTGAACGCGGCCGCCAACGATCGTGATCTTTTCTTTGAGCGCGGCCGATAGCCCTTGCACCAAACCGCCCTCGAGCTGAGCCCGGCCGCCGTTTGGATTGAGCACAGGACCACAATCGGCGGCACAGACCACTCTGTGGATGAGCGGCTTGCCGCTCGCGGTGGACAATTCGATGACCACCGCGGCGTAGCTCAGATGATCGATGCCACACGCGATGCCCATGGCGCGGCCCTTGGGCATGGTTTTGCCCCAGCCGGCTTTTTCGGCGGCCAGTTTGAGCACGCCCTTGAGCCGGGCCGGATCCCAGGGAAACTCCTTGTTCGGCTTGGGCCGATCCACTGTGAGTTCATCGATGAGATGCATGCGGTACTCGTAGGGATCCTTGCCCGCCTTCTCGGCCAGCTCATCGATGAAGCTCTCGACCGCGAACGTGGTGTGGGTGGTGTGGACAGCGCGCCACCAGCCACGGGTCACTCCCGAGGGCAGATATGTGTACTCACACGAGCGATTGGGCACTCGATAGAGCATGTCGCTGGCCCCGTTACTCTCGCTGACGCCGTGGTCTTTGGCGTTTGGATCGATCGTCGCGCGGATGGCCGGTGTGGTCATGCGATGGCGCCAGGCCTCGGGGTAGCCGTCTTTGTCGAGGCTGGCTTCAATTGCGTGCATGGCCATTGGACGGTAGAAATCGTGGGTCATGTCGTCTTCGCGGGTCCATACCACCTGGACTGGAACATCCACGTGCTTGGCGACCAGGGCAGCCTCGACCACGTAATCGAGGTTGAGACGGCGGCCAAAACCGCCGCCCAAAAGCGAGATCTGAACCTCGACGTTCTCTGGCGGAATGCCCAGTGCCTTGCCCACAGGGCCCGGAGCCAGGTCTGGAGTCTGGATTGGACCCCTGATGAGACAGCGATCGCCTTTGACTTCGGCTGTACAGTTCATCGGCTCCATGGTCGAGTGGGCGATGAACGGAACATCGTAGCGCGCTCGCACAACGCCTTTGGCCTTAGCCAGGACTTTGTCGGGATTGCCGAGCCGATTGACCAGCTCTTTGCCCTTGCCCCCGACAAACCGCTCCATCGCAGTTCGGTAGCCGGCACTGCTCTCCTTGGCGTGAGGGCCCTGGTCCCACTGGATATCGAGCTTGGCCCGGCCTTGCATCGCCGCCCAGGTGGTTTCGGCGATCACCGCCACACCGCTGTGCACATTGGCCATGGGTCCGGTTGCGGGCACTTCCACGACCTTCTTGACTCCGGCCACGGTGAACGCAGCATCGGCTTTAAACGATTTGACCTTGCCACCGAATACTGGAGTGCGCTCGATCGAGGCAAATAGCATGTTGGGCATGCGAATATCGATACCGTACGTGGCCTTGCCCTGCACGATGTCCGCGGCATCGATGCCGATATGCTCTTTGCCGAGCAGTTTGAACTCCTTGGCATCCTTGAGTACAACCGTCTCGGGAACCGACTGCTCGGCGGCGATTTCGGTCAGCGAGCCGTAGGTGAGTTTTCGACCCGAGTCGGCGTGTATCACGTGGCCATTGTCGGTTTTGAGACTTTTGGCATCTACCTGCAATTTTTGCGCCGCAGCGGCCACCAACATGGCGCGGGCCCTGGCGCCGGCCTCGCGCAATGGTTTCCAGCCGGTGCGCACGCTGGCACTGCCTCCAGTGGTCTGTCTGCCGTACTTCTTGGGGTTGGTGGGCGCGGTTTGCGGCACCACCTTGGACCAGTCGAGATCCAGTTCTTCGGCAATGATCATGGCCAGGGTGGTGCGCACGCCCTGACCCATCTCCGATTTGGCCACAGTGATCGTGGCGCTGTTATCGGGCTTGATCTCGACAAAGGCATTGGCCTCGAATGGCTCGGTCGGCAGCGGCTCGCTCTCGACCGGCGTCGGCGTGTTCTTGTCGTTCTTGTCCTTGTTGCCCGCGGTCTTGTCGTCGCCCTGTCCCGACTTGCAACCGGGCAGCGATACCGCGATGAGCAGGCCGCCGCCGGCGACACTGCTGATACGGAGAAACGTGCGCCGATCCATGGCTTCGGTAGTGCTGGCAACACCTCGATCGCCCCCGTCGGGGTCGGGGTAAAGGACGGACAAAACCTCTTCGAAATCGGGTCGGGTCATCGTGTCCCTCCTCTGCCGAGTTCAGCTGCTCGTTTGATCGCCTTGCGAATGCGGTAATAGGTGCCGCAGCGGCACATATTGCCGCTCATGGCCAGATCGATGTCGGAATCGCTGGGATTCTTGTTTTGCTCCAGCAGAGCTGCAGCGCTCATGATCTGGCCGGCCTGGCAGTAACCGCATTGCGGCACGTTTTCTTCCAGCCAGGCCTTTTGCACCGGGTGATCGCCATTCGGTGACAGGCCCTCGATCGTGGTGATCGACTTGCCCGCAACCGACGAGATGGGCGCGATGCACGAGCGCACTGGAGTGCCGTCGAGATGCACCGTACAGGCGCCACACAGCGATTTGCCGCAGCCAAATTTGGTGCCGGTCAGGCCGACCACGTCACGCAGAACCCACAAGAGCGGCATGGTGCCGTCCACGTCGAGTTTGTGTTTTTTGCCGTTGATCGTCAGTTCGTACATGGGACTCTCCAAGTGGGGAGAGTCCCAGTCCGAAGCTGAATTTGCAACGCTTCCGTTGCACCCGATGCCCCTTACAGTCGCCCCTCGTCGTGTAGTCCACCTCGCCAGGAGCCTGGGGCGCGGCCGATCGGGCCCATAGACACTTTCTGGCCCGGCTAGCGGCGAATGCCGGCCAGGAGCTCGGCCGAGATCAGGGCAAGGAGTACCGACCCGCATGCGGAGAGCACTCGATAAAACAACTTCGGCTCACACCGATGCGATGGACCGGGCGGGCTCGCCGCAGGCAGCAGAGCTGAGCCCTCGGCCTCGGGCCGACGTTGCATGAACGTCAGAGGTCCGCCGACACGAGCACGTACATGGCTGTAGCTTCATGTCTGCGGATAGCCAGAGAGACCGGCGGAACACGGCCCATCGCTCGATGACTCGTCTACCGGTGGTGACATCGATAGCGCGACAATCGCGATGTTGAGCTGCGCGATTGTCGCTCGGCCGCTCGCCCAATCAGCTCGAGCGACCGCCGAGGTGTTACTTCATCAGTTCTTCGAACTTCTCGTTGACCTTTTTGAGTTTTTCGTTGTCCTTGCACTTCATCATCGAACCCATCATACCGGCCAGTTTGGGCCCCAGCTCCTCCATCATCTTCTTGCTCTGCTCATCGAGCCATTTTTTGGCCTCGGCGTCTTTTTCGAGCTCTTTGGCTCGCATGGCTACCGCCTTGTTATCGTCGACGATCTTCGACATCGCATCGGCCAGGCCATCGCAGTTATCTTTGTTGGCATTGGCTGCTTCGACGACCGAACTCATCATTGCTTTTATCTTCTCGAGCACCTGCTCCTTGGTCATGCTTTTGGCCTCTTCCTTGCCACAGCCACTCGCGGCAAGGAGAGCGAGAACACTCAGAGAGACGAGAATCAGTTTGATACGGGTCATGGCGATTCCTTTATAATCGGCTAGGAGTGAGCGGGGACGATACAGAAAGGGCTGGGTCGCGACAACCTATTTCGCGTCCCTTCTCGAGCTTCTCGCCGAACCCGGATGCCAGACGAAAATACTCATTCATTCGGATAGTTGACCTTCTCGGGTGGCCTGTTTGGCAGGCCGGCGCCGAAACAACTGTACGCCGTTTCGCAAGCTCGATGACCTGTGTAGTCGGCGGCGAGGCGCGTTCGACTGCCTTGTGACAGCGACCGGACAACGCTGGCGGGGGCTATTCAGTCCAAAGGGACAATCGTGCAACGTCTGCAACGTCGCGCTCTGTGGGCCTCACTGGCCATCTCGCTTCTCGCACACGGGTTGGCGATCGCGCTTTTGTCCATTCGCGACCCCACGGCAGGCCGCAGTGACGGTGAACGAAGAGAGCGGCGATCGCTGCAATGGATCGAGCACATCGCAGCGCGACCGGAGCGGCCGGACGATGTCGACGATGTCGAGTCGGTCGAAAGGCGGGAGGCCGGGCCGCTCGAGGTCACTCTTGTGCCCACGGATCTCTTCGAGGTACCGCGCGAACAGGATTCGCGGCAAACTCCCGCCCGTGCCGGCGCGCAACCAGTCGGTCGAGACCTGCCCCCGGAGATCGGTCTACAGACGATTGATGATGGCAGGCCAAGCCGTGCCGAGACCGCCAACGCCGCTGATTCTGTCGGCGATCGGGCACGGTCAAACCGAGAGCAAGCGGCGCCGAGCCCTGCCATTCCGAGTCCTCGTCAAGCTGCGCGGGCGATCGTCGAAGATCGCGGGGCGCCGCCTTCTCCGCCGCCTCGATCGCCTCTGGCCCCGCCTTCTGCCGGTCTGCCGCGCGGACTGAACAAGTACACGCCGCGAGATTCTGAACTGAGGCCCGGCGGAGGTGGCACCTACCGCGCAGAAACCACTGTATTCACGGCCAAGATCGATCGCGACGGCAAGGTCGACATCGAAGACAAGAAACCCAACCTGGGTGTCCGGTTCGATCTGCTCGGCCGGCGCGAGCTCGACCGGGCCACCGAAGACTGGCATGAGGTCCCGTATGACCAGAAGCGAGGCAAGGACGTTTCTCCGATCGTGACCGTCGTGGTCGAGGGCTTCGATCTGACCGATGCGATTGCCCGGGCTGCTGGCCAGGATCCCTATTACCACCGCAAGAAACAGTTTCTGGACCGCACTCGCGAGGAACGCTCGGTACTGGCCAGCACGGAGCGCACTCGCTCGATCGACCGATCGCGCGATTTTCTGTCCAGCTACCTGATCGAAATCTGGTCGCACAAAGAATGGTCCATGGCTACCCGGCGGCGAATCTTGTTCGAGCTGTGGGATGAGTGTGCCGAGACCGGCTCGGACCAGATGGTCGCTGCCGGCCAGCAGGCCCGCAAAACCATCGTGGCGTTTATCCGACTCAAGCTGCCCAGCGGCACAGCGCACGCCTATACCGACAAAGAACTCGGCGAATTCAACCGCAAACGGCAGTCGAAGCGCCGCTTTGATCCCTATCGTTGAACCGGCAATCGAATCGGCAAGGTGTGGGGAGTTCGATGTCGGTCTCGGTCTCGGCTCTCGATCGCGGTCTTGGCGACTGTCACTCCAGCCTCATTTCTGTCGGCCCTTGTGCAGGCGAGCGCGAGAGCGTGGAAAGCTCGCGTTGACCCGGATCGCGACCGTGGCGTCGCCCAGCCCTTGTCCCTGGCGGTGGCGCACCGACAGCTCGATCGAAGCCCAGTCCAGCGCTTGATAGTACGCGCCCCAACCGGCCAGCCAGCGCAACTCGACGCGATTTTCATCGACCACAGGGGACCAGGAAATATCGCCGATCAAGCTGGTCCGGGGATAGAGCGACGGTGTCCAGGCAAAGCCGCCGAATGGGCGCGTGCGGTCGCTCAGTGGCTGATTGGACAGGACGCGGCGCTGTCCGTCTCGCCTGACAGCGGCGTCCCATATATCGAATCCGACATGCAGCTGCAAACTGCTCAACGTCTTGCTCGCAACTGCGTAGAGACGCGCTACCCTCAAACGGTCAAAGTCGTCGACCCGGCGCGTGCCCAGGGTTGTGCGGAAGCCCAGGGCCAGCGCCGGCTGCCACTGTACCAGGTGATTTTCGCCCAGCCCGACTTTGAACAGGGCGCTGGCCGCGACCAGCGCGTCGGCTCGTCGATCATCACCGGCGCACTGACGACACCCGGCCAGTCGATCGGAGACCTCCACATCGATTTCGGCCAGCCGGCCCAGACCGGTCGATATCGCGGCAAAGGCACCGCCGCGATGGGTGCCTCCTGCGCTGACATGGACCTGTCGCGGCGGTTGCAAATGCGCAGTGGGAATGTGCAGAACCCGCGGGGCGCGGGCGGTGCGAATCGGCTCGGCAGCACTGATGCCGGCTCCCTGCCCGATGGCCAAAACGACCAGGACAGCGCGGTGTACGGCAATTTTGATCGGTATATGCACGGTTGACTATGCCAGCAGTTCGGTACCATGCGCAGTGGGCGCTTTGTCGACCAGCCCCGCGCGAAGAGACACCGCGCCCAGCGACTCGATGCAACAGAGGTCAGTTGTAACTCTTCAGGAATTTTCGGAAGCGACGCGTCACAAAGCGAAGCTGGCCGAAAATTTGCGCTTCGATCAAATTGACGTCCTTGATGTCGGGAATCCGCACGCCCGATTCGAGCAAGGCCCATTTGGCCAGCTCGTAACGGACACCCCACGAGAATGTCGGCACCAGCGAAATTCGGTCATTTCTGTTTTCGTCACCCAGGGTAAATTCCGGCATGTAGTGGACCTCGAGTAGAATCTGCGACCGGTCGAGCGGCTCGATCTCGATGCCGGCAAACCCACGCAGCTGTTTTGCAGCCCCGCGGTCGTGAAACAGTAGTTCCGTGCCATCGCTGCGCTTGATCGACGCGTCCCACAACACTCCACCCACGTGAAGGCGAAACCGTCTGCCCACACTCTTGGACGCCACCAGGTAGAGCTGGGCGATACGGGTTTTGCGATCGTCGTGCTCTTTCTCGAACGATTTTCGGAAACCGAGCGCCAGGGCGGGCTGAAAGCGAAACAACAGGTTCTCGGCGATACCCATCTTGAATAGAGCCGTGGGATAATAAGACAGCGCCTCGGGTTGAGCGTCGAGGTTCTGCCTGACGTTGACCAGCGCATTGGTGCCGACACCAAATTCGGCGACGTCACCGAGGCCAACTCGAATATCCGAGTTAAAGCCACCGCCGGTTTCGACCCCGGCGGCAGATAGTACGATCCCGGCCGGCAGCAGATGTCCGGTCGGCGCGTTGAACATCACGGGCATATCGATAGGCGGTTCTCGTGCACCTTCAACCGCCGCGACCAGAGCCCGCGGATCGACCGGCTGAACCGCTGGATCGGGCAAGGCAGGTGGCTGGTCGCCGCCGGCTTGCCGATTGCCGCCGGCTCGCTGATCGCCGCTGGCCCGAGCTCCCCGCTGGCTTTTTTCAGCGTGCGGATCGGCCGGCCCTTCATCTGCACTCGGCTCGACCACCACCGGAATGTCCTGCCGGGCCGGGTCGTCATGTTCGTCGTCCGGCGTGTCGGGCTGCTGGCCATCGGATTGGGCGTATGCTCGGTTTGCCAGGGCCATGAAGAGTACCAGGCAAGCTGTTGATACACGTGTCACTAGGGGATGTCGCATGGCAGTCCTCCGGCTGCGATCGAATTTTCGCAGTCGTCTGTTTTGAATCGGCGCGAGTCTCTACTCGCAAAAAAATCCCACCTGGCGGCACAATATTGCGCCCCAGGGCACAAAGAGCTCTCCTCCGAGGCGCATATCCCAGTCGACCAGAGCGTCGGCCATGCTGGTTCCGGCCGACGCGTCAATGCGCTCCACTTCGATGCGATATCCGATACTGGCATCCATCACCAGCCAGGGCAGCAATCGCCAGCGGATGCCGGCGCGGCCGAGAAAGCCGCCGTCAATGTCGTTCGGCCGCGTCGCATCGCCGGGCTCGAAAAGCGGTGCGCGGGCGAACTCGGCGGCGATGAGAGTCTGATCGGTGATTTGAAATTCAACGCCGAGGGTGGGCAGAAACAGGACCCTTTCCACGTCCTCGAGCTGGGCTTCGCCCTCGCTGTCGATCGCGGCCTGGCTGGCTCGCACCCCACCGTGCAAGACCAACCGGCCGAGCGGCAAACGTCCCACCAGGTACAGATCGGTGGCATTCTGTTTGTGCTGAATCATCCCGTCCATCGATGTTTCGGTGCGCTCGAGACCAAAACGCAGGGCCACGGCGAGTTCGGGAATGAAACGCGGCAACCGGTAGGGCACTTTCAGCTGCACGCCGAGCGTGGGGATACGTATCGGATTGGGGTCGAGTGTCGTGACTGCAGATGAACTGCGGTATTCGAGCTGAGCGATGTCGCCAAAACCGACCGCCACGACACTCGACATCGACAGGGTATTTGATTCTGCCAGCAGACTGGCATCGCCGCTCAGGCTGATCTGATATGCGCCGATCACTTCCGCTGTGGGCATCGCAAAGAGGCGCGAAGATGGAAATGGTCCGGCGAAAATCTGTCGCCAGTTTGCCGGTCGACGCCGAGGTGCACGCTCGGGCGCGATGGATGGCTCTGCCCCACTGGATGGCTCTGCCCCACTGGGATCAGCTGCAGACGCGGTATCGGCATCCGCCCCGGCCGGGCCGGCGAGTGACGCGACCACAGCCAATAAATTGCCGATCAGCTGTTTCATGCGCTTGCTGTGGTTATATCAGCAAAAATCACCCGACAAGCCGAAACCGGCTTTCAGGCTGAACCTTTGCCAGCCGTTGCCGCCGTGTGCCGCACCTTGTCGCAGCTCTGTTGCACCAGCGACACACCCCGACTACAGCAGGTGACTGTATACGCCGGCGTGACCCTGGTATATCGTATTTGTCACGATTCACCCGAATCATAGGAAAACGAGATGTTGCGACTTTACGACAGCCCGCTCTCGGGTAACTGCTACAAAATCCGTCTACTCCTGGCCCAGCTGGGTCACCAGTACGAACGGCTCGAACTCGACCTGCTCGCCGGCGAAACCCGCACTCCGGCATTTCTGGCCAAAAACCCCCACGGCCGTCTGCCCCTGCTCGAACTCGACAGCGGTGTGTGCATCGCTGAGTCCAACGCCATCCTGTATTATTTGGCTCAGGGAACACAGTATTTTCCCGACGATCCCGTGGCCGCAGCACAGGTTTTGCGCTGGATGTTCTGGGAGCAGAACACTCTCGAGCCACAGCTGGCCGGAGCTATTTCCCTGGTCAAGTTTCACGGCAAGACCAACCGCGATGAGATGGTACAAGAACGCCAAGAACGGGCCGAGAAAGCTCTCATGCTCATGGAAGTCCACCTGAGTATGTGGCCGTACATGGTCGGCGACCGCTATACTATCGCCGATATATGTCTGTACGGCTACACCCATATCGCTCATCAGGGCGAGCTCTCACTGGCCAGCTACCCCGCCATTCAGGACTGGATTGAGCGGATCGCTGCACAGCCCGGCTATCGGTCTATGGGGGCCGATTAACTGGCTTCGTGGCGAAGCGACCCCCTGGATAGCGCCTCCCAGGCACGGCTGTGGGCACTGGCCGGCCTCTTTCGACGCGGCTGTCGAGCCACCGGCCGCCGAGACACGGGCTCGACCACGTGTGATAGGGTCGGGGCCATGCAGGTTTTCGATCTCAGCGCGCTCGATCGCCTGGTACAGGTGCTCGGCGAGCGCGGCTATCTCGTCATCGGGCCGGTTTTGCGCGACGGCGCCATCGTGTACGACGAGATCACGAGCTCCCGCGACTTGCCCATCGGTTGGACCGACCTGCAAGAAGGCGGCTCGTATCGCCTGCACAAACGGGCCGACCAGGCTCGCTTCGGCTACGTGGTTGGTCCCCATTCGTGGAAGCGCTACTTGTTTCCGCCCGAGGTCCGGCTCTGGCAGCTGCGCCGAAGCCGCGACGGTTACCTCGGCAGTCGACAGAGCAGCGGCCAAACCGGCGATAACGGGCAGCTCGACGCCATTTCCCCGGCGACACAGGGTGACCTCTCGCCTCCGCGCCAGGCCTTTATCGGAGTGCGGTCGTGCGAGCTTCACGCCATTCACATCCAGGACCGGGTGTTCGGGGCAGGCAATGGGGCGCGCGGCGCAGCTCGGGGGACGCCGAACTGGCACGATCCGGTGTACGCTCGACGCCGGCACGACGCATTCCTGGTGTCGGTTCAGTGCACCCAGGCCGGGGGTACGTGTTTTTGCACGTCCATGGGTACGGGACCCAAGGCCGAGAGCGGCTTCGATCTGGCTCTCACCGAAGTGATCGACGGAAAGGAGCACTATTTCGCAGTGGAAGCCGGTTCAGATCGAGGTCGCGAGGTGCTCGAAGAGGTACCGCACAGAGCGGCGACCGACACCGAGGCGGAGGCCGCTGCGCGCGCTGTGGCCCGGTCAGTCGATCAGATGGACAGCGGTGTCCGGGGTCGCACCATGGAAACTGCTGGCATCAAAGAACTGCTCTACCGCAATCAGGAGCATCCGCGCTGGGACGAGGTTGCGCAGCGCTGCCTCGCCTGCGCCAATTGCACCATGGTATGCCCGACGTGTTTTTGCAGCAACGTCGAGGATAAAAGCGACATAACCGGTGAGCACGCCGAGCGCTGGCGACGCTGGGATTCGTGTTTTCACCGCGATTTTTCGTATCTGCACGGCGGCAGCGTGCGGCCCTCGACCCGCGCTCGCTATCGCCAGTGGATGACCCACAAATTGGCGTCGTGGATCGATCAATTCGGCACCTCTGGCTGTGTCGGCTGTGGTCGTTGCATCACCTGGTGTCCCGTGGGCATCGATATTACCGAGGAAGTCGCCGCCATTCGCGCGAGCGATGCCCAACACCGAGAGGGGGAGAAATCGGGATGAAGATAGAGACTCTGCAACCGCTCCTGGCCGTCCATCCCTTTTTCGCGGGCCTGGACCCCGAGCACCTGACAATCATCACCGGATGCGCCCATAATACGCGATTTGGCGCCGACCAATCGATCTTTGCCGAGGGCGATCCGGCCAACTCGTTTTATCTCATTCGCTCGGGCCGCATTGCCCTCGATGTATCGATTCCGGGTCGCGGTCACCACGTGGTCCAGACCGTTGAAGAAGGAGACGTGCTCGGCTGGTCGTGGCTCTTTCCGCCCCACGAGTGGATGTTCAGCGCCCGCGCTGTCGAGCCGACCCGGGCAGTGGCCATGAACGGCACCTGCTTGCGCGAAAAATGCGAGGCCGACCCGGCGCTCGGCTACGAACTCATGAAGCGTTTTGCCGCGGTCATGGTCGAACGACTCCACGCTACCCGGATACAATTGCTCGACGTCTATGGCGACAAGCGCAACCAGTGATTCTCCCCTGCGCGAGCACGGTGTGGCCGATCCGATGATGCCCCGGCCGTTCCGGATCACGCGCAAAGTCAAAGAGACCCACGATACGGTGACCTTCGACCTGGTACCGGCAGACGGCGGCACCATTGCCGGCTTTGCTCCAGGTCAGTTCAACATGCTCTACGCCTTCGGCATCGGCGAGGTCCCCATCTCGATCAGCGGAGATCCCGCCAACCCCGAGGTTTTGATCCACACGCTGCGGGCAGTTGGCGCTGTGACCCGAGCGCTGTGTGACGCGCGCCGCGGCGACATCGTCGGAGTACGCGGCCCCTTTGGTACCGCCTGGCCGGCCGAACAGGCGAGAGGAGACGATATCGTGCTGATCGCCGGGGGTATTGGTCTGGCCCCACTGCGCCCCGCCTTCTATCGGTTTTTGACCGATCGGCGCACCTATGGGCGAATATCGCTCATCTACGGGGCACGCACTCCGGCCGAGCTCTTGTACCGGCGCGAGCTGGAGCACTGGCGGGGCCAGTTCGGTCTCGACGTCGAGGTCACGGTCGACCACGCCGCGGCCGACTGGTACGGTCCGGTCGGTGTGGTGACCCGATTGTTGTCGCGCGTGCGGTTCGATCCGATCGACACCACAGCCCTTTTGTGCGGGCCCGAGGTCATGATGCGCTTTGCCATCCGCGATCTCACCCGGCTGGGCGTTGCGGATGACCATATCTTCTTGTCCATGGAGCGCAATATGAAATGTGCGATCGGTTTTTGTGGGCATTGTCAGTTTGGCCCGGCGTTTGTGTGCAAAGACGGGCCGGTGTTCAGCTATCGGGACGTGGCGAGGTTACTGGCCGTAGCCGAGATATAATCGCCGTCTTGGCCGGGCTCGACGACTCATGGGCGCAAATCAGACGACGACGAGACGATAGATATCAGCCCGCATACCGGGACCCAACCACTCGACCATAACGGAGCCATGATGAACGTGATGAAACGCGGTCGCAAACCCAAGCTGGCGGTGTGGAAGTTTGCCTCGTGCGACGGCTGCCAGCTCAGCTTGCTCGACTGCGAGGACGAGCTTCTCACCATCGCCGACGCTGTCGAGATCGCGTATTTTGTCGAGGCATCGCGGTCCATTTCGCGCGGTCCCTACGATCTGTCCCTGGTCGAGGGCTCGATCACCACGCCCCACGACGCCGAGCGCATCCGCAGGGTTCGCCGGGTATCGCGTTTTCTCGTCACCATCGGCGCTTGCGCCACGGCCGGTGGAATCCAGGCCCTGCGCAACTTTCGCGATGTGAGTGAATTTACCGCCCGGGTCTACGCCCATCCCGAGTACATCGATACGCTGGCCACATCGACAGCCATTGCCGATCACGTTGCGGTCGACTTCGAATTGCGCGGCTGCCCGATCAACAAGCACCAGCTTGTGGAACTTATCGGCGCGTATCTGTGCGGGCGCAAACCCGACATTCCCGGTCACAGTGTGTGTACCGAATGCAAACGCGCCGGTGCGGTGTGTGTCACGGTGGCGCGGGGAACACCGTGCCTGGGCCCGGTCACCCACGCTGGCTGCGGCGCTCTGTGCCCGCGTTATGACCGCGGTTGCTACGGCTGCTACGGCCCCATGGATTCACCAAATGTGCCGTCGCTGCAAACCTGGTGGCAGGATCGGCTGGCAGTGAGCGAATCCGATCTGATCCGCGCCTATCGCAGCTTCAACGCCGGTGCGGTAGCGTTTCAGGCCGGCGTGGCTCGAAAAGGCAGAGCCGACGGCGGTGGCGCGGATACCGACCCCAGGGACGCTGCCCTCGACAGTTCGACCCGACGAGATAGAATCTCATGAGCAAGAGCAAGAGAACTCGCACCATCAAAGTCGATTATCTGGCCCGTGTCGAGGGCGAGGGAGCGATGTATGTGAAGATCAAAGACGGCCGGGTTGCCGATGTGAAGCTCAAGATCTACGAGCCGCCGCGATTCTTCGAGGCATTTTTGCGCGGGCGCCGGCACAGCGAGGCACCGGATATCACGGCTCGGATCTGCGGCATCTGCCCGGTCGCCTATCAGATGAGCGCATGTCACGCAATCGAGGCCGCCTGCGGTGTGGTGGTCGACGGTCCCTTGCGCGAATTGCGCCGTTTGCTCTACTGCGGCGAGTGGATCGAGAGCCATACTCTGCATGTCTACATGCTTCACGCGCCCGACTTTCTCGGCTACGACGGCGCTGTGACCATGGCGCGCGATTACCCCGACATCGTCAAGCGCGGCCTTCGGCTCAAGAAAGCCGGAAATGCTATCATGACCGTGCTCGGCGGTCGGGAGGTTCACCCGATCAACGTCCGGGTTGGCGGGTTCTACCGCGTGCCGACCCGCCGGGAACTGGGCGGTCTGGTCGCCGAACTCGAGTGGGCGCGCGAAGCGGCGCTGGACACTGTGCGCTGGGTGGCGGGCTTTGAGTATCCCGATTTCGAGCGCGATTACGAATTGGTCGCCCTGTCACACCCGGACGAGTATCCCATGAACGAGGGCCGAATTGTCTCGGATCGCGGCCTGTCGATCGCGGTCGATGAGTTTGACGATCACTTTGCCGAGGAGCATGTCGAACATTCCAATGCACTGCACTGTGTGCTCAAAGAGCGCGGTGCGTACTTTGTCGGGCCGATGGCGCGCTACAGCCTGAACTTCGCCAAGCTGTCCCCGCACGCGAAAGAGGCCGCGGGCGAGGCCGGCCTGGGTCCTTCTTGCCGCAATCCCTTTCGCAGCATCGCGGTGCGTGCGGTCGAGCTGGTCTACGCCTGCGACGAGGCACTGCGCATCATCGACAGCTACCAGGTGCCGGACCAGCCGGCAGTCGAAGTGGTGCCGCGTTCGGGGCTCGGCCACGGCTGTACCGAGGCGCCGCGCGGCATTCTCTATCACCGCTACCAGCTGGATTCCGACGGCGTGATCGGCGAGGCGCAGATCGTCCCTCCGACCTCGCAAAACCAAAAAACCATCGAGCAAGATCTGCATCAATTCGTCACTCCGCGGGTCGAGCTGGCCAAAGACGATTTGACATGGCAGTGCGAGCAAGCCATTCGCAATTACGATCCGTGTATTTCGTGCGCCACCCATTTTTTAGACCTGCAGGTTGATCGTGAATGACCGCGAGCACATGGTGCGCCTGGCCGTGCGCGAGCACATGGTGCGCCTGGCCGTGATCGGTGTGGGCAACCCACATCGCAGCGACGACGCGGTGGGTCTGTGGGCCGCCCGTGCTCTGCGCCGGCGAGTTGTCGGGACCTGGCCGTCGGGCTGGCGAGTGCTCGAGTGCTCGGGCGAGGCCACGGCGCTCATGGACGCATGGTCGGGGTTCGATGCTGCGGTGATTGTCGACGCGGTTTCTGCCGGTGCATCGCCGGGTACATTGCACCGGCTGGACGGCGTGGCCGAATCCGTACCGGAGTCGTTTTTGCGCTGTTCTACCCACTCGTTTGGTGTTGCCGAGGCCATTGAACTGGCCCGCGTGCTCGGAGAACTGCCGGGCCAGCTCATCGTCTACGGTGTCGAGGCCGACACGTTCGACCACGGCGAGGGCCTGTCGGCAGCCGTCGAATCGGCCGTTCCCCACGTAGTCGATCGAATACTGGCCGAAATCCGCTCACTGATATAGGACCTCGGACATGCACGAACTATCCCTGATGGCCGATTTGATGCGCAAGATCGAGACCATTGCCCGCGACCAAAAAGCCCGCAGAGTGACCCGGGTGACGATCACGCTGGGCGCGCTCTCGCATCTTTCAGCGGCGCACTTTTGCGACCATTTCGAGCATGCAGCTCGCGGTACAATCTGCCAAGACGCCGCGCTCGACATTACCGTGAGCGACGATACAGGTGATCCCCGGGCGCAGGATATTGTCCTCGACAGTCTCGAAATCGAACCTGGCGATGGCGCTGCTGGCGGTGAGCCGACCGGCCGGGGCAGGTCTGATGGGCCGCCTGCCGATCCGAGTGGAGCTCGACCGTGAGCCCGGGCGCGGCCGTGCCGGCAAAGCGGCTTCGCCTGGCCATTCGCGGCGCTGTGCAAGGAGTGGGATTTCGCCCCCATGTATTCCGCCTGGCCCGAGATCTCGGCCTCGGCGGCTGGGTTCGCAATACACCCGGCGGAGTGCTCATCGAGGTCGAGGGACCGTGGCCCACTCTGTCGACATTCGCCCACAGAGTTCGATCCGAGCCGCCGCGCAACGCGGTCATCCAGGCGGTCGAAACCACCGTGCTCGACCCGGTCGATCGCCGTGCTTCCGGTTTTTTGGGCCATTTTGAAATTCTGCACAGCGAGGTGACAGACGATTCTGAACGCGGACCTCGATCGAGCGGATCGAGCTCCGCCGCCGCGCTGGTCACGCCGGACATCGCCACCTGCTCGGCGTGTCTCGCCGAACTCGCCGATCCGGGCGACCGTCGTTATCGCTATCCGTTTATCAACTGCACCCAGTGTGGCCCGCGGGCCAGCCTTGTACTGGGCCTGCCCTACGACCGACCCAACACCACCATGGCTGGCTTTGCCATGTGTGAACAGTGCCGATTCGAATACGACGATCCGGACAATCGCCGTTTTCACGCCCAGCCCAACGCCTGCCCCGCCTGCGGGCCCAGGATCGCGTTTTGGGATCGAGCCGGACGCCACCTTGCCAGCGGGCACGATGCGCTGGCTGGTGTGCTCTTTGCTCTGCGCCGGGGCGAGATTGTGGCGGTCAAGGGACTGGGTGGATTTCACCTCATGGCCGATGCGGGCGACCGGGCGGCAATCGCACGCCTGCGCGCCGGCAAGCACCGTCCCGACAAGCCCTTTGCGGTGTTATTTCCCTCGCTGGACGCAGCGCGGGCTCAATGCCGCGTGTCCGACCGACAGGCCGAGCTTCTGGCCGGGGCAAGGGCGCCGATAGTCCTTTGCGAGCGCCGGGCCGATTTGCCGCACTGGCTTTCGGGGTCGCCCGCGGCCGGCCGTGGCGGGCGGTTGGCGATGGCGTGCAACGTGGCGCCGAACAACCCGTACCTGGGTATCATGCTGCCGTATACGCCGCTTCATCATCTGATCGCCGGCGATTTTGGCCGACCGCTGGTCGCGACCAGCGGCAATCGATCGGGCCAGCCGATATGCACGGATGAGCGCGAAGCCGTGGACCGGCTGGGCGGTCTCGCCGACGCTTTTTTGGTCCACGACCGCCCCATTGCGCGTCCGATCGACGACTCGGTGGTTCATGTGGTCGAAAAAAAACCGCAGGTTTTGCGCTGCGCGCGCGGCTATGCACCGCTGGCCATCGAGGTGCCCGCAGCCTGGCAGGGCGGGCGCAAGGGGGTGGCCGTGGGCGGTCATCTCAAGACCGCGATCGCCGCCCGGGTGGGCCAGAATCTCGTGCTGGGCCAGCACATCGGCGACCTGGACACCGCAGAGGTCACAGCGGCCTACCGGGACGCGATCGCCGACCTCTGTGCCGTTCACGGTCTCACGCCCGAAGTGATCGCTTGCGACGCTCATCCCGAGTATCGGACCACGCAGATCGCGGGTTTTTTGGCCGAGGAGCTGAATTGCAGCGCGGTCGCGGTCCAGCACCACCACGCTCATGTGCTGGCCTGCATGGCCGACAACCGGATTGCCGGTGAAGTGCTCGGGGTGGCCTGGGACGGCACGGGATACGGCGCGGACGGGACCATATGGGGCGGCGAATTTCTCCGTGTCGATGGCGCCGATGCGGTGCGCGTGGCACATCTGCGGCAATTTCGCCTGCCCGGTGGCGACCGTGCCGCCCGCCAGCCCTGGCGGTCGGCGCTCGGAGTGCTGGGCGAGGCGTTTGGCGCCGAGGCTGTTTCGACGACCGCCCGGCTGGGCGACCTGGCGCCGCTGGCAGAATTTGACAACAACCAGCTGGCCGTGCTCGCAACCGCCATGACCCGCGGTACCAATGCTCCACTCACCTCCAGCGCTGGACGTCTATTCGATGCTGTGGCCGCAATTGTTGGACTGCACCAGCGAGTTAGCTTCGAGGGCCAGGCTGCCATGGCGCTGGAACACGCGATCGGTCGGACGTCCCGGCAAGCAATGCGAAGCGAAGCCGTCACGGAGCAGCGCGGCCGGGCGACCGACCCGGCCATGCGGTCGCATTACGACCACGCCATCGCGCCAGCAGAGAATGGAGTGCTCGAGGTCGACTGGACGCCGGCCGTGCGCGCTATTGTCGATGATGTGCGGGCCGGGCGATCCGTGAGGCTCATTGCGGCACGTTTTCACAACATGCTGGTCGACATGATTGCGGCAGTGGCCGAACGGGCCGGTATCGAGCGTGTCGTACTCACCGGCGGGTGTTTTCACAACCGCTATCTCGCCGAGAATGCCATTCGGCGCCTGCGAGAAAACCGCTTCGAACCATACTGGCACGGCTCGGTCCCTCCGGGCGACGGTGGCATCGCCTGCGGCCAGCTCGCGTTTGCGCTGCTGGCCCGTGGTTGAATTACCATGTCAAAAATAACGAGACGGAAGGAACGTATGTAATTAAAAAGAGTATCGCAATCAATATGGCAAGAACCGGCATTCCCGCTCTTGCAAGCTGCTCAATCTTAACTTTTGTGATACCGCTTGCAACAAAAAGATTGACACCTACTGGAGGTGTAATGAAACCGATGGCCAAGTTAACAACCATTACGATACCAAAATGAAGTGGATCTACGCCTATTTCGACAACGATAGGCAGCAAGATGGGGGTCAGAATAACGATCGCTGCGAGAGCCTCCATGAAGGTTCCAATGAAGAGAAGCAGAGCGTTGATAAGAAGCAAAATCATGATCTTATTCTCTGTAACACCGAGAATGAAGTCAGTGATTTTAGCCGGAACCTGCCCGATGGTCATAATGGTTCCGAAGATAGTAGCCATGGCCATCAAGATGATAACAATGGCGGATGTCGAACAAGCATTCATGAAGCATGATACAATATTTTTTATATTGATCTCTTTGTATACAAAGAAACCAATAAACAGACCGTAAAAAGCGGCAACAGCTGCAGCTTCGGTAGGCGTCATGATGCCACCGTAAATGCCACCAAGAATGATCACTGGGACCATAAGTGCCCATTTGGCATCCCAAATCGCAACCGCAAAGCGTTTGGCATTTCTAGTGCGAGATTCACCTTTCCAGCGGTGTTTTTTCGAATAAAAGTAGCAGAAAAGCATAAGAGACAAACCAGTTAACAGGCCTGGAACAATGCCGCCGATAAAGAGCTTGCCGATAGAAACCTGAGCGGAAATACCATATATAATAAATGGGTTACTGGGCGGAATCATCACGCCGATAGCACCTGCTGCTGCGACGATAGAACCGGCAAAGAATGCGTTATAGCCGCGCTCGATCATCGCAGGAATAGTCAAGGCACCAATTGCAGCAACGGTGGCAGGACCAGAGCCAGAAATAGCTGCAAAGAACATACACGTGGCAACAGTTGCCAATGCCATACCGCCGTACAATGAACCAAGCATTTCGTCAGCGAGTTTTAAAAGTCTTTTAGAAAGACCACCTGCACCCATGAATACACCGGCTGCAATAAAAAATGGGATAGCCATGATTGGAAATGAATCGATGGACGTAAACGCAATCGATGCTATATAAGGAATAGGCAAAGAACCGGAACCAATCGTGGTTGCAAGAGCAGACAATCCAAGTGCAATAGCGATTGGCACACCGATGACAAGGAACAACAGAAAGTAGCCGAAAAGCAAAGCAGTGATGCTCATTTCGTACCAAAGGATAAGCGGCAATGCCATGAGCAACGTAAATATAAATGCGTAAAAAGTATCCTTGGCACCACATATTTTGATAGATTTATATATATCCTGCACTAGACGAATAACCATCAATGCAAACCCTAGAGGCAGAATCATATAAGGAACTGCATAAGGAAGCTGCATCGCCGCTGTCGTCTGTGGAAAACGAAACTGCATGAAAATATGCTGCATTCCTACGTAACTAATAAATGCCGTAAGTGCTATAAAGCACAGATCAACGGCAATCCAGCTCATCCTCTGAAATCGCACAGAAAGTCGGTCGTAAATGATATCTACACGGATATTTGAACGATTTTTTATAGCCAGTGGGATTGCCAGGTAGGAAATCCAGACAAAGATAAAACGGGATAGTTCCTCTGTCCATACAGCTGCACCAGCACCTTCAATGAATTGAACTATGAAATAGCGATAGAAAGTTTGGAAGGTGATAAAAAGTATGATGGAGAGCATCCCGATAAAAAGAAATGGCTTCTCAAAATTCTCATCAAGCCAGCCTATTAGATTATTTTTGTGCGCTGCAGATTCCGTGTCATTAGACATATAAGGTCCTTGTTGTCATAGAAATTGTCCATAATAGGCATGATTTCTTTACACTTTATAAATCGAAACCGCAGAGGAAGATCAGTGTTGTGTCTCCTGAATAAGGCGGACCAGGTCCTGTGGAATAACGGTAGCGAACTGGTCCCACACTGGACGAGTTAGATCAATCATCTCTTGTTTTTCCTCGGCAGTCATTGTGTAAATCTTAATGCCCTGGGCGAGAAATTCCTGCTTGGATGCTTCTTCCACTTCCGCAGCAATAGATCGCTGATATGCAACAGCTTCCTTGCCGGATTCTGTGACAAAATTCTGAATATCAGCGGGCAAAGAATCGTAGTACTCTTTGTTCATCATGAGGATATGCATGGAATAATTGTGTTCAGAATTAGTAAAAAATTTGAGTACCTCGCCATGTTTAGCGCTGTTCAACAGGGAGTATGTATTGCCTTCTGCATCAACAGTGCCCTGCTGCAATGCTGTATAGGTCTCCCCCCAAGCTATCGGAGTGGCACTCATCTTGAGCGCACCAGCAACAGCAATTTCAACCGGAGAATCTGTTGTCCGGACTTTTACATTCTCAAAGCTGGCAGCGTTTGTGAAAGGTTTTTCAGTGGATGCCATATTGCGGTAACCGAACTCGCTCCACATAATGGGCAAGAGGTTAACTTTGCCACATTCACGCCTAAGGTAGGTACCCAGCTCACCATTATCCAGAGCATTATAAAGGTTCTGCTGATGCTCCGGTTTAGTGATGTAAGGAAGATCGAATGCCATGAAGAATCTACCAAAGTTGGCCATATTGGGGGAGGAGCTGGATGCCATCTCCAGAATACCTTTTTGGGTAGCTTCCATGGTTACACGGTCGCTACCGAGGATGGCACTGGCATATAACTGGACTTGAATGCGACCGTTAGATTTCTTTTCGAGGATTTCTTTAAATTTCTCATAACCAAGTGTTACAATATCGCCTGGAGCCATTGGGTGCCCGAGTCGCATGAGGTACTCGCTACTTGTGTCATTGTCTCGGGTGAAACGACTTTTACAGCCCGCAGGCTCACAGCCCACAATAACGGGCACGGTCAAACATGCTCCTAACACAAGGGCTATGTTCTTTGAATAACAAGATTTCATTGTATTCTCCTCAACAATTTAGAACCCGTTAGTACGCTTGATATTGGGGATAGGGAACAGCACATAGTGCGATGGCATCTATTCGCCCAGTGCGGTCAGAAGCTTGCGCAGGTGAGAGGCGTTAGTGCGACATTTTCTCGGCAGCGTTCGATGATGATCGACAGCGTCATCCTGGAGCTCCTCGACGGCGCTGTGCAGCTGCATAGTGGACTCCTTATCGTCCGTTGTCGAGCTGGGTGTCGGACGCGGAGTCGCCGCCAAGCAGCTCCGACCAGGTCTCCGTACACACCTGGCGAGGGCGCGATCTTTCGCTATTTGTGCACCGCGCCATCGCCGAGTAGGCCAATGGATGTGGCCACATAGGAGCCCCGGCCCCGTTACCCAGCAACGGCGGTGTCGCGTCCGCAGTTCGGTATGGGCGGCAAACTCTACTGTCAGATGGCCTCTACTAGCCCTGAAAATAAGCGAGCTCGTGCTCCGATTGTAGCATCCGCGCCCTCCGTCTATTCAAAATGGCAGCGCGACTCACCTCTCAAGTGAATTGTGACAACTGGTACTCAAACACCGAAGTGACCGCGCACGGGCAGAATAGAGGCAGAATGAGTCTTCGCGATTCTCCGAGTTTGCTTGTTTCAGGATGCTCGCTGTGATCGCAGAGTGGATAGCCATCGCCTGGCCGGTTTTTGGTCAAAATACACCGGCATGTCCCCAATGACATCACGGATATAGGCTGGCACTCAAGTCTTGACGGCCGAACGGTGTCAAGGGCACACTGGTCGCCGCCGTAGTAGACGTCTCTTCCGTCAACTGCGGAGGCTTGTCAGATGATGTGAAAGCACAGTTGCGCGGTGGGTACAAACAACGCCTAATGTATCAAATGAAAATGTGAACCATTGCCCTGTCCAAAAACTGGCTTTCATGAGGAAACGATCATGAGCAGACTCAAGATGACTCCCAGCGAGGCACTCGTTGAAACCATGGTAGCCGAAGGCGTACAAAACGTGTTCGGAATCGTTGGCTCCGCATTTATGGACGCCTTGGACCTTTTTCCGGCAGCGGGAATCCGCTTTATACCCGTGGCCCATGAGCAGGCCGCCACCCATGCGGCCGACGGACTTGCCCGCGTGACCGGCAAGCCGCAATGTTGTATCGCTCAGAATGGTCCAGGTGCCGCGAACTTTGTTTCGGCCATGGCAGCGGCGTATTGGGCCCATTCACCGGTGGTCGCCATCACTCCCGAAACCGGTTCCACCGGAATTGGCACCGGTGGCTTTCAGGAGTTGGACCAGATGCCGATGTTTGAGAAGCAGACCGTCTATCAGGTGCGGATCAACCAGCCTCAGCGCATGGCCGAACTGGCCCGCCGTGCCTTTTTCATGGCCAAAAACCTCAACGGCCCTACCCAGTTGAATATCCCGCGTGACTTCTTTTACGGCGAATGTACCGATGAGATCTACGAAACACCGGTGATTCGCCGCGGCGCCGGTTCAATGGAAGACGTGGAAAAGGCTGTCGAACTGATCATCAACGCACGTTATCCAGTGATCGTCTCCGGCGGCGGCGTTTGCCAGGCTGGTGCTCTCGAAGAGATCAAAGCACTGGCTGAATATATCACCGCACCGGTGGTCAACAGTTACCAGCACAACGATACTTTCCCTGCTAGCCACGAGCTGGCATGCGGCCCCCTCGGCTACTGCGGTTCCAAAGCGGCCATGCGGACCATCAAGAAGGCCGATGTGGTCATCGCACTGGGCACGCGCCTGGGACCTTTTGGAACCCTACCGCAATATGATATGGTCTATTGGCCGGACCAAGCCAAACTGATTCAATGTGATGTCAATATTAATATCCTCGGAGTGGCCAAAAAGGCCGACGTTTACAGCTGTGGTGATGTTAAAGAGTTTGCGGGGTTGCTCCTCAAACGCATTCAAGCGCTGGCGCCGGATCTGGAGAAACACACTGAACGCCTGGCGGATGTGCTAGGAGAAAAAGAGCGTTGGAACAATGAGTTGACCGAATGGAGCTCCAGTTCCCAGTCATCCCCCATGCATCCGCGCCGATTCCACATGGAATGGACCAAGGCCCTGCCTGATGGAACTATCGTTACCACCGACATCGGCAACAACTCTTCGATGGTCAACGCCTACTTGAGATTCGAAGGCATTCGCGAACACATTTCGGCGCTCTCCTGGGGCAATTGTGGATTTGCCTATGGTACCGCCTTGGGATGTAAGGTGGCCAAACCCGATACACCGGTCATTGCCTTCCAGGGTGACGGGGCCTATGGGATCAGCGGTATCGCCGAAGTGATGACCGCAGTGCGTGAGAACATCCCAGTGATCGCCATTGTGGCCAACAACAATGAGTGGGGCGCCGAGAAGAAAAACCAGATCGACTACTACGGTGACCGGTTCGTCGGGGCGAACCTGCCGGAAAATCCGGAATACGCCGAGGTGGCTAAAGACATGGGCGCCCTCGGCTTTACCATCGACCACCCCGATCAAGTGGGCGATGTCATGAAAGAGGCCCTTGCTTGCAACAAGCCCTGTGTAATTGATGCAAAGATTCAGGGCGGCAAAGAGGTCCTTGCAGAGCCGTTCCGCAGAGACGCCTTGAATATGCCGGTTCGCCACTTGGACAAATACGCTCACCTGAATGCAAAATAGTCGACCAGACGGGGACGGGCAGAGCAACTCTCGGCGACACCTTATCAGTGCCCTGTGCTGGATGAGGCTGCGATGCATACAATAATCGATGCGGGTTTTTTCGCCCACAGGTAAACTCGCCACCAAAAGGGAGGATGCCGAGACGACACGTCTTAGAGCCGGTCCAAAAACCTCGGACCGAGCCAGAGCGACGAGGCGTGCCGCCAGTGGGTGCGCGAGGAGTGGAGAATACTGGGTGTATTTGACCGACGAGCAAGCCCGCTGGCGGTGATGGATCGGCGCTCTGGCGACGCGGAGAGTTTTTGGACCGGCTCTTACTCCAACTCCAATTATTAAAGGAATGCGCAATGCAATCTCAGTCATTCAATACAGTCAGGCGAATTGTTTTCGGTGTTGGCGCCCTACAACAGATTGGGGAAGAGATCAAACGGCATCAGGGCAACAGAGTACTGGTGGTGACCGATCCAGGTATCAAGGCTGCTGGGTTGGTGGACAAAATGGCAGCTGTTTTGGAAAAAGATGGGCTTGCCTACCATGTATTTGCCGAGGTGGAGTCCGATCCGCGCGTCGAAGTGGTCGCCGAAAGCGTAGCCGCAGCCAAGACATTTAGTCCCGATATCGTGGTTGGCTTCGGGGGTGGCAGCGCCCTGGACATCTCCAAGGTGACCTCGATCATGCTGACCAACAACGGTGTTGTTGAAGACTACTTCGGGATGGAAAAAGTCCCTAGCCCGGGGCTGCCTCTGATTCTGGTCCCAACCACTGCCGGTACGGGAAGTGAGGTGACCTCCATCTGCGTACTTTCCGACACCAAGAACGATGTTAAAAACGGCATTGTCAGCGAATATATGTTTGCCCGGGTGGCTCTCCTCGACCCCGAATTGACTGTCGGCCTTCCCCCGCATGTGACCGCGATGACCGGCATGGACGCCTTTGTGCACGCCATGGAATCATACGTCGGGGTGCGCGCGTCCTTCCTGACCGACACCCTCAATCTCCAGGCGATCTCTATGATCGCCGGCAATCTACGTCGCGCCTACGCCAACGGACACGATATCGAAGCGCGCACGCAGATGTTGCAGGCTAGCTGTATGGCCGGGATGGCGTTTTCGAACACCCAAAACGGCCTCGACCACGCCCTTGCCCTGGCCATTGGCGGTCGCTTTCATTTGCCCCATGGGCTCCTGACCGCTTTTATCAGCCCCTGGGTAATGTCGTTCAATCTGATCGCCTGTCCGGAGAAATTCATCAATATTGCCGAGGCTTTTGGCGAAAACACCGCCGGCCTCAGCAAAATGGAAGCCGCCGGCCTGGCCGTCAAGGCGGTCAAGAGTATGCTCGATGATCTTGGCATCTCGTACCGTCTGAGCAGTTACAACGTCCCCCGGGAAGCGATTCCCGATCTGGCCAAGGCAGCCATTGGTGCTGAGCGTTTGATCAGCAACAATCCCAGACGTGTTTCCGAAGCAGACGTCATCGCCCTTTTGGAAGCCAACTACTAGCTCTGAAGTACTAAGAGCCGGTCCAAAAACCTCGGACCGAGCCAGAGCGACGAGGCGCGCCGCCAGTGGGTGCGCGAGGAGTGGAGAATACCCGGTGTATTTGACCGACGAGCAAGCCCGCTGGCGGTGATGGATCGGCGCTCTGGCGACGCG
>JAKSDA010000213.1 GCA_022360315.1 Pseudomonadota bacterium
CGCAAGTAAGTACCCATTACGGCCGACCAGCCCGCCGAGCTCCGCGATCTCGAACTGGTCGAGCTCCCTCGCTACTGGGTCGTGTTCAACTCTGCACGCCGGGTTGCGCTGGGAGCAACTGTCGACATCCAGGGCACGGCGATCCGGGTCTACAGTGTGCATCTGGACAGCCAGTGGCTGAGCATGCGACTCGACGCCATCTACACCCGCAATCTCGTGGTGCCGGATTTCGGCGTCGCGCGCGATGTGCGCCTATCGGACCACTTACCCCTGTGGGCCGATCTGCGCCCTGATAGCGGCAACCTGGGCATCCGGGAGCACTGACCGCGAACAATACTCGGGAGCGAAACAACGGCCCGCGCCCGATCACGGTGCATCCTTTACAATCCGACCGCTTGTCGTCGCCCCCCGGTCATTACCGAGCACCTGAGCGAGCTTCGCTCGCAGCTGAAACTGGTAGCGCGCGAGTTCGCTCACCTCGTCCGGACGGTGCAATTTGGCCAGAGCATTGCGGCGTTTTGCCAGCGCGCGCGCGATCTGCGCATGCAGCGCGCGCTGGCGGGGAGAGACCCACCGCGATGGATCGCGCCTTTGCCGCACGGCTGCGTTGACGCGAGCGGCCTGGCGGGGTGTGAGCGGCACGTGGTTCCACGTCGATCGCTGCAGGTGGTATTTTCGGTCGCGCGCTCCGGCTTCTCTAGCCCGAGAAGCCGTGGCGACAAACTCGCCGCAATCGCGCCTACCGGCCAGACTGCGCAGGGTTTGTTCGGAGATGCGAGCGCGGTCGTACTCGACCTCGACGACCTCGCGACCGTCGAGCCAACCAGCCCGGGTCGCGACCACCCCATCGATGTCGCCCAGGCAGGCCTCGCCGGTCCAGTAGCAGTGCATCGCAAAGGTCGCCGTGCGGGTCGAGGCAGTGGTTTCCTCGATGACCCAGCGCAAATAGTCGGGCGCCGGGCGCCCGGCTGCCTCGAGCGCGGCGACCATGCGGCCGGCGATTGCCGCAGTGGTCCACACCCGATCGGCACGGAGCACGAGGTCACGGCCGGCGGCATCGACGAATCGAACCACCGGGTTGTTCCACGACGGCTCGGAGAAGCGGGCCAGCACTGCAGCATCGGCCCCGCCCTTGTTATTGTGGATGGCCAGCGGAACAAATTCGCTCTCGATAGCCTCGACCACGAGCGGATGGGCGAGAACGGTCTCGCCGAACCCGACACAGGTCCGACACCCCGGAACTTCCTGAAACAGCAAGAATATCGGCTTGCCAGTGCGAGCCGAGAGAGCGGCTGCCCGGTCGTAATCGCGCCCCCAGGCAACCCAGCCGAGCTCTTTGGGATTGGGCCGCGCCCCCGGATATGCCACGGATTCGGCACCTGCAACGGGCACATCTGTACTGGTGGCCAGGATGAGCACAGCCGCACTCGTCACTGTGACGACCGTGAATAGCAGGACTCGCATAAAACCTCTCTCGACGATGCGATATGTAGATGGGTCCTGGGTACTACGCCGCCGGGCACTGTTGGTTATGATCTTTTTCGGTGCACAATCAACGTCATGCCCCATGCCATTGTCAATCGCGCCAGGCTGTACTACGAGCTATTTGACGACCAGACGGTTGCCGGACCGCCGGTCTTGTTTCACCATGGCTACACCAGTTCGCACGATTCATGGCGCGCCGTACTCGATCGGCTTCGCCACCGCCACCGCTGCATCGCCATGGATTGTCGCGGTGCTGGCGACAGCGAGCACACCGAGCACGGCTACACGATCGCAGAGATGGCTGCCGATGTGGTGGGCATAGCCAACCATCTCGGCCTCGACCGCTTCGCCTATGTCGGCCACAGCATGGGCGGCGTGATCGGCATGGAGCTCGGTCTTGTCTGGGCCGACCGACTCGACAAACTGATCCTGGTCGCTCCTGCTCCGGCCGACGGCATGCAGCTGGCGCCCGATGAACGGGCGCGCAGACGCCAGCTGTGGCGCGCCCGCGCCCGGCAGCAGCTGATCGACGAACGGATGGTGACAGGCGCCCGAGAGCTCGGCCGGGAGATCATCGCAGCCGCTGTGGACCGGGCCTTATCGGTATCCGAGCGGCACCACGAAGAGTGCTGGAAAGCGCTGCGCGACGTTCGCCTAGGCCACCGCCTGGGCGAGATCACCACCCCCACCCTGGTGGTCTCCGCTGCGGCCGACGCGATGCTGACCAGCAATCTGGACGATTTTCGACGCCTGCCCAATGCCACCCTGCACGTGTTCAGCCGGGTCGGCCACACCATCCAACGCGAGCTGCCAGATGAATTGGCCGTTGTTCTGGATGATTTTTTGCACCACGGCGTGGTCACCGCGCAAACTCTGCAAGCGCGCCTGACTGTATAGCTGATCAATAGTAGAACATCGCCGCCAGCCGGCCGTCGTACGTTCGCCGAATGGTCCGCGCGCTCACGTCGAGCGCGAAGTTGCGAGAGATGGCCCAGCGCAGAGTTCCGCTGGCCGACCACATGGCCAGCGGTGTTTGCGCTGGCAGCCATATCCAATCGCCGGCCACCACGGTCAAGAGCCGCTCGGTAAAGCGGACGCGCACTCCCGCGGCAGGACCGATGCCCAGCCGGATCGGGGCGTCCTCGATTCCATTCAGATCCGGCCCCGCCATGAAATAGGTATCCAGTGTCGTGAACAGGGCAACTCGATCGCCAGACAATGATTTGGCGATACCGCCGCCCACGAGCGCAACACCCACGAAACACCCATCGCATCCCCGGTCGTAGATACGGGTGCCGCCGACATCGACTTTCCAGGATATCCGCCGATTGAACCGCCCCTGCGAATTGAGGTGGACAATGCGGACCAGCGAGGCGCGTTCGAAGCGCAGTCGTTGCCGGTCGGGAAAATAGCGCAGCTCGAATGGCAAGAATTCGATCTGTGACAGCTCGGGGTAGCCGGGCGCGGGATCGGCCAGATCGTGCAAAGTGACGCGCAACTGCAGTGACAGGTACTCGTCGGCCCCGCGCATGGTCCCGGCACCGATGCCGATCCGCCGGCTGCCGTGACCGACATGGGGCTGTTTGTGCCAGGGAATGGCAACAGATACATCGGCGCTGGGCTGGCCAATTCGCGCCCGCCGCTCGAGCAGGCGCAGCTTGAGCCGCGAAGGCTCGGAGCCGAGGTCGACGAGCAACGTTTTCGAGTATTTGATATCGACCAGATCGGCCGCCGCGTCCAGCACCTGGATGCGCTGTCGAGTGGTCATCGAGTCGGGAAACTGGCTATCAGGCGCCTCGACCAGCTTTTCGACGGTGTCGAGCTGGACGTCCGACATCCCCTCGACCCGATGGCGAAACTGAGTCATCAGCGACGGCCGATACGCCACATCCACGACCAGGCCGGGTACGCTGAACAGCGCCTTGATGGTATCGGCCGGGATGACCGGGGATTTGACCCCGGACAGAAGCTCGATATCGGGCCTGGCAGCCTCGATGGCTCCCAGAATATGATAGGAGCAATTTTCGGTGAAATAAAAGTAATCGAAATAGGTCGAGCCGAGCTCCCACAGATGCGCGACCAACATGAACAACTGCTCATCGCTGAGGTCGAGCCGGTATTCCCATATATCGCGGGTATCAAAATCGTTGTATTCGCGGACCTTGTAATAATAGGGCAGTTTGCGAAATGTACCGCGAAACCCTCCGATCATCCCCATGATGCCGTAGATCAGGGCATTGGACGTGGTCACGGTCGCCGAATAATCGATCCCGGTGTCGAGTAGCTGACGGCGCTCGGTGCCGGCATGGGGCTCGTCCTTTTCGATGCGGAGAAATGTATGGCCAAAAGCCGAAGCTGCCTTGCTCAAAAAGTACGACGAAAACACCACGATGGCAGACTTGGGTTTGACCGATTTCAGATACGCTTCAAATTTGCCACAGCGCGGGGCAGCAAGTCGGTCGCGATCGAAGCGAAGCTGGCGGTGGAGCCAGCGAAATCGCGCCGGAAAACGACAGATCGCATGCTCGTCCCCGGCCGGTGTCGGACGGGTAAACGCCCGCAGAGTGGCGTTTAGTTCGGCACTCGGCGATGATTTGCCGTTGCGCGCCAGAAAAAAATCCCCGCCGTCAGCCTCGCTCTGCCACCCGGACAACGCGCCGATAAACCACAGACGCGACCAGCCCGAGGCTTTCCAGTGGCCGAGACGAAGCCATTGCGACGACTCGGCCAGACCCATGGCGTGGGCGCGTGCGATGAGTTCACGGCTGTACCCGTCGTGATCCCCCTCGGCTCGAACCGGCGAGGCAACGACAGCGACTGCCAAAAGAGCAGCGAGAAATGCCGACAAACCGGCGCAAGAGCTAGTTGCTGGTGCGCAACTGCTAATTGCGCACCCGTCAGTGGATCGACGAGTACGAGCGAGAGTGTGGAGAGTGGCGCTGGGTTCTACCCGGGAAGGCGGGTTGTGGAGGAGAAAGCCCAATGGTTGCAGTGATCAGAGCTTTCTGCAGGCGAGGGCTTTGTCGTCGCGCAGTACCGAGACGACGTTGTTGCCGACCTGTTTGTCGCTCACAGCGGCCGAGGGAAAAATGGTCGAAAAGTTCGACTGCAGAGTGCGCCCAACCAGCGTTGGATCCGAGCAACCGGCGAGTGTGCTGAGTGCAGCAATGGTCTCGCCCGAGCCGCGCGAGATGTCCTTGACGAGCACTTCGCGGTTGGTCTCCACGAACGCAGCAGTGCTGCCCGCTCCGCCAGCGGTATTGGCACAACCCAGCGTGCCCGAGGTAATGCCGAACGTCTGGTTGCCAAACGTGCCATTTGTGGTTGCAGCAAAGACCTGGACAAAGCCCGGATTGCTGCCAAGGAGCATCGCACCCAGGCCACAGCCAGCCGGTCCGTATGCGGGTCCCGACGTGTGGGCGTCTGCAAGGGCCGAATTACTGGTTGCGGTAAGTAGAACCACTGCGCAAGTCACGGAAAGGACTGCTGTCAATGCCCGTTTCATGTTTTCTCCCTAATATTGCGTGAATTGTCTCGAAAACGAGGTCGCCCTCGCCAGAACGTCGGCGGAGGTTATCTTCGTTCTGTGGAGCATGCAATCAATGCACTGCATTTTTGACTGTCCAGCTCGAAACTCGCTGTCCAAGCGCCCGAACATCGCCCACCGGTCGATCCCTCGGAGATGTTATGAGTCTGAACAGAAACCCATTCGTTGGGGCTCAAGCAACGAAAGACAGGACGGCAGCGCCTTGACACCGCCAACCAACTCTGTTCTCTTCGGCCGCGCTGAACAGCTGAATCGACTCTTCGAATAGCCGGCCGGGCGGTGCCCATGAAAGCGGGATGCATCGGTCGGGGCAGATTGTTCTGAGCGCGGCGGCCTGCAATTCTGCCCACTCACTATGCCCGACCGGCCGATCGGCGGCCGGTTCGGCGCCGGCAAGCCACCATCAATGCGCCCACCACGCCGACGACGAGCAACGCGCCGCACGGGGCGCCACTCGATCCGGCATGGCAGTCGACCGTCGCGGTCACGTTGACCCCATCGCGCGGCTGGTCATAGGCGCCGCGGCGCAGGATCAGATCGGCGCATTGATAATAGAGATCGTTGCCGTCGCCATACGGTGGCTTGTCGGTCATCACCTGGACCAGTTGCAGGGTGCAGCGATCGCACTCGATGTCCGGCAAGAGCACGGTCACCGCGTATTCGCCGCCCCCTCTGCGATCGACAATACCGTCGAGCATCACCGGCAGGATCGGCTCGCGGATGTCATAGAAATCATCCGGGTCAAAAAAATCATCCTCACCGCTGGAATCAAAGCTGATGCGAAAGTACCCTGGATGATCGACAGTTTCAAACCACCGAACGGTCAAGAGCGAGCCGCTTTCGTACACATTGACCACTGTGCCGCGGCCGGCCCCGGCCTTGCCGCATGGACCGATCTTCTGGTCCGGGTGGCGCGAAACCGGATGGATCAGCTGAATATGAGCGTGAGCGGCCCGAGTTTGCACGCTCGAAAGTACTGCTGCCAGGACCACAGCGAATCTCATGTTGACTTTATTTCAGCAAGGACCGCGCCAAACACAGAACAACGTGCTTTCGGCCAATTACAGGCCGAAATTAAAAAATGAGCAAGCTGGAACGACCCCGTCTGCGACCAGGAGGAGACTCAATACACCATGTCTCCGACAAAGATGTAGCCCTTGACACTTCCCGGCGGACCGACGAACTCAGCCGGGTGATTTCCGTCACCGGGCACGTACATAGAGGTAAACGGCCGGGTCATGGGCTTGCCGTCGCGGTCGTAGAAGCCAGCGATGACGATCACGTGAACCGGGCGCTCCACTGCGTTTCTCACCATGGCATTGACCACGACGCGATCGCCATCGCGATACACCTTGCCGTCGGTGATTTGAACCGGCGGTGGATGGTCGGGGGCGTAGGCGCCCATCACTTCGACTCGGGCCGAAGTTGCATGTGTCCTGACTCGTTGCTGGTTATCGACCAGGGCGAATGTGCGTACTCCGCCGGCCGGGATGCGCAGCGACTGGCTGTCGGATATGCCGACCTGGGCGCCGTGCCGGTCGACAAACACCGCGCGGAGTGTGACCAGGAGATCGCGTTTGTCGGTGTTGTGGGCGTCGGCAAGGACAAACGTGGCCTGTGATTGCCACTTGCCGTGGCCGACCCGATCGTGGCGCAAGTTCGTGGTTTTGGTATCGAGGCGTACTGCGCCGGGGTGCACGTCGCGCTGTTGCGAGGCGGTAGGCTTGCGACATCCGCCCATTGCGGCAGCGGCGATCCCTGCGGTGAAAAAGGCCAGGCAAGCGGTGGTGCACATGCGGTCGAGACCCATGCCTCCAGTATGACTCATGCTGTCCGGCCTGTGTCGAGTTGCATGGCGCGACCCGGCGACCAGCCAGCGCGCGTGGAGCAGAGCTTCGCGGTAGCGCTTGGCCCACAGAAGTCGCTGGGCCAGAGTCAACCGGACAACGCGGTCGTCCGGGCTGAGACGTACCAATGCTTGCAGGGCGATGAGCGCACTCTCGGCATCCCCGTTCCAGTCGGCCAGCTTGAGCACCTGGCGCCAGCTATCGTCGGTGTCGACCGTGCGCGCCTTGTTCCTCGCCAGTGGAATCGCGTCCCCGGACGACCCCCGGGCGATCAGCAAATCGATTTGCTCCTGCATTGCCTCGGCCGGGTCAGCGCCTTGCGCAGCAGCGTCGCTGGCCGGGACACCACTGGCGGCGGCGATGCACAACGCGGCAACGATTGTCCTCATACGGCTCGTATTCGGTATACCTGCCGACCCCTTGAGCTGGTCTCGCAGCAGCCAGGTCGACGCCGCGATGGGGCACCTTCGCCCGATCTTTGTCAATCGCTCCGGGTGTCGAGCAAGTGTTTTGGATGACGGCCATCGACGTAGCCCATGAGCGGACGGCCGGTACGGTCGGCGCCCGCACTGATCCCTGCGTTCGCTCCCCCGACGCCGCCAGGATCCTTCCCGGCCAGTGGCACTGCTCGGGACTCTCCCTCGAACCAGGCGCCCATACCGTCTCACCTTTTTGCTTGTAGAGCTCTGTTCTCCGCGGGCCGAGTGAGCCATACGGCATCACCCGCTGGATTCCGAGGTGAGGTTTAACTCAACTCATTGTTCCTCCTCACCCGGGCGGCTTTGCCCGGTGCAATTGTAATGGCGCATAATGGCGCATAATGGCGCATAATGGCTTTCCGCGCCACAATAAGACAGAGTTGCAGAGCACGATGGCCATGCAGGCAGAAATCAAACTCTATATCAAATCGGCCCAATGAACTGGAGTCCGCAGATTCTGCTCGTCTACCGAACTCCGATCATTAGCCCTTCCTACGAGGAGATAACCACTGTGCTTCCACTGGAACTTGAGAAACCAACCCGGAAGGTTGCCGCCCTGAGCGACGTAATGGCTTACACAAATCGGCATCTGCTCGAATCGTTCTGCGCGTCGTTTCGCGTTTCGGAGGCTGAGGCCAATATGATATTCGACGAGTTCAAGAAATTCATCTGGCTGTGCAACGCCAGGGATGACCAACGGGTTTCGATTATTGATGATCCCATCTGCATCATCGACGAAATGTGGCATCTCTTTATACTGTATACAAAAGAATACACGGCGTTCTGCACCAAGTATTTCGGCCGTTATTGCCACCATGTACCGACGACAGAAGAGGAGCGTCGTCAGCTGGCGCAAAAGCGTCGGGCGGGCGAATTATCGTACGGAGATTACCTTCGTGCAAAGCGGGAACGCTACAGCATGATTTACGATATCCTGGGAAAAGACACGTTTGTGCGCTGGTTTTTGCAATTTCCCGACCAATACCCGCAAGAAAAAATTGCCCAGATGCGACTAAAATAGCGGGCTTGGTAGCTTCACATAGCTATTGCTCGCGCAGGAGCAACGGAAACAGCAAGGATAGAAATGATCGACCAAAACCAAACCAACAACGCCTTCAACGATGACACCTCCAACTTCGAGACTCGCGAGAAGCTGCGATTGATTGAAATGGCTCTGCTGAAAAACATGTCTGGTGGTGCCAAGTCGAGCGATCAGTATTGTGCCTCTTGGTGCTCTGGCGACCCATGTTGTGGCTCTGATGCCGGAAATGGCTGCCGTCACGACACCTGTTATATCTGCACCTAGTGTAGCACGACGAGCGCAGAGCAGACGCAGTTCCATGTCGACCGGCTTCTCTCCGACGCCCAAATAGTGCCATGATAAAGACCGAAACAGAGTTGTTTGCCGAGTTGACGGCCGGTGGTTATAGCGTGGGTACCGTCGGGAACTACGAGCATTTCTGTGCGCTGGCCGATATTTTGGGTCGAACGACGACAATAAGCGAGATCTGCCGTGATAAGCGCAGAAAGCACATGTTAAAATCGAACCGCGCGATGACGCCCCATACGGACTCCCCCTATGTCGACTTCATCGCCTGGTATTGCGCTCGTCCATCCTCACAAGGAGGAGAGTCGCTCTTGGTTGACGTGTCTGCCGTGATAAACACCCTGAGAAGGGACCATGTCATTGCGTTACAGGCGACAGCGATTCGCGTACCAGACGTTGCGAAGTCGTCAAGTCAACCGGCGACGCATGCGTTGCTGTCGACCGACCGCGTGTATTATGCGGACTGGCTAGTGCCGGCGCACGTGGCCGCGATGCCGGCGCTTCGGGCTTTTCGCCAGGCGGTGCGGAATACCGCCTGGATTCGCCTGTCGTTGCGAGCGGGTCAAGCCTTGATCATCGACAACCGACGTATACTGCACGGCCGTACTTCGTTTCAGGACTCCGGCGGCCAGTCGAGGCTGTTGATCCGTCATTGGATCGTTTCCGACCGCCCACACCGATTCCTTCACAACTGATCGGTCGGTTTCAGAGCGCAGTCGACCAGTCTGATTGGTCGCGAGAAAGGAACTTGCAGGTGGAAACCAAGACCAGGCATAGTGAGCAGCTACTGAATCCCGGTACCGGCCCGGTACCGGGCGACCGTGCGGACGTGCGGGTCTCAGAGCAACAGGCCAGAAAGGCCAACGGCTTTCGCCCACCCGTGCCGGATACGTCAACATCCGCGCTCGACCAGGGTCGTTCCCTGGCGACGATATTCGAGCGCGTCGTCGTTGTGAACCTGGACCGGCGAAAGGACCGCTGGGAAGAGTTCTCCGAGCACATTGTAGAGGTCGATTGGCCCTTTACAACTCCGCAGAGATTTCGCGCGGTCGACGGCACGCGGGTTGCGGCTCCCCGATGGTGGCGCGCGGGGCCCGGCGCCTGGGGCTGCTTTCAGTCTCACGTCAGAATTATCGAACAGGCCCTGATGGATGGCGTGAAGAGCATTCTCATACTCGAAGACGATGCAGTTTTTCCTCGGGATTTTCGCGCACGAGCGGAGCATTTTCTGCGCAGAGTACCCGGTGATTGGGACCAGATCTACTTTGGTGGGCAACACATCACGCCTCATGTCCAGCCACCAATTCAGCTGAACGAAGATGTGGTGCAACCGTTTTCAGTCGGTCGCACGCACGCCTACGCACTACATGAACGCTTCCTGACCCGGGTCTATCGATTCCTCACCGACTATGAGAGTCACCTCAGAAGACCGCGGTATCACGTTGACCATCGTCTGGGCGAACTCCACCAAACCGGCAAGGTCCGGGTTTTCGCCCCCTCTACGTGGATGGTGGGCCAGCGCGAGGGGCGGAGTTCCATCCTCGGTGAAGACTTGCCGACTCGATTCTGGCACGAAATACTCATCGACCGCAACGAGTCCCCGTTTGTCGCGGTGATGGGTCTGCATCGATCGGGTTCGAGTTGCCTTGCCGGGGTACTCAGCAAATTGGGCGTACATATGGGGACTGACCTAATAGGCTACGAAAGCACTGGCGGGTTCGAGGACTGGGGTCTGGCCAGATTGTGCGAAGACGCGTATCCCTTTCCAACCACGAAACTGCGACTCTCCGCAGATATGCTGTTGTTCGAGTTGCGAGCATATGTACGCATGGCCCGGGACACAGCGCGACGAAAGGGAACCATCGCGGGAGGTAAGTATCCCCAACTATGTGCGATGGGCGATCTGCTTCACCGGACGTGTGGGGACCAGCTAAAGATCATCCATATCGATCGTCCAAAGCAAGAGTCGATCGCAAGCCTCAAGACGCGCTGCCAGCATGCAACCGGTAGCGACAAGGCATCCGACGGGGAAGTGACTCGCGTCCAGGAGTGGCTGTGGCAAGAAAAACAGCAATTTCTCCAAAAACACGAGCACTTGACCATTCAATATGCCGATCTTTGTCGGGACCCTCATCATGAGATCAAGCGGATTATCCATTACCTCGGAATCACACCGAGCTCGGCCGCGATAGACCTCGCCGCTGGCCACGTGAGGCCGGAGTTAGCTGTCCACAGTGGTATCGGTGAAAGCAGCGACGGGCAATGGAGCGGCGCCCCACCGCTAGCGAGGTCCAGCCACGCTGATGCAATCGCAGACAATGTCGCCCGGGCTGCAATACTGGAGAATCCACGGCTATGAGGATCGTTTTCGGGCATTTGAATATCGGCCAGTTCCGAGGATTGCACTCATACCTCAACGAGTCGGGCCTGGCGGAATCCTGGCTACTTTGCTCGGCACGAGCGTACCAAGAGAATCGATGTTCGACTCCGAATCTAGTGCCGCTCAGTTTCGCCGATAAGCACCACCCGTCAACTGAAACGTTCTCCCGAAGTGTCGAAGACACCTTTCAAGGGATATCCCGAAGTGTTGAGAATGCCCTGAGCAGTGAGTTCAAAAACAGGTCTATCGATGCCTATATAGGCCACGTACGATTCGGTTCGTCACTGGTATTCGGCGGCAAGTTTTCCTGCCCTATTGTGTCGTACGCGGAGTTTCCCTGTTTCAGGCGGCATGGTTTTGACGCAAAGTACCCGCCCACCAGGCCCCAGCAACAAGCGGACAGGCATATGGAACGATCGGTCTACAAGACGATAGAAGCGTCGACGCATACGGTTGTTCCGAGTCGCCATGCCAAGCGACTGTTCCCGTACAGATATCATGATAGAATATCGGTTTTGCCGGATGGTTTCAGATTGCCCGATCCACGTGTACAGATTTCGGACCCCCGACGACGACCATACCGGGTTGGTTTCGCGGCTCGCGATCTGTCCAGCGCGAAGGGCATCGAGCATTTTTTGCAGATTGCCGGGGAGATTTGCAAGATGCGTGACGATGTCGAGTTCGTGCTCTTCGGCGGCGCGAAGACGCCGTACGGCTACGAGGCAAACGTATTGAACAACATCCATGGAAAGAACCACAGTTCGACATTTGTTGGGTATTTGTTACAACGTGACGGCGTTGATCTGTCACGGTTTGTTTTTCACGGGTACCTGTGTGAATCGGAGTTTCTCGACCGCATACGAGAGGTCGACTTGTTTCTCTACCCACTCCAGTTCGGTAGCTTCAATTGGGGTCTATTTAGCCTGCTCAGCCAGGGACGTGTCGTGATAGCAAGCCAGGAGTGTTACCTGCCCGAAGTACTGACCGACGGACAGGATGGGTTCATGGTACCCTTACGCAGGATAGAAGCATGGGTAGAATTGGCGTGCGCCTTACTGGATGACCCCGACAGACGAGCTGCGGTGGGACGTAGGGCGGTTGAGACATACAGGAAGTACCGCATCGAACTGGTCGCGCCGCGTTTTCTCGAATTGATGTCGCGGTTGCGGTTCGACGCCTCTCCTGGACCGACATGGGCAGGCGACAAGTGACAGACGCAGTGTGAGAGAAACACAAGATGGGTAAACGCAAACTGCGCTACGCTTCGGACTCATTTGGGCCGCTCGGCAAGAACCACAAGCACATGTTCGCAGCCGGATCGGCGCTGGTGGACTATCCGGGGAACGCGATCTACAGTTTCATCCCGAAGAATGGCTGCACAACCATGCGCTTATCGCTGGCAATCCGCAACGGTTGCATCGACGGCCCGGACCAGGTCCACTGGGTGCATGCCAACAACAGTACGTTCTGCGCAACGCTGCGAGAACTGCTGACGGTCGACTATACGTACGTCGTCCTGCGATGTCCGTTCCGCAGGCTCGCCAGCGTGTTTCTCGACAAGATTGTCGGCGACAAAGCGCCCCTGGAGAAATTGTGGAACCACGCGGAGCGTCAATTTGATAGAGAGTCCATCACGTTCACTCAGTTCGTCGCATTGCTGGCCGAGTCTGCCCTCAGGATCGACATACACTGGCGTCCTCAGGTAGACTTCCTGGTCTACGAGACCTATGACGCGTACTTTCAGCTGGAGCGTTTCGGGCATGTGATGGAGGAAGTTCGCAGGAGGACGGCGTTGCAGATCGTGGACGCCCGAAACCTGACCAAGCACGGGATCGCCCACCTTCAAACGATTGGAGCTTACGCAGAGCATGCGCATACTCCAGCGCACCGAGTTCGCGAGATGAAACGTTCTGCCGTGATTCCCGACCCGATGTCGGTCTACAGTGAAGATACGGTCGAGCAAGTGCGTCGTCTCTACCGTGACGACCTACTTCTCTACGCGATGCGGTTTGGGACCGAACATTTGATGTTCGGGGAGCAGTGGGTGGATTTGGAGCCCAAGACGCGACGTTTCTCGTAATCGCTTCGCACTATTGTCCGCCATGGTTTCACACCCCATTTTTATCGTGCGCTTGCCGGCTGCCTCGCTGCAGACCCTCGCACCCGCGGAGAAGACGGCAGTGCGGGATTTTTCATCGGCGCTCCACGATCTGGCCCACTTCCCGTTGCGGGGTGGTTGGCTACCGCGACGCGATTGGTTCGGGTGGCTCTTGTGCCCAACTGACAATGAGAAAAGGCGTTGGTTAGTCGAGGATGGGATTCCCCGGCTTACCCGTAGCATTCCAGAGTTGGTCGTCATCAGATCCCATTTTACCCCGCCCAGGATTCAACGACCGGTTATCATAGCTGCGGCGCCGCGCTCGGGCAGCACCATGTTGTTTCAGATGCTGGCGAATGCGCGGGCATTGTGGACGATTGGGGGGGAGAGCCACAGCGTCATCGAGGCGTCTCCCACTCTTCGGCCGCTGGCCCGCTCAGTTGCTTCGCATCGATTGACTCCCGATGAAGTGGATGCAGAGGATCTTGCACGGCTGAGGGTCGGTTTCGGGGCCGGGCTGCGCGACCGTACTGGAGCATTTCTGGTCGAACGCCCGGCCCACGAACGACCCGATGCGGTTCGGCTACTCGAAAAAACCCCCCGAAACGCGCTTCGGCTGCCGATGTTGCAGATGCTCTGGCCCGACGCCCGAGTGGTGGTTCTCGTTCGTGATCCTCGCCAAAACATCGCCAGTCTGCTCGAAGCGTGGAGGACCTGGAGAGGCATGCGCTTACCTGGCTGGTCACGCGGGTTGTGGAAGGGTTTGCTGCCTCCAGGTTGGCAGGCGCTCGACGGTCGCCCGATTGCGGAGGTGGCCGCGTTCCAGTGGAGCGCTGCCAACCGCACTATCATCGACGACCTTGCCGCATGGCCGCGCGATCGTTGGTGCGTGCTCGACTACACTGAATTGTTACGTTATCCCGAAAGGCAGATCCGGCGGGTCTGTCGACGTTGTGGGGTCCCGGTGGACGACGGCCTGGCCCGCGCTCTCCGCGAGCCGATCCCGGTGTCCAGATCTGCGATCTCTCCCCCTGCGCCCGACAAATGGCGCCGTCACCAATCGGTGCTCGAGCCCCTGATGCCCCGCGTGCTGCCGCTGTGGGACGAGCTGCGTACACTGATCCGCTGATGGTTCTGATGGTTGCTCGCGGGCTCTGGTCGATCACAACGTCACGGGCGCAGCGCAGCGCGGCGCTGCTGCGGGGTCGTCCGCGACAGCAGATCGTCGAGATATCGCGCCGAAGAGTCCAGGCATTCGGCGATTCCGGCGGCCATGATGCGCTTGAGTTGCGGCGCCCTGGCGATACTCGGAAGGATCACTCCCTCTCGCCATTGTCGAGCATGCTCGTCGTCGCATTGCGAGTGGATGGCGATGAACCCGAGATCGTGCTCGGCGATTCCGAGCCTGCGCAGCCCGATGCCCATTTGCGTGACTCGATGGACCCCCATGAGCTCGGTCGCAAACAGCGAGCCGACCAGATGCCACGGGGCGCAAAAATATCCGTAGTAGAAAACCAGCGTACGGTCGATCAAACTCGGGTACAGCGAAAGCGTGAGATTCGGACTGCCCTCGTTCCTGACCGCCTCCATCAGCCGGGCCATCAACTGGTTGTGGGGGACCGGAACATGCTCGTCGGCAATGTTGTCGTCGACTGCCTGCCGCCCGCGATCGCAGATCTGCACGCCGCGGATCTTGTCGAGCATGGGGAGGAAAGCGGGAAAGTAGCGGTTCTCGAGCATAAACGCGGCGAAACAGTCGATGTCGCTGCACTCGGCGAGATATCCGTACCAGGGGTGAGTATGAGCCCGATGGCACAGAATTGCCTCCGGCCACGCTGCCGCTTCGCTGGCGACGAGTTGCCCGGTCAGGTCGCGGGCCCGCGGCGCCGCTTCTGCGTGCCACCGCGCCAGCGCCTCAACATCGCCGGGCGCCAGGTCGCCATCGAGCGCTTCAGCACAGCGAATCAATAATTTCGGTGTATCCATCATCGTATATCCTTTGGCCCCGGCATCGCGTGGCGCGGACACTTCGACGGCGTGTCCGATAAGGCGCGTGGCTCGTGCTGCTCGAAGTAGCGCTGGCAAAGTTTCAGCCGGCGCGCGTCCCACACCATGTAGGTCCCGAGCACCAGCTGCACAATGCTGCGGTAGACATTCTCCCACCGGTCCCTGACTCTGAGCCCTGCCATGAGCGCCAGGTGCGCCACCGTGGTCGAATGCTGCTCACCCTTGCTGACCAGAATACAGGGCCCGCGGCTGGGCAGCGAGCGACTGTGCTCGACCGACGAGTACAGGTCGAAATGGCGCAAAACAACCTGGGCCACCCGTTTCATCGCGATGAAGGCCAGCCGCTGCGCCGGGCATGGCCGATTGCCAGGCATGCCAAAGGGTATAAAACTGGCCTGTTTCTCGTCGATGTGGTCCCAGCGCTCGGGCCGGAACTCCTCCGGCGCAAGGTAGCCGTGCAAGTGATACGCCAGGTGATTGAAGCACAGTACCGAGCCGCTGGGCATTGTCCTGCCCGGCGCCCACGCGATGTCCTGGGTCGTGATGCGGTGCGAGATGCCGAACAGGGGATAACGGCGCAGGGCCTCCTTGAGGGTCTGGTCCCAGTAGATGTCGTCATCGGGCGAGCGCGCCAGGCGGTCGTGGACCCGCCGATTCTGCGCGATCGCCAGCAAGAGATGCGCCATTCCCTCGGACGACTGTACGATCGCGGTGTTGAAGAACGTGCCCTGGAGGTAGTAGGCCTGCTGCTGGACAGAAAAGCCGTCGGGAAAAGGGTGGGGCAGAGCGCCCTCCTCCACCCTGGCGACGAGATAGCGGGTCAGGCGCAGACGTCGTTTCATCCGGCGCAGATCGCAGCACTTGAGCGCGTTGGCGACGTTGCGCGCGTTGCCCACGATCAGCTCGCGGGCGTGGGCCGGACATTCTTCGCCAAACACGATCCGGTAGTAGAAATCAGCCCACAGAGGCATCATGGCGTCGCGCAAACGGATGACTTTTCGGCCTCTGACCCGCCAGGTGTCGATGTGGCGCCGGGTGTACTGGTCGGCCAGCTGGTCGACGTGATCCCTGGATACGGCGAGAATCTTGTGGGTGAGACGAGAAATTTGCTCGTAATCGGGGCCGTCCTCGATGTGCTCCTGGTGCATCTCGGGGCCCGGTGACAACCAGTACCAGAATAGATCTGAGAGCGCGGCGCCGCGACTTCGCCCACGCGCGGCCTTTTGGCCGTACAGGGCGCGGAAATCGCCCACATCGAACCCCTGGCCCGGCAGCGCCACCGCTTCCTCGCCGTTGATCTGAGTGAATAGAAACGTCCGCAACCGAATGACCAGCGAGGGCAGCCAGTGGGGCAGGGTCAAAACCAGCACACAGCCGATAACGATCGTGATTGTCGTGATCATGGAGCGACCCCCGGGCCGAAAAACAAGACATCGCGAGTCACCTCGGCGACCGAAGAGCAACCGCAAAGCACCATGGCGAGCGCCAACTCATCCCGCAGAAGCTCGAGCACTGCCGCGACTCCTTCTTCGCCATCCACAGCGAGACCCCACAGAATTGGCCGGCCCAGGCCAACCGCGCACGCGCCCACAGCAAGGGCCTTGACCACGTCGGTGCCGCGTCGAATGCCGCCGTCGACCAACACCGGGATGCGCCCTTCCACGGCGGCGACGACTGCCGGCAAGAGATCGATCGAGGCGGCTGTTGTGTCGAGCTGGCGGCCGCCGTGATTGGAAACGATGATGCCATCGGCACCGCGACTCACGGCCATGCGCGCGTCCTGGGGATGCACGATCCCCTTGAGCACGATGGGCAGGTCGGTCGCCGACCGCAGCCAGTCGAGGTCGTCCCAGCTCAGCCCGGGATCAAACTCGATATCCCGCGGTCGTCGCTGTCCGCCCGCGCCCCGCGGGACCATGTTTGCGCACAAGAGGCCGTCGGGCAGATCGACGAAACGGTTGCGCAGATCGCGTTCCCTGCGGCCAAAAGCGGGCGAGTCGACAGTCCACACCAGCCCGCTGCAACCGGCCTCTTCGGCGCGGTCGACCAGCTCCGCGGTAACGCCGCGGTCGGGCTGGAGGTAGAGCTGAAACCAGATGGGCGGCGCATCCGCCCCGGTCGATCGCGCCGCGGCCACGACATCCTCAACTGCTGTCGTGGCCGCACTGCTGGTGATCATCAGACAACCGGCCCGCGCGGCTGCGCGCGCCGTGGCCAGCTCTCCCTCGGGATGGGCCAGGCGATGAAACGCCGTCGGAGCGATGACCACCGGCATTTGCAGCGTTTCGCCGAGCACGGTCTGGCCGAGATCAGCGGTGCCGCCGCCGCGCAACACGCGGTACCTGAGCGGCATGCGCTGGTAGGCGCGCACGTTGTCGCCCGCGGTGATTTCGTCGCAGGCACCACCGGCGAAGAAATCGTAGATCTCGCGGCGCAAAAGGGCGCGTGCCGCCGCCTCGTAGTCGTGAAGGTTTAACAAAGCCACGGCACTAACCCCGCGACGCCGCCTTCAGCATGGACTGCTCGCCGAGCTCCCGAGTAAAGAACTCGGTCAAGGCCTCTCTGTGGAAAGGGCGATCCCATTCGTTTTCCAAGTTCTCGGTCACGTGGTGCTCGGCGAGCAAACGGCCATTCTCGAAGTGGCGCACGACCGGGTGCAAATACTGGCTGTCGCCGGCGCTGTCGGTGCCGGTCTGGTTGACCCGTCGCACGGTGACATCAAATGGATCGAACTGGTCGTGATGCGGCCCGTACTCCAGGGTGACGACGAAATAGCTCGCGACGCCGCGGGCAAATCGTTCGTGCACGTAATCGAGCGGCAGTTCCTCGTAGTAGTGCACACCATCGTCGGACACCGCGATGAGATCGCACAGAAAGGCAAATTCTTGCCACAAAGCCGAGGTTCGATTGACCCGCCCGATCACTTCGTCCATCACAGCTGCGGGCTCGCGGGCCAGCGGTTTGGCCGGCCACGCCCGACCGTGGTACTTGGTTTCGAGCATGTTGTAGAGCGAGCGGACACAGTAGCGAAATCCGTGGATGAAGCCGCTCGTCGACTGTCGGTAATCGCGCATTTGCATGAGCGTCCCGGCAAAATACAGGTCGGGTACGTTGGTCGATTCCCATTCGCATGTCTGGTCGGGAAGGCGCCCCTTGATGGTCGTCGCCGGCAGGCAGCTGTCGTCAAACAGCGACGAGTCAAAACGAAATCCGGTGCAGGTGATCACGCTGTCGTATTCGATGTCTTTGTGGACTTCGTCTGCTCGGACAAAGCTGATGGTCACGATAAACTTGTCGCCCCGTCGGGTGATCTTCTCGATGTTTCCATCGATGATGGCGTTCTCGGATTTTAACTGATAGGTGTCGAGGAAGTTATTGTTGACCGCCCGCAGGTGGCCAACAAAATGGCTCCGCCACGCCAGAGTGACACTGCTCGGCCCGGCGACGTGGATCAGCGCTGCAGTCTCGACCAGGTTGTCAGCGGTCTCGAACGCCGAGTTGCCCTTGCCGATGATGAGAACCCGCTGATTTTTGAAATCCTCGGGATCGACCGACACATCGACGTAGTTGTCGGTCAATTCGATGCCCGGGATTTCGGGGATATAGGGTCGGGACAGACCGGTGGCAACGATCAGACGCCGGCAGCGATAGCTGCGCTTGTGATCGTCGTAGAGCTCGAAGTCGCCATTGCGCACCACCCGCTCGACCCGGGATCCGTAGCGGATCCGCAGGCGCTTTGCCGCCGCGAAATCCTCGAGATAGCGCACCAGGTCATCCGCGGGCGGAAAGTAGCGACTGCTGTATTGCGCGAAGAGCAGCTCCTCATCGTCCGAGAGCAACGAGTTCCAGTCCATCCTCAGCCGGGTCTCCGGATCGCTGTAGACGCTGTAGGACTTGTTGATCGAGATGAGCTTGCGGTGGCGCGGAAAAGCCCTGAAAAACGAACCTGGACCGTCGCTGGCCTCGAGGATCATATAGTCGTGTCCCGCCTGCTGGAGAAAATAGCCGAGTTGCAGCCCTGCCGGGCCGGCGCCGAGAATGACGTAATCCACTACGGACTCCTTCCGTTCCGATGTCACGAGAAACAGATATATCAATTATATATAATTGATTACATATAGTTAGAAATAGTAATCAAACATACAGCCAATAACGAGTATCGACCATACCGCTGCCGTCCGGCACGGAGATACCACACAACTACCTACTGCTTACTGCTTACAACATAAGCAGTCAATATTTAGCGTCTCTTCATGAATATCGCTTTAATCTGGCATGTCAAGCAAGAATCGCACGCTCTGGAATATTCGCCGCGAATCGCGCCACGCTACCGGTCGCCGGGAAATTTGTATTCGATGAATTACGATAGAGAGTTCTTCAAAACCGAGCTGGGCACGATCTTCGACTACCTATCACGGAGAGCTCAACTATGAACTAACCCTACTTGATTAGGTTGTGGATCAAAGGACGTGTTTCTGTTGCGAGGCCGACCGGGACTCGGGCCGGTCAGGATTTGCCCAAAAATTGTAATTTCTTGTTAATTGACTGCAGTTTCACAGCACCCTCTCTTGGTGAATTCGCTTGTGGGTATCCCGTACCAGTCGTCGACAATGGAGGAGACACTGTCCAGGGTGGAAGAGTCGGCACCCGGGCTCGCCGAGGCCGGCGCTTCTTCGAACCTGAGGCGCCTCCTTCGGTTTTCGGAACTCACCAGAGAGGCGTGAGGCGAAACCTCGCGTTGTGAGGAATCGCCGGTGAAGTACCAGCGGGAATGCCTTGCGTCCCCGCTCCGTTGCTCTCACAGGCGCAAGAAACCGTGCTCACTGTTCGGGAGTTTCCAGAATAGCTATCTGGGCCGGGGAAAGAGGATGACCGACGGCGACCGGCGTCGCCGACTACTTTAGCGACCACTCAAAGGTAAGCTTGTAGTTGTACTCGGCTTCCTCCCACCGCGCGTTATCAAGCGCGAGAGCCACGGTCGAACCGCCAGCGGGACAGCACACCTGAGCCTCTCGCACAATCACTCGAAAGATCCGCTCGGCGGGCTTTTGAATGGACATGTCGAGGAACTCGGAGGCAGTGACCCCTTCGACGTGAACCACCTCCTGTGTCCCCGCGTAGGTGAAGTCGGCAACACTCACTTTCTCGTCCTCAACGATCGCCGAATGTGTGTGCCCATCGACCTCACAGACAGGCGATAGTTGCTCCACTGGCTCGTCGTGCAAGCTCGACGTGCGAACGACAACCCGAAAGCAGCCCAACCGTCACTCATAGCCACGAGCGTCGCCTCATCGCGAATTACTTCGTGCCGGATGTGACCGGGGGTCATCTCCTCGTGACGTCCGCCGGGTGCCGCTTTGGCTGTAGCGAAGTAGCCGGTGAGCCGTGCGTACTTCGACCCGATGTGGGCCTCCGAGATGGAACGATGGACTTTTGGGCCGGCGCATCCCATAGCCCATGCACAGCTTGCAAGTGCAGCAAACGCGAGGTGGCGTGACATTGCAATTCCTATGACAGTGAGGAGATTGTTCGTAGTGCCGCTGGCGCCGTGTCGCGACATGTCAGCCTGGGCGCGAGCGCCCTCGAGATCATAGCGGCCCGACAAGGCAGCCCGACAAGTGATGCTGCCTTCGACTCAGGCGGTGCCGCCGAGATTCATCGTTTCGCGCCGCAACAGGCAAAAAAATGCCCGCGAATCGATGACTGGCTGCTCGGTGAGCTACTCGAGCGCCGGGGCGTCGAAGCATACTGGCCGGATTGTTCACCGCCGCAACAGCTGCTCCCGGTCGCTGGCCGCTGGTTTGCTTGCCGCCAGGCCGCAAACGAATTGCAAAAAAATTCCGTTCTCGGCCGGGCCGCACGCAGATTGGGGAAAAACGATTTATCCCGAATGCTGCTAGTGGATCCCACCGGGGATGACGAAGTACAATCGATACTTTGAAGTGTTGTGGTCATCATGAAGACACCGGCCAATTCGGCACAACGAGCGCGCGTCCGAAAAACTGATTATCGAACCCGTGTCGAGAGAACAGGTGGAACGGACCGGCTGGATGCAGTGCGTCTCGGTCAGTTTGAAATGCTCAGAGGGGTGGGCTTGTCGGCGCGGCAGGCGCTTTTGCGCGAGGGCAACGTAACGACATTGGCGCCGGGCGAGGTCCTGGTTACCCCGGGCCAGGCCACCCAGGGGATGTATCTTGTGATCGAAGGTCTGCTCGAGGTCCGGTTGGATTCTGTCGAGAGCGAGACCGTGGCCGCGATTTCGAGCGGCGAGACCGTGGGCGAGCTATCGGCACTGGACGGCAGTCCGACCTCGGCGTATGTGGTCGCGACCCGGCCGAGCTCGCTGCTCGCAGTGGACGAGGCGTCGTTCTGGAGATTGATCAACGACTCGCACGGCTTTGCGGTCAACTTGTTGGTCAAGCTGGCCCAGCGGCTGCGCGCCAACAATGCAGCGGTTTCGGAAAATGCCCGCAAGCGGCGCAGATTCGAACGCGCGGCCATGTTTGACGGACTCACGGGAATTCACAACCGGCGCTGGCTGGACGAGATGCTGGGCCGTATGGTCAAGCGCAACGCCCAGCTGGCCAAAGACGTCACCCAGGATGACTTCTCGCCCGGCGAGCTGTGCGTGGCCGTCGCCGATATCGATCACTTCAAGCAGTTCAACGATACGTATGGCCATGCTGCCGGGGATCACGTGCTGACCGAGGTTGCTGCGACATTGGCCAGGCACGTGCGGCCGACCGACCATGTCGCGCGTTTTGGCGGCGAGGAGTTTGTGATCATTTTTCCCGACACCGATCTGGTCCATGCTGTGGGCGCAGCCGAACGCATTCGCAAGGCGGTGGCGAGTTGTTCGCTCTACACACCCGACGGCATCCAGCTTTCCAAGGTGACCATTTCGCTCGGTGTGGCCAGGCTCGAACCCGATCAAACGGTAGCCGAACTCCTGTCCCTGGCCGATCGGGCGATGTATCGGGCCAAGCGCAACGGCCGCAACCGGGTCGAATACGCGTGAAGGCGCCGGGCAACGTGGCCGGTGGACAACGGTCGCCGGGCAGCTGACCGCGGTCTACCGCCTCGCTCTCAGAGCCGGTCCAAAAATCTCGGACCGAGCCAGAGCGACGAGGCGCGCCGCCAGTGGGTGCGCGAAGAGTGGAGAATACTGGCTGTATTTGACCGACGAGCAAGCCCGCTGGCGGTGATGGATCGGCGCCCTGGCGACGCGGAGAGTTTTTGGACCGGCTCTCAGTCCTCGTCTATCAGCTGCCTGGCCATGACGGCCAGAAAATCCATGGCCAGGTCGAAATGGGCTTCCAGCACGGTCAGGAACGTCTCGACCTCACTGCGCATGCCGA
>JAKSDA010000474.1 GCA_022360315.1 Pseudomonadota bacterium
CCGTTCCGCAAATCCCGGGTAAACGTGTTCACAACGGCAGTAGCGGCCGAAAGCGCCATTCGGCGAACCATTTGCGAGACCGTATCGCGTGGTGAGGGAGTCCAGATCGCTCGATCCGGAGCTTCATTTCACGCTGCATTGGCGAATCCCACGCGCCTCGTAGCACACCGCCCAAGACAAGCAGCTGGCACCAGTGCGATGCGATGCGCGCCCAGGCACCGCCGGTCAGGTCGAGGCGGCCACAGTAGCAGCACCGCCGCCGAAGGCTGAGCCGGTACAAATGGCCTTGCACTACTCTTGAGACGGCTCATCCACCGCCAGCTCCTCCGAGAAGTGGATTCTACGACATTTGACTTCGACGGCCTTCTCCTTGTCAAACCGAAGCTCGTGAACAAGCAGCCCCTCCTCCGACCGAACTTCATGCATCAGCAGGTCGTCTTCAGGGCCCGGCATCTCCAAACTACATGACACGACCCCGTCGTACCTCAGCGCGAAATGCCTGTCGAAGTACGGTCCCTTGAGGCGAAGTTCAAGTTGAGTGGTATGCGCCTCGCCGCCTTCATGCTCCGATGCGCACGTCGTCGCGACAAGTCGCTCAAACCTGGCATCGTGGAAGCTCTCAGGGCCTGTTGGCACAAACCTGTCAATTAAGAGCAGCTCCGGCCCCTGAATGAGACCGACGAAAGCCTCGCGCTCTCGGTCCAGATAGTCTTCGTACTTCGTGAGGTCGAACGCGCCGTTCTCATCTCTAAAGATGTACTTCATCGCACTTCTTCCACGGGGCTAGGGACACGCCACCTTCACAAGCGCCTTCCACCGGTCGCCCTTGATGTTGGCTCGTCCCTTCGCCGGCAAATAGCCGCGGCTTCGGTTCTCTTGAATCAGCCGTCCCTTGAGCCGGTTCTGGACGTTCGACGGCAACTCGGGGCCGGTCTTATGGCCGTGCTTGGGAATCCAGTCCGTCTGGCCGTGGACTCCCACCTCCTTACCGGCAGCATCGAACACATGTATCTCGAAGCTAGCTCGACCACGCGTGTTGAAGGCGTCAACGCGACCCGTGTACCCGTCGCCGAGGTCGATTGACTGGTTGTGCACGAGCACTGCATGGCCGCCCGCCACGACAAAGTAGGTGTGCACGCCATCGACGGTGAAGTTGTGAGTCGGCGTCTCTCTAGACTCCGCAACAACACTGACAACCTCGATGAGCCGGCCGTTCGGGTCGACCAGGCTGTCACCGGACTTCAAGGAGTCCGCCGCAACCCATCCGTCATCAACAGTCCAGAAGGGATGCTCGCCTGTCGCTTCGATGAGCTCGCGGTCTTCGCCGGTCCCTACCTCAATTTGGATTACTCGCTCGGTGAAGTTCTCCATCGTGCGAGTGACACGGTAGGCCCGCGCTTCGTCGCCGGACTCCGGGTCAACGGCCATCACCCAATCGTCGACCTCGACTTCTTCGATGGGCTTCGTGGTGCCGTCGGCCATAAGGACCAGCGTCCCCGGCACAAAGCAGGGACAGCCTGGACACCCAGCAGCCCGTGCCCCCCTTGCAGCACCCGGTTGCCTAAATCGGCGAAACACGCCACCGAGTGCCTTTGTGCCCCCGCGCACGGCTTTTTTCGCCAGATCAGCGACAAAGGAGGTCACGCCGGTGAACACCGCGGCGAGGATGGAGGCGCCTTCGAGGGCGGCTTTGGTGCTGGCTTTGACCTTGAACGAGGATAGCCATCTGCCGAGGGCGGTGTTGAACAGGCCGATGCCGGCAAACAGGGGGACTTCC
>JAKSDA010000013.1 GCA_022360315.1 Pseudomonadota bacterium
AATACAGGCGCAGACGATTGCTCGTACGAATACGGAACTCCAGCATTCGTCAAATCAACTAGCAACTGTTTCTCAGCTCGCATTGCACTACACCTAGCATTCGAAGCGTTTGACGATCCTGTTCACCGTACGTTGCGACGCCTTGTGCCTCCGCTATGGAGCGCCCGGTGCGAGGCAAAGATCCTCGGGTCGGACCGCGAGCGTTCTCGTATCCCACGGGCTGCCTCCAGGGGCGAGCGAGTTTTGGCTGGGGCAAGCGCCACCAGATTTAATCGGAAGGGTGACACGTCCCGTGTCGCTCAAACAGAGCCAAATAGTGATCAACATCGTGAGCTGTTCCCGTCGAATGAATCTCTCCATTTTCGGCCAGAACGATGAAGGGTGCATTACCAACAGCGGCTCGTAGCTCGTCACCACCTTCTACGTATGCCCGCGTATCGTAGAAGAATACCCAACCATATTGCTTGGACAGGGTGAGCTCATGAACAAGTACGAAATCACGTCCAGCGGCTGCACTTTGCTGTGCGACGTACTCCTGAGCGATTCTGGTGGCTTGTTTTTCGTTCATTTATGGCCCCGTGACTATGTAGTAGAATGATCTGAATCCATCAGCAAGGTCTGCAGTTCCTCCAGCTTGGCCATCCAGGAACCTGACCGTGCCATTTTGATTCACAGCATTGAAGGCATGCCCCCCCTTACCTGGCGCTCGGACGCCAACCACGATACCCCGAGAGCCTGGCGCTCCGAATGCTTGACGAAGAGCAGCCGCGCTTCCGACTCGACCATCAAACCTGTTTCTTCCAAGTACTTTGGGCACATCGGTCAAGTCCACAGCTGGCCCGGGCAGAGCAGACGCCTGCCGTCCCGCCAAGGTCGAATCGAGTGCATGAGCACAGTTCACGCAATTCGTGGTGCTCCTCATGCCGTTCCTCGCAGGATTGATGTCTCGAAGCGAATGTGCCCCTGAGACTGGTGTTCCCCTTGCCCCACCGGACCGCCTGAATCGGCGAAACGCTCCACCGAGCGCCTTGGCTCCGCCGCGCACGATCCTTTTTGCCAAGTCCGCAACAAACGAGGTCACGCCGGTGAATACCGAGGCGAGGATGGAAGCACCGTCAAGGGCGGCTTTGGTGCTGGCTTTGACTTTGAACGAGGATAGCCATCTGCCGAGGGCGGTGTTGAACAGGCCGATGCCGGCAAACAGGGGGACTTCC
>JAKSDA010000633.1 GCA_022360315.1 Pseudomonadota bacterium
CTCGACGAATTGCAAGACCGAGTGCGAGCCGCGGCCCCCGAAGACCGCAAGGCCATCATAGAAACGGTCATCCCGGGAGAGCAGCCGTTTGGCATTGTTCTGTGGCCCGATGGCAAGATCGACATTCGCGGCGCTATCCCCGTACCGACCGTGCCGACCGAGAGCCAAGTTGCCAAACCGAACACCTCACCAGGGCAAACCCAGTGACAACCCGGCGGAGTTGAGGTCTGTCAACACCGAACAGGCGTGATGGGGCGACTACTCACGGGATCGCAAACGATCGAAGGAAATCAGGCGCGGTGTCGGTATTCCTCGCTTGGGGACTGTCACGCTCGAAGACCGCGTACGAGCCGCAGCCCCGGATGATTCACCGCAACACCTGATAGCGCAAAGTCGATGACCTGCCGGCTGCCCTGAAATCCCCCCGCACGGGTTGATCTCAGGGCAGGATCGCTCCCACGGGTCTCACCTGGTCAAGAGTGCCAGCTCGGTCTGGATCAGCAAGTAAAGGATGCGCAAGAAGCGCGATTCGTCGCCCTGGTCGGCAAATTGCCGGCGCAACTCGGCAATGCTGGTGTGGCCGTCGAGACGATCACATACGGTATCCATGAGCTCGCCGAGCTGGAAGAGATCGGGGCTGGTGCGCCCGTCGGCAACCATGCGCGGTCGGCTGCGGGCGACTTTCTCGCCCCACTCGTCCAGTCGGTTGAACGGCAGCGCCATCGCGCCAGCACCCAGCACCTCGAATGTATTGAGGTCGAGGGGAAAGACATCGCGCTGGTGCTCCCGGCCGCCGTACCACTCGAAATGGCCCTTGAACCAGGTGCATACGTCGATCAATTTGTCGCGTACTTGCCGGGTTAGATAGCGGAAAACATCGAGCGGCTTGAGCAGACCCAGGGCGACCAGTGTGTCGCCCAGCTTGCCGCTGTGCTGGGGCATCACGGCCAGCGCCATGGACAGCTCGCCCGGCGACAATACACCGAGCTTGACCATGTACTCGCCAAAAAGCTCGGTCGCCACATTCGACGATACATACTCGGGAATGCCATGGCGAACATAAATGTGCTTGGAAATGCCACCGATCGAGGTGACCAATAACCCGGTGGCCCGCGATACGGCGAGACGGTAAATGACCGCAATAGGCGGACTCTCGGCAAAATCGCCCGCATCGTCGGGCTCTCCGGGAACCGGAGTGACCAGTCGGCCCCCGTCAGAGTCGAATGCAGAGTCCAGAGATCGAGACTCGGCCAGCCCGCTGTCCTTGTCCTCCTCGACGCTGATCTCGCTGCCGTCAAATTCACGCGCCGACGGCGAACCCAATGCACTCAGCGCCGCATCGATCGATGGGAACTGGCGGGGAACCGGGGTCGCCTCTTCTTCCTCGGTATCACTCTCCGACTCGACGCGCTCGTCCGCTTCCTCCTCATCGACAGTTTTAACCGCCGACTCGCCATCCCGATCGAGCAGGGCTTCGGCCGTGCCGGGCACCTGCTGGACCGGGCGATCAAAGCCGGGCAGCCGATTGGTGTCGACACATTCGATCTCCTGGGCCACCACGGCGTCGCCCATGTCTTCGACGTCGAGTACCGGCCCGCTGATGTCTTCGTCCAATGCGCCAGCAGGAATGCCGCCGATCTGACTGGGCTCGCTGTAGTCGTCTTCGACGAATGCCGGCGTGGCCGGATCGATCGACTGCGCAACCGCCACGATCGGCCCGGAGCCCGTGCCGGACGCCATCTCGGTCACTTTTTGGCTGGCCTCGCTCATGCTCGCGCGCTTGCGCGCCCAGGCATCCTGGTACAGCGACTCCACAATCTGCGCGATGACCACAGGAGTCACCTGATGGCGGTGCATGGACAGCCATTCGGTCAGCGCCTCGCGAAATACCGCAGCCGTTTCGAAGCGGTCGTCGAGCTTTTTGTTCAGCGCCTTGCGCAAGATCCGGCCCAAATCGATCCCGATGTGACTGCCGTATCGATCGAGCCGATCGAGTTTGACGTCGCGCACCATGAGCAGTACATCGAGGTCGTTGTGCGCAGCAAAAAGCCGGCGCCCGGTGAGCAACTCGGCGAGCACAATGCCGACCGAAAAAATGTCCGAACGAGCATCGAGCGGCTCGTCCATAACCTGCTCAGGCGACATGTAGCCGTATTTGCCCTTGAGAGTGCCGGCCCGGGTTTTGTGACTCTGCTGAGCGGCCCGGGCAATGCCAAAATCGACCAACTTGACCTCGCCGCGCCGCGATAAAAGGACATTGGACGGCGAAATGTCGCGATGGACAATGCCCAGTGGCTTGCCGTTTTCATCCTCTTGACTGTGGGCGTAGTCGAGGGCGTCGAGCACCTGCTCGATGATGTACACCGCAACCTCGGTCGGCATGCGAACCTTGCGATGGGCACACTCGCGCAACACCGCCAGCGCATCCAGACCGTCGACAAACTCCATGGCAATGAAAAGCTCGTCGTCGTGATGCCCAAACTCATAGGTCTTGACAATGTTAGGGTGGCTCAGACGTTTGCCGAGCCGGGCCTCGTCGAGAAACATGGCGTTGAAATCAGGGTCGTCCACCATGTGCCGCAACAGGCGCTTGATGACCATGGTCTGAACCATGGCATCACCACCCTGAACCTCGGCCAGGTAAATCTCAGCCATCCCACCCACAGCAAGCCGCTCGATGAGCTGAAATCGGCCGAGAGATATCGGAAGGGCGCCCGACAAGATCGGCAGAAAATTCTACCACCCCCGACAGTGCCCTTCCACTCCGCGATGTGTCGATGACAACCGTTTCTCGATACCGCTTTGTCAATCTGAGCTTGTCATTTTGACAATGACGACAAAGCTGATTGCCAAAATGACAAGAGAGTCGCTTCGAGGGAGGTCGCGTCTGTTGCCTAACTATCCGTAATTTAAATTTTTCCTTGTTCGAGTATGTGGCACCGGAGTTGTATGCTGGCAACTCTAAGGTAAATCCATGAAGGTTGTCTCATTTCGACCCAACACTGGACCATTGTCCCGACCGACTAATCGACGATCGGGCCGCGCGGCCATTCCGCTCGGTGAGATCTCCCCGTCCGTGCCGGGACGTCCGGCCCATGATCCGACTCCGCTTCGCTCTGCGTCGCGCTCGTCTTCCCAGTTGTCTCCGGATACGCCGGCCGGCACTCCCCCCGGGGCGCGGGGCGACCAGTCCGACCTGCTCGGGGATCGCACGAGCTGGGATCCGGCCAGTGTCGTTTTGGTCGTGGATGACGAGGCAAGCATCGTGCAGTCGCTGACCAAGATCTTCGAGCGCGAGGGGTTGCGCGTGCTGAGCGCCTGCGATGGAGCCACCGGGCTCGAGTTGTTGCGCAAGCATCGGGTCGGCGTACTTCTCACCGATCTCATGATGCCCAAGACCACGGGTATGGATCTGCTCAGAGCGGCCAAGACAGTCGCGCCGGAAACCGAAGTTGTGCTCATGACCGCTTATGGCACCGTGGAGACCGCGGTCCAGGCCATGAAGGGCGGGGCGTACGATTTTGTGACCAAGCCGCTCAAACGCGCGCATGTGGTCCGGATCGTCAACAACGCTCTCGAGAAGCAATCGCTCGTGGTCGAGAATCGGGCGCTCAAGGCGCAGCTGGCCGAGAGGCGCCAGCGGGCCATCATCGGCACCTCGCTGGCCTGGCGCCGGACTATGGAGACGGTCCACCAGGCCGCGCCCAGCGAGGCGACCGTGCTTCTGCTCGGCGAGAGCGGAACCGGCAAGGAGCTTCTGGCCCGGGCGGTTCACGAAAACAGCACCCGCGCCGATAAGCCGCTGGTGGCGATCAACTGTGCGGCCATCCCCGAATCCATTCTCGAGGGCGAGCTCTTTGGCTACGAGAAAGGTGCGTTTACCGGTGCGACCACGGCCCGGGAAGGGCGCTTCGAAGCAGCTCACGGCGGTACTCTGTTTCTCGACGAGATCGGCGAGATGTCGCGCCACGTCCAGGTCAAACTTCTGCGCGTCCTGCAGGAAGGCGAGATCGAGCGGCTGGGCGGGAGCGGCAAGACCCGGCCGGTCGACATCCGTCTCATCGCGGCCACCAACGTCGATCTGGCCAAGGCAGTACAGGAGGGTCAATTCCGCGAAGACCTGTACTACCGACTCAATGTCATTCCGATCAATGTACCGCCGCTGCGCGAACGCCGGGACGATATACCCCTTTTATGCGCTCACTTCACCCAGGTCTACGCGGCCAAGAACGGCAAAGCCATCGCTGGATTTACCGAACGGGCATTGCAACACTTGATCGATTACAGCTGGCCGGGCAATGTACGCGAGCTGGAGAACGCCATCGAACGCGCCGTTGTGCTCACCCGCAGTCCAACCATCGACGAGGACTCGCTGCCTCGCGAAGTACGCGACTCGGTGGTCCTTGCAGACGGCAGTCCGGCGCTGTCGTTTCCCATCGGTACACCGCTGTCCGAGATCGAGATGCGCGTCATTACCGAAACCCTGCGTCACACCGGGGGTGACAAGCGACTGGCAGCCAAACTGCTCGGCATTGCCACCCGAACCATCTATCGCCGGCTCGAGGCCGCTGGCGACCAGGGCGGGGAATCGGACGCATAGCCGGGCCAGTTGCACTGGCCGTGAACTCCAACCCAGGCGAGTAACGGATGCAGGACTATATTCGCAAGTATTTCTGGCTGGTGGGCATCGTGGTCGTCGCGATATGCGCAGCCCTGGCCGGCAAGAGTGTCAATCATATTGTCGAGGGTCTCTTTCTCAGTGACTCGGCCAAACCGGCCAAGCCGGTGCAGGTGACCAAGGCCCGTACGCCGAAAAAAACCCGGCGCAGCAAGTTTGGCGATCCCCTGGCCAAGCGCAATATCTTCTGTGCCGAGTGCCAGCCCGTCGAGCCCTCCGCCGTGGCGGCCAATCCCGGTGATCCCAATTCGGTGCCGTTCACCGCGCTGCCGCTCGAGCTGGTCGCGACCAACGTGTCGCGCAACCCGGACGACTCGTTCGCCACCATCCGCAATACCACCAGCAAGTCGCAGGGCGCCTACTGGGTCGAACAGAGCATTCCCGAAGCCGGCAAGGTCGTAGCCATCGCCGGCCGCTATGTCGATTTCGAAAACCAGACCAGCAAGCGCCGCGAACGCATTGCCCTCATGACCACGATCACCAGAAAGAGCACGCCCAAGGCCACCCCCAGGCCGACACCGCCGCGCTCGTCGCGCAGCCAAAAAAGAGACGAGCTGTCCGCGATGATCGATGAGGGGGTCAAAAAGATCGACGACAACAACTACGAGATCGACGAGTCACTCCGCAGCAAAGTGCTGTCCAATCCGATGAGCGTGGCGCGCGGCGCGCGTATCGTACCCTCGGTCAAAAACGGCAAACCCAATGGGTTCAAGCTCTACGCCATCCGACCGAGCTCGGTATACGCCAAGATCGGTTTTCGCAACGGCGATACCATCCACGCCATCAATGGTTACGACCTGACCACTCCCGACAAGGCGCTCGAGGTCTACACCAAACTCAAAGATGCCGGCAATCTGTCGGTCACACTGACCCGACGCGGCAAACCGGTGACCATCAACTACACGATCCGATGAGGACTGACGTGACGACCGAAATGCTCTCGCCGCATCACTGCGGCGCTCGCTGCAAGCCAAAAACCCCAGCACGTCGCCGGCTGCGGGCCCGGGCGCGATTCGCCCGACCCCGGCGCGGTGACAGCCATATGGAACATCTCTCATCCTCTGCTGGATATCTCTTTTCCCGGCTGGCAGCAGCCGCAGTGGCCGCGCTCCTGGTTTTGCTGCCGATGTCCGAAAAAAATGCCCTGGCCCAGGCAAACCGGCCAAATCAGGGCAATCAGGGCACGCAGACCGAAGTCGAGGAGGGTCTCTATAGTTGCGGCAAGGCCAAGGGGCGGGTTTCGGTGTCGTTTAAGCCCGATATCGAGCTCAAAGATCTGATCACCTGGGCGATGGGATTTACCTGCAAGAACTTCGTTTATGACTCCGGCGTCGGCAATCGGAGCAAAAAAGTCACCATCATCGCGCCCAAGAAAATGTCCCCGCAGCAGGCCTGGCAGGTCTTTTTGGTCGCGATGAAAACCATGAATCTCACCATCGTACCGCAGGGCAGTGTACTGCGGGTGATCGAGGCGGCTCAGGCCAAGAACGAGCCGCTGCCGCTGTACAAGCGAGGTGGCCCCGGGGCCACTGCCCAGCTCGTCCGCATGGTCATACGACCCGAGCACATCCCGGTCGAGGACCTCAACGTGGCCCTCAGCGGGCTCAAATCCAAGGACGGCCAGGTCACTGCACTGCCCAAGATCGGCATCGTGGTGATCACCGACTACGGCAGCATCATCAGCAAGATGCGCTCCCTTCTGGCCGAGATCGACCAGCCCATCATCGGCGAGAGATTGTACATGATCAAGGTGCAGAACGCCGATGCCACCGAGTTGACCGGCAAGCTCAACGAGATTCTCACCACGTCCGCTCGGCCGCAGACAAGCTCGTCGAGCAGGAGTAAAAAGCGCAGCAGCCGCAGCAAGAGGAGGCGCGATCAACCGGAGCCGAGCGGAGGCGAGATCGAGGCCGCTGTGCCGTCCAAGATGGTCGCCGACGAGCGCACCAATACGATCATCGTGGTGGCCAGCGAGGCGGCCTATCTCCGGGTCAGGTCGCTGGTAAAACGCCTCGACGTGGCCATCGGCATCGAGGGTGAGGGACGCATTCACGTCCACTATCTGCACAACGCCAATGCCGAAGAGATGGCCAATACGCTCACCGCCGTGATCAGCGGAGTGAGCCAGCCATCGACCCGCAACCAGGGCAATCGGCGGACCCCGGCGCGGCGACCCGCAACAACCGGAACCGCGGCCGGTTCGCCTGCATTCGAGGGCCAGGTTCGAGTCACTCACGACAAGCCGACCAACTCGCTGGTCGTCATCGCCTCGGTCAAGGATTACCTGGCGCTGAGAAACGTGGTGCAGAGGCTCGATATTCCCCGCCGCCAGGTATTCATCGAGGCCGTCATCCTCGAGGTGCAGGCCGACAATACCCGCGATATCGGCACCAGCTGGCACGGCGGCACCGCAACCGACGACGGCGCTATCGCCCTGGGCGGCCTGCAGCACAGCTCCTTGCAGTCGATCAATCCAGCCTCGCTGGCCGGCCTCTCAGGACTGCTCGGCGGCGTGATCGGACCTCTGCTCGACGAGTCGTCCGAACTTCTCGGCGTCAGCATTCCCTCCTTTGGCGTCCTCTTTCAAGCCCTGGCCACGTCGAATGACGTCAATATTCTGTCCTCGCCCCACCTTTTGACCACCGATAACGAAGAGGCCGAAATTTCGGTGGGAGAGAACATCCCCTACCAGTCGAGTTTTTCCAACTTCGGCACCGGCGGGCAGACCGGGACCGGAGGGTTTGCCATTCCGGTGCAATCGGTGCAGCGGCAAGACGTCGCGCTGACCCTCAAGATCACGCCCCACGTCAACGGTTCCGACATGGTCCGTCTCGAGATCGATCAAGAGATTTCAGACATCGCCTCGCCCAACTTCGGAGGCCTGGGTCCGTCGTGGTCCAAGCGGACGATCAAGACCACCGTGGTGGTGCGCGACCAGCAGAGCATCGTGATCGGCGGATTGATGCGCGACCGCAATTCGTATACCGAATCCAAGATTCCCCTGCTGGGCGATATTCCGCTGCTCGGTTATCTATTCAAAGCCACTCAGACCCGCAAGACAAAGACCAACCTTCTGGTTCTGTTGACCCCCTATGTCATCAAGGACCAGATGGATATCGAGCAGATCGTCCAGCGCAAGGTCAGGCAGCGCAACGAGTTTATGCGGACGTTTTCCAGCTTTGCCCGCATAGATCTGACCGCGCAGATCGACTATCGGCGCAAACGCGGATTGATCGAGGAGATCAATCATACCCTCGCGTCCATCGAACGGGACGCCGAGACCCTGCGTGAGGCCAATATGCGGCGCGACGGCGTCAAGGAAGGACTGATCGAATACGACGGCACTGAAAGCGATGCCGGCGGCAGCGGCGGAGGGGGCCCGAATCCCGAGGTCGAGGGTGGGCAGGGCGCCGGGCCGAGCTCGCGGGTCGAGCCGGGGCCGATCGAAAAGCGGCCAGGCGGGAAAAAAGCCAGCAAAGCCGCGCGCAAAAAAGCCCGCGAGATCGCCCGCAAAAAAGCCCGCAAAACCGCGGAGTAGATCGTCATGGTCGACCATCACTACCAGCCCGAAGAACTCCTGCTCGGCGAGATCCTGGTCGAGCAGGCCGGTTTGAGCCCCAAGACCCTCGACTCTGCCCTGGCCAAACAGAGCCAGGAAGGTGGCCTTCTGGGCGAGATCTTGCTCGCCATGAAGGCGATCACCGAAGACGACCTCGAAAAAGCGCTAGCCGTTCAGCACGACCTGCCCTTTGCCGAGGAGCTGCCCCATGCCGACGATATCGAGGATGATCTGATCGAGCGCCTGCCGATCAGTTTTGCCAAGCACCACACGGTTCTGCCGCTCGGCCGCGACCAGGACACCGGCCGGATCCGCGTCGCCCTGGCCGATCCCCTGGCCGTCGATGTGCTCGACGACATCGCGGTCATGGTCGGCGGGTCGGTCGATGCCGTGCTGGCCGCGCCGGGCAAGATCGTCGATGCGATCAACAAAGTGTACGGCCGGCTGCGCGGGGGCGCCGAGCTGGCCGAAAAAGAGGGCGAGGATGAGTACGGCGACGCCGAAGAGCTGGTCGATATCCTCGATTTGACCGACGAGGCCCCGATCATCCGCTGGGTCAACTCGATCTTGTTTCAGGCCATCAAGGAGCGCGCCTCGGACATCCACGTCGAGCCGGGCGAGCAAGATGTCATCGTCCGCTACCGCATCGACGGCGTCCTGCGCGAGCACAAACGCGCCCACCGCAACTATCTGCCCTCGATCATTGCCCGTATCAAGATCATGGCCGGTCTCAACATCGCCGAGAAGCGATTGCCTCAGGACGGCCGCATCCGGCGCAAGATCGCCGGCAAGGACATCGACATGCGCGTCGCGACCGTACCCACTGCGGCCGGCGAGCGGATCACCATCCGCCTGCTCGACCGCAGTTCGGTATTGCTCGGACTGCCCGATATCGGCCTGGCCGCCGACACCCTGGCCAAGATCCGCCATATCATCGAACGGCCGCACGGCATCCTTCTGGTCACCGGCCCGACCGGCTCGGGCAAGACAACCACCCTGTACGCGTGTCTGGCCGAGATCAACTCGCCCGAGCTCAATATCCTCACCGTCGAAGATCCGGTCGAGTACCAGCTCGAGGGCATCTCGCAGACCCAGGTCAACCCCAAGATCGATTTGACCTTTGCCAGCGGGCTGCGGGCATTTTTGCGCCACGATCCCGACGTCATCATGGTCGGCGAGATCCGCGACCCCGAAACTGCCGATATCGCCATTACCGCGTCGCTCACCGGTCACTTTGTTTTTTCCACCGTACACACCAACGACGCTGCCGGCGCCATCACCCGCCTCATCGATATGGGCATCGAACCGTTTCTGGTCGCGTCTTCGCTGGTTGGACTGCTCGCCCAGCGCCTGGTCAGACGGCCCTGTCCAGACTGCGCAACCGAGGTCACTCCCGACGTCGAGGTGGTGCGCGAACTCGGCCTCGAGCCCGACCTGTTTTTTGCCGGCGGCTACCAGTTGCCCGAGGTCAAGGGCCAGCGCCCGGTTTCGTCGGGCAAGGTGCTCGAAGTGCGCGGTTGCCCCAGCTGTCTCAATGTCGGTTATTCGGGCCGAACCGCGGTTTACGAGCTGCTCCTGGTCTCGGACCGGGTGCGCCAGCTGACCCTGCAAAAAGCCGACGCTGGCAGCATTCGCAGTGCGGGAATCGACGAGGGTCTCGTCACCTTGCGCATGGATGGAGCGCGCAAGGTCATGCAGGGCATGACCACGCCCGAAGAAGTCCTCATGGTAACCGCAGAGAGTGAGTCCTGATGCCGCTTTACGCCTACAAAGGGATCGGAGCCAACGGCAAGACCACGGCCGGCGTAAAAGACGCCGACTCGCCCAAATTGTTGCGCCAGCTGATGCGCAAAGAGGGCGTGGTGGTTACCGAATTCGACATCTCCAAGGGTGGTAAAAAAGGCAAGGCCGGGGGCAGCGGGCTCAAAAAAGAGGTCAACCTGGGCGATCTCTTCGGCCGGGTGGGCAAGGGCGAGATCGCCGCCTTTACCCGTCAGCTGGCCACTCTATTGCGCGCCGGCATCCCCCTGGCCGAGGCCCTGGGCGCGCTTTTCGAACAGATCGAAAATCCCAAATTCAAGGCCATCGTCGGCGAGATCCGCCTGGCCGTCAACGAGGGCTCGTCCCTGGCCGACGCCCTGGCCAAACACCCAGTGGTGTACGACAACCTCTACGTCTCGATGGTCCGGGCCGGCGAGCTGGCCGGCAACCTGGACGAAGTCCTGTCCCGGCTGGCCGATTTCATGGAGTCGGCCGGCCAGCTCAAGGCCAAGGTGCAGAGCGCGATGATCTACCCGGTTATCATGGCGCTCATCGCAGTGGTCATCATTGGCATTTTGATGGTCGCGGTGGTTCCCAAGATCACCAGTGTATTTACCCAGCAGGGCAAGGTACTGCCCTGGCATACCAGTTTGCTGATCGGACTGTCCGATTTTATCGCCAACTACTGGTGGTTGATCGCCGGGCTCACCGCGGCCGGCATCTACGGCTTTCGGGCGTGGAGCCGGTCACCGGGCGGGCGGCCGGTCTGGCATCAATTTCTTCTCCGCGTCCCGATGGCCGGATCGCTGATAAGGCAGCTGGCCATCAGCCGATTTACCCGTACCATGGGCACCATGCTCTCGTCCGGCGTTCCCATGCTGCGCGCGCTCGAAACCGCCAAGGAAATCCTCGGCAATGTGATCTTGATGGACGCGGTGGACAGAGCTCGCACCGCAGTATCCGAAGGCGAATCACTGGCCATCACCTTGCGCAAGAGCGGCCATTTTCCGCCCACCGTGACCCATATGATCGCGGTGGGCGAGCGGGCCGGTGAACTCGAGTCCATGCTGCTGCGGGTCTCGGATGCCTACGAGAGCCAGGTTCAGACCCGGCTCGATCGCTTGACCGGCGTTCTCGAACCGCTGGTCCTGGTCTTCATGGGCACGTTTGTCGCATTCGTGATCTTTTCGATTCTGGTTCCCATCATGGATATGAGTAGCTCGTTCTAGTGACCCGGAAGCTCAAACACATGTCGCGATCGATACCGGTAAAAAGCATATTTGGCGGAACAGTTGTCACTGGTCACGGGTTTGCAATAACGAGTCTATAACGAGGGTAATAACATGACTATGTCTCATCTTCTGCACACAATGACACGGCGGCGGCGGGCCCTGGCGGCCCGGCGCAGGGCGGCCAACCCCAATCGCCAGGCCGGTATGACCCTGCTCGAGATCATGATCGTGCTGGCCATCATCGCCCTGGTCATGGGCCTTCTGGTCGGGCCTGTGGTCTTCGAGCAATTCGGTTCTGCTCAGGAAGATATCGCCCGGACCGAGATGAAACAGCTGGTCCATCAAGCTTACCCGCAATGGGGTATCAAATACAAAAAGTCCTGTCCGCAAAGCCTGCAGGACCTGACCGAGTTCACCAACAAAAAGGATATCAACGATCCCTGGGGCAACGAGTACGCCATGCACTGTGGCGATAACAAGCCGTCCAGCGCGCGCTTTGGTGTGTCGTCCAAGGGGCCGGACGGCCAGGACGGAACCGACGACGACATCAAGTCGTGGGAAGACAAAAAGCAATAAAGGGCAATGACTCGCGCGCTCTGGCGTCTTTATTGCAATCCAACATGACAGTGCAATCCAACATGACAGCCCAACCATGGCAGCCCAACCATGAATGATTCGGCAAACCAGTCGGCCCGGTGGCAACGCCAGCCTGGCTTTGATCGGCCCGGAGCGCGCGCTTCCGGTCGGCGCGGCGCGGCCGGAATGGCCGGCATGACCATTCTGGAACTGATGATCACCCTGGCGGTGATCGGGCTGATCATGTTTATCGGGATCAATGCAGTCCGCTATGTCGCGGGCACTGCGCTGCGCGAAGACACCACGCAGATCGGGCAAGTTCTGCGCGCGGCCCACAACATGGCCACGACCACGGCCAGGCACCATCGGGTCGTCTTCGACCTCGACAAGCACGCCTATCGCATCGAAATGTGCGAGGGCGATATACGCCTGCGCTTTGCCGAACGGGAACGCATTCTCGATCCAGACGAGCAAACGAGTGCCGACGACATTCAGCGAACTCTGCGCGACAGCTCCATTCCGCCCGAGATCGCCCAGGCTGCATCACCTGCAGAGGCAGCCGAGATGGCCGCGGCACTCACCGGCAGCCGGGTTGGCGATGCCCGGTGTGGACCGCCCGTGTTGCCCACTGGCGACCGCGACGGCCGGGGGGTCCAGCGCCAGCTCGATACCGAGAGCGGCATGAAGATTCGCCGCATGTTTGTCCAGCATCTGGAGGGCGAGCAATCGTCCGGACTCGTCCACGTCAATTTCTTCCCGCTCGGCTATGCCGAAAAGACGCTCATCGAGATCGGCGACGAGCGCGGCAATGCCTATACCGTGTTGGTGCACGCGTTTACCGGTAGGGTCGAATTTCGCGACGGCCGGGTCGACGAAGACGAGTTCATGATGCGCCGGGCCGACGGCGAACGGGCGTCCGAACGGAGCAAAGCGAAATGAGTCGGCTGTCGAAGCGGGTCCATGTAATGCGCATCAAATGCCCTGGACAGGCCGGTTTTACCCTGGTCGAGGTCATGCTGGCCCTGGCCATCCTGGCCATTGCTCTGGTCGGCATTATGGCCGAGACCGCGTCCAACATTCGCGCCACCCAGGAGGCGCAGATGCGCGGCGTGGTCGTGGATCTGGTTCGTTCCAAGATGTACGACGTCGAGGCCGAGCTGCTCAAAGACGGCTTTCAAGAGCTCGACCAGTCCTCCGAAGGCGACTTCTCGGACGAGGGCTGGGCCGATATCAGTTGGCGAGCCAGCGTAGAAAAAGTCGAGCTTCCCGCCCTGGGTGCGCTGCAGAACCTGCAAGATGGCGAGGGCGATGGCGATCAGGGCCAGGGGGACGAGCGTGGCGAGGCCTCTGGCCTCACCGGCGGCCCGCTGGGCGACCTCATGGGCACCTTTGGCGGCGGGCTCGAAGACGCTTCGTTTGTCACCTCGCAATTCGAGCTGATAAGCCAGGTTCTCGAGGCGGCCATCCGCAAGGTTACGGTAACTGCCAAGTGGACAGTTGGCAGCGAAGAGCAAACCATGGTGGCAGCTCTCTATCTCACCGACCCCAACGCCATCGACAAAGTACTGCAGGGCTTTGGCCGGGACGAGCCGGATGGGGACAACCCACCGCCGAGGTGAGAGCGACATGACGACAAGGTGCACAGACATTCACGATCGCGGCGGGCAGACCGGCCTGACCCTGCTCGAGGTCATGATCGCCCTGGCCGTGCTCTCGGCCATGTTGATCATGGCCTGGTACACGACCTCCTCGTCGGTCGATGTCAAGAACAACATCGAGACCGTGCAGGAGCGCGAACACGAGATCCGGGTGGCCATGAACCGGCTGGTCAAGGACCTGCAATCGGCCTACCTGTCGAGAAACGAGCGGACCAACACAGAAAACCGCCGTACCCTGTTTATCGGCAAGAGTCAGAGCCCGGTCGACGAGCTGCGCTTTTCCAGCCTGGGCCACCGGGTTCTGTGGGCCGAATCCAACGAGTCCGAGCAGACTCTAATCTCGTATTCGGCCGAGGACGACCCCGACGATGGGACCAAGACCAACCTGGTCCGTCGAGAATCCCGCCGTCTGTCCAACGAGCAATGGGAATCGGAACCGGCCGAACTCGATATTCTGTTGCGCGGCGTCGAGCGGGTCGAATTCGAGTATTTCGACTGGACCGAAGACGACTGGCAGGATCACTGGGATTCCACCAAGCAGGACGCCGAGCGCGACCGATTGCCCGAACGGGTCCGCATCACCATCACCATTCGCCTGGACAACAACAGCGAGTTCAAACGCACCACCCAGGCGCGCATCCACCTACCCGAGGTGCTGCAGTTCTGAGAGACACCGCATGACGACTCCGCGCCCAACCACAGCGCCCGGCAACACCATGCCAGTGGGCACAAAAAGGCCGCTCCGGCGGCGCCAGCGTGGCGTCGCGCTCATCGCAGTGACCGTATCTCTGGCCATTCTCGGCGTTATCGTGGTCGAGTTTACCACCAACACCAACGTCGATATGTACGCCGCGCACAATGCCGAACTCGACATGAAAGCCCACTTTCTGGCCATGTCGGGGATGAATCTGGCCGAACTGGTCATCCATGTCCAGCGCCGCATCGACAACGGGCTCAACAAGAAGGGCGGTTACGACATTCAGCTCGCCGACTATGTCGGGCTCTTCATGGGTGCCTTTGGCGGCGGCAAAGAGGAGGTCAATGCCCTGGCCGAGCTGGCCGGCGGCAGGGCGGCCGACGACATCCAGGGCCTGGGGGTGCCCGAGGGCAGATTCGACCTGCAGATGACCACCGAGGACAAGAAGATCAACCTCAACTGCGCCAACGGCAGCGACGACGAAAAAAATACCTCTACGTCCAGCTATTCAACTTGCTCTATCCCGAGGCGTACAACCCGATCTTCGAGAACGAAGACGGCGAGGGCTGGCGCCGCGACCGCGAGACCCAGGTCAAGGCGCTCATCGACTATATCGACAAGGACCGCAACGTCTTTGAATTCGAAGAGGGCCTGAGTTCGCGAATCCGCGAGGATTACGGCTACGAGGCGCTCGACGACAAGTACAAGCCAAAAGACAACTACCTCGACACGGTCGGCGAGATCAAGCTAGCCCGCGGTGTCGACGACCGCTTCTGGACCCTTTTTGGCGGCACTCTGACCGTGTACGGCGACTGCAAGATAAATCTGGCCGCGCTCGACGACATCAAGCTCATCGCGTCACTTATCGCCTATGCGGCCAAGAACCAGAACGACCCCGTAGTCGGCAATCAGGCCAAATTGTGGGCTCTGGCCAAGGCGGTCAAAGAGGCCAAAGAGCTCGGCTTTGCCTTCACCACCGAAAAGGCGTTTGCCGATCTTGTCAAGGACCCGATGGGCGGCATGGGTGGTTTTCTCGACGGACTGAGTGAACGGGGGATATCCACGCCAGACGGCAGCCAGCACACCGGTCCCCCGATCGAGGGAGTCGAACTCGACCAGGCCAAGCTCAAACAGGTCGCCAAGAGCGGAGCGCGCATCACCTATCGCGTCGAGTCCACGGCGATCATCGACCTGCCCGCTTTCGAGACCTCGCTGGAAAAGCGAATCGTCGGCGTGTGGGACACCAGACGGCCCAAACAGAATAGCCGGGCCCACGGTACCCAGCAGAAAGACTCGAGCAAGGGCTTTTGGGTCTACTGGAGGGAAGATTAATGGCTCATCGAATTCTCGGAATCGACCTGGGCGCGTATTCGGTCAAGGTCATCATTGCCAATCCCGGTTTTCGCACTGCCGCGGTGACCGACTTTATCGAGCGGCCCGTGCCGCCTGGCGACGAGCCCTACGAGGTGCGCGCTGCCGGGGTCCTGGGTGACATTATACGCGAGCAAAAGCTCGACCACGATTATCCCTATGCCGCGGTACCGGGTGACAAACTGTTCATCCATATACTCGAGTTTCCATTTCGCAATCTGCGCCGCCTCGAGCTCGAAAAAGCGGTTGGTGCCGAGCTCGAGGGAATTTTGCCGGTCGACCTGGAAGACATGGTGTTCGGCTTCGAGAGCTTGCCGCCGGGACTGGGCCAGTCCGCAGTGGCCCGGGCGCCGGATGAATCGGCACAACTGCCGACGGGCTCCGAGTTTGACGAGTCGCCCGGCGATCGGGCCACCGACAATGAGCCGACCCAGGTCTACCACGACCCGACCCGGCCCGAGCCGCGGCCGGGTCCGGCCGGAGTGGTGTACGGCCGCGTCGCGTCGCCCACCTCGGGGATGCGAGTTCTGGCCTGCGCCATGGAGACCGAACGGGCGCGCGAGATGCTCGACCGGGTCAACGAGCGCGCCATGATGCCGCGCGGTCTGGTCGCGGCACCGGCTTCGTACGCTCGCATCGCCGAGCGCCTCGCCCGGGCTGGCGGCGACCGATCCGGAGCGGCCCACGATCCCATCGCGATCATCGATATCGGCCACGAACGCACCGACGTCTGCGTGGTCAAGGATGGTCGGGCGGTCTTTGCCCGCACCATCACCCGGGCCGGTCGCCATGTGACCGAGGCGATCAGCCGAGAATGGCGCCTGTCCCCCGAGCGGGCCGAGCAGGCCAAGCACGAGGACGGCTTTATCGGATCGATCGCGGAGCCGCCGCAGACGGAAGACTGGCAGCAGATTCACCGAGTTCTGGTCACCGAGCTCGAGCCGCTCGGCAAGGACATCAAACGGACTCTGTCGAGTTGCCGGGCCAAGACCGGCGCTTCGGTCGGCCAGGTCTTGCTGGTCGGCGGCGGCAGCCGGCTGCGCGGGTTGCCGTCATTTCTGGCCGAAAAACTGAACCTTCCGGTCAGCCTGCTGGGCGACGACGACGCCGTGAACATATACGGCAGCAAGCTCGTCGAGCAGGGTATTGGGGCCGACATCGCCTGTTTGGCCGCGGGCGTTGCCTTCGAGGGAGCGACCGGTCGGCCCCATTTCGACCTTCGCCAGGGCGAGCTGGCATACAAAGTCGATCTGTCGTTTATCCGCCAAAAAGCCGCTGTACTGGCCACTGCAATGCTGTTTATCGTCGCGTTTGTCGCCCTCAACGCGTATGCCTCGCTGTACAAGCTGCGCGCTGCCGAAACCAATCTCGAACGCCGGCTGGCCCTGGAGACCAGCGAGCTATTCGGCCAATCGCTCAGCGCCGAGCAGGCGCTCGAGCGCACCGGGGACCAGGCCGAGAGTGCCAAGTCGCCGCTGCCCAAGATGACCGCCTACGATATCTTGCTCGAGATCAACAGAAAAATGCCCAATCGCAAAGAAGTGACGGTCAATGTGAGCAACCTCGATATCAAGCCGACCAAGATCACCATCAAGGCCAGCGCCGCGTCCAACGCCGAGATCGACAAGATCGAAGATGCACTCAAAGAAATCGATTGCTTCAGCGATGTCACCCGGGGCAGCACGTCGACCGGGGTCAACAACGTGCGCAATTTTTCCCTGAGCATCAAATCGAATTGTATGTAGAGCCATCCAGTCCGGGATTGCAATCGACCGAGATGACCAGACGAAAATCACCAGAGAGGAATTCGACATGGCAAACGTGAACCGGCTGCGCGATTGGTGGGAGGGCATCTCCCCGCGCGAGCAGAGACTGATCGTGGCCCTGGGCGCCACTGCCATTGTGGTCGTGTTGATCCTGGTCGGCTTGCGGATCAACGACGGGCTGCGCACCATTGAACAGAACAACCGGGACATTCGCTTTGCTCTGGACACCTTGCAGAGCTACCGTCTGAGCCGCGCCGAAAAGAGCGATCAGCCCCAAGTGCCGATTCCCGACCAGCCGGTCAAGCTCGAGACCTATCTCGAGGGCATTGCCAACGAAGTGGGTATTTCGATTCCCTCGATGAACCCGGTCGCACCCGAGACTCGAGGCGGTTTTGTCGAGAATTCCACCCGCTTCGATTTGCGCCGGGTCTCGATTTACGAGCTCAAGGATTTTCTTCAGAAAGTGGAGAGCAAAAAACAGACTGTCGTGGTCAAACAGCTGAACATAAAACCGGTATTTCGCGACAATCAGAAGCTCAATGCGACCATGATCGTGACCACATATTCGAAAGTGAAGAGCGAGGGTGACGGAGATGATAAGGGCACGAATGACAAATAGACGCCACAGAAACGCCCTTTTCGGGCAGCGTTTCGGTGGCGGCGAGACTAGGTAGGAACAAGCGATGGAACTGACACGACGACATAAACAGATTCTTCGCTGGGTGGGATATCCACTCCTGGCGCTCATCACGTTTGTTTTTGCCGTGCATTTGACCTTTCCGTACGAGCGGGTCAAAGAACGGGCAATTGCGGAGATCAGCGCCAAGTATGAAGTTTCCATCATGGACGTGAAGCCGACCTTTTTGCCCGGCGGCCTCATTGTCGAGGGCATTTCGCTGACTCCGCGGCCCGACCCGGGCAAGGGCGACAAAAAAGACGACCAGCCGCCTATTCCGCTCTATATCGAAAGCGTTCGCGCCGACCTGGGCCTCTTTGCTGCGCTGCGCGGCCGCCTCGACGTCGATATTCTGGCCGAACTGGGCGGCGGTACGATCGAGGGCAATGTCCACCTGGCCAGCACCGAGTTCAAGGCCAGCGTGTCGACCGAGGCGCTCCCTCTGGCCAACATTCCCGGGCTACAGGCAGCCGTGCCACTGCCCATGAAGGGTCCGCTCGATCTGACCATGGATCTGACCCTGCCCGAAAACCGGTGGGACAAGGCCGAGGGAGAGATCTCGCTGGCTTGCAACGGTTGCACCATTGGCGACGGCAAGGCCAAGATCAAGCCGCGGGCGCGCCCGGGCAAGCGGATGCGGCGATCGGCGATGTTTGCTAAAGAAGGACTGACCGTGCCCGAGCTCAAGCTGGGCAATCTGGCCGGTACCATTGCGATTTCGGGGGGGCGCGGCAAGATCGACAAATTCACCGCGCAATCAGACGACGGCGAGCTGGCCATCACGGCATCGGTGCGATTCACCCAGCGATTCGAGAACTCGCGTTTCGAGTCCGGTTGTATGCGGTTCAAGTTGTCCGACGCGCTCAAAGAGCGCGAGCCCAAGTTTGGTAATGTACCGCAGTTCATGCGACTGGCGCCCCAGCCCGACGGTTTTTCCAACGTCAAGCTCAAGGGCAAGCTGACGCAGATGCGCTGGGTACCGGCACAGAAATGCGATGCAGGCCCGGCCAAGCGCGATCGCGGCAAGGCTGCGCGGCCCACAGTATCGGCGACCAAAAAGCCGGCTGGCCGCCCGGAACGGCCGGATCCGCCCAAGGCCAGGGCCGAGAGCAACGACAAAGACAGCGCGACAACGGGCGGCAAGGCGTCTGAACCGGGACAATCGACACCGGCTCTGTCCAAGACGCTGCGCAACGCGGCGAACCGTGGTGACGACGCCAAACCGGCCCCGGGCAAGGACAGCAAGAAACTTCCTCTGCGTCCCGCCGCCAAGAGCGAGGATGGGGACGAAGACGAAGATGAAGACGAAGACGAAGATGAAGACGAAGATGAAGACGAAGACGAAGACGAAGATGAAGATGAAGACGAAGACGAGGATCGGTAATTGTCCGGACTGTCCAGGGCGGTTACTGTTCATCGGGAAGAAAGATAGCCTGCCATAGCAGAGACTCTCATCATTGCTGCAATCCGCTGGATATGGAGAGGATCGCACAGGATGTGGAGCTGCGACAAACTGCCTAGGCCGGCAAGATCTCCTTTACCCTGCCGACCTCACCGGACTGTAGACGGACTTTGATGCCGTGGGGATGAGTTGGCGAATTGGTCAGGATGTCTTTTACAACCCCTTCTGTTGTCTTGCCGGAACGCTGGTCTTTTTTGAGCACGATCAGCACTCGTAGACCTGGCTTGATGTCTTTTCGTTGATTTCCGTTCAATTTCGCAGATCCTCGATGGGTAGGGTGGACGCGATATCCGTCGACAGGCGCATGGTAATACGTCGGGCAAGGGCCTGAACAAAAGCCGCGACGACTTCCCGCAAGCGCTATTCGATCGGCCGCCATTGCAGAGCACTTGTCTGTGGCTCGACGGCGGTTCATGGGATACGGTGACCCACATGTCTACCATGGTCAGCCCCAATGTCTCCGACCAGCACATCCACAATACCGAGCCGGCTACTGGCAAGCCCATGCCAGCGGTGGCCGTGGCGTCCGCCGAACAGGTGCGCGAGGTGGTAACACGCGCACGCACGGCACAGGTAAGATGGGCCAGGCTGGGCTGGGCCGAGCGCAAAAAGCGCCTGCTTCGCTTCCGCGACCTGCTCAACCAGCGCGCCGACGAAGTCGTCGAGCTGATATCGCGCGAAACCGGCAAGCCGCGCTTTGAAGCCCTGGCTCACGAAGTGGCGCCAATGGTCGATTTGACCCACTATTACGCCACCCGGGCGGAAAAAATCCTCGCCGACGAGCGCATGTGGCTGCACCTGCTCGGCCCGGTCAAGCGGGCCTATGTGCGCTACGTGCCGCGGGGAGTTGTCGGCGTGATCGCGCCGTGGAACTTTCCCTTCACCATTCCCATGGGTGACGTGATCATGGCCGTGGCCGCGGGCAACGGCGTGGTGGTCAAGCCCTCGGAATGGACACCGCACACCATGCTCAAGGCCAAAGAGTTGATGGACGCTGCCGACGTCGATCCAGACCTCTTCGGCGTGGTACCCGGCGATGGCGCCACAGGTGCAGCACTGGTCGAATCCGCAGTGGATATGATCATCTTCACCGGCAGCGTGGCCACCGGCCGCAAAGTGGGCGCTGCCTGCGGCCAGCGGTTGATCCCCTATATCGCCGAGCTGGGCGGCAAAGACGCCGCCATCGTGCTCGACGATGTCGACCCCGCTCGAGTCGCCGAACAACTGGTACACGGCGCTTTCTGCAATTCTGGCCAGGCCTGCGCCAGTTTCGAGCGCGTGCTGATCGACCAGAAAGTGCACGACCAAGTGCTCGACCGCATCGTCGCCCTGACCCGAGAACTGCGCCAGGGCGACCCGGCCAGCCGAGAAGTCGACATCGGCGCCATGGTGCTCGATAGTCAGATGGACGTGGTCGAGCGCCACATCCAGGACGCAGTGCAAAAAGGCGCCAAGGTGCTCGCCGGCGGCAAACGCGAAAGCGGTAGGGGCCGGTTTTTTCAGCCCACAGTCATCGCCGATGTCGACGACACCATGCTGTGCTGGCAAGAAGAGACTTTCGGCCCGACCATGCCGGTGCGTTCTTTCACCACCGTCGACCAGGCCGTGGCCATGGCCAACGCCAGCGATTACGGGCTCAACGGTTTTGTCTTTGCCGGCGATGTGACCCGCGGCGAATACGTGGCCAGACAGCTACAAGCAGGCGGTGTGGTGGTCAACGACTTCTTCTTCCATCACGGTGTTCCCGAAGCGCCATGGGGTGGTGTGAAACACTCCGGGGTCGGTCGGGTACACGGCAAACACGGCCTGCGCGAGCTGTGTCAGCAGCAGTTTGTCGGCCTGCCCCGGGTCGCCTTGAAACCGTTTTGGCTGTTTCCCTATACCGAGGGCAATTACCGCATGTTCAATCGCATTCGCCGCGTGCTCAGCAGCAAGATGAGCCGATTCGTCTGAATACATGCCCGGCCTTTCTCGGCAGGAAGGCCGCGTTACCTCGACACGGGAAATTTGGCCAGCTTTCGCTGCAGGGTACGGCGATGGAGGCCGAGCAACCGCGCGGCTTTTCTGATGTTGCCGTCACACTCGGTGAGCACTCGATTTATGTGCTCCCATTGAGCCCGGGCCAGTGAAGGAACTTCCGCCGGGGCGCCCGCAGACTCGTCCGGGTTCATGTCCGGACGTCGAAATGCGAGCTCGATCTCGTCGACCGTCGCGGGCTTTTGAAGGTACCCCACAGCACCCAGACGCATGGCCTCCAGGGCAGTCGCAATGCTACCATACGCTGTCAGTACCACGATCTTTGTGTTTTCATCGATCTGATGGAGTCCGCGGACTGTGTGAAGTCCCCATTCGCCCGGCATGCGGAGATCGACAAGCGCCAGCTCGGGACTGTCCTGCCCGGCTGCCTCGATGGCGTTGGCGCCGTTGCAGGCGACTCGAACGTCATAGCCCCTCTTGTCGAACGCTCGAGCCACCCGGTCCCGGAAAGCGTCGTCGTCGTCCACAATCAGAATGCTCTGCTGTTCCATAACTTCTTCATTCATCAGCCAACTCCTGCTGGTAACCACACGCTGACGCGCGTGCCCTTGCCCACGGATGAACAAATGGCGATCCGGCCGCCCAGATGTTCGATGAGAGAACGCGCGATAAACATGCCGAGCCCCGTACCCTGATGAGGCCTTGTGGTGAAGAATGGCTCGCCAATTCTGTCCAGCACCTCGCGCGTCATCCCATTGCCACAGTCCAATACTTCGATCTCCACGCCTTCAGCCGCAATCCGGGCGAAGCACTGAACCGGGGTCCCAGCAGGCGAAGCCTCCACTGCATTTCGAACCAGCTGACTCAACGCCTGGGTCGCTGCCTGCACCGGCCAGCGCACAGTTTGTCCGGCTGGAATTTCTGCGATGTCAACCCGCGCGCCGAGCGGCCCCAGCTGGCGAATCGTCTCGGTCAGGAGTTGCGCGAGATCCGTGGCAACCGGGTACTCTCCGGCAAGCTCGCCAGCGCCCACGGACATGCGGTCGAGAACATCGTGGGCGCGGTTCACTTCCGCATCGATCAGATTCAGATCGTCCAGGATCTCATGAGACGCTCCGGCTGCGGCAAGGTCGTTTTTGAGCTCGCTCGCCGCCACACGAATGGTGGCGAGAGGATTGCCGATCTCGTGCGCAGCGCCCGCTGCCAGGGTGGCCAGCCCCAGCAACCGCGACGCCCGAGAACGGGTTTCCCGTTCCTGCCGAAGGGCGGTCGAGAGCCGCGATACAAAACCGGCAATAACCGCCGCGACCAGCGTATAGGCCAGCCACATGCCCTGTAGATGGGCAGAATACGGCCGATGCTCCATGTCCATGGCGTGCCCACCGAGTTCGGGCGGAAGCGGCACACTCACAAGAAATAGCAGTCCAAACCCCGCACTGGACATCGCTACCACAGCCCAGGTCCATCGCGATGTCGTGACGATCGCCGCCAGCATCACATGGACCAGATACAACACCGAAAAAGGATTGGCCGGCCCTCCGGTCAGCGCGAGAACACCGGTCAACAACGCGACGTCGACCAGCAAGGTGAGGGCGACAAGGCGTTGAGACGCAAGGCCTGCCCGACGCGAGAGGACTACATTGGTAACGGCGGCAGAGCCCAAGATGACCAATAACGGAATGGTCGGCAGTGCAACTCCCCACACGGCGTCGACCGCGACAATGGTGATGGCCTGGGCCGCAATCGCCAGCCAGCGAAGTCGGGTCAGCTCTCGAACCGACAGGTGCTCTGCAGAGACTGCCAGGGCCGGGGCCGCGAGGTGACGCACATCGCCTGATTGTGGCTTCATCGAAGAAAGTCGCTGCTCCGACGTAGCTCGCATGATCAGATTCTCTACCACGGGCCTTTACGACAACAAATCGCCAACTCAGATGCCCATGGCAAAGGCGCAGCTGACCGTTGTCGATACGGTCTCGACCAGCTGAATACCGCCGACCTGCTGCCAGGCCGGTATGCGCCCCCGAACCGAGCAGGTGAATCCACGGCCCGGCCTGGCCTCGACGCCAAGTCCAAGGCCGATCTCGTCGCGGCCGCCCACTCTCTCTCGCCGGACCATGCCCGGCATTTCATCCACTACTTGCTGCACGTCGTCACGACTGTGAAATCGGTAGTCCATATGACCTCGTACCATGAGAGCGTCGCGGATCAATTCGATGGTCGCCAATCCGCCCAGCTCTGCATCAGTGCCCCAGCGAATGTTATCCGAGGTGGCCGACGCCGGCTGCAGCACTGCCGCAGAGAGCTGCAATGAGACCGAGTCGTGCACTCGCCAGTCGAGTTCGGCTGCAGCGAGAAAGGACCACACACCCGCCCCCATACTGGCCCGTGCGTTGTACGTGACGAGGTCGATCGAGCCGTCGGCAGAACCGGAAACATCGGTCAGGGAGAGCGACGCATCTGGTTCGTAACGCCCGGTGGGCACAACCAGTCCGACTCGCACCCGCAACGACATGGGCAGCGTGCCAGCCCGATCGAAGAGCGAAAACAGCTCTTGACCCACTGTCACGTGGACATCCCCCAGGCCGACCGAGGTTTCTGCTGCACCGTCGACGGGGTTCAAGACCACGATACCGAACGGGATGCGCAATGCACCACTCGTGCTCGAGGCGAGTTCGAGCCCGAGTGATACGGAGATGAAGTTGATGAGTACACTGCCAAACTGCGCCTTGTCATAGGTGTCTGAACCCTGCAATACGCGGTCGAACAAGAGTAGGTCGTACGCCATTGCTGCATCGAGACGAGGTGGCGCTATCGTGCTGTTGGCGACGCCAACCCGGCGAAAGTCGCTCGCTCCCCCGACCCTCGACGTGGAACTGCTGTGATGGGCACTTGCCAATCCGTTGCCAAGCAACACGACAAGAGCGAGGACGACCCCGAACAACGCCTGGCAGACGCGGCCTGTGCCGATCACTGCTCGCCGCCAGCCTGAAAGGGGTTGGAGAAACGCGGGTCGGCGAGGAAGGTCGCATCGGTCAGACTTTCCAGGAAGTGGATGAGATCCTCGCGCTCGCCATCGCTGAGCGTGAAGCCGGCGACAAAACCGCTCTTGAGGGGGTTGGCGCGGCCATCGCCAGCATACGGGCCCTCGGTGATATAGCGCCCGCCCGCCTCATAGGAACGAATGACCTCCGCCAGGGTGGCCGCGCTGCCGTCGTGCATATACGGGCCGGTCACAGCGATGTTGCGCAGGGTGGGAGCGCGGAATTTCCCCATGTCCGAAGAGCGGCCGGTGATCTCATACAAGCCGGTATTATCGGACGGATAGGATCCGTTGCCATCGATGTTGTACAGGCCGGTGTTGTGAAATAGCGCGGCGTCAAACACGGAGCCCGCGTGTATCGTGGACTCGGTGAAGTTAAACCCTCCATGACAGTGGTGACACTCGAGTCGCTCCGAATAGAAGAGTTCCAGACCGCGCCGCGCTGACGGGGATAAGGCACTGCCATCGCCTTGGTAGGCAAAGCGGTCAAACGGCGAATCGCCGGAAATCAGTGCCCGCACAAAAGACGACAGGGCACGCACGATATTGTCCCAGTTCACCTGGTCTGTTTCGGCGGGAAAGGCCCGGGCAAAGAGACGCTGATACGTCGAATCGGCCGCGATCCGGCCGAGGATTTCATCTTCCTTGCCGGTCGCCCCCAGCTCGACGGGATGTTCTCCGAAGATCGGCAGCAGCAACTGTTCCTCGAGCTCGGTCAAAACCGGATTTGCCCAGGTCAGTGTGGCATTGTACGCGATATTGGTGAGGCTCGGGCTGTTGCGGGGATGAAACTGCCCGGTCGATCCCTGAGCGGTCACCTCGCCATCGGAAAAAGCCAGTGCTTGCTCGTGGCACGAGCTGCACGACTGGGTTTCATTGCCGGATAGGCGCTTGTCGTAAAACAAATGACGGCCGAGCTCGACCTTTTCGGCCGTCATTGGATTATCGGCCGGAATCTTCGGCTCGGGAAAGCCAGCCGGGATATCGAACCCGGCTGGGCCAGCGCGATCGCCGTCGGTGTCGCCACCACATCCGAGCAAGGACAATAGAATGAGCGGGCAAAGGGCCTGGCGCATGGTCGTCATCTTACCGACTCATGGTAAAAACGGTCTGCCCCAGGCAGTCGTTTGTGCAACTGCCGCTGGCAAAGTCGATGCCGAGCGCGGCAAATACCGGTGTACAGTCGTCGGGCTCACCAGGGCTACTCATGCATCCAGGTGGGTCGGCTGCATTCTGAGTGATGTTCGCACCTGCGATCAGTGCAGCCAGATCGATGGCCAGCACGTCGGTATCGATGTCGAACGGGGTGAGTTCCACGCTCGCGGAGTTGCCGCGAGCACAGGGTTGCGCGGGAGCTTCGGTCGGAGCCCCGGATACACACCCTGTCGAGCCGACATGGACGTTCCACCGCGCCACTGCCCCTCCGCTGACCATCCAGTCCGCGCGGACAAACTTGTATCCGCCCCGCCAGGTCCAGAACATGCCCGGCACGTTAAAGGGCGCGGGCGCAGTCGCGTTATCGTTGTGATTGAGGGCGAATGGAACTCCGACCTGGTATCGAACAGCGTCGTATGACCCATCGGGCACGGTCCCGGTGACGACTTTATTGGTCTGCGCAGTTCCGCTATCGGCGCACGCCCCCGTACCATCCTCGAAGTCCAACAAAACCACCCCCTGGTGCTGCCACTCCGAGTCGTCCAGGGCAAGCTCGACCCAGGTATCGTCGCTGTCGCGCAGCTCGATCGCGGAGATGAACATCCGCGCATCGGCCAGCTGTGCAGTCGCATCCAGCGTGCCCAGACTGACGTAGCTGGTGGAACAGGAAACCGGAGCTCCCGCGACGCTGGCCTCGAACGACAGGGTCACGTCGGTGTCGCCTCCGCACCCAGCCACGGCAAGTACGAGTAGCAGAGCCTGGCTCAGTGCGATTTTTTGGATGGAGTCCGGCATCGTTGGGGAAAAATCGCCGCTCTCGGTCGGGTTGCCCGCATCATCGGCAAAACGAGGGTTCCCGACCGCTGCCAGCAGTTGGATTCTAGACATCTTCACTTCCTTTGATCGGCTCGCCACGGCTCGGTTGCCGGGCGGACCGGTTTTGGTAAACGCTTAACAAATGAAGCCAGAGCAGAGGAGGTGGCATATTGTCACCCCGGTGTACGTTCGACGGCGAGATGACTTGCAACTGGCGACGAGGACAGGAAAGATCGACGGGTGCAGGGTCTGGTTCTCGGGGCAATCTTCGGCGTCGTGGTCGTAGCGCCGACGCCAAAAGACATCGACAAGACAGTACAGCGCGTGCTGGACGCCTCGTACCAGACCGAATTGCCCGGATTCGAGGCAGCTGGCGAGCAGGCCGGCAGCCCGCCGGCACAAAGGCCGCGCGAGCTGAGGCCGGGCGCCCGCCAGCCTCACTCCCGGTACCACGAACTCCGCCCATCAGGTGCGTTCGGGTCGATCGCCAACGCGCTCCTGTGGCTCCTCGTCGCGGTGATCACGGTGGTGTTGCTCATGTGGGTAGTGCAAGAATTCCGGGGATATGCCGGTGATGCACAGGTTGATGGCGAGGCCGGGCCGGACCGCGATGAACGCGCTGCGCGCATGGCTGTGCTGGCCCGGCCGCTGGGCGATGCCGAGGCTCTGGCCGCCGAGGGACAGTTCGACGCGGCCATCCATACTCTGCTCTTGCGAACTCTCGAGGTACTCGCCCGGCGACTGCCGTCCGGAGTGCCGCATTCGTACACCAGCCGGGAGATCCTCGCCCGGGTTGGCATGCCCGCCCAGGCCCGGGCGGCGCTGGCCGAGCTGGTCTCAGCCGTGGAGCTCTGCTACTTCGGACGCCAGGCGTCGACCCGCCCGGACTACGAGCGGTGCCGCGAGCATTTTGCTCGCTTTGCCCGGGAATATGTCGCCGGCGCCGACCCGGGGGGAACGCCCGCAACCGCCGCGGCCGGCAGCCCGGAGGGGCGATTTTGACCGAGTCGAGTAGCTCGCCCTTTCGTCGCCAGACCGTGATCTTGCTGGCCAGCATCGCAGCGATCTCGTTTGCCGCCGCAGTGGTCGTCGCAATTTTCAGCGAGGACATTTCGGCGCCGTCGTCCACTGGCGCCAATACCTATTCTCGCTCGGCCATCGGCCATCGCGGACTGGTCGAACTGCTCGAACGGCTCGACGTGCCGGTGCTGGTCAGCGAGCACAACTCGGCCGGCAAGGCGCGCCAGGGCGCTGCACTGATCGCCGCCGAGCCGATCGTGCTCAACAGCGACGGCAAACGGGCTCGGGCGCTCCGGCAAATGATGGCAGAGAGCTCGATCATGTTGCTGATCATGCCCAAATGGTACGGTTTGCCCAGCGCGACCAGACCGGGCTGGATCGACGCTATCCAGCTTTTGTTGCCCGGCGAGATCACCCCGATCTTCGGCGCAGTGGGCCTGTCGGCCGAGCTGGTCCGGCCGACCTCGCCAGGACCGATTTCCGGCCCGCAGAGCGCCGCGCAAAGCCTGCTCTGGCAAATCGACAGCAGCGCCGAAGGTACGCTCTTTGCCGTTCCCACCCTGCGAGCACCCCAGCTCATCCGGTCCGACTCGCTGGCGCCGGTGATCAGCACTGCTGACGGCATCCTGCTCGGGGTCACCACCATCGACGGTCAAAAAGCCGGCCGCCCGGACCAGGATGGCCGGGAACTGTGGGTCCTGTCGGATCCCGATGTACTGTCCAACCACGGCCTGGGCAAGGGCCAGAATGCGGTCCTGACCGCCCAGCTCATCCAGATCCTGCGCGATCGCGGCTCGGGCACTGTGGTGTTCGACGAGACCATGCACGGCTTTCGCAAAGAGCCGAGCTTGTGGCGCTCGCTTTTCGAGTTTCCTCTCGCCCTGGTGACGATTCAGGCCTTTTTGGCCGTGGTCCTCCTGCTCTGGGCATCGACCGGTCGGTTCGGAAAGCCGTTGACACCGGCGCCGGCCATCGAGCCGGGCAAGGCCTTCCTGATCGAGAGTACGGCCATGCTGCTGCGCTTCGGCCATCACGCAGATCATGCCCTGGAACGCTATTTCCAGACCGCGCTGCGCCAGGTGGCGCACGCGCTGCACGCCCCGCAGCACCTCGGCGGACAAACCCGCATGGCATGGCTCGAACGGGTCGCACGCGTCCGTGGAATCGACGAAAATCTGGCTGACCTACAACGCGAAGTGGGGGCGGTTCGCCGTGGTCGGCGGGCCGACGAGGCGCGCGCTGTCGAGGTCGCCCACCGGATCTACCGGTGGCGAGAGGCGATGACTCGAGATAGCTGAGCAATGGCAATGACCGCGACAGAAGCACACCTGAAGGCCGCACATAAAGGTCAGAATAGACGATCAGAATAGAGAATCAGACCATGGATCTGGCGACGACACATGCGATCAAACAACAGGTGCGCGAGCAGGTGCAGCGCGTCGTGGTGGGTCAGAGTGAGGCGCTCGACCTCATGCTGGTGAGCTTGCTCTGCGAGGGGCATATCTTGCTCGAGGGAGTGCCCGGCACTGCCAAGACCCTGATGGCGCAGACCTTTGCCGCGTGTCTGTCGCTCGATTTCGGCCGCGTACAGTTCACGCCCGATCTCATGCCCGGCGACGTTATCGGCACCAATCTATTTAACTTTCAGACCAACCAGTTCACCCTGACCAAGGGACCCATTTTCACCCAGCTTCTGCTCGCCGACGAGATCAACCGCACTCCGCCCAAGACCCAGGCCGCGCTCTTGCAGGCCATGCAGGAACGCTGTGTCACCATTGACGGTCGCACCTACGATCTGGGCGACGGGTTCATGGTCATCGCGACTCAGAACCCGCTCGAACAGGAGGGTACCTATCCGCTGCCCGAGGCCCAGCTCGACCGCTTTCTGTTCAAGATCATCATCGATTATCCGTCCCGCGACGAGGAACGGGCCATCGTGGCCCGCCATGGCCATCGCACGGCCATGCCCCGGCTGGCCGACTTCGGCCTGCAGCCGGTGGCCGATCTGGCCACATTGATCGCGGCTCGCGATGCGGTCCGGGCCATTCGGCTGTCGGACGATATTGTCGATTACATCGTCGACGTGGTCCGGGCCACCCGCGAGGCGTCCTCGCTGCTCTACGGGGCGTCGCCCCGCTCGGCCAATATGCTGGCCACTGCAGCGCGGGCTTACGCCGCGGTCAACGGCCGCGAGTTTGTCTTGCCCGACGACGTCAAATTTCTCGCCATACCATCACTGCGCCACCGGGTGCTTCTGGCTCCGGGCGCCGAGATCGAAGGTACTACCACCGAAGCGGTGATCCGCCGAATCCTCGACCAGGTTCCGGCGCCTCGCTGATTGCCGCATCCCCCTCGACGACTCTGTGAGCACTGGCCGATGCGACCCACTCTGCGATGCGTCCTGATCTTTGCCGCCGGTTTTCCCGTCTCCCTGGCCACGGTAATGGTGTCGGCGCGGCTGTGGACCCTGTGGCTCGGTTATATCGGCGCTGTGGTTTTGATCGCCGGCGTCGACCTGGTCCTCAGCCTGCCTCGGCGCCACTTGAGAGTCGACGTCACCACTCCAGATACGCTCTATATCGGCGATTGCGATCATCTGATCATCGAGCTCGCTGCGCCGGGCTTCGGCCGTCCGGCCGCGCTCGACCTGGTGGTCGATGTCGACGACGAACTCGAGCCGTGTCCGATCCAGCGCGTGGTCATTCCGGCTCGAGGAACCGTCGAGGTCCAGGTGCCGTTGCGGCCACTGCGCCGCGGCCTGGTTTCTGTCGAAACAATGTGGCTGCGCTGGACCGGCCCATTCGGTCTGATGCGGCGGCAGAAAACCCGTCCGATCGGCCGCAATGTGTCGGTGGTGCCCAATATTCGGGCAGTCCGCGCCGCAGCGCTGCGGTTTTTTTCCACTCGGGATTTTATGGCCGGCCTCAAAGTCGAGCAGTACATCGGCGACGGCTCCGAGTTCGAGTCTCTGCGCGAGTACGTGCCCGGCCTCGACCATCGCGCCATCGACTGGAAGGCGTCGGCTCGCCACGTCAAGCTCTTGTGTCAGGAGTTTCGCGCCGAACGCAATCACCAGGTCGTGGTTGCCATCGACACCGGCCAGCTCATGAGCGAGCCCCTGGGCGGTATTCCCAAGGTCGATCACGCCATCAACGCCGGTCTGCTCCTGGGCTATTTCTGCCTGCGCACCGGTGATCGAGTCGGGTTATTCGGTTTTGATCAGCAGGTGCGCAGTTTCGCCGAACCGGCCGGCGGCATGCAGTCGTTTGTCCGATTGCAGAAGCAATCGGCTGCTCTGGACTACCACCACGTCGAGACCAATTTCACCCTGGGTCTGGCCAGCCTGGCCACCCGGCTGCGCCGGCGATCGCTGGTCATATTAATGACCGATTTTGTCGATACCATCACTGCCGAGCTCATGCTCGACAACGTCCATCGCCTGGCCCGGCGCCATCTCGTCGTGTTCGTGACCCTGCGCGATCCCAGCCTTGCCAGCCTGGCCGCCGTCGAGCCCCGGTCGCTTTCGGATCTACACCGCTCGGTGGTGGCCACCGATTTTGCCCGCGAGCGCGGAGTGGTCATCGAGCGGCTCAAGCGTCGGGGCGTGCATTGCGTCGATGCCACTCCCGAGGCGGTGTCCATGCACCTTCTCAACCGTTATCTCGACATCAAGCGACGGGAGCTCATCTGATATGCACGGACCAGCGCAGATCACACTCAAGAGCTACGAGTTTCGCCGCGAGCGCGAGCCGACCTGGCTCGCTCTCGAGGCCCTGGTCGAACGGGCACAAAAGAGCGGCTTTCACAGCCTTTCGGCCGACGAGCTGGCCCGGTTGCCCCATCTCTACCGGGCCACCCTGTCATCCCTATCGGTGGCGCGCTCGATCTCGCTCGACCGCAACGTGGTCGAGTATCTCGAGAGCCTGGCCGGACGGGCCTATTTTTTCGTGTACGGCACCCGCAGCCACGCCCGCGACGTTCTCGCCGAGTTTGTGCTGTATCGCTTTCCCGCGGGAATCCGCCGCTTCAAGTGGCACATCGGGCTGGCCGCGCTGTTTGTCATTGTGGGTGCCCTGACCGCGTTTTTCATCACCCTGGACAATCAAGAGCGGTTCTACACCTTCGTGGCCGAGGAGTACGCTCAGGGTCGCGGGCCGTCGTCCTCGACCAGCGAACTCAGGGCAGTGCTCTACAGCGAACACAGCCCTGGCGATGCGCTGGCCACGTTTGCCGCATCGCTTTTTACCCACAACGCCAAGATCGGCATCGTCTCGTTTTCGCTCGGGGTGGTCATCGGTCTGCCGGTGTTCTTGCTCATGTTCATCAATGGATTGGTGCTGGGTGCATTTGCAGCGCTGCATCACGCCCGCGGCCTGTCGGCCGATCTGTGGGGCTGGCTCTTGCCCCACGGAGTCACCGAGCTCGGCGCCATGGTCATCTGCGGCGGCCTCGGCCTGGCCCTGGCCCAGGCCCTGATCTTTCCCGGCCGGTCGACGCGTTTGCGCAATCTGGCCCAATGTGGCCGCCAGGCCGGGGTCGTGGTGGTCGGCGCAGTGATCATGTTCTTCATTGCCGGCCTCATTGAGGGCATCTTTCGCCAGCTGGTCACCGATATCGCCATTCGCTACGCGGTCGCTGTCATCACTGCTGTAGCTTGGAGCCTGTATTTCGGCCTGGTCGGGCGGAGTCGAGACAGCGCGCGCGCCGAGGTCGAGCCATGAGTCGACAGGCGAATACTGGCGCGAGTGATCGAATCGTCGACCGCTATCTCGACCGGCGCGACCAGGGTGTGCGCAGAGAAGTCGTCACTCCCGAAGGGGTACCAGTGGGCTTCACCCTGGCCCGGGCTGGCGATCGCATCGGCGGATTTCTCGTCGACATGCTCATCATCTACGGAGTGATCATTGTCCTGGCCCTGCTCCTGGCCTTTGCATTCGGCTCCAGTCTGTCCCGCGCCAACTGGACCGTGCCGTTTATCCTGGTCTTTGTATTTCTCCTGCAGAACTTCTATTTTGTTTTTTTCGAGCTCAAGTGGCAGGGCATGACCCCGGGCAAGCGGGTGGTCGGCATCCGGGTCATCGACGGCCACGGCGGCGTCCTGGGCGCACACGCGGTCATCGCGCGCAATCTGGTCCGCGACATCGAGGTATTCATTCCCCTCCAGCTCATACTGGCTCCCGAGCAGTTGTGGCCCGGCGCACCGGGCTGGGCTCGGGCCCTGTCGAGCGCTTGGGCCCTGGTGTTCATGTTTTTGCCATTGTTCAACCGGGACCGCTTGCGCATCGGCGACATGGTCGCCGGCACCTTGGTTGTGCTGGCGCCCAGGGCGGTCTTGCTGCCCGATATCGGCGGACAGGAAACTGCGGACAGTGCAGCTGGCGAAAACGAGTACCAGTTCACCGAACAACAGCTATCGATCTACGGCATCTACGAACTGCAGGTTCTCGAGGACCTTTTGCGCCAGGACGAGGACAGCCTGGCCCACATGAAGGCGATGGTGACCGTGAGCGAGCAAATTCGCCGCAAGATCGGCTGGGCCAGGCTCCGGACCGCCCCGGTCGATGATGAGCGCTTCTTACGCGCCTTTTACGCCGCCATGCGCGCCCACCTCGAACGCAAGATGCTCTTTGGCAAACGCCGCGAGGACAAATACTCGGGCGAGTGAGAGCCTACTCGAAAACCCGGACCAGCTCTTCGACGTCGACCCCGTCTTTGATGTTGCGCAAGTCGTGATAGATGATGGCCGATACGACCGCCGAGAACGAGCCCCACAAGATCGATGTGACGAGGTTCAAGTAGACTGTATATTTGAGGTCGCTGATCGATTCGATCGAACTGCTGACCACTAGCCCGACCAATATACTCAACCCAAAGGCGCCCAGGAGGATCACCAGCCAAGTGGCGAAAATGGTCCCTTTGTGGCCGGTAGTGAGCTCGTGGCTGCGCTGCAGAGAACCTATGATACCGCGACGTTCGACCACGGCGGCCGGCACTGCGACGTAGAACATGAGCGACAAGAGGATGCCCGGGATGATGAGCAGAAGGGTCCCCAGGCCGATGCACAGCCATGCGGTTATGCCGACTAAAATGACCGGGACCAGGCGCTTGAGACCGACCCCGATGCAATCGCCGATGCTCGCATGCCGGCCGCGCAGCTGCTGGAGTACGCCGTAGATCAGCGCTGCCGTGGCCAGGAAATTGAGCACAAACTGGCCGACCGAACTGACCCAGCTATAGGTCTGCAGACCGCTCGGCGATAGGTCGCCCTCCAATGCCACCACGGTATAGATGATGAGCGGTGAATACACCAATGTGGTCAGGATGAAGAACGGTACGAAATTGTTGAACCAGACGGAGAAACTCCGTCCGATCACGTTACCAACTCGAAGTTCGTTTACGATCATACGTGCTCCTTGCCCCTTTTTGCCTCTGTCGAGGCGCTACGCAAAGAGCGATCGTGTCTCCACGGGCTCGAAATGTCCAGCAGCAACCGGACAAGAAGGGACAAGAAGGGGACGGCCCCGCGCTGGCCGGAAATCTAGGGAGCCGCTATGACGGGCAATTTCCCCACCAGGTCACCAATGCGGGCTTCGATCGACCCATCGCCGGCCTGTTGTGCGCGAAAATTATACATTCCATAGCGAGTGTCGCAGAATCCCAACTCGCCAGCGGAGGAATCATTAGCGACCTCGAGAACACCTGTGGGATTCCATGCGAGCGTCGTAAACTTGCCAACTTCTACCAACGCACTCATCAGAAGCAGGCCGGCGCGATCTGGTAATCGCTCATTCCACAATCACCTTATCCGACCCGGACCGGCCGAAAGTCTCGGGAGAGTACATCTCTTCGGCCTTGGCCGGTGGGACAACATAGTTGCCTGGAGTGGTCGCTCGCGCAACATACGTGTATTCGTGCACGCCGGCCCACAGCAGTGACGCAAACGCCTCGATTCGCTCGTCGCGCATGTTCTGATGCTCGTACCAGGTCCTTTGCCACCACCAATATGGCCCTTGCTTCTGCGCGCTGGGATCTTGCGGAATTGCCCCGGTCACTGCCAGAGCTGGATTCATGGCCTCGAGGCCGGCTGGCAAAGGATCGACCAGGGCCACGTGATAGCGGCGATTTTCGGCCACCATGGTCAGGCGAACCCGGACCCGTGTGCCCGCCTTGATCTTCCACGTGCCATCGTCGAGACGACTCACGTCGCCGGGATCATCGACTGCCTCGTAGCGACGGGCCACGGCAAAGCCGTGATCAGCCGGATCCAGGGTCAAACTGGCCGGCGCATAGGTCATGCCGATGCGATAATACATGCGACCCCGGCCGTCTTTGTGCAAGACCACATCGCCCTTGCCGATATCGGCCAGGTACTTCATGGGTACGTCGATGTGATGGCGATCGGTGGTGCGGCCGCGGAATCGATGCTCGCCAGCATAGCCATCGCCCAGCCAGGCTCGGGCAACAAAGTTGGGCGTTACGTTCTCATAGGTCTTGAAATAGCGATCCAGAGCGAGCAAAACAAACGCATTTTCCTGGGTATTGCCCCAGCGTCCGCGCTTTCTGTGGCCGAGTAAACCGCGCACCAGCTTGGCGATGAGATCGCTTTTTGGCTTGTCGGCGATCAGCGACTCGAGAATGATGCCGTCCGCGCGTCGGCTCGAATGCAGAATGAGGTGCCCGCCGTCGCTATACGAGGTAACAAAATTGGCTGCGGCCGCGGTTTCGGTGACCCGATTTTGCAAATGGCGGTGGATTTGAGCCAGTTCTTTGGCCGAACTGCGATCACCCGAGAGCACGCCGAGAAGCCAGCCAAGGGCGTCCAGCGGCAGTTTGTCGGCACCGGCTTGCCGGATCAGCTGGCGGGCTCGCGCGGTATCGACGTCGCCCATGGCCTTGCGGGTGTGCAGCGCATACGCGATGAGCGTCCAGCGGACCCGGTCGGGATACCAGCGCGGAATATATTTCTCGACATTGCGCATATACTGTTTCGACCGGTCGAGCGACGACGCGGAGACCCGGAATCCGTTGGCCTTGGCCCGATTGAGCGCATTGGCCACGTGAATGCTGAGATACGGCCACGATTGGTTACCCGGCCGCCACCAGCCAAAGCCGCCGTCCGGATTCTGCATGCCGCGGAGCTTCTCGATATCGCGGACCATCGCGGCGTCGATCTCTTTGCGCGGCGGCAGCCCCGCGGCGCCAAACGCGTCGAGGACATCGCTCAGTGCAGCCACGGCCAGGACGCGCGAGGACACCTGCTCGGCACACTCGTACGGATACTGGACCAGATAGAGGAATGCATCGGTCAATGCCTGTAGCTGAGTCGACGATGTGGTGATGTCCAGGCCGCCAAATTGCTCGACCACGTTGCCCGGTAAGGCCACTGGCTGGCGGATGGCACCTCGATCGATCTCGCCGTAGGTGGCAAATGCTTCGGTCGTGGCCGGACTCCATACCGGCAGGGCAAACTCGGATGCATCCGACCACCCTCCGGCTGCAGCAGCCACCTGGAAACGCGCTGTACCGGCCATTTCGGCCGCGGCCGGAAAACGGATCTCAACCCGGTCATTGGCCGGTACCGAGAGTGCCCGGCCCAACCCCGCAGTGAGCTGGGCATTGGTCGCCCGCACCGCCACCCGCACAGCCATGGCCTCGTCGGTCTGATTCTGCACCACAACAGGCAAATCGAAGCGATCGCCAAAGTTGAGAAAACGCGGCGCCGAGGGCCGCACCATGAGAGGCCTGCGGGCAGTGATCGATGACTCACCCTTGCCAAACTGCCTGTCCCCGACCACGGCTACGGCCATGACGCGATAACGAGTCAGGTTGTCGGGAACGTTCACATCGACCGCAGCACGGCCCTGAGCATCAGTTTGAACCCGGGGCGCAAACGTGGCCAGAGCGTTAAAATTGCTCCGCACTGCGATGGGTGCCTGACTCTGCCCACCGCCCACGCGACCGAGTGCCTTGCCCTTGGCCCGACTGAATCGCGCGGACTCTTTCGGCAGTGGAGCAGCCTCGGGATCGGGCGGCGCTTCTGCCCGTGCGCCAGCAACCCCGCGTACAACGCCCTCGGCTTCCGCGTTGTCGGCCAGTGCAGATTGCAGCATGACCGGACTATTGCTATCGGCCAGCTCGTCGACGTCGATATCGAACGCATCGGCGTCAGGTCGGGCCAGCTTGACGCTTTGTCGCAAATGATGATCGCGCGCACCGGACGGTCGCTGCGCATAAAATACCTCGATCGGATCGGCGAGCTGGTAGTTGCTGAGCGAAAGCACCGACTCGTCGACCACGATCACAGCAACTTCGGCACCCGATACCGGTTCGCCCCCGGCGTCGCGCACCGATATGTCGATCTGAGTTTTCTCTCCAGGGGCCAACTTTCTGTCACGAGGAGTGGCGTTGACCTGCAGAGTACGACTGGCGGCCGGCACGGCCAGATTGAGCTGGCCGGTGGCAAGAGCCGGCCGGCGGGGCAATTTTTCCACCGGGACACCTTGATCGTCGAGCCGCATGGCCGAACCCACAATATCCACCTGGACATGGACATTGGGAATATGGCCCTGGCGGATCGGGACTGTGACCACCGTGGTGGCCCTGTCCTTCAGAGTAAAACGCTGGGTGGATACAATGCCCGAGCGGCGGATGCTCAAAATGCCCTCGGCTGGCGCGAACGGCGACTGGATCAAAATCTCGGCAGTGTCGCCCGGCCGATATTGTTTTTTGTCGGGGATCAGCGTGACCTGTTCCAGCTCGACCTCGCGCGCTGCCGGTTGCTCGCCACCCGACACCCAGTAGGTCAATTCGGTATGGTTGGTTCGGCCCCGGTCGTCGACCACCTGGGCAGTGATCTTGTACTGGCCGCCTTCGGCAGTGTCGAACGAGCAAGAAAACGAGTCGTTTTCCGACATGCGCTCGCATTCCTGCGGATCCCGCTCCTCAGTGACGTATTTGCCCTTTTTCCAGGCCCAGTCCATTCGCACCGCGCGCAGCGACACCGGTTTTCCGGCCACCGCCTTGCCGTCGTGGTCGACCACGATGCCCTCGAGCTCGATGGGCTGGCCTTTTTCGACGAAATACTTGTCGCGTTTGAGGCCGACGTAGAGCTCGGAAGGATGGACCAGCAAACCGGCATTGGCACTCCACGCCTGCCGGTTCACGTCCATGACCGTGGCCTGGGCAGTCACCTGCATTGGCCGGGGCGGCTTGACCGACAGAAAATCCACGCGCACGACATGCTTGCCAGTAGCGTCGGTCTTGCCCTGATGACTGTACGATTTGTTGGCCTCGGTTGGCCCGGGATAAGCCCAGCGGTGCCAGCCCCACCACGGCACCCAGGTGCCAAACGTGTAATCGTCGCGATTGGGCGGGGTGAACGAGCCCGGTTGGGCCGTCACATGCCAGTTGACCTGGGCACCGGGCAAGCCGCCGCCAGCGTAATACTTGGCCTTGACCGTGACATCGGCGCTGCTGCCAACCACATGCGGCCCCTGGCTGGCCTGCACATTGACCTCGAATTCGGGTCGGCGAAATTCCTGAATCTGAAAGCTGTGATTGTGAGTGCGGCCGTTCACTGCGCCGCGACCCACAGCCTTCATCTCGATCCGGGCCCAGCCCAGATTAGGAGTTTTGGGCAGGGTAAATTTGCTATCAAATCCGCCGAGCGCATTGACCGAAATCTTGTCCTTGAGGATCTCGTTGCCACGCGGCCCGAATACAGTGTACGAAACCTGGTCGACCGCGCCGCCCAGGGCGATCAGATCGCCTCCCTCGCGGTTGTCGATCCGGCGCACCCAGCCCTTGATATGCACTTCCTCGCCGGGTTTGTACATGGCCCGGTCGTCGAATACATACCAGCGCAGCGATTGGCCCGGATCGCGTCGACTCCAGCTTCCGCCACGACCCCACCAGGTCAATCGCTCGGGCAAGATAGCACTGTCGTTGCCCTTGCGCGCCAGCAATAGATGCCGGCCCTTGCTCTTTGGCGCAGACAGCGGCATCCGGGCCATACCGCGCTCGTCCGAGCTGGCACTCGTGCCAAACGGGGCGATCTCCAGCGATACTCCGGACAACGGCTCGCCATCGGATAACCGAGTGGCCCAGGCGATGAGCTCGGTGTCATCGACAAATGCATCCAATCCGATCTGAGTTGCCTGTACCCAGGCGTGCACCATGGGCGGACGCTGAGTCCTGGTCCACGGCGTCGGCTCGGCCACCACGACCACATGACCTGTACCATCGGCCGAGGCCAGTGCCGGTGACAGATCAATGGCAGTTTCGACCATCTCATCGGTCTCTCCACTCACCTCGATCACAGTGTCGGCGATTTGCGTGCCCGGCGGAGTATTTGGCGCGTACTGGCGATTCTGATGCGAATACGGCCTTCTCATGTATGCGGCAAATGCGTCCCAATCGCGAGGAGTAACCCGATAAAGGCGCACTTTCACCGCCTTGATATTGGTCGTGAACACGTCTAGGGTGCGCTTCTTGGCCGTCGGGTCGAGCACCACCAGGCCCTGCGGCCCCCAAAAACTGGGATTGGCGTCGCCGACCTGGAAGGTCAGACTTTCACTCTTGCCCAGGGCTTGGCCAAACCTGTCGGTGAGTTCTCCGGGCAACGTGACCGTATAGGTGGTTCGCCCCTTGCTGCGGCCGCGAAGGTGCAGATAGCGACCGTTGGCATCGGCACGGTATCCCGGCAACCGGGGCGAAATGCGTATCGACTCGGCATCGAACGACTCGACGTCGAGTGGATTGTTGAATCGGACCGTCCACGGCGTCATGGGCGGACAGCTCGAACCGTACGAGCAGCGCGCTTGTTCGACCGCGAGCGGGGCATAGGTGCGAAATGAAAAACTCTGCGCGCTCTCGGTCTTGCGCGGTCCCTCGGCCGAGGGTGTTCCGGGGCCGACAACGACCTCGATGTGAGTGTCGACCGGAAGCCGAGCAGCCGGCCGAAACGCAACATGACGCGGCTTGTCTTGTTCTTTTGCCGCACTCTCGACCAAACTCTTGATAGCCGGGTTTTCGGCTATCTCGCGCTCGCTCAGGGCACGGACCGGGTAGGTCTCGGCGCCGGCGCGCACAACGATGGTCTCGAGCACGGCCGGCGCATCGACCGCTTGGTCAAACAGGATAAACATGGCGGGATCGCGCGGCTGTGGACTGGTCGTGGGATGCGATTGTACGACCCGGGGCGGCGGCGTCTTGAATGTGAACGAGCTGGCTTCTGCCAGCGTGGCTCCAGTTTGAGAACGAGTACCGGCGGCAATCTCAACCCGGTACTCGGTAGCTTGGGGAAAACGCGGATCCGGATCGAAAAGCAGCGTGCGCGTACCGACCCAGCGCCAATTCCCTGTGGGCGTGGGCGTGAGCTTCACCGGGACACCCCGCGCCACAGTGTCGGTGTGTCCGGTCACTGCGACCATGGGCTGAGAAAATGTCACCGATAGATGGGGAACCAGCGGCACGTTGCCCTCCGGAGCCCAGCGCACCACGCGGAGTTCGCTCGTGGTCTGTCCAGTAACCCGGCCTGGCTGCTCTGCCCCGCTCTCGATCCGGTCGGGCGGAAACTTGGCCGCAATGGACTTACCAGTGCGCGGGGCCGGCCTGGATCGATCGCGCAGGGCAAAGCTCTTTTTATCATTAAATGTGCCAGCGAGTGGACTGAGCCGACCGAGCAGAGCATTGGCCTCATCACCCGACAGCTCCGTCGCGACGGCTGGCTTGACCCGCACTGGCTGATATGGTCCATCCTTTCCATCGGACAGGCGAAGAGCCAATCCATCGGGCAGTTTTTCTTGCTGAAGCATGACCCGGTCCCGGTCCGATCGAGTAACGTCGCTGCCTGGTCTACTCTGCGTCGACTTTTTGCCACCGCAACTCAGGCCACAAAAAAGGGCTGCCATAAACAGCCCGAGTGCCGCCGCGTTCTGTGCGAAACGCTGTGCTCTGGAATGCATGATAGTGTCCTCGGTGCCGACTGTGTCTCTCTACGACCCCGCCAATCGCCATTGACTTGGCAGAAAGTTCGCAGATGGCGAGCCACGGTCGCGCAACCTGGCCCCGACGTCAAGTGACCCGACCCGTCCGGAATTCGAGCTTTACCGGCGCCGCCGAGCGGCCTTGTGGGAAGCGGCCTCTCGGCGGAACATCTCCCACGATTTGTATGTGACTCCGGTCATCTCGTCGATGAGCTTGCGGATGCGAGGTTCAAAATCGACGAGCATTCGGATCTGCGCTCGCCGCAACTGCGCATCGAGAGGCGACGCGATCTTGGCCACATGTCCCCGGCCGAGCTGAACTCCGATGTCGTGGGCCAGTTCGCTCAGCTCATCGACGGAGCGCAACGTCTTCATGATGTTGAGCTCTCGATAGTTGTGTAGCCACTCCTGAATCCACAGCGGCGGGTTGGCCGACGATTCACCAGCAGCCCGGGGAACCTCGGCGAGAAATCGTATGGGCTGCCGGCCGATGCGTGTCTTGCCGAGCAAAATTCGGAACGCACCACCACTGCCCGACGCATTGATGCAACTGATGCTGCTGATATCGCGGATCTCTTTGGCTTCTAGGATGACGTCATCTGTGGCCGCGAGGGTCGTGCCCTCGATGCGGATAAGAAACTTCTTATCCATCGCGCTGCCAAATCCGGTTGTCAGCCGTCCGTATTTTTTCAGGGTGAAAAAATATTCGGGCAATGCGGCATAGGTCTCGCGGAGAAGGGCGACATAGCGCTGATAGCCGGCGATGAGCTGCCTCTCATCCTCGGACACCAGTGGCTTCATCAGCGATTCGACCTCGTCGAGAAACCGGTTGCGATCATCGCTGAACTCCATCTCGATCCGCCTGACATAGGCAGGAGTAGCTGCCTCGACCTCCGGATCCTCGAGCGCCTCGCGATATCCCCGGAAGAACTCGTCGATAGTTGGACCGGATTCCCACTCGCGAAGCCCGGCAGCAATGCGGATGCTCACACCAAAACGGACCAGATCGATCACCGCGGGACCAGATGACGCATCGTCGTAATCTGCCAGTCCACGGCCAACCGAGGTAACCGCATACTGTTCGAGGTGGGCGTCGCCGTGAAGATTGACCGTGGGCATGGCTGCCAGGACATCGTCGATACGACGACAGATCTGATCGGAGAAACGCAGGTTGGTGAAGCGAAAATAGCCGTACGGATTGTCGAGCAGTCGGCGCAAAAGCAGCGAGTCTTCCTCAAAACGATAGCTCTCGAAGGGAAGGTGCAGCGCGATGGGCCGACCATTGCCAGCATCGGCGCAGTCCGGATGCGTGGCCGGCTTGCTCGGTGGGCGGCAAGCCGCAGAGATCAACAGTGAAATTATCAGGACGACACCCCGGCTCACAGGGTGATTTTGCCCCATCAAGCCGCGTCGCAAAAGCTCCCCTGGCGACAGTTCTGGATACTTGAAATGGCACTCTGCAGCGCTGGTCAGCGTGAGTCGAATAATTCATTCATGCAATGTAGGCATCTGGATTACCCAACGATAGTTTCGTCAACCCGATAACTACGCTCGAGCGACCGACTTCAGTCGGACCAGCACTTTACCCATCGGTTACCCCAACACCATCCATCCATCCGTCCATCCATACATACATGCTGTGTCACCCGATTGCCTAAGAGTCCTACATAGAATTTTCTACATAAAATTTTCTACATAAAATCTGTTTCGTAGTCCATTCGGCTCAAAGTTGAAATAAAATAACTATTCGCCGCGCCGAATGGATGGATAAGTGAGTAGCATGGCGCACCGCGGCTCTTGGTCGCGCAGGATGGGTCGGTACTGGTCGTCCAGTTGTCAAGCTCACAGAGGGTAGTACGCGCGATGCAGCCCGCGTACAGCGACTCACGGGTGACCAGACCTGTGAGCGCATTTACCGGCCCATAGCCGTTGCCAGTGCGCCGGGACATGCGAGTGAGCCGACTTTCCCGCCATACTGCTCATAATCAGACAATAAGTCGTTATCGTTAGTGATATACGATGATTGACAAAAGTAGTAAAGATCGTGAGAATGACGCCAATAACTTACTCAGTTCGAAATAGGGTGTTATCTGGCTGACAAGTTGGAAAAGTGACGGATTGGCATGGCCTGGAAGTCAGAAGTCATACGTAGAGACCGTGGGCTTTTTTGGCCGCGAGTGTTTTCGCGATAGAGGCTGTCCTTGTCCCTTTCCGCGCCAGGTAACGCCGTCGACCGAGGGAGTACCCATGCTTGACGATCATATTGTGCAGCCCAGCCTGCTCGCCCGTAGGATAGGTCGCTGCCTGTCAATCATTGTCGCGCTTTTGGTTATATTCACACACAGATCAGAGGTACGAGCCGACTTCGAGCCTCTGGTTGGCATCGTTCTCTGTGAGGCCAGCTACACAAATAACTGGTATTCATCTCACTCCAGCAGCCAAGCCCTGGTTGGTTTGGCCGGGCTGGTGGGCGTACCGTATCGCACCCTGACCCTGCGAGAGCTGGTCGAGAAAAAGAATCCGGGTTTTACCAGCGTATGGTTCAGTCAATGCCTCGACGTGAGTGAGCAATACATGTCGCCGCTGGTGGAATTTTTGCAGTCTCATGTAGAAGCGGGCAACTCGGTGTTTCTCGACGGTCCACTGGCCCGGGATCGCGTGGACTCATATGGTAACAGTCAATACAGGGGTATGGCCGAGGAACTGGCCTTTCTCGGCGTGCGAGATGATGGCTGGCATTGGGTCGAAGGCGACGAGGTCTACACGACGTCGTCCACTCATCCTGTCGCGGCGCGGGCCGGGTACTCGAGCAATACCCGGCTCACCCAGGGAATGCGCACATCCATGCAGATCGTGACTCTCACCGATTTCGACGCGCCGGGCAGCGATATGCTTCTCGAGCTGATCGATCCAGATGGCAACAGTTCTCACCTCCATCCCTATCTCGTGGTCACGGAACCGGGCAATGGCGCCAGGGTTGTTGCGGCGAGCACATATGGAACCAGTGCCGCGCCGGCGTCGCCAATTCGCAACAACCGGGACGAGTTCTTTTACGACAATCAACTCCTGCCCTATCTCGTCGAGGCATTGTTGTGGGCGGTGGGTCCAGGCGACCAGCCATTTGTCGGTCTGCAACTGTCGCATGCGCCAGTCACAGTCATCGGCAGGCTCGATGGTGATGTGAGCGATAGCACTCAGGCGACCGATGTCACGCTGGATTATCTGAACGATCTGGCCAGGCAGACCGGTGTGGCGACGGTCTATGGCATCGTCTCAAAGGACGCGCAAAATGCCGATACCTGGCAGTCTTTTCGCCGAGGTGGCGAGGAGCTGCAGCGGCTGGGCGGGTCGCTGGCCAGCCATTCTCACTCACATATCGACCAGATGAGCCGGGACCTGGACGATGATCAATGGAAGAGCGAGATCGCTGAATCTCTGCAGCTGATCCGCAACAACCTCAGCGACACGACTTTCACGCCGGATGCATATGCATTCATCAATCCGGGCAACACGATTCAAAGCCACCATTACGGCAAGTTCTTTTCTACCATCGATCTATATATGACCCATGGCTTCGAATACTTTGTGCCATACGCCTCCGGAGTGATGGGATTCGATCTGCCGTCCCGGACGAAGCCAAAGCCGACCATCAACTGCAGCCCCATCGGGGATTATACCTGGCTCTACTCGAGGAGCTGGATCTATACAGTGGATGAGGCAGCCGAGAACCAGGCCCGGATTCTCGATTATTATCAAAATACGGTGGGCCGCGGTGTTCTGTACAACCAGATGTGGCACGACTACTCGATAGGCGATCTATCGCCTCTTCTGCATTATCCCGACACACCGAGCGCGCGGCCGCTCTTCGATGCCAATCGCGATCATTTTGCGGCCAACCGCATCTATGCGCCATCGGCGAGCGAATTGGTTGGCAAGATGCACACTGCCCACAAAGTCGCGATATCGAGCCGAGCACAGGGTCACTATCTGCTCGCGACCCTGGATTATTCGAATGTTCCTGCAAGCCATGTCGACCATATCGCCGGCATGGGAGTCCGGCTGAACGGCAGCGACAAATCGATCAAGGCAGTGGCCATCGACGGTGTCCCTCATCATGCATTTACCAATGACACTGTCATCTTGCCTCCGGCTGAGGGGAGCAATCACACCCTGGCAATACGTCTCGCCGACACGCCTGCAACGGAAGCCCGGCTCACTTATATTTCGAAATCCTACGACCAGATCGAGAAAACGGACGGTCAGCTGAACGTCTGGTTGCGCCAGCCCGGGGTCACCACTCGTTTCTGTGTTGGTGCGCCCCACCAAACCGTGGTTCTCCACGCCGACTCCTATCAGCGCAGCGGCAGTGGCGAGTTCTGCGGTGACATCGGGTTTGCGTCGACCACGCCATTAGTATCCGCGAAGGCGCTGTCTACGGGTGACAACGGCCTGTACATCGAGGCCGCCGAACGGGTGATCTCGTCGGCCAGTGTGGCAGGCCGTCTGGCCAGCTTCAGAATCCAGGCCGGCGAGGCTGGATATATCTATTTTGCTTATGAATTGGCTCCCGAACAAATTCTGATCGATGGTGAAGTCATTCCGGTCGAGTTCAGTCATGGCCGGTTTTCGTTCGAAGTTGCGCGATCGGACCAACCGGTGACCATCGAAGTCCAGCTGGCGGCGGAAGTTGTTATCGACAAACCTGTCGCCCCCGATATGCCATCGAAAAAACCCGGTGATCGTGAAGACCCCGATATGGCCCCGCATACCGGCCCGTTGTCCGGAGCGCCATCAGGCGGCTGCTCGGTGGGCGCGCGCTCTTTCGATGCCCAGCTGCACACGTTCTTGCTCTTTGCTCTCTTTGCGCTCCCCGTATACAGACGCCGTCGTAGGAAATGAGGCTGCCTGGATGACCTCGCGGTGCCATAGCTGCTGGCGGCGCCCGGCCTGGTCAGTCCAGAGCAATTGAGATTGTTTTGGACACGGCGCTGCTCCCACCCACCACCAAGGTGCCGATGATGTCCCCCTCGACAGATAGGTGCGCAAACAGAACACTCGGAGACGGCGGCACCATCAAGTACCCCTGTTCAATGACTATTTCGGTTTTCTTGACACCCATCTTGTCATATAAGAAGCAGGCCAGTGGACCCGCAGCCATGCCCGTGGCCGACTCCTCGGGGATTCCGTACCGCGGTGCGAACATCCGACCCGCAGCGTCACTCGAGGGCTGTCTGGTTTCTGTCGTGAAGGCATAGTATCCGATGAGATCCAGTCGATCGCTGATCTGCGCGATCATGGACAGATCGGGGATTGCCGCCGACAACCTATCCTCACTCGCCACGGGAATCAACAGAAACGAATTTCCCGTATTGACCACGACTGGAGACACCGATCCGATCAGGTCGGACACTTCGAGCCCAACCGACTTGACGATGGCAGCCAAGTCCACATCGGCGTCCTTCGGATCTATGTACCGAGGAGCCTTTTGCTCCATGAACGCCATATCACCGGAGAGGACAATTTTCCGGACTCCGTCAACCGTCTCCTTGGAACTGCGATAACCCTGGATTTTGCCCTGGCTGGCCAGATACGAGAACACCGCGATCGTCGCATGTCCACAGTGAGCTATCTGCTGAGTGGGAGTGTAAAAATCGAGCTTGAAGTCGGCACAGGTAGATGTCGAGACAAACGCGGTCTCGGACAAGCCCACCCGCCGGGCGATCTCCTGCTTCGTATCGCCACTCAAATCGTCTGCATCGAGGACGACACCGGCAGGATTTCCACCGCCACCGGCGGTCCCAAACGCATTGATAATACGAACATTGATCGTCGGCATCACGCAAATACTCCACGCTGCGCGATCCAGCGTTCTGCTTCATCATGTTGGAAGGTTGGTTGCTTCATTTTCTTCTCCTGGTTTGACTGCACACGATGGCCGTACGCTCTTCATTGCAGGATATGCTCTCTTGCCTCGCGTGTTGTTGCTTTGCTCCTCGACACAGTTTTCCATTGGACTGCCCGGGGGCAAATCATATATTTTTGCCCTCAGGCTTAGCTTTTTTTGCCCATGACCACCACGCGAACACCCTCGCTCAACACGCTCCTCGCTTTCGAGGCGGCCGCACGTCATGGCAGTTTTGTCAAAGCAGCGGCCGAGCTACATGTCACGGCCGCTGCGATCAGCCATCGCGTGAAGAGTTTAGAGGAGCAACTCGGCGTGGTGCTGTTCAGGCGAAAGGCCCGGGGCATCGAGCTCACCGAAGTCGGCCGGCGGTACCGCAACAGAATTGCCAGTGCCTTTCAGATCATCGAACGCGCAACGGCTGATCTCGACCAAGTGGGTGTGGAGGGGCCACTCATCGTATCGACGCCTGAATCATTCGCCCAATTCTGGCTGATACCTCGCTTGCGTCGATTGGTCCATCGGTTTCCTGAACTCCAGCTCACCGTAGCAGGCGATAGCCGATTATCTGATTTACGCGACGATCAGACGGATATCGGGATTCGATACGGGATGGGCAGGTATCCTGGCCTATCATCGGAATACTTATTTGGCGACGCGGTGACGTTACTTGTGTCAGCAGAATCGATGAGCGACAAAACCGATACGCGCGCCGGGACAATGTTGCGGGAGAACATTCTGCTGGAAGACTACGGAACAGCCCCCAACGAGCCATGGATGACCTGGCAACCCTGGATCCGGGAAGCAGGGATGCAGAGTGAAGCCAGCCATCGCAAGCTGCGCTTTCCGCACAGTGGTCTTGCTGTCCTTGCCTGCCGGGAATCTGCCGGAATTTGTATCGGGCGTATGTCTCTCGTGTACGATCTCGTGCGGCAGCGAGAGCTCCGAGCGCTCATGCCCTGGCGAAGCACCGAGTTTGCTTACCATCTGGTGACCCGTCCTCGAGACGCAGAGAACCCAAGAATACTGGCATTCCGAACCTGGCTTATCGAAGAAATCGACACCTATGTCGGTGACGTGCATCGTGTTCTCGGTTTCGAGGTAAGCCGTCCCGGTGAGTGAGCCGGTCGCAATCCGATTTTTCATCCATTGATGAGACCTTGATTGTCCACCTGCTGCAGGATTCGGGTAAGGTCATACGCCGCGCCGTGCTGTGATTTTCGAGTGCGTCGGTTTGCCCGGGGTAATCCAGGCGGTCGTCGAGGGCGCTCCGGTCGGAGCCCGGATCGTGGTCGTCGGGGTCTGTATGGAACCGGACCAATTCGAGCCGAGTGTCGTCGTCGACAAGCAACTCGATTTCCACTTCGTACTTGCCTATACTCGCAATGAATTCGCCAACACCCTCCATCGGATCGCGGAGGGAGAGATCGTCGCCCAGCCGATTATCACCGGTCACGTGGGACTCGAAGGTGTAGCAGAGGCATTCGAAGAACTGGGTAATCCCGAGAAGCACGCGAAGATCCTCATTCATCCCTGAGGAATCGAACGTGCATCTCGCGTGTGACAGGCTCGTTGGTTCATCATCGCTATTTCTCGCCAGATTCCATCCATTGATAAATTCGCGACTCAGTGTTCTTTCGGTTCGCAACGACCAAGTAATGCGCACCGTTGATCTCGAAATGTTCCCAGTCCGTTGCTTCACTCGTTGCAAGGGGCTGCGCCTCAACAAATGCGGAGCCGTTCCAGCGAACGATCGCCGAGCTCCTGCTGTTTGCGGCGGCCAGATAATGCGCACCATGGAGCTCGAAGTGCTCCCAGTCGATTGCTGCACTCGTTGCGATGGCCTGGACTTCGACAAACGCGGAGCCGTTCCAGCGAAATATCCGTGAGTCAATGTCCATGTTCGAGTCATCACCTTGGTTGGCCACAGCGAGATAATGCGTGTCGTCGATCTCGAAATGCTCCCAATCTCGAGCCCCATGAGTCGGAATCGACTGCACAGCAACAAAGTCCGAACCGTTCCATCGATAGATCCACGAGTCGATGTTGTGGCTTGTCCCGTTGAACAGGTTGGCAACAGCGAGATAATGCTCGTTGTCGATCTCGAAATGCTCCCAGTCAAACGCTCCATTGGTGGGGATCGCTTGCACCTGGATAAAAGCAGAACCATTCCATCGATACACGTGCGAATCGATAGTGTAGTCTGAGTCGTAGAGGTTAGCGACAATCAAATAATGTTCGCTGTTGATCTCGAAGTGTTCCCAATCGGACGCCCCGCGAGTGGGGAGGACTTGCACCTGGACAAAGGTAGAACCATTCCATCGATAAAGCTGCGAGCCTGGATCGTTCTCGAAATTTGCGACAGCCAAATAGTACTCACCGTTGATCCTGAAAAACTCCCAGTCCACGGCGGCCCGTGTTTGCATGGTTTGTGTTTCCACAAACCGGACGCCATTCCATCGATATATGTTCGAGTTGCCTTGTTGGTTGGCAACGGCTAGATAATGCTCTCCAGTGATTTCGAAATGCTCCCAATCCCAGGCTTCAGCTGATGATATTGCCTGAACCTCGGAAAATTGTGCGGAACGAGTAAGGCTGAGTTCATAGCGACGGTCCAGACCAGCTGGATGAACCAACGTGACGGCAATTCGATTTGCGCCCAAACCGAGTGCAATCGAGCCACTCTCCTCGGCACTCACGAGCTCGATATCATCACCACGCGGGAGCATCGCCGAGATCGTCGTTTCGCGATAGGCAGTCGTCACTGTCATCGTTGTACTCTCCTGAGCCACAAAAACCACAGGGTTGTAGGTCGTCATGTCAGGGGAAAAATCCGGCAGATCGGCGACCGACAACCAGAGACTGGCTAATTGCACAACGCCTTCGCAGGTGAGAACGACCCTCGGAATGGCACCGTGAATAGTACCTGTATTGTCAGTCAACACGCATGAAGGATTTTCGAGCATCGAAACCTCATACGCATCGCCATTCTCCAGCTTCATCTCAAAACCAAATTCTCCATTCTGCGTCACGTGGAGAACCTCCCGTTTCTGTCCAGAACGAAGCTCTAGACTCACCGGGGCCACTATCCCCTGAACCGCTGCTAGGACAACCGGATCGAGAGATATACGAAAGTCAGCACAATTGACGAATAAGAATAAGAGTACCGAAGGGCAAATATATTCAGTCTTTCTGTCCATACGATTTCCAATCGGCCTCAATGACATACGAGCTCAAGTCTGCCGATACTCATGCTCCCTCGGGCACGCCTTGCTCTGAGCATTCAGACAGAATCGACGCAGTCAAGGAGTGGGATCATCAGATGCCCGATTCGCTCGAAGCTCGACTTCAACCACTCGTCAGTCGAATTGGTTCAGAGCACTGTCTCCTGCCAGAAACGAGCTTGATGATGCAGGTACTACCAGCATTGTCCGAAAGGTACACGAACGTGAGCAACCGTCAAGAGCCTGGAAACACGGGCCCTGTCTTTGTGACCGGGAAAACGGTCAGAACGCTTCAAAATTGCCGGGTTACCGATACGAAGGAACGGGCTAGCCGCGCTCGTGGGGTTTGCATCTAGTGGGACTCACGCGAAGAGCGGCGAAAGAAGTGGCTCGCCCGGTGTCAAAAACACAGCGATACATCCGCTGCCCATGGTGACGATGAGTATATTGACACGGTCTGGGTGGCTAACCCGCGGTCGGCTGAGCAAGCAACAAACCAGTCTCGTGGGGACACCGAGTGTGAAACGGTCAATCCAGGCAATGCCCGGGTTCCGACTGGTTTCGTGCCACGCAAAGGTCCATTGCTTCGTAATTGCAGGAATCTGTCGCTTCCACCCGTACCCGCACGACCGTATTCGGAGCCGTCAATTGAACGTAGCTGTAGCCCACACTACTTGACGGTGGATACATCGTTTTGCCGGACAGTTCGGTGAAGTCATAGGCCACTCCGCCCATATGGTTCTCGGGAGTTGCAAAACAATCGATGGTTCGCGGGAACCCCTGAGAGTCGGATCCCGATGCGTCATAACAATCTAAATCGACCTTGAATGGAGGACACTCGATCACCTCGGAACCGCATGCAACATAGCCAACCTGGCCGGAACAATCGCGATCACGCGCTTCACACCACCCCGACCCGGTGCACACTACCGTCGTTCCTGCCCCGCACCTGGCCGCACAATGGACCTTTGAGACATTCTCTTCCGTCTCCTTTTCGTGGCCTACCTGCCCGGTTGGCTCACCTGGGTCTGGCTCGGATAAACACCCTGTTAGCGGGCCCATACTGACCACCGCAGCCATGGCAATGCCCAGCACCAGGCGTGCCGTTCCGCGGTGACCCACCGATACCAATGAACGAATACCAATAACCTTCATGACATACCTCCTATTCTTCCCCGTATGCAGCCCTCCCTCACGGCTGCGACACCGGGGAAGCTCTCTTGTGGTTCATGATACGGGCAATCACTTCTCAAACCAAGAAAAAAATGCTGCTTGGCTCACTAATTTTTCGCCCATGTGTACCGGCTGGTGCCATCTCCACCTGCAGCTCACGCAATGGCAGAGCACAACACGTATGCCCCGCACCAGGCTCTATCGGCACGATGTGTGACCTGGAGATCGAAGAACAATGTGCCAGGCAACAAAACGCAGCCGGCCGACAACGGACATGTTCGGTCCACTGAGAGGCCTGAGAAACGTCGAATCATCGCGTATGGCATCACAAAACCCACAACCCGCTTTACAGAGAGAATTATTACAAATGAGCCATAAAAGGCGAATAATCAACAAATCAGTTTGGCTTTGTTTGGCCTTCAGTCCTGTGTTGTTCTCCTGCGCTGAAGATGCAACAGAATTCGATTTCCTCGATAGCGAGTCTATGTCGGATGATTGGGTTTCCGTGGCGGAAACCCTTACCACAACGTCAGAGGGCGAGCGAAGCCGCTGTAAATCGCTCATGCAGCCACGCCTTATATATTCGGACGACGTCAATAACATATATACGTTCTATGATCTGAACAGAGACGTACTGTTCAGTAATGCTATCGTCGAGTCGCCAGCGTATGACGAGTACATCGCCTGGCTTGACGAAAAGAACATGGAGGCCGACGTCGACGTATTCGATCAAAGAGCGGTCCTGATCCGTCAGCGCGATGTCTTTGTCAAATACCTCGGTGAAGAACATGCTTATAACTTCGATTTAATTCTCGATGGGCGGGCCGGGATCTTGTCACCGATGAATTGCTTGCAGTCGATTATTTTCGACATACAGAATCGCGAACACCCGCTGTCGGAGGCACCATCAGAGGGCTTGGGCGCCATATTGCGTCGAAAGTTCGCTGATTTTTATGTTTTCAAAATCTATGCGCAAACCGAAGGTGACTACATTCCGTCGACGGAAAAGCTGCGCGAGTTCGTCGCCAAGGACGTGGCCGCCGGCTGGGAGTGGTTCGTTCATATGCACAACCACCCCTTCATGTTTGATGGACCATTCGATATTGCGGGGACAGTGATCCCGAGCAGCCCTGATCTGGCGGCTTATGAGTCTCATCGCAACCAATTCGGCCTGAAAGTAGGTTGGATCACAAACGGGCTCGACTCCCTGCATCTGGACACAGAGGAAGTCGATCTGTTTCGTCAGGATTTCTAATCGACTCGAGTTGGTGACCGACCGGTGGCCGTTCGATCGCCGCTACCTCGAGGCACCTCGTGCGCAGCCCACACCCCGTCTCCCGCGCTGCGTTGGCACAGAGCGGGCCGATTGTGGCGTCGCGAGGGACGCCACAGCGACGCTATCGTGCGATTGGGTCCTTTCAGGTTACCACCGAACGAAAATCGGTTGCCCGTCTCTGCTGTAGAGCACGCCGCAGGACATGGCGCGGGCCGGGTTACTCGCCCGGGCTTTCGGTATCTGGCGCGGATTCGGCCGATTCAGTGGATTCGGACGCAACGCGGACTTTGCTGGCCACGCCGCCGACCTTGGTCGGCAAGAGATGCTCGAGACCGTGCTTGCGCATGCGGTAATACAGGGTGGAACGGTTGATGCCGAGCATGCGCGCTGCGCCAGCTATGTTGCTGTTGCACTTTTCGACCGCTGCGATGATCTCGCGCTTTTCGCGGCCGAGCAGCCGCTCAGCCAGGGGTTTGGACTCGTCCTCTACCGCCTGGCTCACCCCACCACCCGGGACCTGCGCGGATGACAGACCGCCGCCGGCCTCGGTCGCAATGGCCGGTATGGGTCCAGTGGTGGTCTGGCCGCGGCGGCCAAAATCGAGGTGCCGGGCGTCGATGGGGTCGCCTCGGGCCAAAATCATGGCCCGCTCAATGATGTTTTCCAGCTCGCGCACATTGCCCGGCCAGGAATAAGACGCCAGCTTGGCCAACGCCGCTTCGGCGTACCCGGGGCCGCTCATGCCCATGCCCACATTGCGCGAAAATTTGGCGACAAAATGCGATACCAGTGGGCGCAGATCTTCGAGCCGCTCGCGCAGTGGCGGCAAATTGATGGGAAAGACGTTGAGCCGATAATAGAGGTCCTCGCGAAAGGTTCCCTCTTCGATCATGGCCTCGAGATCCCGGTTGGTGGCCGATATGACACGGACATCGACCTTGATGGTCGCAGCGCCACCGACCCGCTCGAACTCGCGCTCCTGCAGGGCGCGCAAGAGCTTGATCTGCACCGCCATGGGCAGATCGCCGCATTCGTCGAGAAATAGCGTACCGCCGTCAGCCAGCTCGAAACGGCCCGATCGCTGGTTAAGAGCACCGGTAAAGGCACCTTTCTCGTGACCGAAAAGCTCGGATTCGAGCACACCAGGAGCCAGAGCTGCGCAATTGACCCGGACAAATGGCTTGGACTCGCGCGGCGAGTTGATGTGGATGGCATGGGCGACCAGCTCCTTGCCGGTTCCGGTCTCGCCGCGCAAAAGTACCGTGGAGTTGGTCGACGCCACCTGCTCCACTTTGGCCAAAACCTCGCGCAGCGCCGGGCTGGCGCCAATGATGTTGCCAAAGTCAAACGCACCGTGGATCTCGCGGTCGAGATAACCGGTGTATTGCTCGAGCTGAGCCATCAGACGCAGATTCTCGCGCTGCAGTGCAAATCGCTCGAGGGCCTGGGTGATGATTCCGCGCACCTCCTTGGCATCCCACGGCTTGGTAATGTACCGGTAGATCTCACCCCGGTTGATGGCATCGACCAATACCTCGACGTCGGTATACGCGGTGAGAATGACCCGAATCGCCTCGGGACGGATCTGCGCCGCCTCGTGCAACATCTCGAGACCGGTCATGCGCGGCATGCGCTGGTCGGTGATGATCACCGCCACGTCGTTTTCCCGCAGCAGTTCGAGCGCTTCCTCGCCGCTCTCCGCCGACAAGATGTGAAAGGTGCGCTTGAAGTTGAAACGAAAGGCGTCAAGATTGTCGCGCTCGTCGTCCACGACGAGTATCGGGTGTTTCTTGAGGTCTGCGGTCATGAGGTCGAGCTGGTCCGGACGCCTCGGCGGCCGGATTGTCTGATCATCTGCGCGGTCGAGAACCCAGGGCGGGCACGAAATTCGACTTCAAGGAAGTATCATGACCGGCAAAGGCAGTACACTGCCACCTGTGGCGGCTATTTTTGTGTTCCTGACCGCCTTTGTATCGTACGCGTGGACGGCATCGCCAGACATGGGCTGGCTGGATTCGCCCGAATTCGTGGCGGCATCGGCGTCCCTCGGAGTCCCACACTCGCCGGGTCACCCCCTGCCTGTCCTGCTGGGCAAACTGAGCGCTCTGGTGCCGGTCGGCGATATCGCATTTCGGGTCAATCTGATGTCGGCTGTGGCCGCAGCCCTGGCAGGCGCAGTTCTGTACACCGCCGCGCGTCGACTGCTCGGCCTGGCAGCTCCGGATCTGCCGTTGCGCTGGCGGCACATCGCAGGAGGCGGAATCGCCCTCGCCTTTGCCCTCTCGGGCGCCGCATGGGGGCAAGCGGTACGCGCCGAAGTTTATGCATTGCAAGCGCTTCTGTTCGCAATCGTGGCCCACGCCGGGATCGCCCTCGCCGCCCGGGACGGCCGGGACAGCACCCGCCTTTTTCTGCTCGGCTGCCTGGTCGCCGGTCTGGCCCTGGCAACCCATCACCTCATCGCCTTCACGTTCTTGTTGCCAGCGCTGATCTGTGTGCTGGCCCGCCGGCCGAGTGGTCGGCTGTGGAGCACAGGTGTGGTGCTGGCACTGCTCGGCCTCGCCGCCTTTCTGTACCTGCCCGTGCGGTCGGCCCAATCCCCCGTGGTCAACTGGGGAGCTCCCCATACCGCCGAACGATTGGCGTGGACCGTCAGCGCCCGCGCCTTCCACAAGGCCACCCGGGTAGAGCACGTGTCCAGCCCCGCCGAGGACGCCGCTCAAATCGCGGCCACAGTGGGCGAAGAGGTCACCTGGCTGATGGCAATGCTCGCCCTTTTCGGGCTCTATGTCGGCTCGAGACAAAGGCGCATGCGAGTGGCAACTGGATTTTTAGCCGGCGTAGTCGCGGCCGGGGTCGGAATCCGGGTGCTGGTCGGCTTCGATCCTGAAACCCCCGACCATCAAGCGTATTTGCTGCCCGCGCTGGGTGCGGTGGTGCTCCTGGGCGGAGCTGGACTGGCCGCGCTCACCTCCGCTCTGGCGTCCCTGGGAAAGGACAAGAGCAGGCGCCACTGGCCGGCCCCTGTTGCAGCATGTTTGCTCTTGTCTCTCATTCCCTACCAAATGGTCCGCCACGGCGACTCGGTACAAACCGCACATGCCGCCGACCGGCTGGCCGATTGGGAACTGGTCCGCCTGCCGCCGCGCACGCTCCTCTTGATTTCGTATTTCCAGACCAGTTTTCGACTGATGGCCAAAACCGCCGTCGAACAAGCACGACCCGATGTGGCCATACTCGACCGGAGCTTTCTGACCTATCCCGGCGCAGCAGCCGAGGCGCGCCAGAGATACCCAGACCTGGCCGCGCTCATCGACGCTCCCGTGGCCGCCGGAAAACCCACGCCAGTACGCCAGCTGGCCAACCTGGCCCGCTCCCGCCCGGTCTTCGTACAACTGCATATCAATCTGGAAGAGTCGGTGGACCGCTGGCTCCTTCCCCAGGGCCCATACGCCCGGTTCGTCTCTCCCCCGGCCAGCCCCGCGATGCGATCGCGCGCCGAAGCATTCGATACCGATGACCGCCTCCGCCTGGTCCGTTATCTGAGCCGGACTATGAGCGAGATCACGCCAGACAAGCTCGCCCAGGGCCGCGCTGCACCCGGTGATGTGATGGGCGTGCGCGACGCTCTACTCTGGCACGACTTCGTGCGGTTACGCTTTTACTGCCACCTGGAGCGCAGGCCTGCCGCACAGAATGTTCTGGACAATGCCTGGAGGCTGGCATCCGGTGATGTCACTCTGAAGAACCTGGCCACAACCTGCGGACTGTCCCCTCCATGAATTGTCCGCCCGGCCGCCTGTCGCAATGACATTGATTCACCCCCATAGAACAAGGTACGTGCCCACAATGATCCTCTACACCACCACAGAACGCCCTGTCATTTCACGCCGCCGAGGTTTTCTGCTCGTCGCGGCAACGGTCGCATTGATCTTCGCCCTCCCCGCGTGTGCACAGACCTCGGACAATGCCCCCCCAACCACCGCGACCCCGGGCTCGTCAGTCGAGCGAGGCGAGAGCTCCAACCCGAGCCAGAGCTCCAACCAGAGCCAGAGCTCCAACCAAAGCCAGAGCTCCAACCAAAGCCAGAGCTCCAACCCGAGCACGCCCGGCAGTGCAAAGGACAGTCCCGCGCGGATGTCCCCCGAGGACTGTCGTGCCAAAGGAGGTACATTCGTGCCCAGCCCAGGCGGCAAAGTCGAATGTTCCGATGGAGCCGAACAGATCGCCCTCGTCCGCTTTGGTATCGAGGGAGGGATTTGCTGCAAGTAACCCCCGGAGGTGCAACATGAACATCGCTGCGGTTGTCACGGTCACGCTGCTCGTCTTGGGAGCTGCTGCTGCACTCTGGTTGCCGGCTGGCTCACCGGATGGAGCGGGCGAACCGAGCGGCAGCGAACGCATGGCGGCGCGCTTCTTCGGCTTTTTTGGTATCGGTCAAATACCTCTCGACCTGGCGCTGGCCGTGCTTTTCAGCAGCAGCGCCGTGGCACTCGCAGCCATCGATCTCATCGCCAACTTGCACTTCGGTGAAGCGTATCCGGCCTGGTTCCCACTCGATGCACTGGCCACTGGTCTCGGCATCGGCCTCCTGAACACCCGCGCACTGGCCGCGTCCTACCACAACCGCAATTCTTCCGATACCCACATGTAAGGAAAATGGATCCACATGCACTTGATTGTTAGAGTGGGGCCATGACCGATCGTTTCAGGTCTGAGCATGAGTCGGGCTCGGATGCGAGCACTTCGCTGTCGCGCCGGCGCCGCCTTCCGGTCCTGTTGCCACCTCGCAAACCCATGTTGAGTGCGCGCCGTGTGTCGCTATTCGAGCGCGAGATTCGCATTCGTCTCGGCCAGGCGGCCATCGAGGTGCTGTTGGCCAATGCCTCGGTCCTGTCCGAGGGTCAGGTTGCAGAGGGCTACTACTTCGGCTCGACCATGCTCACCATCGATCTGGCCCGATCTAGTGTCCATCTCAGCGAGGCCTGTGATCTGGTCACGGCGCGCAATGCCGAGGCGCTCATCGCCACGGATGAGCGGATCAAGGAACGGGTCCGGGAGCTCGCCATTGCCGAGGCAGGGCGTCTGGCTGGCAATGCGCTCGAGTCGGTTCATGTCGAGAGTCGTGTCCGTCGCAACGGACGGTATTTTCAGATCGATGTCGATGTCGAGGCCCAGCTCAGACGGACGCCAGGGCATGAGACGCCCGGACCGGGGAGGACGCCGTGATCGACATCTACAGCGTAAAAGACGTCGCCCGGATTTTCGGCCTGCCCGAGTCTCGCCTGCGCTACTGGGCGCAGACCGGATTCATCAACCCCAGTGCGCGCAAGGGAGGCCGGGTCTTTTACACCTTTCGCGACCTGATCAACGTGCGTGCGGCCAAAGAATTGCTCGATGCCGGACTCAGCGTACAAGCGGTGCGCAAAAACCTGGCCTCGTTGCGGACACTTTTGCCCGATCTGGAAGATCCGGCGAGCACAATGCGAGTGTCGTCAGACGGCGAAACCGTGGTTGCTCGCGCCGATGAGGTCGTGTTCGAGCCGCTCTCGGGTCAGCTGGTAATGGATTTCACCATCGACTCTCTGTCCACTCGGGTGGCCGATATTTTGGCCATGCCGACCACGGAGCAAGGCGTCGAGACCCCGGCCGTCAGTTTGGATGCGGCCAGTTCAGATGCGGCCAGTTCCGACATAAAGGCTGAATCAAGAGACGATGAAACCGCGTGCGGTGGGGCCGATGGAGCAAGAGCGGTACCGACCGCGATTGGCGAGGACGATCCGACCGAGAGCCACGTTGCGGGTGGGCCCTATCGGTATTTCGTCATGGGCTGCGAGGCCGAGGACAGCGGCGATCTCGCCGCCGCTGAAGTGGCCTACCGCCGTGCGCTCGAGCTGCAGCCATCCCTGGCTGCGGCGCACACCAACCTGGGCAATGTGATCTATCGCCAGGGCGATGCCAGGGGAGCGCGCGCGGCCTACGAGCGAGCTCTCGAGTACGAGCCCAATCAGCCCGAGGCGCGCTACAACCTGGGCAATGTGCTCGAGGACATGGGCGAGATCGAGCTGGCCATCGCCGAGATGCGCCGGGTGTGCTGGACCCACCCAGATTTCGCCGACGCCCACTACAATCTGGGTCTCATGCTCTCTCGAGTAAACGGTATTGCCCAGGCGAGAAAACACCTCGAGCGCTACATCGAGCTCGACCAGGACAGCCAGTGGTCGGAGCACGCGCGCAGTTTTCTCGCCAGCCTCGGCCACGCCGAAGCAACAACGGCGTAAAACTCCACAGACGTGGCCCGCAGGGGCTTCTCAGTCAGACATTTTTGCCGGATATTTGTCGAGTCGGTAGGGCCACCTACGAGCTGGCCATCGCTGGGCCGGTGCCCATTGCGAGTAGCGCATTGCCTGGTGTGGTTGCATGGAGCAATAATGGACTGTACTGCAAGGAAGGATCGTGGCGAATACGAGGCGCTTTCACAGTCCGCGAATCCAGCGCGACGAGTTATCTTCTACCCTGGTAGACCGTGAGATGGAGGACTGGCGAGGCAGCCGCCCGACAGCAAAGACCAGTCTTTTATTCGCTTCTGGCACGCGGATCTATCAGTACGAGCTCATCCGCCCGCTCGGCGAGGGCGGTATGGGGACCATCTATCTGGCCCGCGATCTCAAGCTCGGTCGCCGCGTCGCTATCAAATTCTTACACAGTTCCGAGTCCGATCTCACCCAGCGTTTCTTGTTCGAAGCCCGGGCTACCGCGCAATGCACCCACGAAAACATCGTGGTCATCCACGATGTCAACGACCATCGAGGCATCCCTTTCATGGTGCTCGAATACCTCGACGGGCACCCCCTCAGTGATCTGTTGCGCGGAGAACCGCTGCCGGCCAGCCGTGCTGTTGAGTTGATGGTGCCTGTTGTGCGCGCACTGGCATGTGCGCACCGGCACAAGATTGTCCACCGCGACCTCAAGCCCGACAATATCTACGTGACCAGTTCGGGGACCATCAAGGTTCTCGATTTCGGTATAGCCAAGTTCATCTACGGCGACAAGCAAGCCGATCTGGCCGAAAAGATGTCGGCAACGCGCGACCTGTCAAACCCGCTGATCACCGAGTTGACAGACAAGGGTGCGCTGCTCGGCACCATGCCGTATATGTCGCCCGAGCAGTGGGGGACCGACGAAGTCGACCACCGCACCGATATATGGGCTGCCGGCATCATTCTCTATCGCATGATGAACGGCCGGCACCCGCTCTCGCCGCTGACCTACAACCGCCTGGCCTCCATAGCCCTTTTGGACGAGCCCATACCCAGTCTGGGCGACGGTGGGGTCGAGGTTCCCGACCAGTTGATCGCGATCGTAGACGGCTGCTTAAAAAAATCCAAGCACGAGCGCATTGCCAGCGCCGAACAGCTGCTCGAGGCGCTCGTTCCCCATCTGCCCAGGCGCCGGGTCGGTCAGGCCATTGCCGGCGAAAGTCCCTATGCCGGACTGGCCGCATTTCAGGAAGCCGACGCCGATCGCTTCTTTGGCCGCTCGCGCGACATCGCAGCAGTACTCAACCAACTCCGCTTTCGCCCGCTGGTCGCTGTGGTCGGGCCATCTGGAATCGGAAAGTCGTCGTTTGTTCGAGCCGGACTCATTCCCGCACTCAAGCGGTCGGGGCAACCATGGGACGCCGTCATCATCCGTCCCGGCCGCACTCCGCTGGCATCGCTGGCCAACGCGCTGGCCAGCTATGTGACTGGCGCCTCCGAGACTGTGGCCGAAGAGCTGTCGGCCGAGGAGGCGCTGAAGCAGCAGCTGGCCAGCGAGCCGGGCTATCTGGGCGCGCTTTTGCGCAGTCGGGCCCGGCGCGAGGGGCGCAAGATCGCACTCTACGTCGACCAGTTCGAGGAACTTTACGCCCTGGCCTCGAATCCACAGGAGCGGGGGGCTTTCTTGGCCAGTTTGCTCGGCATGGCCGACGATGACACCGCTCCCCTGCGAGTCATTCTGTCGGTCCGCTCTGATTTTCTCGACGAAGCAGCCCGCGATCGCGACTTCATGACCGAGCTGTCGCGCGGGTTTTATTTTCTACCCCCGCCCGATCGACCCGGCCTGCGCGAGGCATTGATCCAGCCCGCCGAGATGGCCGGGTACCAGTTCGAAGACGTCGAGGTTGTCGAACACATGCTCGACGACCTCGAAACCACCCACGGCGCTCTGCCGCTTCTTCAGTTCACCGCGTGTCTTTTGTGGGACAACCGCGATAAGAAACAGCGCCAGCTGACCGCAGAAAGCTACCATCGCCTGGGTGGCGTGGCCGGCGCCCTGGCCAGTCACGCCGACCGGGTCCTGGCCAGTCGATCGAAGAGTGCCCAGGAACTCACACGTCTGCTCTTTCAACGCCTGGTCACCTCGGAGCGCACCCGCGATATCGTCGAGCTTCGCGATCTGCGCGGCCTGTCGTCCGATCCGCACCAAGTCGACTCGTTGATCGACTACCTGGTCGAGGCCCGGCTCCTGGTAGTGCACCGGGGCAGCGACGCCGATGAGCCCCAGGTGGAGCTGATTCACGAATCGCTGATCGAACGCTGGCCCACCCTGCGCCAGTGGCTGGATGAAGACCGCGAGATGGTGGAATTTTTGAGCCATCTGCGGACTGCAGCCCGACAGTGGCGAGGACAGGGCAAAAGCGAGGGCATGCTGTGGCGCGACAATGCTGTAGAAAGAGCCAGGCGCTGGCGAGACAAATGTCGCGACCAGCTGGCCGAGAGCGAGCGCGAATACCTGGACGCGGTATTTGCTCTGGACGAGCGCTGGACGCGCCGCAAGCGTCGTCTGATCGCCGGCGCCTTCGCACTTCTGGTTATTCTGGTCGCTGCTGCTGCTGTCGCGCTGGTGGTGATTCGCAACGCCGAAAAGCAGGCCCTCGCGGCCTATACAGAGCTCAAGCAGGAGCAAGAAGCCAAACGGCAGCTGATCGACGAGAAGTCCCGACTCGACGAACTGGCCAACCTGAATAGGGAGCAGCTCGTCGAGAAAACCAAGGAGAGCGAAGAGGCCAAGGAACGCGCCGAAACCGAGGCGGAGCGGGCGCGTATGGAGGCGGAACAAGCCGAGCAATCCCGCAACGAGGCCGAGTCGGCTCGCCGGGATTCAGAGCAGGCGCTGGCCGCTGCCGTGGCCGCTCGTAAAGCCGAAAAAAAAGCCCGTGAAGCCGCAGAGACAGCGCTGGAAGAGGCCCGGCAATTGCGCGAAGCTGCCGAGGCGGCCCGCCGGGAGGCCGAGCAAGCCAAACAGAGGCTACAAGAGCTGCTCAAAAACGAACGCGCGCGCGTAGAACGACTCGAACGCGAGCTGGGCAGAGGAATCACTCGCTCAACCAACAACACCGAGCAAACAAAATAGCCGGATAGAGAAGCGGGAGAACATACATGTCATTGAGTCGAGAGATGAGATGTTTGGCCGTTGGGCCGGCCATCGGGGTCGCGCTGATAGTGATAGGACTGTTAATGGCGGTCGAGCCAGCGCGGGCGCAGAGCAACAATGAGCTCCCTGCCGACGAGGTCGAGGACCGCAAGCAACGAGCGGAAATACTGTACCAGGAGGGCATCAAGCTCCGACGGGACGCGCTCATCGCGCAGGCGCTGGAAAAGTTCGAGCAGGCTCTGGCCCTCAACGACCATCCATATATCCGATACAATTTGGCTCTGTGCCTGCGCAGTCTGGGTCGCCCGGTCGACGCCTTCAAGCAACTGAACCAAGCTCTGCGCTCGGACAAACTGACCGGCGAAGAGCGTCAACAGGGCCAACAATACGCGGCCGAGCTGCGCAAGGAGATCGTCGAGCTCAGAGTCGTGTGTCGCGATTCCGACGCCAAAGTGTCGGTCAACGGAACTCCATTGTTCTCCGGCCCGGGACAGGCCAGCCGCTGGGTCACCCCAGGCACGCATCAGATCCTGGCGCAGAAATCGATTCAGCTGGCCACCGCCGAAACCGTGGTCATCGAAGCGGGTCCATCGCGCACAGTCGAGTTATTCCTGCCCAGACTCGAGCGCCGGTGGGATCGCCGCTTGCCCTGGGCGATTGCGGGCGGCGGGGCCCTGGTCGCCCTTTCCGGTATTCCGCTGCAGTGGCTCGCACACGACAATGAATCCAAGTTTCACCGCGAGCTCGACGCCGAATGCGGCAGTGCAAACGCGTGCAAAGACGGCGTCCCCGACTCGGCAAGGACCTACGAGAGGCGAAGCCGGAGGTATAACGCGGCGGCCGTCGCCGGGTTTGCCGTGGGCGGCGCGGCAATAGCGACCGGCCTGGCACTGGCGATTTTTAATCAGCCGCGGGTCGTCAAGCCCGACCCGGCAACCCGCGAGATCGCGATTTCACCGCTGGTCGGTAATGACAGCGCCGGAATTGCCGCTGCCCTGTCGTTTTGAGCGCTCGCCGCGGCCGGTATCGGCAGCGCGGCTCGGTACCGCTTCGACGCGCTGGATCGACCCTACTGGGCACTGACTTACGGGTCGCGGTACTTAGTTAGAATTTGTAGCGCATCGAGGTGTGCACGCGATGCATATCGCCTTCGGCGTCGTTTTCCAGCGTGCGCCTGCCGAAAACATACTCGATGCCGAATCGCACCGAATCAACCACATTCCACATGATATTGGCCTCGCCGGTGATGGTTCGCTTGTTGGATGTGGCGAACTCTTCGGAGTTGTTGAGCGCCTGAGCAAACGAGCCGATCAGGGCGAAACGCGCGTCCTCGGAGAACCAGACCTGCGCGGCCACGACGCCCGCGACAATGTCGATGAGCTCGACGCTTCCATCCATGGCGAGCTCACCGTCGTTGTATGAGTTCAGAGAAATATATCGGCCGATTCCCCTGCCATAGGTGAAATCGTATTTGAGATTATGTTTGGCGCCGACAGCGATTTTTCCAGACAGTCGAGCACCAAATCCGAACTGCAAGTCGTCTTCGCCGACACTTTCCGGGGTGGCGCTATCAGCGCGCAATGCCCGGCCCATTCCTGCGATGGCGACGTGTCCCCAGGGTAGTTTCTTGGAAAACTTGATGATTGTATCGGGCACGAAATCGTCACTCGGGGTTACCCGCGTGCCGTCTGGCGCGGTCAGCGTGGTCTCGGGGTTTTCCAGAGCAAACTGCACTTCGCCCCCGATGGAGGGAATCTTGTGGGTATAGCGAATTTGCGCCTGGCGGGCGAAGATGAGGCCGGCCGGACCACCGAGGCCCATGACTTCGTGCAGCGACGGCAAATCCATCCATGTACTCCAGGTCTGTCCGACCAGCAGGCCGCCAAACGAGCCATAGGCGTGACGGAGCCGGAGCGACGAGGGATTGGACGTGCGCTCGTTGCCCAGCCCCGAGTCAAAACCGAGAAAGTCGGCCTCCACATAGCTCTTGACCACTCCGCGCGGGGTGGTCAGCAAGTTTTTGAACCACAGCCGCGATTCACGCGCGGTCATGGTGACATTTCTATTCTTGTTCGCCGGATCGATGGGGATGGCGCCGGGCAGGAGAGCGTAGTCGAAGACGTATACGGTGCCTTCGCCGTACCCGGTATCGGTAAACATAATATCGACTTTGACTTCTCCGCCAAAGCTGAGATCGACCGAAATCGGAGCCGACGAACCTGCTCCCCCGGCAGCGGCCGGTGCTGGAGCGGGCTGGTTTTGCGCCTTCGCCGGTCCGGCCTGGGCGGACAGTAGGGGACAGAGTGCCATGACGGCAAACCAAACTGCGCCGTGGACAAGTAGTTGATAGCGGGTTCGATTGGACTGCTTTGAAGTCATGATGTACCTTAGTAACATAATTTCACTCTCATGCGGTAATCGCCGGTAACAATCTAAACACCACAAGCCGAATTGTACTGGACCATTCAGCTGGCACCACGGTCAAGAACCGAGCCATTGTTGCGGCAGCCAGGTGGCCAAGTCGCGCCAGAACCACAAAAGGACCAGGGTTATGAGCTGTATGGCAATAAACGGAATCGCACCGCGGTAAATGGCACCCGTGGTGATGCTCGCCGGTGCGACACCGCGCAGGTAAAAAAGGGAAAAACCAAACGGTGGGGTGAGAAACGAAGTTTGCAGGTTGATCGCTATCATCACGCCAAGCCAGACTGGGTCGAGACCCATCATTAATAGACTGGGTCCGACCAGCGGCACGACAACAAAGGTGATCTCGAAAAAGTCGAGAAAAAAGCCGAGCAGAAACATCACCAGCATGACCACGATGAACGAGGTCACCACCCCGCCGCCGATGTTCTGGAGAAACTCCTGCACCATTTCGTCGCCGCCGTAGCCGCGAAAAACCAGGGAAAAAACTGCAGCGCCGATCAGAATCGTGAACACCATGGCGCTGATCTCGGTAGTCGCGCGCATGATCTGGCGCAAAACCGCGAGATTGAGCTCGCGCTTGAGCAGGGCGAGAAGCAGCGCGCCGACGCAGCCGACCGAGGCCGCTTCGGTGGGCGTGGCGTAGCCGCGAAGAATCGAACCGAGCACCCCGAAAATGAGCAGTAGCGGTGGAATCAGCGCCTTGATCACTTTGAGCATAAGCGCTCGGCCGGCGAGCAGGCCGCGCTCTTCGGCTGGGACCGCAGGGGCTGCATGCGGACGCGCAAGGGCGTATATGGCGACGTAGGCCATGTACAGAAACATGAGAATCGCGCCCGGGATCAGCGCACCGACAAACAACTCGCCAACCGACACGGTGGTGGGGGCAAAGTTGCCCAGCTTGAGCTGCGCCTGCTGGTGCGCCGAACCGATGACATCGCCGAGAATGATCAGAACGATGCTGGGCGGAATGATCTGTCCCAGGGTGCCGGAAGCGCAGATGATGCCGGTCGACAGTTCGGGAGAGTAGCCGCGCCGGGACATGGCGGGAAGCGAGATCAGGCCCATGGTCACGACCGTGGCGCCGACAATGCCGGTCGAGGCGGCGAGCAGCCCCCCGACCAGACACACCGATATGCCGAGCCCACCGCGCAGGCCGCCGAACAGGCGCGACATAGTGTCGAGCAGATCCTCCGAGATCTTGGTTCGCTCGAGAGTGACCCCCATGAAGACAAAAAGCGGGACCGCAACCAGCGTGAAGTTGGTCATCACGCCGTAGATACGCTGGGGCACAAACGAGACAAACGAAGGATCAAAATGGCCGGTCAGGTAACCGATGAGTGCGAATAGAATCGCCGATCCAGCCAGGCTGAATGCGACCGGAAAGCCAAACAGCAGGATTGCAAAGGTACCGGCGAACATGAGGAGAGGAAAAAGCTCGGTCATAGCTCGGCTTCCTCCCCCTCGGGGTCCGCTTGCCGCTTGCCCGACAAGATCAGAAGACTATCGATCACGACGGCTAGCCCCTGCAGGACGAGCAGCCCAGCGTAGACCAGAATGGTTGTCTTGAGCAGGTAAACTCCGTCGAGCCCGCCCGCTTCTTGCGATCGCTCGCGCACCTGCCACGACGCTTCGACGTAGGGCAGCCCTCTGTCGTAGATCAGCCAGCACATCGGCATGAGCAAAAATACAGTGCCGAAGAGATTGACCAAGGCCCGCCTTTTCGGCCCCAATCGGCCATAAAGGACGTCGACGCGGACGTGGCCGCCGCGTTTCAGGGTAAAGCCCGCCCCGATCAGAAACACCACACTGTGCAGGTAGAGCACCGAATCCTGCATCCAGATCCAACCCATGCTGAGTGCTTTGCGCAGGACAATGATGACAAACGTCACCAGCGCCATGACCAGAGTCAACCACGACACTGCGCGGCCGATCCATTCATTGATCCCGGCAGCGATTTTCTCGATCCACTGCAGAGCTGTCCAGACCATTCCGAAAAGAAAACTCACTGGCAACTCCGCTTTCGCTTTGTCTCGGCCGTGCCCATACCAAAATCGGCCGATCAAGCAAACGTGAGGGCGCGCGCGCGCAAGTATCCCTCTTCGGAGATGTGGCCCCACTGAATGTTCTGCTGGCGGAATTTGTCGAACGACTCGTACACCTTCTTGGACAGGGGATCTTTCTGGGCCACTTCGGCGACGACCTCTTTGGCCACGCGGCCCACTTCTCGGAGCAAGTCATCGTTGTATTGACGCAGCTCGACTTTATGCTCGTCGATGAGCTGGCGCAGCGCCGCCGCATTTCGAGCCGAAAATTCGGCCATCATATCGAGAGTGGCCGCCGCCGCCGCATACTTGACCACGGCCTTGAGATCCTCGGGCAGAGCGTCGTAGGCCTTTTTGTTGACCATGAGCTCGAGGGTGGTGCCCGGTTCGTGCCAGCCCGGCCAGTAGTAGTATTTGGCCGCCTTGTGCAGGCCAAAGGCGAGGTCGTTGTAGGGGCCGACCCACTCGGTGGCGTCGATCGCGCCGGTCTTGAGCGCCTGAAAGATCTCGCCCCCGGGTACATTGACCGGGGTTCCGCCGAGCCGGCGCACCACTTCGCCGCCCAGGCCGGGGATGCGCATCTTGAGGCCCTTGTAGTCGTCGAGCGATTTGATTTCCTTGTTGAACCATCCACCCATCTGGACAGTCGTATTTCCCCCAGAAAACGGCTTGAGACCGAACGGGGCGTACAGCTCGTCCCACAACGCCTGTCCACCGCCGTACATCAGCCACGCATTCATCTCGTGGGCAGTCAATCCAAATGGGACCGCAGCAAAAAACTGTGTGGCCTCGTGTTTCCCCTTCCAGTAATACGCGGCACCGTGGCCCATTTCTGCCTTGCCGCCACTGACCGCGTCGAATACGCCCAGTGCGGGGACAAGCTCGCCGGCGCCGTACACTTTGACCTTGATACGACCACCCGATAAGGTCCCGATGGCTGCGGCCAGAGCGTTGGCTCCAGTGCCAACCCCCGGAAAATCTTTCGGCCAGGTAGTGACCATCTTCCATTCGTAAGATTTGCCACTACCGGCAGTTGGAGCGGGACTTACGTCCTTATTGGCCTCTCCTTTGTCTTTGGGCTCATCGGTTTTGGCGTCCTTGCTCTTGGAGCAACCGGCAAGAGCAGCTCCGGCGCCCACCACGGCCGCACCAGCACCGAGTGAAGAAATGACTTGTCTGCGGGTCAGGTCTCGTCCTTGGCTCATTGAGCCCGTATACCAGTGCCCAGGCCGGGCCGAAACTCCTTTGGGGTTTTTTCATCCGGTGTACAGCAGAACTTGTAGCGTTCGTGTTTATCCATACTCGCGTCTCATCGCCATTGAGTACTGGCCACCGCTTTACCCTCTTCTATCGATTCGCCGGCACTGGCACGGTCTCTGGCCACATCGCTGCCAAACTCGGCGAGCCCCCACATATTCGTATCGCTCCACCAGCCTCGACCTCGCCCAACAACTCCCGATTCGGCCCGCGCGCGCACGCAGCTCCCCTGTTGACCCGCCAGTAGTTGGTATTGAGTATCAATGTCACCACCCACATCGTTTGGCATTTTCTCGGCGAGTCAGGGCGGCGACAGCAAATCATTACAACTATTGATACCTCTGCAATATCAATTACCTCGATTGTCCGTACTGATGGGTCATGGCGTCTGTCACCCCGACGCAGGTCGATCTGGTTGACCTCACAGGCTCTGAAATGCTGCAACCGGCCGCAAAACAAAAGTTCAGCAGTCTTTGTTTTACGAAATTTTGCTCCATTGTTAACGGAAATATACGGGTGAAACATAATTGATTCAGCAGATGGGGGAGGAGTCCCCAGGTTTTGCCGGGTGAGAGACATGCGATCAATTTGGCCCCCCGAACTCTGGTTGCCCCGCTCGCATCGCCGAAAAATCAAAGAATGCTGCTGGATAAGAATGTTTCAACAAAGCCTGATCCAGGCATCTGGTTGTATTTTTTTATACTCGGTGTAAGGACTTGGGGCTCTTGGTATGGTGAGTGCATCGGGTATGAATAAATCTTACTGAATCTTACGGTTCGTACCCATATTGCCTCATACGACCTCTTACAGAGGTGTTCCATGTGACTGGTTGTATTTTTCTATTTCCGATGTAAGGGCGGGCGTTTCTTTTCTGCTGTTAGCTCTAATAAATGAATGAATTTAACTAGTTATATCTTGCCTCCACCGCTAACTCTGCCCGTTTGAAAGGTGCCCTCCATGGTGCGTACTAAATCCCACTTTCTCTCCGTCATGTTGACTTTGAATCTTCTCGGTGGCTGCGAGATCGGCTCGGCTGCACACCAGCAGATCGAAACCGACCACGCCAATCTCAGCGATCCGGCGGTTGTCGGGTTGTTGTTGGATAAGCCGACCGGTGTCGAGCTGTGCTCTGGGGCGCTCATCGCTGCTCGTGTGGTTCTTACCGCAGCGCGTTGTATCGGCGATGCCACGGCCATTTACGTCGGGTTTGGCACCACAGTCGATCCGGCGAGCCACACTGTCTTCGGCGGCACGTCAGATGCTTTTGGCGGCACTTCAGACGCTTTCCATGTGGGAGAAACTAGCTTCATCAAGGGCGCGGAATGGATTGATCATTCCGACTATTCGCCTCTACCTGGAGACCGCCGCCACGAGGCGGATATCGCTTTGATCCGGCTGGCAGTGGATGCCCTGGCTTCGCCTCTGAGGTTGAATGACGACCCCTCGGTTGTCCGGCAAGGGGCAGTCCTGCGAGCCGCGGGCTTCGGCTACTCGGACGCGGAGTCGAGCCAGGGCGGCAAGAAGCACCACGGCGCGATTCAGCTCGGCGAGGTCGAGGTGCTCTGGTACGCGCACACGGTCCTTACCGATGGCCTCGTCGGCACAGACTCGGGTGGCCCCACGTTGATTGTGGTCGATGGCGAAGAGTATGTCGCCGGGGTGCATTCCAGCGTGGACGAGTCGGGCGCAACACGCGACACCCGTGTCGACGCACACGCTTCGTCCATCGATTCCTACATCGCATTGTGGCAGTAAGGCCAGCGTTCCTACCCACGATCACTGGAAACAAGGACCAGCGCGACCGTGCGCGGCCCGACCGCTTGGCGCTCGCGCTATCATTTTTGGGCAAAACCCCGGACGGCTGGAGTCCCGGACGGCTCGGCTGTCGGCCTTGCAATAGAAACGCCTTGTTTGATCCACAACTAATGCGTTCTGTTTAGGTAATGCGTTCTGTTTAGGCACCTCATTTCATGTAATGTCGCCTTCGTCTTTGCCAGCGCATCGAAGCGGCCTTGTTTGGGCTTGGTGCCTGTGTAACGGTATTTCGGCGGGGTTCGTAGTACGCTAGCGGTGCGCGTCATGATGATCGGGACGGTAATCGGGGAACGATTTATTCTCGAACGCAGGCTGGGGATAGGCGGCATGGGTGAGGTGTTTCGCGCTCGTGACAACCAGACGGGCAAGCCGGTCGCGATCAAGATCCTGAGTCCTGGCAATGAGCATGCATCGGGCCGTTTTGTGCGCGAGGCGCGCTTGCTATCTGCGCTCAAACATCCGCGTATCGTCGCCCACGTCGCCGATGGTTTTATCGAGCCCCAGCGGCCCTATGTGGCCATGGAATGGCTCGATGGATACGACCTGGCGTACCGTCTAAAACGAGGCGAGCTCACAATACGCGATTGCATCACCGTTCTCCGGTCCATGGCCAGTGCTCTCGAGTTCGCTCACAGTCGCGGCATTGTCCATCGCGACATCAAACCGGGCAATCTCTTCCTGGTCGGAGGCAGTGTGGAAAACCTGCGCCTCATCGACTTCGGCATCGGTTTGGCCATTGCCGAACCAGCCAATGCCCCGCGGCTCACCTTGCCCGGCCTCATGGTCGGCACTCCGGGTTACATGGCGCCGGAGCAGGTTCGCAGCTCCGACCCGGTTGGTCCGGCGGCCGATATCTTCGCGCTCGGCTGCGTATTGTTCGAGTGCTTGACCAACCAGCGCGCCTTCGCGGGTGCCGATCCGGTGGCGGTGTGCGCCAAGATTCTATTCGACGAACCACCGCCTGTGAGCGAGCTTCGCCCGCAAGTATCGCCGGCGCTGGAGCAGCTTGTTCAGCGCCTTTTGCTAAAAGACCCCAAACTGCGGCTACAGAACGGGTCCGAGTTACTCGCCGAGCTCGATACACTCGACCAGGAGGTCTACGCCCGGGCCCCGCGGTCGTCCCTGAGTGGCGGGGAGCAGCGTATCGTCAGCATTCTGATGGCCATTGATCCGTACGTGGAGCTGTGCGACAGCGAAGCCGCGACCATGCCAGGCTCGCTGATCCGGGCCCGCAACAGCGAGCTATGGCGAACCATCAGCGAACTCGGTAGCGATGTGGAACGGCTGTCGGACGGCTCGCTTGTGGCCCAGATGAGCGGCAAGGAAGCGGCGACAGACGCGGCGGCTCGAGCGGCTCGTCTGGCCCTGACCCTGCGCTCCCGATTGCCCAACATGATCACAGTGCTGGCCACAGCAACCGGGAAGGCAGGGGGCAAGGAACCGGTCGGCGAGATCATCGATCAGGCCGCACATCTGATGCAGGTCGAGCGCGAACGGGTTGACAATGGCGGTGAGAACACCATGGTCATCCGCGTCGACGAGGCCACCGCAGGGCTGCTCGACACGCGCTTCGAGATCGCTGGCGACGATCACGGCCTGACCCTGCGCGGCGAACGCGAACCGCTGGTCATCGAGCGCACCCTGCTCGGCTCGCGCACGCCCTTTGTCGGCCGGTCCCGCGAACTGGGTCATCTGATCGCGACCTTCGAGGAGTGCATCGAGGACTCGGTATCGCGCGCCATCCTGGTCACCGCATCGGCCGGGATGGGCAAAACCAGGTTATGCGCGGAATTTCTCCGCCGCCTACCGGAGCGGGAGCGGACCAAACTGCTCCTGGCCCGGGGCGAAATGGTCGGGGCCGGTTCGGCCTACGGGCTGCTCGCCCAGGGGTTGCGAGGGCTCTTTGGGGTGCGCGAGGGTGAACCTCTCGCCGTTCGACGCAAAAAACTGCACGGAAAACTGGCCCGTCAGTTTTCCGGAGAAGAGTTCCTGCGGGTGGCGACGTTTTTGGGCGAACTCATCGGCACCCGATATGTCGACGAGCCCAGCGTGCAACTCGCAGCCGCGCTCGACGACGCCCAGCTCATGGCCGACCAGATGCAACTGGCCTGGCAGACATGGATAGGCCGCCAGTGCCAGAATGCGCCCACGGTGATCGTACTCGACGACTTGCACTGGGGAGATGCAGCCACAGTGCGGGCGATCGACGCCACTCTGGTCCGGCAAAAAGACGCTCCGCTCATGGTGCTCGCCCTGGCTCGGCCCGAGGTCCACGAGCAATTTCCGTCGCTGTGGTCCAAGCGCGCCGTGGAATATCTGAACTTGAACCTGTTGCCAAAGCGCGCGGGAGCGCGACTGGTCCGCAGCGTGCTCGGCGCGTCCGCCGGCCAGGACACCATTGATCAGCTGGTCGCCCAGGCCGAGGGCAATGCGTTCTATCTGGAGGAGCTGATCCGCGCCGCCGCCGAGGGCAACCTGGCGGCACCGGAGACTGTACTCGCCATGATCCAGGCCCGCCTGGCCAAGCTGCCCGCCGTGGCGCGGCGCATACTTCGCGCGGCGAGCGTCTTTGGCCAGACGTTCTGGCTCGGTGGAACGGCCGGGTTGCTCGGCGCAGAGGGGGAACTCGAACGCCTGCGCGGACGCATCGAGGCACTGGTCGAGGCCGAGTTCATCCATCGCGATGCCGTGTCGCGTTTCGACGGCGCGGAGCAGTACGCGTTTAACCATGTACTAGTGCGCGACGCGACGTACAGCACGCTGACCGAGCAGGATCGTTCGCTCGGCCACAGCCTTGCCGGCGAGTGGCTCGCCCGGCGTGGCGAGACCGATGCGGCAGTTCTGGCCGAGCATTTCGAAAAAGGCGGCGATCTGGCCAAGGCGGCAGCGTGGTATGTGCGCGCAGTGCAGCAGGCGCTCGAGTCGAACTCTCTGGACGACGTGCACGCACGGGCCGAACGCGGCATCGCCTGCGGAGCCATTGGCCACACCCTGGGCGAGCTGCGATTGGCTCGGGTGCAAGCACTGATCTGGCAGGGATCGATGGAGGCTGCGTTAAAGGACGTGGTCGAGGTCCCCCAGCTTTTCGATCCTCATACCGAGCCCTGGTATCGTGCGGTTTCAGCGCTGGCGGTTGTATGTGGCCATATGGGCGCACGCGGTCCGGTGGTCACAACAACCGAGGTATTGCTCAGTCGCCCCCCGACCGGGATCAGCCACGCCTACGCCAAAGCGCTGGCGGTCATGGGCCGTACTCTGCTGGAACTGGGTGAATTGACCCAGCTGGCTGTGCTGCGCGGAGTGATACACCGGGCGCGACTGGGCGCCGAGCAGAGTTTTCGCCCGTGGGCCCGGTTGATGTACGAGATCGAGATGGAGAAGAGCACGGACAAGGAAATTGCAGCCTATACCACGACACTCGACGCCTGGCGGCAGACCGGCGATCGCCGGCATACCTGTATCGAGGCCATCAATCTGGCCTATCTGTGGACCACGATCGGCGCGTACGAGCGTGCTTTGCCCTTGCTCCGGCAATCGCTGGCCGAAGGGGAGAGTCTGGGCTCGTGGCACCTGGTTGCCCATGCGCAGAACAATCTGGGCTGCTGTCTGGCCAAGATGGGACAGTTTGAAGAGGCCCTCGAGGCCAGTGCCGCAGCTGTGGCTGGCCACCGGGAGCTCGGAGCTCGCCGCCTGGAGATCACCGCTCGAGTCGACCTGGCGTATATCCACGCCAAGATGGGCGATCTCACGCGCGCCGAGTACGAAGCCCGCACAGCCATAAAATATGCCGAAGTCATGCCCAGAACGCGTTGCGCGGCCATGGCCACACTCGGGATGATCGGACTTCTGGCCGGCGATTGCGACAAGGCCCTCGCCGCCTCGCAGCAGGCCATGCATATCCTGAATGAATTTGCCAACAACGTCCCCGACGGCGAGGCGATCGCCCGGATGGTCTTTGCCGAGGCGCTTTTGGCCAACGGCGAAAAGGACCGGGCCCGCGACGCGATCGAGACCGCACGCACCCGGCTCTTCGAGCGTGCGAGTCACATTGAAAATCCGTCGTGGGCGGACTGCTTTTTGTACAATGTGCCCGAACATGCACGTACCCTGGCCCTGGCCGAAGAATGGACCGGCCGCCCGGCCAAGGTATTCGATCCCGCCTGACCGGCTCCTCCCTCGACGGCGCCTTCCTCCTCGGAGTTCATATCCACCGCGCATGCTGAGCGGCTCAGCACTGCTGAACACAGTATTATCAATGAGATAAGGCTGCTACGAGCCGGTTTCGGGCAGCATTTCCACGGCGAGGTGCTCGGTCAGGAGTCGTATCAACTGTACGGTGAAGCCGGCGGTGAACTTGATGCCGGCACCGAAGATCAGGGCCTCGAGCGCGCCGTCCATATCGGGATCACCTGCCCACAGACACTGCACCGCCGATCCGGACCTCGACGTCCAGGGTGTCGTCGTACGAGATGGTCCATTCTCCGCTCAGGTCGGGAGCCGGGGAGCGAGAATTGACGGCACATCCATCACCCCAGGTGACGAGATAAGAGGAGAACTGAAAAGGAGCGCGCAAGAAAGCAGGATGCGTAGTCTCTGTCGAGTTTCCATACACGTCGGGACAGCAACCCCGATGCCAGTGCCCAACCCCACGAGATCAGATGACTCGACACAGAAAAGCGACGCATGTCTCAGCGCCCACCTCAACACCATTGTGGAGAATGTCCACATCACGACAGCATGTGAGATACTGAGACCGTTTCATGCTGCGGATCGTATCTCAGGCGGCTTCGATCGAACACTTCGCGCGGCTCTACACCCGTTTCTACAATCGCGACGGCTTGTTCATCGTCACCCTGGAGCCAGCTGACGTCGGCACGAGGGACCAATTCGCGATCGTCCTGGACAGCGGAGAACCGGTCATCCAGGGCGAATGCGAGATCATCGACACCTACCATGACCGCGATAATCGCTACAACCATGCGGGCATGAAGCTGCGTCTACTCGATCTGGACGAGCCGAGTCGTCGGCTCGTCCAACATCTGGCCTCGGCCAAGTCGGCCAGAGAACGGCGACCAAGTGGCGAGATCGCCACGCAGCGGAGCGAGAACGGGTACAATGATCAGTCTGCCGCTGCCTATGCCGACACAGATGAACTGCCGGTGGTCGATGCCGAGCACTCCTCCGAGGCGACCGTCGAGGAACTCGACAAGGCAGCCACATGCGAGGTGCATCACGAGGACAACTCGTCCGTGCCCGCGAAGGCCAGAGGCACGGCTGTCGGTCCTGATCACCAGGGCAATGCGCTCGATGAAGTCGCCGGAGAGACCCGCAGTCGGTCGTTCGCCGAGGTCGCGGCCCCGTCGAGCTTCGAAAACGAGCCATCGGTCGTTGTCTCCGGCATGGGCATCGCCACGGGCAATCGCGGCGACGACGACACTGGAGTCGAGGATGAGTGGGCAGCCAGCGGGTCGGATTTTGCCGAATTCGAACCAACCGGAGATAGCCTTGGACCGGGCCCGGCTGCCACCTCGCCGGCAGAGTCGCAATCTGCTCGTACTGAGCCCGCAGTGGGCCCGTCTCCGGCTGCGCCATCAACCGGGCCCACTGCCCCGCTCAATGCGTCACCGCGAGCGGCTCCTAAGAACCTGTCCGCGGTTGGTTCCTCTCCCAACGTCGGCTACTCGAGACTACCCTTACCGCTCTCGCCAACGACCACACCGACCCCGGTGCCGGTAGTGCGCACCCCCAGGGGAAAATCCTCGGCCAGATATACTGGCCAGCACAGCTATCGGACCGAGTTGCTGCCAAAGCTCAGACTCGACAGCAAATGGGTCGTTCCCGCACTTGCCGCAGGTGTATCGGCTATGATCGGCCTGGGTAGCGGATACCTCATATGGGGCAACAGCCCTGAACCGTCTGCCAGAAACGCGATGCGGCTCCGGGATGCATCCATGCAAGCAGCGCCGCCCCGATCTCCAAAAATACCCGCACAGAACGCCGACAACCGGACACAGAATCCAGTCACCCTGGTACGCGAGCCAGACAACCGGGCCCCAAAGCCAGTCAACCGGCCGCGAAATGCTCGCCAAGACAGCGAGGTCCAGTCGCCGTCACGGACGCTGCGCGCCGCGCGAAATCGCAACCGGGTAGCCAAGACCAATGCGATCGATCCTGCCGCCAATAACAGGCGCGGCTCGGGTAATTGTCGAGTTCGCCTTGCCAGCTCGCCGCGCCAGGCGACAGTGTACGTCGGCAAGCGCAACCTCGGTGCCACGCCGGCCAACATACGCCTGCCCTGTGGCAAAACGACATTTCGCTTCGAGCGCCGACGCTATCAGTCCGTGACCAAATCGATCACATTGATGCCCAGGCAGAGCAATTCGGTTGCAATCAGGCTACAACGCCCGCGGGTCCAGTTCCAGGTCGCCTCCACGCCGTCGGGGGCCACTGTCACGCTCGCCGGCAAGGAGGTCGGGGAAACGCCGCTTTCGATCGAGATCGCCGGTTACGAGTTTACCCAGCTCGTGGTCAGGAAGACCGGTCATCGCCCCTATCGCAAGCGGATTTATCCCCGGCCACCCAAATTTGACATCCAGGCCACGCTTTCTCCGCGATCGAAGTGAACACCTGCCGGCCACAGCGGCCGGAGCAAGAGCAGCGGCGCGGCTGGCGAGCGGTGCGCAATTGGAGAACAGTACGCCACTGCGCCATACGGTGGATCTTGTTATCCGACACCAGAGCATCATTGTGACGCAGCTGGTGTCCGGCGCCGGAGCATCATTTTGTCCCGTCGCCATCGCAGATTTGATTTGACGTGGCAAAGGGCCGAAACACCTGGTGTTATACTCCTCAAGCTCATGAGGATCGGTGAGATCTTGGTGCAGCGTGGCGCGGTCACGGCTGAGCAAGTCGACGAGGCTCAGATTCGGCAGAAGAGTTACCGGCTCGGCTCGACGTTGCTCGAGCTCGGTCACACCCATGTCGATGCCGTATCCCGCGCACTCGCTCAACAAAAACAAGTTCCCTCAGCGCGTCTCGAACACTTCAAGGACGCCGACAAAAACGCGGTAACAATACTCGACCCCAACCTGGCCGCGCGCCACTACGCTGTGGCACTCGGATTTCTCGACATCGACGAGAAGCAACTGGTCGTCGCGATGCGCGATCCGGAGAACGATGCTGCAGTGCGCGAGATCGAAGCGGCGACCGGCTACCAGGTGATCCGCTGCGTCGTTGCCGAGGCGCTTTTGCGCAAGGCGCTCGACCGCTTCTACGGCGTCCAACCGGTGCTCGAAGTCGCCAACCTATCGTCCGAACGCCACGCCACCTCGACCGGGATCTCGCTGGAAGCGCCCAGAGTCACCAACATGTTCCCCGCTCTGTCCGGGCCCTATCCGGTGGTCGAACCCCCACCACAGGCGAAGCCGGAGCAGGTGGTCAACGGCGTGTGCGCCGTCCATCCCGATCATACCACCGCGTTTGTCTGCCCCGAGTGCGACACCGAATGGTGCTTCGAGTGCAGCGATCACCACTGGACCAAGGGCGGCTTCGTCGATCGCTGCCGCAAATGCCAGCATATCCTGGCGGTCGTGGGCGGTCGGCGGTCTCACGGGGCAAAATCGGTATCCGCGACGAGATTGTTCTTCAGCCGCCTGCCAGAGCTCTTGCGCTTTCCATTGACCCGATCCGGGCTGGTTTTGTTATTGGTCTTGTCGCTGGTCACGGTGATGTTGGGCCAGGGGAGTCTGTTTTTGGCGCCAATGCTCAGTGGTGGAATTGCGATCGCCTCGTTCGGTTGGTTCGCCGCCGCAGGTATCGAGTTGATGATTTTTCTCGGACTCGTGACTGCGACTGCGTCGGGCAAAGAAGATATTCAACTTTCAGACCTCCTGAGTTTCAACGAGTTAATATTTTTTCCGCTTTGGCGCATTATCGTCGCCTATCTCCCGCTTGTTGCCACTTTGATATGGTGGACATTCAGCGTCCACGGGCCATTGCAACTTCACTCATTCGTCACCTTACTCGATGAGCCGACCAACTTCCGCGCAGTGATCGGTGTGGTCTCGCTGCCCGCGATTGCAGTCCTTTTCAGCGTTGCTCTATTGCCGCTCTTGATCCTCATCGCAGCCATATCCAGCTCATTTCTCAGAGTACTCAATCCATTGGTGTGGTTTCGAACCCTGCGCGTCATCGGCGCCCTGTATATCGTGGGCGAGGTCCTTTTCCTCGCCCTCTACGCATTTGACAGACTGTGGTTGCAGCCCACGCTGTCCGGCTTGGTCGTCGACGACAGGGTCTTCGTGGTATTCGTCACAGCATTTGTCACCACCTTTGTTGGATACGTTGCCCCATTTATGGCAATGCGTGTGCTCGGTGGCCTGATCGAGCCCCACCTCAACGAACTGCGCGCAGCCGCGAGCTGAGGTCCGAATCCGGACTCCGGAGTTTCGGGATAAACCCGGTCCTGCATGAAAATCGGGTTCAAGGTGGTCCTCAAATTGTATATTGCCGAGACAAATCCCGGACAATCCTGTATTCTGGTAGGTTCCATGGATGTCGGAACTCTCATAGCCGGACGCTACGTGCTTCAGGCACAGGCTGGTACGGGTGCGGTGGGCTCTGTGTACAGGGCCCGCGATCTCAACACCGGGGGCGAGGTGGCGATCAAGTTCCTGCGACAGCAGGTAGCTCAGCAGGACAGGCGACTTGCCCGGGAGTCCACACTGCTGCGCACTCTGCGCCATCCAGCCATCGTGGGCTTTCTCGACAGTGGTCGGATCGCTGGGCGCAAGCGGTTTCTGGTCATGGAATGGCTGGATGGTATCGATCTAAAAGTCCGTCTCGAGCGCGACTCGCTCACCATTGCCGAGTCGCTGCACCTGGCAGGGCGAATCGCCTCTGCCCTCGCCTTTGCGCACAGCCATGGCATCACCCATCGCGATATCAAACCCGGCAACATTTTTTTGCCCCACGGGAAGGTCGAGGACGCCAAACTCGTCGACTTTGGCATGGCCGGCTGGGCCGATGCCACGCAGACATTTACCAGGCCGGGCAGCCGCCTGGGAACTCCGCTGTACATGTCTCCCGAGCAGATACGCGGGAGTGCGGACCTCGGACCGCTCACCGACGTCTTTTCGCTGGGCTGTGTACTATTCGAGTGTCTGACTGGTGAGCCGGCGTTTTCGATATTCTCGGCGAGAAATGAGAAAGAACTTTTCACCCATATTCTCGATGATGAGCTACCCACCGTGTGCACGATGGCTCCTTCCGTGCCGCGTTCGGTCGAAAACCTGGTCCAGTGCATGATGGCCAAAGAGCGAACGCTCCGACCGATGAGCGACCAGATTGGCGAAGAGGTAGACAAGGTCGCCGGCCTACTCGACAAACACGTCCTGCAGTGGAAACCGCCTCTGGCCGAAAAAAGAGCTCAGACTGGTACATCGGCCCAGCACTCGATCCATGTCGTGGTCGCCGCGTCGCATTCGGCCACACCGTTTATCGGCCGGAAACGAGAGCTGAGCATCCTTTTGCGCGCGGTCAACGACTGCATCGAAGATGAGCAGGCACAAGCGTTGATAGTGACCGGACCGCCCGGCTTTGGCAAATCGCGTCTGTGCCGCGAATTGACCGGTCAGCTCGGCCGACAGGGCGAGGATATCGGCATCTGGATGGCTCGAGTGGGAAAACTGCCTTCAGACTCGCAGTTGCCCGCAATTGCCGCGTTCATCCTCTCCGCAACCGGCATGGCGGAGCGGATGCCTGGACCGTCCAGCAGGCATTTGCTTCGCGACTATTTCACGCGCTACCTCTCGGTCGAGCAGAGCGACCATGCCATCCGGGTACTTACCGAGCTATTCGGCGCGGCCCGGCCCGACGACGACACTGTCGAGCCGAAGACTGTCCACGGCGGCGTCAAAACGGTACGCCAGGAGCTGCGCCGTGTTTTTCGTGATCTGCTCGAGGCCGAGACTCGGCACCATGCGGTCATTCTGTTCATCGACGACCTGCAATGGGCCGACCGCGCCTCGGTCGAAACGCTCGACCAGCTCATGTCCGACCTGGCCGAGCGGCCACTCCTGGTTTTGGCTGCAGGCCGGCCGGAGTATCGCGAACTATTTCCCGATCTGTGGAGCGAACACCTCGCCACCGAGATTCGCCTGGGCCGTTTGACCCAGCGCGCTGCGGAGACCATGATCCGCTCGTTGTTGGGTAATGACGTACCACCCGAGCGTGTCACCGAACTCGTGGAACGAGCTCGAGGCAGCCCATTCTATCTCCAAGAGCTCGCACGCAACGCCGCCGAGACTATCTAGCCCCTGTCTAGCCCGGCTAGTCTTCACGGGGGACGCAGTTGTCGGCCACGTTGATCGAGGAGGTGCTGGTGCACGACTCGAGCGCGGCCATCCACACCTTGATCAGACCGTCGATGGTCGCGAGTTGGCTGGGCGGCTGAAAGTACTCATATGTGAATGATGCCTGGGCGCCGGCAAGTGACAGGGTGAAGGTGACTCTCTCGCATCGCGAGTCGGCCTGCAGGGCGACTGAGCCGAAGTCCACTTCGCGAGGCTCATTCAAGCCAAACGCCAGACCATCGGGCAAACCGGCACGTATTCGCAGACAGATTCGGATCTGCTCAACGGCCTGTTCTGTTGCCGAATCCGAACTGATTCTCGTGGATTGCGATCTATTTAGACCCAGCAGTCATAAGAGGCAAGCCAGCGCGGCAAAGTCAATATAGTTTGCCGCGTTCGCCTCTCGTCATCGAATGGTTGACAGCAAGATATTCGATCGGGTTTTACTACTGAAGCTATCCTCAACGACATGATTCAATTCGCGGGTCAAAACCGGAGGTGGTACGCTGTGTCGCCGAAGCGGTCGCCCAGATAAAATTTCCTGCAACTGGCAGCGAGACCGCATTCGAATATCCGTTTATCGTCGAGTCCAATAAGGAGATACAGCGACGACTCTACACGGCCATCAACCAGATCGACATCGCCTGCGCACCATGGGACTTGCAGCACCACAGGCCACAGCCGGTGGTGCCCACCATACAGGTCGACATGCGCGCTTCTCGCCTCCAAGAACGCTACCACTCCAGTGCGTGCGCCGCAATCTATCAACCTCTGTGCAGAAGGACTAGTCGACCAAATCTGGCTTTTGTCTATTTAAGTAGTCGTCAAAGCTCTGGAGATACGCCGGATTTCCGGGAACCACTATGTGAGCCTGAGCGAACCCGCGCCCGAGCTCGTGAATATCACCCATGATTATGCGATTGCCGCGCACATGATCGATAGCGACCAGCCTGAACCTCTCCAGCGTGTCAGGCCGTTCCAGTGCGTGGTTGTAAGCATCCTGTAAACGCGTCTTGACTTCGTCTTGACCGTTGCGGAAGAGATTCGATATGGCCCAGGCAAAATGCCAGACGCCAAAGTTCCAGTCGTAACCATCCGTGACATCTGCCTTGTAGATAGCATCGATATGAAGCAGATAGAGGTCATTGATCCTCTGAGCAACCTCCGGTGTAACGATTTGGTCGCGTATCGCCCAAATCGTGAGCATGGAAGTCGCATTCTCCGTCGCCAATTCGAGCTCAGCGATCTGCAGAGTGGCTACAAGGTCAATCCCCTCGAGCACAACGTCCTTCTGGTCGAAGTACACAAATGGAAGTACATTGCAGGCAGGGTTGTCGACGCCCGGTGACGCGACACTGTCAGTGTGGTAAACGTACTCGGTGCTGAGCACGGGGAGAGGTGTGTAGCACCAGTTCGACTCGTCATCATTGAGCAGGGAGTCGATTGCGTTTGGGTCTAACTGCCAGCCGCGCGTGCCGGTGGCAGGGCCGGGACTGTATTCCGCGTACTCCACACGATCGATCGCGACACCACCGCAGGTGAGGACCACCTGATCCGGGCCGGCTGCCTCGAGCTGGAACTGGTCGTCCGAGAAGACCCAGGCCGGATCTATCAGCGCTGGTGGCGTATCGACTCCACGGTCGCTCGCACTCGCGAGAACCGCATATTTCCCCGGCTCGATCTCAAGAGTTCGATTGATCGTGAAGCGATCGGATCCATTGTCACTGAGTGTGCATCCCTGCAGATCGATTGCAGTTTCGGTGGTATTGTAGAGCTCGATCCAGTCGGTTGCCGATGACTGGATATTGGGCATCAACTCGGTAATCACTACCTCGCCGGGCTCGATGTGCGCGTCGCCCGTCGGCTCATCAGTGTCGTCATTAGCGCAGCCAAATAGAAGCAGTGCACATGCTGTAGTAATCCAGTGCCAGTATAAAAAATTTGGTTTCATCATACCCTCGGTCATTCTATGGCAATCAGAGTAATCGCATACCACGACCGTCAAAGAGCTGTCTAGAGCCATCAGAAGTACACCCCGACGGAGCGGTTTATCCAAGGCGATAGCATTGAAGTGCAATCAGCGATCCAACAAAGTTCCAAGTTGGGGTTCTTCGAGAAACAGGCCCTCAGTATTCTCGACCTTATGTTGTTTCAAGCGACCTTGCAATGACCTTCACACATAGAGCCACCGCACTCAGTAGGTATGGATGAGCTGCGCTCCGTGAAATCCCGTTGTACTACAGATTGTTTTGCATTAACCGAATCGCATTCTCGGCTAATTTCCTCATTTTGTCAGCCTTGTCGCCAGGTTGGGCCAGTGCGCACAATTCCCGGTACGTCAGGTTCGTAAGCGGTACGTCAGGTCGTAAGCGACTCATCAAAGCTATCACTGGGTTTCAATCGACCACAGATAAGTTTGCCGACCTTCGTGTTTCCATCTCGATCGTCTTCTTGACCAGCCGCTGCAATCGATCGGCGCGCTTGAATACCTTCTGATCTGCACTGACGTATTCCGGACTTGGGTAAGACAAAAATTTACCAATAATAGCTACGCAGTGCGCGTCGATCGGGGGTCGTTACGGCTGTCGTTCGGTATCCGGCGCTATTTCTATCGATTCCACCATAGCGTCCGTCCGCACTTTGCAGAGCAGCCGCAATCCTCCCCGCTGCCGGCATTTTCTGCGTCTCGAGTTCGGCAGCAGAGAGGCACTCCCCGTATAGTACCCACCCCGTGGGTTTTAAGAGAAAGTTCCCGACTCATCGACGCCGACGCAAAGCCAGGGTGGAGCAGTACGAGTACAGACGAACTCTGTACCACCTTGGATTTGCCCGGACCGTCAACGAGGGTGTGCCGCCCGGCGTAAAGCTCGAGGTCGAGTATCCGCTGTCGTGGGATTCTCGGCGTATCGATCAACGATTGGTCCGCGGCCGGGGCAAGAAGCGAGACCACGAGGCCGGGGTTCTGCGAGGGTTGTGGCCCCATTTGGGCGAGCAGACACTACTCGACTTCAAGGGGCCGACGCGCGGTTTTCGCAGAGGCGAACTGATTCGGCTAATCAGCTATGGCGGGGAGTATCTGGCCTCTCGTACAGGAGAATTCGATAGCCCATCGGAGCTGAGTTTGGTGCTGGTGGTACCCAGGATGACCCCGACTCTGAGCCGGGAGATCGAGTGGATGGACTTGCGTATGGAACCGCTAGAAGACGGCTATGCGCGTCTGGTCGGGAGCAGGTACACTATGATTGTTGTCTTGTTGGACAGGGTATCAAGAGAAGAGAAGAATCTAAAACCGTTTACCCACGCCAAAAAGCTGGACAAAGACGTCGCTCACAGTACCCTTGCCTGGATCCTCGAGGTTGCACAAATGGAAGATATCGGAAATCTTGAAGGGTTGGACGATCTGCTGGAAAAGCTAGCTGCGACGCTCGGACCAGAGCTCGTGCTACGTCATTTTGCTCCCGAGGAGCGTCTGGCCGGGCTCGAGCCCGAGGAGCGTCTGGCCGGGCTCGAGCCCGAGGAGCGTCTGGCCGGGCTCGAGCCCGAGGAGC
>JAKSDA010000317.1 GCA_022360315.1 Pseudomonadota bacterium
GTGCCAACGCATGCCACTGGGCGGCCATTACACAGTCAGCCGATCGGCAACCATCGGGACTCTGTCGCTGGCTACGAGCCGACATTGACCTTTGCAACCAGCTGAAAGTGCACGACTCTGCTTCTGGGTAGCCGGTTGTCAAACTGTACATCTTGCGCTGGCGGGTGCCGTGACAACTTCGGCCGGCCGAGGGCACCGCGATGCCGCCGCGAATGTCGATCTTGCCATCTGGCCAGATAGTGACGCCATAGGGCTGATCGCCGGGGATAAGCGATTCGATGATGGCTTTGCGGTCGATGGGAGCCGCGGCGCGGACACGGGCCGTTAGCGCTTCTAGCTGCGTCTCCACAGCGTCCCAAGAGAAAGCAGCTGCATCGGCCGCTGCGAGCCGTTCACGGGCCATAGCGCGGTGGTGCTTGAGTATATGTCGGTCGGCCGCGATCTCTTTGAGCTGATCCCGCCACGCTTCCACGCTGAGTTCATCGCGGCGAAACGCTCGTGAGATCTCGTTCTCGCTGGTCACTAGTCTTTGCAGCTCTTGCTCGCACCGCGCGAGTTCTTCGCGGTGCTCTTCGGCAGAATCATCGTTTCCTGCCATTTTGGGCCGCAAAAGCTGTGGCTCGGCAATGGCCTTGGCCACGGTATCCCATACGACTGGATCGATCTGGTCCGCCCGATGCGATCCCATTTGGGAACACTGGGTTCGGCGTTTGCGATCATGATGCGTAGCGCAGTAGACGTATTCTTTGCCCTTGGCAAGCCGAATATAGGCACGCTGTCCACAAGGACACCATATGCGTCCGACGCACGGGCTTTGCGTTTTCTGAGCGCGTCGCCGCCGTGGTCGCACGTCTAAAAGACGCTGTGCCGCGAACCAGGTGGTTTCATCGACGATGGCGGGAACCCGAATGGTCAATCCCTCTTGCCTGTGCTCGCCGCGATACGCCGGCATACGCAGCATTCTGGCCACCGTGGACTGATGCCAGCGCTTTCCCTGCTGGGTCGGTACGCCGCGCGCATTCAATTCGCTGGCAATGGTCGCCGCGGCAACGCCGTTCAGACACTGCTCGAACATGTCACGCACGATCGCCGCGCGGCATTCGTCGATGCCCCACTGGCGTTTGCTGCGATCCCAGGTAAGGCCATAGGGAATAAACCCGGCGCCAGCGTATCCACCTTCCGCGGCGATGCGCTTGCGGCCTGCCCGGGTACGCTGGGCGATCTTGCGCCGTTCCTGCGCGGCAAAGAACGTACGCAGATAATAATCCAGTTCGCCGAGCTCCTTGCTCGGATCGATCACCCGCTCGCTACAATCGACGATCACCGCATTCGCCTCGCGAGCAATGCCGAAAATCGCCAGCCGATCCCGGGGATCATCGGCCCGGGATCCGAGACCGCGATCGACATCCCACAGCCGCAATTCGTCGAATCCACCGCTCGCGAGTTCGAGTAGCTGTTGACCCTGCTCCGTTTGCTCCAGGGGAATTGCAGCTGATACGGCGAGCGCTTCGATCCGGGCGATGCGGATACCAGGGCGCGTTCGGGACAGTCTGTCGAGGGAGCGACGCTGCGATTCAGGCGTCTCGCGTTCGACCTGGCCACGCCCGCTCACCCGGATCAACTCGACGTATCGGGGCCCCGCGGTTTGCCGCTGGCCGGAATCCGCAGAGTCTCCGGCTGACGTCGGGTTGCTTGGTGCATAGAGCTTCTTCTGGTTCTGCATGGTCTCCTGGGTGACGACGCTCGCGCTTGGGTCCGCGTCACGCATGGATCCCATCGTGGCGCTTCCACGACGGTTCCGTCAAGCCTGCGCACGGGCGACTGCGGTCGCAACCAGGGAGTTGAACAATGATTTTGGACTCGAGAAACCTGCAGGACAGCATGAGTCGCAATCCTTTGCCAAGCAAGAGCACTTTTTGGGGATGTGCTCTCGAGAGCGCAGATTCGACTCATTTGCCAAATCATTCGCCAAACCGTTCCGCAAATCCCGGGTAAACGTGCTCAGAACGGTAGTAGGGGCCGAAAATGCCATTCGGCGAACCATTTGCGAGACCGTATCGCGTGGTGA
>JAKSDA010000635.1 GCA_022360315.1 Pseudomonadota bacterium
CCGCTGCCAAGCGAACCCCGCGCTGGCAATGCCGCTGCCGGCCCCGCTGCCCGACGCGAGCACCGAGGCAAGTGGCACACCGGCGAGTTCGTTCACGGTGACCGACGGCGGACAGGCGGTGTACACGATTCCTCTCGTTGTCCCGGCGGGGACCGCGGGGCTCACGCCCAGCCTGGCGCTTCAGTACCAAAGCGGGGCCGGACTTGGATTGCTCGGCCGCGGCTGGAGACTCACCGGATTGTCCCAGATTGCTCGCTGCCCGAGGTCGTTTGTGCACAGCGCGAGCGGCTTTCCCGAAGCCATCGCCGACGCGAGCAGCGACCAGTTGTGCCTCGACGGCGCGCCGCTAGTTGCAGTATCTGGCGTGTACGGCCAAAGCGGCACCGAATACCGAACCGAGGCCGAGAGCTTCTCGAGGATCGTTTCGGCCGGAAGCTCGGCGCTCGGCCCGGATGGGTTCGAAGTTCGCACCCGCGATGGCCGCATCCTTCGCTACGGATTTCGCGACGACGCTCGCGAAGCGGCGGACAATGGTATCCGCCGGCAGTGGATGCTGGCCGAGATCAGCGACCGCAACGGCAACCTCATCGAGATGAGCTACGCGCGCGAGTGTCGCTCAGATGACTGGATCGTCGACTGCACGTTCAAGGCTCCCTCGGAGATCCGGTATGGGATCTATCGAGATGTGGGGCGAGGCGCGGGCAAGAGGCAGGCGGCCGATCGCCGCATTCAGTTCGTATACGGCGATCGCGAAGACGAGCGTACCGTGCTGTGGTACGGCGATCGGCGACTGGAATGGCGCAAGCTCGAGGCCGTTCAGACCTACGTCAATGGGTCGATGGAGCGAGAGTACCAGCTCGAGTACGGCTACCAAAACCAGACCACAGTGCTCGAGACGGTCCAGGAGTGCGCCGACGGTGCGTGCCGCACAGCCGCGACCATCACCTACGAGCGATACGCTCGCGGTTTCGACCGGCTAGTGAGAACGACCAACCGGGTCTCATACGGGTTCGGCACCCGCAACACCGCCGAGCTAACCGTGCCGCTGGTGGCAGACGTCGATGGCGATGGCAACGGCGATCTGCTTCGCGCCAGCGACGACGGCGACACCGACGCGCACGGAAACCCGGCGTTTCGGCTCAACGTTCGCTACGGGAACATGTCCCGGGGCCAGCTGGCCCGCACCATCACCGACGGTCTGGGCCAGCGCATTTCGATTCGCTACGACGCCCTCGGACGAGACGGCCAACGGACATACAAATCGCAGCGACTATCATGTCCCGACCGAACCTTGTGTCTGCGCCGCGTGGGCCCGTTGGTTTCGAGCTACCGCATCACCGCGCTGCGCGACGTACACGCCGGCATTGGCGATCTCGTGCGTACCCACGACTTCTCGTATCGAAATGCCCGGGTCGGCTGGTACGGTCGCGGAGCCCTGGGCTTCGAGCGCCGCGTGGAAGTCGTGTGGGATGGCGCCGACGAGCTTCTGTACGCGACCACCAGAACCTTCGACAATTCCACGTACGTTGCCGAGGTCGGCAACACAGGCGTTTCGCACTGGTATCCATACGCAGGTCGCCTGCAAAAAAGCGAGACCCGGCTGCCGGTGTCACCATCGCGGCTGAGCGGCTTTGAGCGACGGCCCGTCACGACCTACTCGGTCCAAAACTGGCAGATCCGCCAGTCTGACGCTGGCCGCCCATTCGTGGTGGCCGAACATGTGCGCACCCAGCAGCACGATGAAGAACCGATACTTATCTTCGACCCGGTCGATCAGATTCTGTCCACCATCGACACCCATGTAGTGGTCGCCGAGTACGGCAACACCACGCAGCGCCACGTGACCTGGTCCAACGGCAATGGTGAGAGGATCGAAGACCTGCGGGTGGACACCGACTTCGAGGTGTCCAGCACGCGCGCCCAGGAATGGCTTGTCTCGCTGCCCGATGCCATGACCACGACCCGGACCCGACAGGGCAGAACCCAGACCGTTACCGAAACCTATCGCTATTGGCCAGCCACTTCGAACGGACCCAAGCCTGGCTGGCTCCTGGCGTCGGTCGAAACCCGGGCCACTGCCCCGCGGGCCCGGACCAAGTCCAGCTTTGGCTACGACGAGTACGGCAACGTCACGACCACCACGCATCACGATGCCACGGGCAACGAGCGAACTGAGACCACCTACTACGACAGCCGCGGGTTTGCCCCCACGTCGCTCGAAAACGCCGAGGGGCATCGCTACGAGTTCGCCTACGATCCAGTCTACCGGCAGCTGCAGACCTTCCGCGATCCCAACGGCATCGTAGTCCAGCACGGCTACGACGGGTTCGGCCGCCACCGCAAGACCGCCGCGCCGGGGTACGTAGCGACGACCAGCTACGCGGCGAGGCCGGGGTCTCCCGACCTGGCCAACATGCAGTTTGCTGTAACGACCACGGTTGCCGGACGGGGAACCACCCGGACCGAGTTCGACGCCCTCGGACGGCAGATCCGCACCCACGGCACCGGATACCGCGGCAAAGCGGTTGCTAAGGACTTCACGTACAACCCGGCTGGACGGCTCGACGCGGTGAGCGAACCGTTCGTCCTCGGTTCGACTGGTTCGTCGACTCACTGGACTCGGTACCGCTACGACCCGGCCGGCCGCATGATTCGCCAAGAGCGACCAGACGACAACGCGGCCGGCGGGGTGGCAGTGACCACGTTTGCCCGGGGTCTGCCGGGAGAGCTATCGTCGGCGTCCGCGTGGAGGTCCTCGGTGCGCGCCGTCGCCACGACAGTGATTCGCTCCAGCAATCCGCTCGACAACGAACGGACCCTCGTGTTCGACCACAGAGGCGACATCGTGGCGACCGTGGACGCAGACGGCAACGTCACCCAGCACGAATACGATCCTTCGGGGCCGCTGCGCGCGCTTTGGGACCCGGCTGGAAACCTAACCTCGGTCGACTACGATGGCCTGGGACGGCCGTGGCGCCTGGTGTCGCCGAACGCCGGTACGGTCACCGTCGAGTACAACGACTTCGGCGAGCTGACGTCGTCAACCGACAATGCCAGCAACCGGGCGTACTACACCTATGATCGAATCGGGCGGCCGGTGCGTAAAGACGATCGCTCCGGCACGACGCACTGGCACTACGACCAGGGCACCGGCGCCGTCGGCCGGCTGTCGGCGACCATGAGCCCGGACTGCCATCGCACCGCGTACGACTACGCGCCCGCCTGGGGGTCCTCTGTCATCGCCGGCGCGCTCGTGCGAAGCCGGCTATTCGTCGGCAGCGAGAGCTTCGACCTCGGCTACCAGTACGACGCCCACGGGCGGGCCGTGCGCATCGACTACCCGGCTTTGGTTAGCGGAGGCAGCGGGTCCGGCTTCGCGGTTCGCAACGGGTACGACTCGGCCGGCAACTTGGTGAGCGTCGACGAAGTATTCGACGACGCGCTCGACGTGCGCCGGCTGTGGACCTTGATCGACGACGACGACGGACACCGGATCCACGTCGAACAGCTCGGCCACGCGATCACGACCACGCGTTCGTACCAGCCGCGCTCGGGCCGGCTGGAAAGCCTGCACAGCCAGACCGGCGGCACAGTTTTGCAGCACCTGACCTACGGCTACGACGCGGCGGGACGGGTGCGCTCGACCATTGACGCGGTCGAGCCCGCGAGCTCACGCATCTACCGCTACGACGCCCTCGACCGCCTCGAGAAGGTCTTTCAGGCAGTCGAAAACGATTCCCAGCGTATCGGCGCGCTGGTCCGCGAGCTCAGCTACGACCCTACCGGCAATATTCTGGCCCAAACCGGCATTGGCGACTACCGCTACGATGTCGCCAGACCGCACGCGGTCCTGTCGGCGGGGGCCAACGTCTACGAGTACGACGCCAACGGCAACCAGATCCTGCGCATCGGGCCAGACGTCGCAGGTGGCCGGCAGCGAATCGAGTACACGCCGTTCGACCTGCCCAGGCGCGTCTACGTCGGAACGAGTCCCACGGCGACTCGATTCGGCTACGACGCCCGAGAGCAGCGGGTGGTCAAGGCGGGATCGAACGGGACCACGATTTATGTAGACAATCTATACGAACGTACGACCACGTCCGCGGGGACCACGCACCTCTACCACGTGATGGCCCCGACCGGCCACATCGCGACCATTCGACGTTCGACCGGCCTGCCCGAGACAGACGAGACCCGGTTTCTTCTCGCCGATCGCCTGGGCTCGGCACGGACCATCACCGACAGTGACGGCAATGTCGTCGTGCGCCAGCGCTTCACCGCCTTCGGCAAACGCGAGACCGCACTCGACGCCAGCGCAGGCAATCGCGGATTTACCGGCCATGAACACGACCAGGATCTGGGTCTGGGTCTGGTCAACATGCGAGGCCGCATGTACGACCCGGCCATCGGCCGCTTCCTGTCCATCGACCCGATCTTGCATACCCCGTTCGCGACCCAGGGAACCAACGCCTACTCCTACGTCTACAACAACCCGCTGTCATTCCGCGACCCATCCGGTCTGTCGCCCGACAAGGTGAAGGTCATCGACTTCAGTGACTGCCCCACGGTCATCGTAGCCGGCGCAGATGAGGTCCCCGACGAACCCTGCCCGCCCAAATCGGGCCCCTCTGGCAACGGCGCCAGCGCCAGCGGCACCAGCGGTAGCCAGGGAACCACGGGATCCGGACATCGAACCCGGCCCGGCTCCGCCGAGACCACAGCGCACCAACCCGGCGCTGCGGGCACCGGCGACGGCGAGCCCGGCGGTGGCCACGGCCACCCGAGTACGGCCACTGGACGTCCCGGGGGCTCCCCCCACGGCGTCAGCTACGGCAAAGAGGGCAGCGCCGAGAACGTACCACTGTTTGCCGGCCTCGGCCTGTTCAACACCGCCCTCGGCAAATGGCTGTCCTCTTTCAAGGTCAAAGCCAGCACCAAAGCCGCCCTCGACGGCGCCTCCCTCCTCGCTGCGGTGTTTACCGGCGTGACCTCCTTTGTCGCGAAGCTGGCGCAAAAGGCCGTGCGCGCGGGCGCAAAGGCGCTCGGTGGAGCGTTTCGCCGATTTAGGCGGCCCAGCGCCTCAAGGGGGGTAGCCGGGAGCGGACGTCCGTTGGCGACGGCGATCAATCCGCTGAGGGGCACGACAAACTGCGTGAACTGCGCGGTGGCGCTGGACGCGACCCTGGCAGGCAGATGGGCACAGGCAGTGAACAGCAGGCCGGTCAAGAGTCTCTCTCAGATACCCAAGATCTTCGGCAAGACCGGATTCGACGCGTCGTTCTCGTCGCTGGGCGGGGTTCGTACGGCGCTTGCGAATGCTGGCGCGGGAGCGCGGGGCGTCGTGGTGGGCATGAACGGATCAGCCGGGCATGCGTTCAACGTTGTCAACAAGGGCGGTGTCGTTCGCTTCCTTGATGGACAAGGCGCGGGCGTCAGTCTCTCTGGTTTCAAGAAGTTCCACCTCATCATTACTTCCCCCTGACGAGAGGCGAACATGCTGACGAAAGAGCAAGCACAGCAGCGCGTAGAGAAGTACCTCCTGGATGAGGTTTGCGAGAACGAAGGCGACTTCAAGATCGTTGAGAGCGCAACTGTGGAGCGTGATTTCGGATGGGTTTTTGTCTACGACTCAGCCGAATACCTGGAAACAGGTGACGAGATGGATCGAGCAGTCGGGAACGCGCCCGTGCTTGTTGATCGACGGTCTGGCGAGCTTCACGTCACAGGAACCGGCAGGACCGTGGAAGAGTACATCGGTCTCTACGAGAAATACGGGACCTGCCACCCGGACTGAATCAAGCCTGCCGGACTGCCTCTCCGTTACTTGAACAGCGCCACGATGGTACTGACGACGGTGGCGGTGCCGACGACGGCTGCGACGGCGAAGGAGGCCCAGGTGGCGAGGCGCTGCGAGCGCTGCAGGGCGAGCATCTCGTCCTGGATGCGGCTGCGCTCGATGTCCTGGTACTGGCGGAAGAGCCGTTCCGACTCTTCCTTGGCGGTCTGGAGCCGGTGCAGGTCGGCCTCCTTCGCGTTTGGGTCTCCGTACCCGCTGCCCGGCTGAAACAGCTCAGCTGACAGCTTGGACGCGTGATCGCTGGCGGCCAGCCAGCGTGAGCGTGCGTCGTCTGCGTCCTTGCGCAGCTCGATGTCGGTGCCCATGACGGATCAGCTCGCCTTCTTGTTCTCGACGAATGCGGAGATCATGCGCATGACGGCGCGCTGGTCGCGCTCGGGCAGCTGCTGCACGAGCTGAGACTTCTTCCAAAGCCGCTTGGTGGCGAGGTCCAGTGCGGGCTCCGGCGCCTTCTTGGGCGGCTTGAGCCCCAGCAGCTTGTCGGCGCTGACCTTGAGTGCCTTGGCGAGGCTGACGACGACGTGTGCGGGGGGCAGCTCGGCGACGGTCTCGTAGAGGGAGATGATGCGCTGGGTGGAGTCGATCTTTTCGGCGAGCTGAGTCTGGGTGAGGCCTCGCTGGTTTCTGAGCTGCACAAGCCTTCTTCCGAAGGGGACGAGGGGGACGACCTTCCTGGGCATGGAGCCGAGGATAAGGCCGGTTTCGGTGTCTCCCTCTTGGGCCACACCAGGAATATACCAAAACGAGTATACCCGTGGACGGTTTTGGGTAGAGAAAAATCGCCGTCGCTACCAAAGCGAAACGAGGATCGGTCATCGACCGTGCGAGCCGAGTCCGCCTGGTTGGGGTATGCTTCGATGAACATGGACCTCAGCGATATTCGCAACTATATGCAACGTGACTGGGGCGCCGCTGCTTCGCTCGATGACACGTGCTGGCGCGAGCGTCTCACCACCGCTGGGCCCGCAGCGGTCCTGGCGGCCACCGACGCGGCGCGCAGGCTCATCCAGACCATTCGCCCCGATTGGCCGGGACAGCAGGAGCGGGCCGCCGACCTCGAGAGCCATGTGCGCATGGCGGCCGTATGGCGACATGTCGGGCGCTAGCTCCGCGTTCGAGCTACTCCACGACGTGTCGGCGCTGCTGCGCCGGCTCGGCCTGCGCTGGTATCTCTTCGGGGCCCAGGCAGCGGCCGTATATGGCAATCCACGGGTCAGCGCCGATGTGGATATCACGATCGACCGCGGTCCGATGGTCATCGAGGAGATCGTTCACGCGTTCTCAGGTGCCGGTTTTACCGCGCGGATCGCCGATCCCGTCGAGTTCCTAGCAACCGCGCACGTGCTCCCGGTCATTCACGAGCCGACCGGGATGCCACTGGATATCGTGCTCGCCGGCTCCGGCATGGAGGCGGAGTTTCTCGAGCGGTTGGCGCGACCAAGAAACCTCCGAGTGGCCTCGGATCCCGTGCCGATGATCCCCGAGATCGCCTGGCGATTTTCGGCATTGCGACCACAGCGAAGCTCAGTCGCCCTGGGTCGCATGAGAGCTTCGCGGTCGCCCTTATAGGGTACAATATATAGAAGATATGGGAAGTGTCACTCGGCATGCCATCTACACGATCGAGGAGTATCTGCGCCTCGAAGAGCACAGCAACGTCAAGCACGAGTTTCTCGACGGCCAGATGTTCGCAATGGCGGGAGGGACACCTGAGCACGGCGCAATCGCCATGCGCATCGCCATCTCTCTAGGATCGCAGCTTCGCGGCAGGCCATGTAACGTCTACAGCTCGGACGTGCGCGTACGCGTGACGGTCACGGGGCTCGACACCTACCCCGATCTTTCGATCGTATGCGGTCGGGAGGAGCGGGATCAGGAGGATCAGCATGCGCTAACTAACCCAGTGGTCATCGTCGAGGTGCTAAGCCCAAGCACCGAGATGTACGACCGCAGCGAAAAGCTCAACCACTACAAGCGGATTACGACCCTGCAGGAAGTGGTGCTCGTGTCCCATCAAGAGCCTGTCATCGAGGTTGTACGCCGCGTTGAACCGGATTCTGAGCGGTGGACAACCCACCGGGCGATCGCAGGACAATCGGTAGCGCTGGAATCGGTCGGCTGCACGCTTGACGTGGACGAAGTCCATCGCGACCCTCTGGCCTCACGCTGAGCGGGATTGCACGCGACACATTCCATTCGACATGACTTGAAATGGAGCCGGACGAATACCGTACTCCTGACACCGAGTGTCGTTGCCATAGGTGACACAGTCCAATGGAATAGCCATATACAATACGGAGCGACGCACCAATGAAGGGGACAACCATAGTGGCGACGGCGATGTCTACTACGGCTGCGACCTGTCTTGGCTCGAGTCTCAATACAAATCTCAGCGGGTGGCAGAGTTAAATCGGACGAGCGCTGGGCGGAGGTATAAATCAATAAACGCAAGAAACTCGAGCACCAGCGGCTCGACGAGCTTGCCGAAACGTTGTGCGCCGAGCACCGAGACTAATTGCGAATCGAAACCTTCCAAACGCCATTGACGTCGATGAACAGCAGTGGGAACAGCATCGGATGCTCTTTCGCATCCCACCTGAACACTGCTTTGACAGAGGCAATGCTCTGCGCTCGATACAGCTTTTCGCCCGCTGGCTGGACGAGCCGCTTGACGATCTCGGTGCGAGAGCAGCTGATGTCGTTGCGCTTGCTGAATTCCCTGATTCGGGCGTCGATCCACTTGGTGACCATGCGGTCGTACCGGTCTTTTCCCGGTGCCTTCCTGCTCACAGCGCTGAGCTCAGCGTGAGTGATAATCGCCCGCTCGAGACCCTCGCGATCGGCACCCGCCAGTGCCGCGCAGAATTCATTGGCTGCCTGGGTCAAGGCCGGCTCGGCTGCCTGGGTGCCCGCTGACATCGCGCTGGCAAACTCGGCGACTTGGCCTATGCCTACCAGGACAACAGCGGCGGCCACACGGACGCGCTTGGGTCCACGGAGGCGAATGGGTACGGGGAGATCAGTGACCACGAGTCCACTGACCCGACCGCCTTCGCCAAAGGCGAGCACGGTGCCGGCGTCGCTGGTTACCGACCCATCTGCCTCGATGCGCCCAAGTGGGGCCCCACCAGGCCCCCTGATACGCCCATCATCTGCCAACTTGGCTACCAGATTGCCTTCGGCATCGACAAAGCGCCCATCGGGGGAAAGCACACCAAAGAGCGTCTTGCCATACGCGACTTGGCCGTCGTCGCGGACTGTCAGTTCCTCAGCCCCGCCGATGAGCGCGAAGGATTGGATGGGAATCAATTGAGTATGAGCTGGTGCCTCCGGCGTGGGTTCGGGCCCGCAGGCCATCACCGTCGCCATCACTAACATCAGCCGTGAAGTCGTTTGCATGCTCATATGTGTGGGCGAACGCGATCGTGGCGGATTGCTTACACAGAGACAGGGCGAATCTGTCCCGCCTCTCGCCAGCAAGAGTCCGCCATGTATACAATCTGGCGATCGGGGCTACGATGCCGCCTTCTTCTCAGACATCATCGCAACAAATCACCGCCGCGTCGAGCGGCCATTGCAAGGAGAACATCATGGCAGAGAGCGTATACAAACTGATCGAAATCGTCGGCACCAGCACCGAGTCCTGGGAGAAAGCCGCGCACGCAGCAGTGACGCGGGCCAGCAAAAGCCTGCGCGACTTGCGCATCGCCGAGGTCGTAATGCTCGATATGCAGCTCAAAGACGGTCAGGTCGAGGCCTACCGCGCGAAGTTAAAAGTCTCCTTCAAGTTCGAAGGGGAGTGAGCGATCTCGGGCCAAGTTGCCCCAGTCAGCGATTGAGCTTCAGGTGATGTCAATTGGCTTCACCGGGAGCTCAATTGCTACTATCCACCCCCCATGAAGATGTCTGCCCTGGCCTCTGGACTGCTCACAGTCGGTATCGTGATCTATCTCGTGCTCACCGAGTGGCAGTTCTGGAACAAGCCAGTCGAGCGACCGCGCGAAAAACCGGCATTACCGAGCAAGGTCGATAGCCAGGACCGCAAGCCGAAGGTGGACAACAAATCCTCGTCGCGATCGAACCAGCCGGCGAAGAAACCAGCGGCCGCACAGACCGGGCAGAGCGGGGCCCGGGTGTACTGGATCGACAAGCGGTGCGATTGCCCCCGGGGCTACGCGGTCATGCTCGAAGCCGTGGAAATCGATGACAAGCACACGACGCTGAGCTTTCTGAACGCGCGCAACGGCCAGATCAGTACCTATCCTGCCGGGCACGAGGCCGCGCAGTTTCTGCTCGAATCGCGCGTGGTCGGAAGCGGCAAGCCGCGCCACAACCTGAAAGCAGCCAGCGGAATCGCCTTTCACCCGAAATTTTCGACCGGGCGCAACTTCAAATTCGTGTTCCCGCGCATCGCCGACGCCGCAAAAACCATCCAGCTGACCGGCAACAGCACGCCGGATCTCGCCGCCCTTCACTACACCGGCATCAAGCTCGAAAACGAGATGTCAGCCGACGACTGGAAGCGCTTGACCTCCTATAAACAATGCGGATTCGATGGTTCTTCGGCGGTCCGGGTCGGCCAGAGTGCCAGCTATGCCGCACACCGGCACCCGGGCGGCAACCGGTACCGCTGGACGGCAACATCGGGGCTCATCATGACCAGCCGATCCAGTGAAGCAACGCTGAATGTGCGCGGCTCTCGGCCGGGCACGTCCGAGCTCTGTCTCACCGGCGATCGCGACGGATCGCCATGTACCTCATGCCAGAAGATCGAGGTGAGGACCGGCGGAGATGAGCAGGCTCCCGATCCAGACTTCACCATGAGTGGATGCAGCGGATTTCCCTCGCGCGATCCCCATTGGCGTTTTGCCATCGGCAATCCGATCGACAAGACGCTGTACCAGTGGAACGTCACCGGACATGCCCGGATCATCCGCAACTCGCAGACCGACAACCCGGTGGTCGTCAAGCCCACGCTCCGCCCGGGCAAATTCACAGTCACGGTGACAGCGACGTATTCATCGGGCAAGACCGCAGCGCAGACCCAGGAGCTTCACAACGTGTACAGTTGCCCGCAGCCATTTGGTTAACCACCTTCAGGGCGCGTCGACGTACAGTTTGGCCACGATGGACTCGGCCACGGTGTAGGGGTCGGTTTGCCCGGCCGCAATTGCTTCGGCGACCTCGCCGAGCCCTCCTTGGGCCTCGAGCGCGGCCTCGGCCCGGTCGGCGAGAAGTCCCTTGACCAATTCGGCAACATGCGCGACCAGCCGTTTGCGCGCCCGGGTCTGGCCACTCTGCCCCGAAACCATGCGATCCCGATGCCGGTCGATCGCCGCGACCAGATCGGCGATGCCCGAATCGTCGCGCGTGCCATGGGCCGCGATGGTCTTGATGATCTCGACCTCGCGCACAGAATTGGTCGGGCTGGTGCCGCGCAGATCGAGCATGTGCATGAGGTCGCGCACCGTGCGGTCGGCTCCGTCGCGATCGGCCTTGTTGACCGCCAGGACATCGGCGATCTCGAGCAGGCCGGCCTTGATGGCCTGGATGTCGTCACCCAGGCCGGGCACGGTGACGACCACTGACGTGTACACCGCTCGCATGACGTCGATCTCGTCCTGACCCACGCCCACAGTCTCGACCAGTATGATCTCGTACCCCATGGCGTCGAGCACGCTCACCACGTCAAACGTGGACCGGGAAAGCCCGCCGAGATGACCGCGAGTGGCCAGCGAGCGGACAAATACACCCTCGTCGAGGGCATGGCGCTGCATGCGAATGCGATCGCCCAGAATAGCTCCACCCGAAAATGGCGACGTCGGATCGACCGCCACCACACCGACGCGCAACTGACGAGCCCGATAAACTTCGATCAGCGCATCGACCACCGTGGACTTGCCAGCCCCGGGGTTGCCCGTGATGCCGATGATGTACCCCTTGCCGGTATGCCGGTACAGCGATTTCAGCGCATTGATGGCCGCTGGCATGCGATCGTCGAGATCGCGCATGAGGCGCGACGCCGCGCGAATGTCGCCAGCGAGAACCTGGTCGACCCGCTTGCTCATCGCGACGCAGCTTTCTTGAACCGCTGTTCGGGCCCGGCTGGACTGTAAAACTGGATGACCCGTACCCGACCCGAACCAGTGACCTTCATGCCGTGCTCGATGCCGGCCGGAATCTGCACCGCGGTCATGGGACCGACCGGATACGAATCGCCGTCGATCGTGGTAACGCTGTCGCCGTCCAGGGCCAGTATGATCTCGGTCGACCCGGGATGCCGGTGCAGCGGCACGGCGACTCCCGACTGCGCGGTGAGTACCCCGATGTAGGCCGCCTTGTCGCCGGTCCTGGCCTCGTCGCCGTAAATCGCTACCTGGCCGGCCCCGCCCGCTATCGGATAGACCGCCGGCTTGTCGATCACCATGGGTCTGGCAAACGAGCGCGGTGGACGCCTCAGCTCGCTTTCGGCCACCGGCACCGTGTCCACAGGTGGGCTTCCCTTGAATCGCTTCTCCGGCCCGCTCGGCGCATAGAGCTGGACCAGTACGCACGGCTCTGCGCCCTCGTGAACAAAACCGTGCGCCGTGCCGGCCGGAATGTAGATGGCCTGGCCAGGCCCGACCGGCGTGCCGCGTTTGACCCCGTCCAGACTGTACAGCCGACCCCGGCCACCGAGAATATAGAGCACCTCGGCCGACCGATTGTGCCGGTGCACCGGGACGTCAAGCTCGCCGGTGATGGTCAAAAGAGACAGTGCAGCAGCGCCGTTGCCCGTGTTCTCCTCGTCGAGCAATACCCGAACGGTCAGTTTGCCGCCCGCCACGGCGCGCGGCTCGACATGGTCGGCTCGCACGGTGTACTGATAGCGCGGCGCTCGAAATGAAAACGGCAGCTCGACCCGGTTGCCCGGCCCGAATACCCCGGCCGGCCAGCGGTACTTGCGGTACAGCTCGGTCAAACACGAGGTCAATCGACTGTCGCCCGGCTGGTCGGAGACGACCTCGATGGCCGCTGTGTCGCCCTGGCCAAAAACCAGGCCGAGGACCAGACGACCCTCAACGCGGTAGTTGTCGGCCGCAGCATAGGCCCAGCAGGCGTGGCGAGCCGCTCTGGTCTCATTCACTGCTTTTTCAATCGACGCGATACGCAGCTGATCGGGTTCGGGCTGTTCGGCTGGTTCGGCGGGCGAGTCGCCACGGTCTGGCCCGGCCGGGCCGGGCTGGTCCGAATCGTCGTATTCGACCGGTGTCGGCGCGACCGCGCGAGCGATCGGGTCGGGCGATGCCGACCCGCAGGCCAATCCGGTCGCCGACAGGAGGCCTGCGATGAGCCAGCGATTCCGGCGCGTCATGTCATTCTCCCTCGGCCGCTTCTGCCTCGTCCTGGCCGCCCGGTATCACGTGAGCCGCGATCCACTCGACGATGTCGCGGGTGCTGGTTCCCGGGGTGAAGATCTGCGCCACGCCGAGTTCGGTGAGTCTGGGGGCATCTTCTTTGGGGATAATGCCGCCGCCAAAGACCAGGACATCGCCGACCCCGCGCTCTTTCATCGCGTCGATGACGGCGGGAAAAAGCGTCATGTGCGCTCCCGACATGATCGATAGACCGACCGCGTCGACCGCTTCTTCGACCACTGCCTGGGCGATCATTTCAGGGGTCTGATGCAGGCCGGTATACACCACTTCATAGCCGGCGTCGGCCAGGGCTCGGGCCACGACCTTGGCACCGCGGTCGTGGCCATCGAGTCCGGGTTTGGCGACAAGAATTCTGATTTTGCGCTGGGCTGCCATGGTTTTCTCCGGAATGCGCTCACTCGCCGCTCGCCTCCTTGATCAAGTTGCGCGCGATGACGATGCGCTGGATCTCGCTGGTTCCCTCGTAGATCTTGGTCACCCGCACGTCGCGATAGGCGCGCTCGACGGGGAAATCGCGGGTATAGCCGTAGCCGCCGTGGACCTGCAAGGCGATATCGCACAGCTTGACCGCGTGCTCGCTGGCAAAGAGCTTGGCCATGGACGCTTCTTTGCTGAAGCGGGCCCCGATCTCTTTGAGCCGGGCCGCGCGCAAGCAGAGTAGCTCGGCGGCGTCCAGCCAGGTGGCGCAGTCGGCCAGCATATTGCCCACGGCCTGGTGGTTGATGATCGCCCGGCCGAACTGCTCGCGCTCGAGTGCGTATTTGATGGCCGCGTCGAGCGCGCTGCGGGCAATGCCGACCGCCTGCGAGGCAATGCCGATACGGCCGCCGTCGAGCGCTATCAGAGCCAGTTTGAAGCCCTGGTCGAGCTCGCCGAGCAATGCGTCGTCGGCGAGCTCGACGCCGTCGAAGTTGAGCTGCACCGTGGTCGAGCCGCGCAGGCCCATCTTGTCTTCGGCCCGGTTGACGTGTAATCCCTCGCTCTTGCCGGGGACCAGAAAGGCCGAGATGCCGCGGTGGCCGGCCTTGGCATCGGTCACCGCCCACACCACGATGAGGCCGGCCCGGTCGCCGCTGGTCACCCACTGTTTGGTTCCGGTGAGGCGCCAGCCACTGGCCGTGCGTTCGGCGCGTGTGGCCATAGCCGCGGGATCCGAACCGGCCTGCGGCTCGGACAGGGCGAAGCTCGCACACTCATACTCGCCCCCGGTCACTCTGGGCACGTGGGTGCGCTGTTGCGCCTCTGTGCCGACCCGGCTGATCAGCTCGGCGACCATGTTGGTGACCGACACGATGGCCGCGACCGATGCATCGCAGTAGGCGAGTTCCTGCATGGCCAGGGCATAGGCCACAGCTCCAGCCTCGGCGCCACCCAGGCGGTCGGGCACGGCCACACCGAGCAATCCGAGCCCGGCGAGTTCGCGCAATTCCGGACCGGGAAACTCGCTTAGCCGGTCGCGCTCGGCCGCCCCGGGCGCCAGCGTGCGACGGGCAAAATCACGCGCTGTGCGCCGGATGAGCATCTGTTCTTCGCTGAGCTCGAATTGCATGGCTGTTTCGCTATCGTTGTTTTTATATCGCGTGTTTTACATCGTTTGTTGATATCGCTATTTTACGGTCGTGGAGAGCGGCTGTGGGCCGGGCGGCGAGACGGCACCTTCAGGTGGGATTGTAGGTAAATCCGGCCTTGACCACGCGGCCGCGCGGGTCGGACATCGTCCAGGTGGTGACCCTCTGCGCTGCGCAATCGGCCCATGCATCGGCAATCGGATCGTCGCGACCGGCAAACCCCACCGACTGCACCTGACCGCGGGCTCCGACATAAAACGTGATCCGTACATTGGCCGGCGCGCGGGTCGCGGTTTGGTCTGCGCAGGTATCGAGCTGGGCCGCCATAGCGCTCACTTCTGCCTTGGTCCGGGTCTCGTTCCACACCTCCACCCGCGCGCGCGCGGCAAATGACAGCGGCACGGTGAAATCGGCTACGCCACCCCCCTTGGGCCTGGGAAATACCATATTTCGGCATACCTCGAGCATGCATTTCTCCACCGGCCAAGCGCCGAGATCGCTTTTGAGCACCTGTACGCTCTTGACCGTGCCGTCGCGTTCTACTGCGAACTGAAATTCGACATCGCCGCCGAGATAACGCCGCTGGCCGACCCTGGACGTGTAGCAGCGTTCCAGACTGCGCGAGTGCGGTCTCATCCCCTCGCGGATGTCATAGACGTCCAATCGCCCGCGCAAACCGCTGACCGCCAGGCCGCCGTGGTCCTCTTCGCCGATATCCGGCGCGGTCGCGCGGTGGCTGTCACGATCGCGTACACTGGAGCGGTCGACCGCGGCTTGCTCTGGCTGCGCCGGCTGGGCGGGCGCCCCGCCACAGGCCAGACTTCCGACCCATATGGTCACGCAGAGCGCGGCGCCAGGTCCGGTCAGTGGGGATCGTTGGGGTCTTGTGAGCACTCTCTTCATCATAGAGTATCGAACGCAAACGTGTATGTGTATTGAAGTGGGCGGGGCAGGGAGGTCACGATCCAGCGCCGCACGTGGCCGAGCAGACACTCGTCGAGATGGTTCGATTGCAGCGTGGCCTCGGCGATGGCGACATCGCTGGTCGCACCCGATTCGAGAATGGTCATGCTCAAGGTGATATAGCCGGCCGAGCGCGGCGCCAGCTCGCCCTGTTCGAGAGCCTGGATAAAGCAGCGGGTGGCCACTCTGCGCTTGCGGGCGAAAAATGTCTGGATCTCGTCGAATTTCTCAGCCGGAAACAGTTCCTCGCCAGAGCTATGGCCGGGTTTTTCGGCCGCGGGCGGTGCCGGCCTTGCCGGCTCGGGACGGGCATCGCGGTTGCCGCACGCGATCACCGCGGCCAGCGCGACCATTGCGACCGCCGCCATGGCGAGCTGGCCACACTCGGTAGGAGCAGTCTCGGTCAAGAATGCTCCTTGATGAGATGACCGCTGATCACCAGGCGCTGGATCTCGCTCGTGCCCTCGTAGATCTCGGTGATCTTGGCGTCGCGGAAATGCCGTTCGACGGGGAATTCGGTCACGTAGCCGTTGCCGCCAAAGATCTGGATGGCCTCGCGAGCGGCTCGATTGGCCACGTCCGAGGCGTAGAGTTTGGCCATGGCCGCTTGCTTGCCATAGGGCTGCCCGGTGTCCTTGTAGGCGGCTGCGCGCAAGGTGAGCAGCCGGGCCGCGTCGATCTCGGTCGCCATGTCGGCCAGTTTCCACTGGATGGCCTGGTGCTGAGCAATGGCTCTGCCGAAAGTCTTGCGCTGCAGTGCGTAGTCCAGCGAGTCTTCCAGGCAGGCCCGGGCAATGCCGAGAGCCTGGGCGGCAATGCCGATACGACCGCCGTCCAGCGTACTCATGGCCACCTTGAAGCCCTGTCCGACCTCGCCGAGCAGCGCCGATGGGGGCAATTTGGCATCATCGAGAAAGACCTGGGACGACTTCGAGCCGCGGATGCCCAGCTTGTCGTCGGCTTGGCCGCAGCGGACGCCCGGACTGTCCATCGGCACGATAAAGGCCGAAATGCCGCGATTGCCCTGCTCCTTGTTGGACATGGCAAAGAGGATCATGACATCGGCGACCAGTCCGTTGGTGATCCAGTTTTTGGTCCCGTTGATCACCCATGAGTCGCCATCCGGGATGGCCACGGTGCGCTGTGCTGCTGCGTCCGAGCCGGCTTCGGGTTCCGACAGGGCGAAACAGCCCAGCTTTTGGCCCGACGCCAGCGGGACCAGAAACTCGCGTCGTTGCTCGTCGGTGCCGAAGCGGAGCAGCGGATCGCAGACCAGCGAGTTGTTCACGCTCATGATCACGCCGGTCGAGGCACAGGCGCGGGAGATCTCTTCCATGGCCAGCACATAGCTGACATTGTCCATTCCCGAGCCGCCCCATTGTTCGGGTACGGCCACACCCATGAGGCCGAGTTCGGCCATGCGGACGACCAGTTCTTCGGGATGGCGGTGTTTCTGGTCGATCTCGGCAGCCTTGGGAAGGACTTCTCTGGTTGCAAAGTCCCGGGCCATGTTCTGCAGGAGTGTCTGTTCTTCGCTGAGCTCGAAGTTCAAAAGATCACCTCGCGAGTGAGACAGCAGAGAGTCGCATTATCCACCACATTTTGCTTAAAATCGGCAGCAAAACCGGCGGCCTTGTTTTTGATCTACGACCGCTGCGTGGCGGTTTATTTGCCGCGGAAGCTGGCCGGGCGCTTGTCCAGAAACGCGCTGGTGCCCTCGGCCTTATCCTCGGTCGCACACAGGGCGCCGAACGTGCGCTGCTCGAGCAGGAGCGCAGTATCCAGGCTCATCGACTGGCCGACGTGGATGAGCTTTTTGGCCTCGGCCACGGCCAGTGGGCCATTTCGGGCGATGCGCTGGGCCACGTCCTTCACCGCGATCATCAGTTGGTCCGGGGCCACGACCTTGTCGCACAGGCCGATGCGCAGCGCTTCCTCGGCACTGATCGTGTCGCCGCTGAGGATCAGCTCCTTGGCCTTGCCCACACCGATGCGGCGGGCCAGCCGCTGGGTTCCCCCAAAGCCGGGAATGATACCCAGTTTGACCTCGGGCTGACCAAACGACGCCGCGCTCGACGCGTAGATGAAGTCGCAGGCCAGGGCCAGCTCGCATCCGCCGCCCAGCGCAAAACCGTTGACTGCGGCGATATACGGTTTGACCGACGATTCGATGAGAGCCAGCAGATTGCCGCCCATCTCGGCCAGAGCCTCGCCAGTCGATGAACCGAGGTCGCGGATCTCGCCGATATCGGCACCGGCAACAAATGCCCTGTCGCCCGCTCCGGTGACCGCGATAACCCGCAGATCATCATTGAGCTCGATCTCGTTGACCGCAGTGATGAGTTCGGCAATGACAGTCGAACTCAGCGCATTGAGGGCCCCGGGCCGGTTGATCGTGATGACTGCGTACTCGCCCTTGTCTTCGATCGCGATGTTGTCGTATTCCATGGCTGGCCGGTTATACAACGATCGAACCGCCGGCCGCTCCGCTTCGCATTCTTTGTCGAGACATCGGGTGGTCCGGCCGATCACAGCAGTGCCGAGCTGGCCCGGTGTCGGGTTTGCAGGTAGTAGTCCAGGCTATATCGCCCGGTCTGATGGGTGATCAGGTGAACACACACGCCGATGAGGCAGATATTCTTGACAAAATTGCTGCGCTGATACACCTGCCAGATCCATTGCCAATCTTCGGGCATGTCGTCGGGATAGCCGAACAGGCCCGGCCCGTGGACCAGGGCGGTGACCGCGACCAGGAACACGATCAGCACGCTGGCGCCGAGGTGGGTTTTGATCCCGAGCATGATCGACAGACCGCCGGTCAGAAGAACTGCACCGCTGGCCAGCGAGAGCAGCCGTTTGGGACCTATCCAGCCCGGCATGAGCGCCTGCAAGAGATCGTCTGAAAGCAGGTGCTCGAAGCCGAGCCCGACAAAGATAGTGCTGAAAAGAACGCGAAACACGAGGTCGGAAGTGTCTTCGCTGATGGGCAGCACAGAGAGTACTCTTGATGAGAAACGGAGCGGGCGGCGCCCGGGATGCCATCACAGCGCGGCAGCAATGTCAAAAGCTAAAATAGGCCGAGATGGGGGGAGCCATCGTACCAAAACATGACTGCGGCGGTGTGGGCAAATGCCCGTCCACCGATGATCGAGATCGCGGTCGGGTCGCTGCCGCGGCAAGGCGTTGCGGTCGACCATCTGTGACCTGGCCAGGCAATGCAATTCGGGCTACCTTTTGCCGAGGCTGGCATGATTCGACGCTCCAGATGGCTCTTTTTTTTATTGCTCGTGCTGGGCTTTGCGCTGCGGCCGAGTGAACCGCTGGTCGCGGGCCAGGACCGGACCGGGCAGGCCCGACCCGACCAGAACGAGGCCGCGTCCGCCCGGCCCGGCCAGAGTGACGGCAAGCGAGACAGCAACCCCTCGAATGCGTCCCCTGGCGAGCGAGCAACGGCCGATCCCCCGGCCGGCGGCAATAGCACTTCCGAGGCCATAACAGACAGTGCTGGCACGGATGCAAAGCGTTCCGGCCCCATGCCACTGCCCGACGATCTGCCCGAGCCAGCTCGTTTTGTCACCGTCAGATTGCATGATGAGGTGAGCCTGGGCATGGCGTCGTTTGTCGAACGAGTGGCCGAGGAACTGGGCGCCGGCGATATTCTGGTCCTCGATATCAATACTTTCGGCGGCCGGGTCGATGCGGCTGTGATCATCCGCGATGCGCTTCTCGAGTTGCGGGTGCGCAAGGCCATGGCAGTGGCCTATGTGCACCCGCGGGCCATCTCGGCCGGGGCGCTGATCTCGCTGGCCGCCGACATCATTGTGGTCGCGCCAGGCGCGACCATGGGAGCGGCCACACCCGTACGCGTCGGCGAGGGCGGTCAAATGCAGCCGGTCGAGGAAAAGACAGTTTCGTACATGCGCAAGGAGATGCGCGCGACCGCTGAAGCGCGGGGCAGAAGCGGCGACATTGCCGAGGCCATGGTCGATGCCGATATCGAGGTACCCGGGCTCAGCGCCAAGGGCAAATTGCTCACCCTCGACGGCAAGCAGGCTCTCGAATGGGGAGTGGCCAGTGTCGAGGCAGCTACCCTCGGGGACGTCCTTGCCGGGCTCGGCTACGGTGACGGCCAGCGCGCTCACACGGTTCGCGAGGTGCAATGGAGCTGGGCGGAAGAAGTGGCCGCATTTCTGACCAGCTCGACGCTGTCGGGGCTGCTCATGAGCATCGGCATGTTGGGCCTCTTGATCGGCCTGTATACCGGCGGGAGCGCGCTGCCTCTGACCCTGGGCGGGGTGTGCCTGGGGCTCTTCTTCTTCGGCCATCACGTGGTCAACCTGGCCGGCTTCGAGGAAATGATGCTGTTTGTGCTCGGTGCAGGGCTCTTGCTCGTCGAGGTCTTTGCGCCCGGCCATATCGTGCCGGGGGTCGCCGGCGTGGTACTGATTCTGGCCTCCCTGGTCATGGGTCTGCTCAGCTTCGATTCTGTGCCGTTTTCCGTGCAGTGGCAGGAAGGCTGGGTCGTCCGCGCGTTGGGCACTGTGTTCGGCTCGGTGGCCGCCGCCGCAGTGCTGGGTATTGCCGCGTTCCAGCTCTTGCCGTCCACTCGACTGGGTCGCGCACTGCTGCTCGACGCCGCGATCCAATCTCGGGCGTCCGACAGGGCCATGACGCGCAACCTGAGCGTGGTCGGGGATATCGGTGTGGCCGAATCGGATCTCCGGCCGGCTGGCAAGGTCAAGGTGGACGGACGGCGCTACGACGCGGTGGCCGAGATCGGCTACATCCCGTCTGGCGCCGAGGTTCGCGTGCGCACGGTGCGCGGCTTTTCACTCGTGGTCGCCCCGGTCGCAAACTCCGGGTCGGGCACGACCACGGCAACCGAGGAGTCGTCATGACCGCGGTAATCGTCGTCATCAGCCTGATGGTAGTGGGGCTTTGCCTTCTCGCCATCGAGATTCTGGTCGTCCCGGGGATCGGGGTGATCGGCGTGCTGGGGGCGCTGTCGATCCTCGGCTCGGGATATGCGGCCGTCACCGAGCTGCCGCCGGCCTATGCCGGGCTCACCGTTGCTGCAGGCGTGGTCGCCGCCGTCGCGCTGTTCTGGCTCTTTCCCCGCACTCGCGCGGCCCGGGCCATGGTTCTGCAGACCCGGACTCTCGGCTCGGCGGCCGATCCCTCGCTCAACGACCTGGTCGGTCTCGAAGGCATCACCTTGACTCCACTTCGTCCAGCTGGCACTGCCGAAATTGTCGACAAGCCTGTTGACGTGGTGTCCGACGGCCAGTATGTCGAGACAGGCATAAAAGTCCGGGTGGTTCTGGTCGAGGGCAATCGAGTCGTCGTCGAACCCGTCTCTTGATCCGGTCCATCTTCCGCTTCGGCCATTTTCCGGGCGCGCAACGCGCTTTGTCATCAGCGCACTCGAACCAACGACGAGAGGAAACAACGTGAATACCGGCGGGATCAACATCTCTCTGATTATTATCGGGGCATCCGTCCTCCTGGGTGTCATCGTGGTCATGACCATGGTTCCGGTCCGGCTGTGGATCGCGGCCAAAGCGAGCAATGCCGGAGTCGGTATTCTCACCATGATCGCCATGCGACTGCGCCGGGTACCACCGGATCAGGTGGTCAACGCGCGCATTGCCGCAGTCAAGGCCGGGCTCGACGTCGAGGTCGATCTGCTCGAATCACACTACCTGGCCGGAGGCCACGTCGACCGAGTGGTCAACGCGCTCATCTCGGCGGACAAAGCCAATATGGATCTCGATTTTCAGCGCGCTGCAGCCATTGATCTGGCCGGCAGGCACGTCTTCGAGGCGGTCCAGATGTCGGTCAATCCCAAGGTCATCGAGACACCCAAAGTGGCGGCCGTGGCCAAGGACGGCATCCAGTTGCTGTGTATCGCCCGGATCACTGTGCGTACCAATCTCGAGCGTCTGGTCGGCGGCGCCGGTGAATCCACCGTTCTCGCCCGGGTCGGCGAAGGTGTTGTATCGACCATTGGCTCGGCCCAAACCTACGAGCAAGTTCTCGAAAACCCGGATACTATCTCCAAATCCGTACTGACTCGCGGCCTCGATTCGGGCACTGCCTTTGAAATTCTGTCTGTCGACATCGCCGACGTCGACGTCGGCGCCAATATCGGTGCCAAACTGCAGACCGAGCAGGCCGAGGCCGACAAACAGGTGGCTCAGGCCCGGGCCGAGGCGCGGCGCGCCCAGGCGGTTGCGTCCGAGCAAGAAAACGTTGCCAAAATCGCCGAGATGCGGGCTCAGCTGGTACAGGCCGAAGCCGAGGTACCCAAGGCCATGGCCGACGCACTGCGATCGGGCCGACTCGGCGTCATGGATTATTACAACATGAAAAACGTCATCGCCGATACGGAGATGCGACAATCGCTCGGCGGTAGTACTCCAGATGCCGATGGTTCGCAGTCATGACGAGCGAGAGCCGCTCCGATACCAGCGTCTCCGGTGCTGACCCGAACGTGCGATCAGCTCGGCCGGCTCGGCGACCGCTGTCGTCGGCCCAGCTGGTCGCCCGCCATCTGCGCCATCTGCGCACCGTGGAGAATCGGCGAGCCCTGGTTCGCATGCTGGTGATCGGCGACGCCATTGGCGAGCGCCTTACCGGGCCTACGAGGCGGTAATGGACCTGGCAGATCTTCTCGACAAGTTTGGCAGTATCGTCCTTGTCGTCATCTTTTTAATCTGGCCGCTCATCAAACGCCTGCTCAACCGCTCTAGCCAACCGGAAGAGCCGCAGGCCGCCGCAGAGCCGGATTGGGATGACCTCGATTGGGACGAGGAGGACGACCGGCAGGACCGGCAAGAAAGCAAGGGCGCCGGCAGGGAAGATGGCGAAGAAGACGCCGGGGAGGTATCCGGTTGGCCGGGCGCGCGGGGAACCGACCAGCCGCTCGGGTCGTCCGTGGGGCGGGTTCACGCCGGCGGGTCAGACCAGGCGTTCGACGATCCGTACGCCGAAGAGCGAGCCGAGCTGATCGAGCGTTTCGACGAGCTGATCGCGGAAGCGGACGAGGTTCATCGCACGGCCCAGGTCGCCCGCGAGACCGAGGGCATCGCCCGGGTTTTGGACCAGTTCGTCATACTCAACGCCAGAGATTCGCGCGATGAGATCGGCGCCGATACGGGCCCGATCGCCTTTCACTACCGTGCCCAGCTCAGCGAGTTGCAGGTGGTATTTGGGGCCATCGAGGTCTTCATCCGCCAGCGCCAGATCCCGGGCACTCGCCGAGCGCTCGGCGATGCAGACGCCTTTGCCGCGGCCTGTTACCAGCCGGTACTCGATTTTGCCCAGGTCAATCTTCCCGAGATGACCAGTGCTCAACCGGTTGCTGTACTGACTCCATTTGACCTGTCCATCTGGACCGGATTCATCCCCACCGGGCTGGCGCCGCTGTTTTTGCCGCGCGACTTTTTTGCCAATTTGCGCTGGTGGCCGGCGCTGGCTCACGAGATTGGCCACGATTTTCTCGCTGCGACTGGCCAGGCAGAAGACCTTGTGCGCGATGAACTCGGCCTGCCCGATGAGAGCACAGGGCAGAGACCGCTGGAGTTTGCGGCCGGTGGACTGCACCCAGCCGAGCTATTTCGTGTCTTCGGTGCCTGGTTCGAGGAGGTTTTCTGCGATGTCTTCGGCACTATGATGCTCGGCCCGGCCTATGGCTACACCATGATAGAGCTGTTTGCCGAGCCAGATTCTCCCGATCGTACAGTCAAGGTAGCCATTGACTTCACTGGCCTGCGCTACGATGTCCATCCACCGCGCACATTGCGCGTGCTCTCTTGCTGCCGGTTGCTCGAACTCATGGGCGAGGATGAGGCGGCCGGGGAAATCGCTGCCGAGTGGAACGAACTGCACGGCGAACCGGACGCGATTCTATTTCCGATCTCGGGTGGCACACTCGGCATTCCCCTCGACGCCATGATCGAGATACTCGGCAAGGCGGTAATCGAGCGACTGTACAGCGACCAGCTCGGCGGTTTCGATGGCCACTCGCTGTCCGATATTCCCGGGCTCGCATACGGTCCCCATCGCGCCGCCGAAGCGCGTCGCGCTTGCGACGAAATTCTGGCTGGTCGGGTACCGAGTGGACAGGATGCCCGGGCTGTGGTAGCCGGAGCAGTACTGGCCTGGCGCCAGGCGCGCCCGCGCCACGACGAGTTTTTGGCCCTGGCTCGCCGCGCTATTGTCGGAGTTGCCGAGACTCGCGAGGATGTTTATTCGCGAATCGAGGCGTCTCCTTCCCCCGGAGATCAGCCCGGCACCGATCTTCGCGAGGCGTTTCTCTTGCACACATTGCTGTCTCCACCGCCATCGCTGGCTCGACTGCGACCCGGGCAGCGTGGGGCACGCGGGTTTCTCGCCCGCCGCACCTGGCCGCGATGACCGTCTCGGGGCCAACTCATCGCGCTGGGTCACCCTGATGCGCCGCGGTACCTCGGTGCTTTTTGAGCCCGAAACTGGGTTTATGGAGCGCGCCGTGCAACTCGCGCTTGCCGCCGAGGCGCGCGGCAATCTGGCCATTGGTGCGCTGATCACCCTTGCGACGGATGGCCACAGCGAGGTCATCGGCGAGGGACAAAATGCCATTTTGCGGCCGCATTACGATCCCGGACGACACGCCGAGGTCGAGGCGATCCGGTCGATTCGTCACGAATTGTGGCCGCGAGCCCGGGCTATGACCTGCTACACTACACTCGAGCCCTGCGTGATGTGCATGGGCACGCTCTTGCTTCACGGCGTGCGCCGGGTCGTTTTTGGTGCTCGCGACTCCGAAGGCGGTGCCAGTCATGTGCTCGCATATCTGCCGCCATATTACCGCAATGGCCCGCAACAACCGGCCATGGAGTGGGTCGGTCCGGTTCTGCCCGACCGGTGCGACGAACTGTACCAGCGCGCCCGCGATCGGTTCAAACACCTGCCCTGTGCAATCTGGCAGCAACACAAATAACGCGCGCCTACTGCCGGTACTTCTCGATCCGACGGCATCGAGCCCGCGCCTCAGCAACAACCTGTCTCGACCCGATCCCACTCTGTTACGCTGAGCTCTCATGGATCGTTTTGCGCTTTTTTCCACGCCGATTCTTGTCTTTCCGCTGGCTGATACAGCGGCCGTCAATCGCGAACTCGCTGCGCGTTTGACAGCCGAGTCGGAGACTGTGCCGGGGATTCTGCGCAGCAATGTCGGCGGCTGGCATTCAGAGCCCGATCTGGTTCGGCGCTCCGACGCCACTCTTCACGCGCTCATGGATCAGGTGGTCGAGACGGTGAACGTCGCGTTCCACGAAGTGGCACGCGAACGGGGGCTCGATTCTCTGCCGTCGTACCGCCTGGCCGTTCAGGCCTGGGCGATGGTCATGCGCGACGGCGACTACACCATTTTACACGACCATTGCGATGCCCACTGGTCGACTGTGTATTACGTGGATGCGGGGGATACCGATATCGACACCCATCCCGATTCCGGTCTGCTCGCCTTTGTCGATCCCCGGCGGGGAGCCCGGGGGATTCCAGGGGCAGACCTATTTCCGTCCACATTCACAGTACGGCCGCAAACCGGCACTCTGGTCGTGTTCCCGGGATGGCTCCAGCACTATGTACATTCCTACCGAGGCACCCGCCCGCGCGTCAGCATATCGTGCAACGTGCGTATGGACCTCGACGTATCGCCCATTTCGGACCGGTAGAGCGGCACTAGCCTTTCATCTCTTCGAGTGCCCGCAGGAGAGACTCGACCACCCGCCAGGTGGTCGGTCGGGCCTGGCGGAGCTGCCGCACGATTCGTCTGATCTCCGGGCGTTCCGATTGCCAGGACTGATTTCTGGCTATCCACGACCCGGCTGGTCCGCTCGCGTCAGACCCCTCTCGCGCTGCCAGACCGAGCAATACATCGGCGTCCACCTGCAGGGCAGTGACCATCCGACAAAACGTCTGAACACTCGGCAGGGCATGGCCCCGCTCGATCCGGGCGTAGAATTCACCGGTGACCCCGATGAGGTCGCCGATGTCTTCTTGCGTGAGCTTCTTGGCCATGCGAGCTCGGCGTGCAGCAGTCCCGATGATCGCACTCAGTTTCTGTTTGTCTGGCCCCGGCGCCGTTTCTTTTGTCGGCATGGGTATACCCTATCCCACGGGTCTGACGTCCTGCTCCGTACAACCCGACGTTTCTGACTCGGTGCCCGAACCATTTTTGGCCCAAATCGCCTCTAAACACCCAGACTGTTGACCTAACTGGCCATAATCGCGGAAAGTTCTTTGTCTGTGGACCCTGCCTAACAGACAGGGTTCACAGATCGAACGAATCCACGCCAGGCCTACCTATGGGTCCTGGTAGTCAGCTGGGCCCGGCCTGTCATTCAGTGAAATACTGTGCCGAGAGTCAGATAGGTTGCGATGAGCAACAAAAAGCCGTCGAGCAGGTAGCGGAATCGCTTCGGATTGAGATGGCGCAAGAGCGGGCGAGCTGCAAGTACCGAGACAGCCGCGGCCAGTGACATGATACTGGCCAGCGGCCAGAGTTCGATCGGGAATACACCCGTGGTCAGGTAGGTCGGTACCCGAACCGTCTGCAGCGCGAGTTGCACCACAGCGACCGTGGCCACGAACGGAAAACCAGCCAGTCCATGTCCTTTCATGGCGAGTGCCATGGGCGGGCCCGCGGTACCCGAGAATCCGGCCACAGCTCCGACGATCGCTCCCCAGCCGACCAATCCCCGGCGCCCGACATGCAACTCTCGCCTGGCCAACCAGGGCACGGCCACTGCCAGTACGATGAACAGAGCGATGATCAACCTGAGCACGCGGCCCTCGACCACGCCGGTGAACAGGCTGGCGAAAACCGCAGCGGGCAGGGCACTCGCCGCCATGGTCAGGGCCGGACCCAGCCGTATATGACCGCGGTACAGGCCCAGTTTTGCCATGTTGTTGAACAACATGACCGGAGCGACAATGGCGACAGCCGCGGCTGGAGAAAGCTCGCTGAGCAGGATCGGAATGAGGATCAGAGGGCCGCCTATGCCGACCGTGGATGCGACCAAAAATGCCGCAAAGGCCGCGGCCGTGTATAACGCGGCCACATCCAGGCCCATGCCCAGCCATTCACTCAGCACATCGCCGCCGATCGGCCGGGTTTGCGCGGCCTTCTTGTCGGACCATTGGGGCTCGCCGTGTCCATCACGGGGGATCCTCTCGAAAGTCGAAGAAACGGGGGATCTTGACCAGGTTGGAGTGGCGTGAGGCATCGGCCTCGAGTGCCGCGAGCTGGTCGGTGCTGGTCAGGTGCACCGCCGGCGCGACTGCCAGATTGCGCGACAGTTCCTCGTGGACCAGACGCCGGGTTTGTTCGGCCTCGCCCTGTCTGCTCGGCAGGACCAGAACAGTTACCTCGTCGTCGCCGAGAGGACCGGTGCGCACGCGCACTGCCGAACGTCGAACCCCGGGGCAGTGATCGGCCAGATCGACCAGAAATTCCGGAAATACGGTCTGTCCACACACTTTGAGCTGGCGGTTGATCCGGCCGATAATCGGGCCGAGGCGGGGGCTCGTTCGCCCGCAAGGACAGGGGTCCATGCGCAGCCACGCAGCCATGTCGCCAGTCGCATACCGGATGGGGAGAAAACCGCGCGGCAGGCTGAGTCCGGTAACCACCAGCTCGCCCGGCTGGTCTGGAGCAGTGATGGGTTGGTTTGACCGGGGATCGACCAGTTCGGCAAATTGCACATCGGAATGCACGTGCAGCCCCCGGTGTTCACGACATTCGCAGGCGACTGGACCGAGCTCGCTGCTGCCGTAATGATTGAGCCAGGTGGTGAATCCCCACAGCTCGGCGGCTTTTTTCACCACCGGAGTGGGCTCGAGGTCGCGGTCGAATGTCGCTGCCACGGCGAGAAATGCATGATCGGGCAGGACGTGCCGATCCGGCCACCAGTCGGCTTCCTGTTCGGCAATACGAACCAGTGCAAATGGATTGCCCATGACAAACTGCGGCCGGTGGTACTCGAGCACCTGCCGCATTCGGCCGGCTCGCTGCGGAGTGCAGCGAAACACGCAGGCGCCCTCTGCCTTGGCCGCCTGCCAGGCCAGTGGCCCGAGGGCGAACAGGTCGTTTAAGCTCAATAGCTGCAAAATCCGGCTGCCACGGCCGACGCCGAGCTCGCGCAACACCCGCTGGAGTCCGCCAACCCGGCCCGGTTCCTCTCGATGGTGGATCGGTATATCGACCGGCCGACCGGTCGTGCCCGAGGAGCTGAACACGTCCACCGCACCGTCGAAAACCACGACATTGTCGAGATGGCGCCGCAAATCGGACTTGCGGACACACGGCAGCTGGTGAAATCGCCCACTGCGGGCCAGATCGAGCACATCGTCGATGGTTTGAACGAGACCGTGCTGTCGCCAGTGTTGCCGATAGAACGGCCGATTCCACGCCGCCCGCAGCACTGTGTCGAGTTTGTGCTGCACCGGTCGATCGTCCGCTCGATTGCCAGAGTGCTTGATAGACCGCCTGCCAGAGCGCCTGCTAGATCGCTCACCCGGCGATGGCCCTTTTGCCTGTGGCCCTCGGTTACTCACCCGAGACCTCCTTTGCCAAACCCGGGCGCTGAACCGATGGCGGGTTGTGGCAGCGGGTGGCCGCCAATGCGCACTCGACATCGGCGCGCAGGTCGTCGATGTCCTCGAGACCGATCGACAGCCGTACCAGGCCGTCGCTGATGCCGACGGCGCGCCGCACGGCCTGGGGCACTGCAGCGTGGGTCATACTGGCCGGGTGTTCGGCCAGGGATTCGGCCCCGCCCAGGCTGATCGCGCACGAAAACAGACGCATCGCCTGCAAGAACGAGCGGGCCGCGGCAAATCCGCCGGCCAGCTCGACGCTGATGATGGCTCCTGGTCCCTTCATCTGTCGCGCAGCCAGCTCGTGATCTGGATGGCTGGACAGACCGGGGTAATGGACCCGCACGATGTCCGAAAACCCCTCCAGCCACCGGGCGAGTATGCGCGCGTTTTCGACTTGCTGGCGGATTCGAACCGCCAGAGTTTTTAAGCCGCGGAGTAAAAGATACGAGTCGAGCGGGCTGGGCACGGCCCCGACCGCTTTTTGCAGGAGTTCGAGTCGCTGGGCCAGGGCATTGTCGTCGGTGAGCACGGCACCGCCGAGCACATCGCAGTGGCCGTTCAGGTACTTGGTTGTCGAGTGTACCACCAGGGTCGCGCCGTATTCGAGCGGGCGCTGCAAAATCGGCGTGGCGAACGTGTTGTCGACGACCAGGACCAGGCTTCGGCGCTGCGCCACCTCGCCAATGGCCGATAAATCGGCCACTTCGAGTAGTGGGTTGGACGGGGTCTCCATCCAGATCATCCGGGTCGCGGGCCGGATGGCGCGGTCCAGCTCGCCCGGATCGCGCAGGTCGACAAAGGTCGCCTCGATGGCAAAGTCGCAAAAGACGTTGCGCAGCAGGCGAAATGTACCGCTGTAGATATCCTTGCCCACGATCACGTGATCGCCACTGCGCAGGGTGAGCAACACCGTGGTCGTGGCCGCGCAACCACTGGCAAAGGCAAATCCGTGCCTGGCGCCCTCGAGGTCGGCCAGTGCGCGTTCGACCACAGTGCGAGTGGGATTGCCGGCGCGCGCGTAATGGTAACCCCTGTGCTGTCCCGGCCCATCCTGGACGAATGTGGTCGACAGAAAGACCGGCGGGTTGATCGCGCCGGTTACCGGCTCCGGTCCCCCACCCGCGTGTACGCAGAGCGTGGCGAGTTTGCCGCCGGGCCGGACACTGTCCGAGTCGATGGTGTCCGGGCCGATATGATCCGGCCCCGGGTCGCCCGGGCCGATCTCGACCGAACTCGTGTCGCCCAGTCCAATGGTCATGATGACTCCTCGACCAGGCTGGGCAAACGGGTCATTTCGTACCACATCACATAGGCGCCAGATCGGCTCAAGCGATCGTGAACGCCGTGTCGGATCGCGCCCAGGAGATAGGGAGTCCGCTGCAAAACCGGCACGATCATGCGGTCGCGCACCACTCGACTGTGGGCCTCGTCCGAGTCGAAGTGGATGCGGAAATACTCGAGTGGACCGTCGGCAACGCGGTTTCGCCGCAAGCCGCGGTAGATCTGCAGACAGCGCTTGGCCGACATGATCTCGGTGGCCCAAAATCCGCCCAAAAAGAATCCGATATCTCGCTCCTCGGCACACCGCTCCGAGAAGGTATAGTTGAGTTCGGCCAGGCGATCCTGGTCGAGGTCGGTTTCACTCGATACCAGAGAATCGAGATGGCGCAGCATCTCGGTGAAAAGCTCGGAGTGGCGCTGGTTTTCCTCGATGTTGATATGGTCGCCGAGCTCGCGGCGGATACAGTCCGGTGCCCTGGGCAACCACAGCCGCAAATAGCGCGCAAACGGCGGTTGAGCCCCGTCCCAGTGCATGAAATGGGTAATCGTCTCGACGTCGGCGAGGTTCTCCAGCGTCGAGTAGAGCAGGCTATTGTGGGCATACGAGCGGGTGATCTGGAGTTCGAGTCGCTCGAGTGCAGCGCGGGTCAGGGCATCGGTGAACGCGGCGCGAGGCGGCGTTCCGGGCCCGGACGCTTGACTATCGATCACTGGGGTCATTGTTGACTTGCTCCTCGGCCTTTGGTTGGTTGTGTTTCATCAGTTGTTCGGAGGTCCTTTCGATGCCATTGTTCGATATGGTGGCGATGAGTATCGAGATACGATTTCTCGCCGTAAAACATGTCGTAAAAGTCGGTGTCGATATGCTGAGCCTGCACCAGCGGGCGCATGTAGATACTCGGCGCCGTGCCGGGAAACCGGCCGTAGGTGTCGTGGACGTAGCTCGTGACCTCGCCGAGCAGATCGACGAACTCGGCACTATAGCGCTCGACGCGCGATTTGACCCCGGCGTTGTTGCGATACGGTCCGGCTCGCCCGGGGTCGAATGTCCCGCCCGGGCCGAATTTCATCTCCACAAATGCGTCGACTGCATCGCGCATATCGCGGTAGTAGGGCGGACACAGGCCTTCCAAGCTGCCGTCGATGCCGACCGGATTGGGCAACATCCACCGTTCGTCGCGGACAAAGCGGAAGCCGAGGCCGGCAATTCCGTCGCCGGCACTGGCGCCCATGAGACTGAGCGCATTGATCCCTGTGAACATCCATCCTCCCAGACCCATCGCCTGTAAGGCCAGCACCATGTTGTGACACATCTGAGCCGCCTCCATGGCACCCGAGGCCACGATGTGTTGCTCGAAATCAGCCAGCGGCAGAAGGCGGTCCTCGCGGAGCAAGCCGGAGCGGAAAAACCCGGCTAAATCGCCGCAATTGCGCTGCCTGGCGCCATCGTAGGGCGTGTATCCCATGCCCAGGTAAATGGCCAGCACGTCGATCATCTGCTGGGTCAAGTCGATGACCGGAGCCAACAGCGTGGTGCCGGGACGATTGGCGTTCCACAAATTGTGTGATGCAGTATGGGGCGGATGGGCCGGAACCTCGACCCGCCCGTCGGCCAATCTGATCATGTTGTCGACAACCCGCTGGATCATCTCGGCGACATCCGAGGCCGCGCCAAACTCGCGCCATGCCCGGGGATCGAGGTCGCGAAACTGGGTAATAAACGTACCGCTGTCATCGGTGATGACGAGTTCGGAAGAGTGAATTGCCGCCGCGCTCGCGAAGGTCCGCCCGACCAGGCGGACCGGATAATTGCAGGCAGTATCCCCACGACCGGCAGCGGTGTGCTCGATCCCGGTATTCCACCCGCTGATGCCGGCGCCGCACAACACCAGCAATACCCGCTCGATATCGCTGAGCGGCAGGGCAGGGTGCTTCGATCGATAGGCCAGCGGACCGTCCGGGATCTCCATTCCGAGGCCGAAACGGCGCGCGCGCCGGCCAAACAATGCATCGAGGAGAGAAAATCGCCTCATCTCCTCGATAGCCCGTATTGCGGATTCGTGTTTGCTCATAGGTAACTCGACATCATCTTGTTGTGATAAAGCGTGGCCTGCAGTCCTCGGCGTTTATTCGCGTAACAAACTCACGGTGCGCGGAATCTTGTTTTAACAACATATATCGCGATGGCATGAGATGGATTGGAACTCGGTGTCGTTATCAAGCAGAGAACATGCCATCACATTCAAGAGTTCCCAATTTGGAGTATCAATCATTTATTAATCTGGAGTGATTACTCAATCTCTCATTGTGGAATGAGAGACATATCAAATTGGAAGAGATGGACAAAACGACGGCATTGCGCGCCGATGGTCTCGGCCGGACTGGTCGGCCCAGGTGCGAGTTATGCTGCGAATGTGCCTGCCTGCACGGGCCCGCCCGCCCGCTGCACAGATCGATATGAGCGCCTGTGCATAATTGTATATTGTAAGTTGGCAACTAGTAATTTCTTGGCAACCCGGCGACCGGTCCGGAATTGAGAATCGGGCCACGACGCCGGCCGAGCCCGTGCCATGGTCCATGAACTGCGCCGGGTCCATCGGCAGTGTCAGCGAACGGTGGTAGAATCGCCGACTTTCTCCGTTCTGCCGGCCCCCATGGGATCGCCATGCTACCGGGCTTGCGGTGGGTGGCACGGGCGGGCCAAACTCACGGCATGGAATTCGTGTTGATTCGCCACGCCATCGCAGTGGAGCGCTCCGCACAGGTGCAGGATGCCGAACGTCCGTTGTCCGACAGGGGGGTTCGGCGTTTCACCAAGGCGGTCCGCGGGCTCGCGCACCTGGGTGTGCATCTCGATCAGGTCTTTCACAGTCCGTGGCTGCGCGCCGCTCAGACCGCTGCATTGCTCGATCCGATTACCCGGGGCAAACGGGAAGCGACCGATCTGCTGATCGACGAGCCCGACGATCGGCTGCTAGCACTGGCGGCGGGGTTTGGCGACGACGCGCGGATCGGCTTTGTCGGCCACGAGCCCTGGATGGGCGAGCTGTTGTCGCTCTGTCTGACCGGCGTGTTGAGCCATGCGGACAACCTGCCGTTCAAGAAAGGCGGCGTGGCCTGGCTGGGTGGCGATCCCCGGGCCGGTGCCATGGCTCTGACCGCGCTGTTTCCGCCGCGCTTTTTGCGCAGCATGGCCGAGGCCCGTCCGTCCAAGTAGCCGCCTGAATCGGAATTTCCGCGCGGGTAGACTGTGCTCAGTTCATGATTTCGCCCGCTGCCGAGCTGTCGGCATCGGTCGGGATGACGTGGATCGCGACGTGCTGGCCGATGGCACCAGGGATTCGGGTGTGGATGTACTCGACTCGATCGGCACCATCGGCGCCCAATGCGGCCTGCAGTTTGACCACGGTGCGGTCGAATTCGATTCCGGCATCGCCACACAGCTGGGCGATCACGTCGTTGCCCAGGCCGGGTGAGAGGACCGAGACGCGGGTGATGGTGCCCTGCTCGATGCGCGCGGTCACCGCAAAGCCCGGCGACACGGCCGAGGACAGCGCCGCGATGGCATATTCGGGAAGCGGTGCGCCGCTCAGCGCATCGAATGCGCTCGACACACGGCTGAGCTGATCGTCGATGGCCACACCCGGAATGGTGAACTCGACCTCGGATGACACCTTCTCGCCGATCGATTGGGCAAAGCGGCAGACGCGGTCCACGCCGGCGTCTCGGCTCCAGGCGACCAGCTTTTGTCTGGCCTCGTGATCGCCAAACAGAGATTCAAACCCGGCAAATGGATGTTCATCGCAGAAATGCCAGCCGGTCGTCATCTTCGTCGTCATCTCGCCCCGGGACACGTCGATCCAGGAACCGACCGATCTGGGCTCGAGTCGGTTCCCCAACTCGTCGAGCAACTGCACGTCGGCCGGGGACATCTTGCACGCGGCGAGGTACTCGGTCATTTTGGGTATGAATCCGGTCGGGTTTCCGTAAGCTGCCCAGCGCAATTGGGACAGGTCGGCGGCAATGGTCACGTTGAAATGGGCCAGGTGGCCCATGGGCAATTCGGGGGGCAGAGGTACACTCTCGAGCCATCGGGTCAAGTGAATATCCATCCACTCCTCGACAATGGGCAGTTGCGACAGGGAGACCTGCATTTTGAGCCGAATCGACAGTGCCTGGCTGAGGTTGGATTCGAGCTGATTCGACATATCAATCCTCTTTTGATCCGCTTTCGTCCTCTTTTTCGGCGCGGATCCGAGGCATGAGCTGGACGAAGTTGCACGGCTTGTAACGATGGTCGAGCTGGGACAGCAATATTTTGTTCATTGCGGTCCTGACTGCACCGGTCGATCCGGGCAGCAGAAAGACATAGGTCTTGTCGCACAGCGCGGCCTCGGCCCGGCTCTGGATGGTCGAGGTGCCGATCTCTTCATACGAGAGCCAGCGAAACAGCTCGCCAAAGCCGGGTATGGGCTTGGTGACGAGTGGGGCGAGTGCTTCGGGCGTGACGTCGCGCGGGGTTACTCCCGTGCCGCCGGTCGCGATGATGACGTCCACATCGGCCTCGCCGATCCACTGCTGCAATTGGCTGCGGATCGCCTGGCGATTGTCGGGCACGATCGTGCGGGCAGAAATGGTGTGGCCGGCTTCTCGGAGCAGGTCCACGACAGTTTGTCCCGATCGATCGGTGTCCGCGGTACGGGTATCCGAGACGGTCAGGACTGCGACATTGACGGGGATGAATTCTCGTTCGGCCATGGCGGGCTTCCTCGCGTAACTCTATCGCAGCGTGCCACGGACTGTGTGGGGGCGCTTCCCTCATTCGCAATGTGCAGATATCACGAATTTTTTCAAATGGTTGCTGACACCTGCAAAGCCGCTCTCAGGCCCGTCCCCCGGCTGGCGGGCGATGATAGACTGGGCCCATGGCAACTCGAGAAGAGCTAGACAACCTGGGCCCTCTCGCTGCACTGGTCGGCGTGTGGGAGGGTGAGAAAGGCAACGACGTCGCACCTTCGGACGCTCGCGGCACTGCGCACAGCAAGTTTCGCGAGCGCATGACTTTCGAGCCGACTGGTCGGGTCGACAACCACGAGCAGGTGCTCTACGGCCTGCGTTATGCCACCAAGGCCTGGCGCCTTGGTGCTGATCAGCCGTTTCACGAGGAGCTCGGCTACTGGCTGTGGGACGCCGGGGCCAGGCAGGTGATGCGCTGTTTCCTGGTACCTCGGGGCATCGCGGTCATCGCCGGTGGAACCGTCGAGCCCGGCGCCAAATCGTTTCGCCTGGCCGCCGATCTCGGGTCGGAGACCTACGGCATTTGCTCCAACAAGTTTCTCGACAAGGAGTTCAAGACGGTTCGGTACGAACTCGAGGTCACGGTCGACGACGACGGCAGCCTAACCTACCGCGAGGACACGCAGCTCAAAATGAAAGGCAAAGACGAGCTGTTTCACCACACCGACGAGAACACCCTGCGCAAGGTCGGCTAGACCTCGAGTTCGGGCCGGTTTTTGTATTGCTCGAGCGCTTCGGGGTTGGCCAGAGCTTCGGTATTGACGACCGCGCGGCCGTGTACGACGTCGCGCACCGCGATCTCGGAAATCTTGCCGCTGCGGGTCCGCGGTATGTCGTCGACTGCCAGGATTCTGGCCGGTATGTGACGCGGGGTATTGTTGGCCCGAAGGCGTGCGCCGATCCGGCCGGCCAGCTCGTCGGTGAGCTCGAATCCGCTGGCCATGCGGACAAAGAGCACGATGCGCTGGTCGCCCTGCCAGTCCTGACCGATCACGATGGCTTCTTCGATCTCGTCGAATTGTTCGACCTCGCGGTAGATTTCGGCGGTCCCGATGCGTACGCCGCCGGGATTGAGCGTGGCGTCCGAGCGGCCGTAAATCACGATTCCGTCGTCTTCGGTGAGCTCGCACCAGTCGCCGTGGCGCCAGATCCCGGGATAGTGGTCGAAGTAGGCCGCGCGGTATCTGGCCCCGTCGGCATCGTTCCAGAAGCCCACCGGCATGGATGGAAACGGCCTGGTACAGACCAGCTCGCCGGGTTGTCCGATCAACGGCTTGCCGTCCTGCCCCCACACCTCGACTGCCATGCCGAGGCTGCGGCACTGAATTTCACCGCGTCGTACTGGCCGGAGCGGACAGCTCAGCACAAAGCACGAGGCAATATCGGTCCCCCCCGAGATCGAGGCCATTTGCACCTCTGGCTTGACGTCGCGGTACACGTAGTCGAAACTTTCGGGCACCAGGGGCGAGCCGGTCGAGCAGATGGTGCGCAGGGCCGATAGATCGTGGCTGTCACGCGGCACCAGACCGGCTTTTTCGAGCGCAGCGATGTATTTGGCCGAGGTGCCAAAAATCTCGATTCGCTCCTCTTGCGCCATATCGATGAGAGCAGCTGGCGACGGATGCATCGGGTTGCCGTCGTAAAGGACCAGGGTCGCCCCGCTGGCCAGGCCGGTGACCAGCCAGTTCCACATCATCCAACCGGTTGTGGTGAAATAGAAAAGCACTTCATCGGCGCGCAAGTCGAGGTGCAGCTGATGTTCCTTGAGGTGCTGGAGCAGGGGGCCACCGGCGCCGTGGACAATGCACTTGGGCTTGCCCGTGGTGCCCGACGAAAACAGGATATAGAGCGGGTGGTCGAATGCAAAACGGTCGAATATCGGCGGATCGGCCGCTTCCGGCACCCAGTCGGCGAACGCCACAGCATTGGGTATGCCGGTCAGATCGGGCTGGTCTCGGGTATAACCCAGCACCACGGTCCGTTCGACTGTGGGCAGGTTTTTGGCGATTTCGGTCAGCTTTTCGCGGCTGTCGAATCGCTTGCCGCGATAGAAATAGCCATCGGCGGCGAGCAAGATCGTGGGCTCGATCTGGCCAAATCGATCGAGTACTCCGGCGACCCCGAAATCGGGCGAGCACGATGACCAGACAGCGCCGAGGCTGGCAGCTGCAAGCATGGTCGTGATGGCTTCGGGCAGGTTGGGCAAATAGGCGGCAATGCGATCGCCGGGCCGGACGCCTGCACCGCGCAATGCGCGCTGGACCCGGCCGACCTGGCGATACAGTTCGGCAAACGAAAGCACGCGGCGCCGACCGTCTTCGCGGCGAAAGATCAGCGCGGGCGCATCGTCTCGGCGCCGGAGTAAATTTTCGGCATAGTTCAGCCGCCCGTCGGGAAACCACCTGGCGCCCGGCATGGCATCGCCGTCTGTAACCGCGGACTCACCAGGCTCCCCGACCACGTCGCAAAAATCCCATACGGCCCGCCAGAAATCGCCGCGTCGCTCGATCGACCACCGGTACAGAGCATCGTATTCCTCCCCGTCCGGTCCGTCCTGGCCGCGGCATTCGGCCACAAAACGCTGAAACGCGCGCATGCGCGATGACTCGATCTGGTCAGATGTGGGCTGCCACAAAATGTTCGACATGGGTTCCTCTCGCACTGTCGAGTCTAGCCCAGCCAGCATCGCTTTCGGTCATCGGCTTCAGTCGTGAGCATCGCCATCGGGCTCGGCACCGCCATCGACGACAAGACCGAATCCTGACGGACAGCCGAGCCGGCTTACCAGGTCAGGGCAGAGACAAAAGCACTGCGCCCGCTCGCGGCGTCGAGCTGGCCGCCGATCCGAGCTGTTCCCTCGAAGCTGCCGACCATGTAAAGGCGATCCCGTGGCTGCACGGCGATGCCGCGCACTGCATCGTGGCCCGGTCCGCCGAGCGATCGGGCGGAGATGACCTGCCCGGCGGAGTCGATCTCGATGGCGAATACATCGTGCTTGCCCCGACTCTCGAGTGAGTCACCCGCTGCCTGGCCGACCGTTTGTATCGACACCTTGTCTTCGAACATTCCAGCGATCGCAATGCGGCCGGCCATGGCGGCCAGGGCAGTGGCGTGCTCGGAGCCCGGGCCACCGATGTGGACCGCCCATCTCGGCTGTCCATCGGCATCGAGTCCGGCGGCAAAACCGTCAGACGAGCCGACTGCAGTCAGGACATTTGCGCCCATGCGAACCCGGTGGTCAAAATGGCCGGCACAGAGGATCTGAACCTCGCCTGGCACTCCCTGCCGGGACGTCGCGAGGATATCCACGGCCATTGCGGCTGCGCTGCTGCCACCGCCGAACGGCGTGATCCAGCGAACTCGACCCTGTTCGGCACCAAATGCGGCCACAAAGCCGTCCTGGCTCGGCCGGTATCGATGCGCCGGCCGGGACGCCGTGACCGATTGCTGGCCAAAATCGGCCTGGCTGGAAAACGAGCCGACGACGACCAGCAAATCCCCACTGGCAGCGATGTCATTGGCCATATCGGCGCGCGGTCCACCGGCCCGGGCTGCCCAGGCCAGATCGCCCTGAGCGGTGAACCGGGCGACAAAGATGTCGGTCGCTCCCGCGCTGGTAAGCACGCGATCACCGATGCGGATAGTGCCGGTGAAGGCGCCGGCCACGGCGAGCGAACCGTCGCTGGCATAGTCGAGCGCGTTGATGCGAGCGCGCCGGCTGGCCCGAAATGGTTCGACGCGGGTTGCACGGCCGTCTCCATCGAACGCAACCAAAATGGCTCCGGGCCGGGCGTCTCCGCTGAGCTGTCGCCCGGCCAGCCGCTCGGGTTGGATCTGGCCGGGCAGATCGATCGGCGGAACATAGGACAGGGCCACGGCCAAGGTCGTCTGACCTGTCGATGGGCGATGCGTTGCCAGCGCGGTCATCGCATCTGGTCCCATACCGCCCCAGGATTGAGCCCACAGCCCGCCGCCACTGCTGTCGAATGCAGCGATGAAGCCATCGCTTGCCCCGGATGAATAAACGGTTTGCCCGGCAATAGGCAAACTGGCTGTGAACGAACCTGTCACGAAGATACGGCCGGCCGCGGCAGCGACGCTGTGGCTCGACGCGTCGCCCGAGCCATCCAGGGCAAGTGCCCAGGGTGCGGGGCCGTTCACGCCCGCGTCCGTGGACTGCGACGAGACCGGAGCCTGCGGCGCGCGACGGCCGGGACAGGCGGCCGAGAAAACCACCAGGACTAAAAGGATTGATCGAGCAGGTCGGACGAGCTGTCCACAGGACCAGAACTGCATTTGTTCGGGCCGTGCGCCAAACTCAGATTTTCTCGCCCCGGGCGCGCATTTCTTTGATCACGGTGGCGAGGCCGCGTTTATCGATGATCTTCATCCCGCGGGCGCTCACCCGGAGTTTGACCCAGCGCTTCTCATCTTCGAACCAGAAGCGCTTGGTATGCAGATTGACCTCGAACCGCCGCTTGGATTTGCGGTTCGAGTGGCTGACTTTGTTGCCGACGAGGGCTTTCTTTCCGGTAACTTGGCAGACTCGCGCCATGACATTCCTCCGGCTCGATCGGTTGCATTCGGGGCGCGACCGGACTGGGCGACCGGGACGCGCCAGACCCGATCAGATCTTGGATTCCTTGAACTCGACGTGTTTGCGGATCACCGGATCGTACTTTTTGAAGACCAGCTTGTCCGGGGTGCGCTTTCGGTTCTTGGATGTGGTGTAGAAATACCCGGTGCCAGCGGTGGACACGAGGCGAATCAGTTCGCGGCCTGCTTTGGTCTTTTTCGCCATGGCGGTTCGTTCTTTCCCTCGCAGCCAACACGAGATGGCACATCTCGATCGGAGACATCGAGGTTTACATACAAAAGGGGGCGGACTATTGCACATGGTCCGATCGGTTGCAATGGCATCATGGCAATCTGTGTCGTTCGGCCGGACCGGCAACCACTGGAAAGCACATCGGACTGACTGAGGTCCGTCCAGCCCTCGGTCTCGTACGCTCCATGTATGGGTCTGCGCTAGCCCTCCTCGCCCGTGGGGGCTGGCGGCGTGTCGTGGGGGACCAGCCCGGTCAGAGTGGTCGATCGCCGCCGCGCCCGGCGGTCGGCAATGCCCATGGCCACGATGGTCATATCGTCGCCCTGGCTGCCCGAGGCGACGTGGCTGTCTACATCCTGCAGAATGGCCTTGACCACATCGTCGGGCCCGCCGCGAGCAGTGCGAATGCGGCGGGATAAACGCTTGAGGCCGTATTCGTTGCCGCGCGCGTCGCGGGCCTCGAGAATGCCGTCGGAGGTGAGAATGAGCAGGTCTCCACTGTAAAGCTGGACCTTGGCCTCGCCCACTTCCAGGTCGGGCATGACTCCGATAGGCGCGACATGGGCGCGATCGGCATGGAGCGGAAATACATGGTCGCCCCGGCGCAAAAGCGGGACGCAGTGTCCGGCATTGGTAAAAACCAGCGTGCGCGAGGCCAGCTCGTAGACCGCGTAAACCAGGGTAGCAAACATGCCGTCGTCACCCAGCTTGACCATCTCTTCGTTGACTCGCTTGAGCAGGCGCTCGGGCGTCCGCGCAATGCCGGCCCGACCGCGAATCTCACTGGTCAGCCGGGCCATGTACAGGGCAGCGCTGATCGCCTTGCCCGCCACATCGCCAGCCACAATGGCCAGGTGATCTTTGTCGTGCCAGATGAAATCGTAAAAATCGCCGCCAATCTGGTAGGCCGGCTCGTAATGGATGGCAAATTCGAGCCCGATCACATTGGGCGGATCGCGCATCAAACTGCGCTGGATTTGTCTGGCCACGCGCAGGTCTCGCTCGAGGCGCTGCCGCTTCAAAAGCTGGGCGTGCATGCGCGCAGCGTGAATGGCCAGTCCGGTCTGCGCAGCAATACTGGTGAGCAGGTCGAGGTCCTCTTGCCGAAATGAACCGTCCTTGCACTCGACGTAGATCACGCCGTAGTGCATGTTGCGAGCCTGGAGCGGAGCACCCATGCGCGAGCCGTTGGGCTCCTTGGTCGGCTGCTTGACCGGGTCAGCACTCTTGAACTCGGGCGCCTTGGTGTTGTCTGCCTCGGACAATAGCACCGCGCTGTGATGGTTCATCACGTGGTTGATGATCGTGCCGGGAACCTTGAGATCGCCGCCAAAAACTCGGTTCTTGCGGGTTTTTCGGCACTGAACTTTGAGCTCGCCAGTGTTTTCCTCCTGGACCAAAACACCCACCGAATGCGCCTGGGCAAACACCTCGAGAAGTTGGGCGACCACCGACTCGACGAGTTTGTCGGGATCGGCCACGTTGGCCATGATCTCGAGAAGATTCTGCACCGCCTGAAACTTGCGCTCGAGCAGCCGAAAGTTCCCCGTATGGGTGTCGATCCGGCCCGCGTTGGATTGGACCAGGGGAGAAAATCCGCTCTTGCTCTCGGTGGCATTTACGTAGACCTCCGGGTTGCCGATGTCCACAATGGTCAAACCCGAGTCGTGCTTGTTGTGCTGCTGGTTAGACGGCATCTCGACGCGGATGCGGTTGTTGGCGATCGCGATCTCGTCGTCATGTTTTAGCTTGGTGCTCTGAACCCGCTCTCCGTTGACGTACGTGCCATTGTTGGAGCCGAGGTCCTCCAGCGTCCAGCCGCTGTTCTCGCGGTGAATGCGCGCGTGTTGACGCGATACGCGCATGTCGGGTACGAAAATCTGACAGTCCGACCGCCGGCCGAGGATATAGTCCCCTTTCACAAGGTTGTAGCGCCGACCCGCGTTGGGCCCGGCTAGAAAAAACAAGAAGGCCATGAGGTAATCGCTCAGGACCCGATCTTGGCGAAAAACGCTCCCGACGGAAAGGGGGTCGACCTGTCCATCGCCAGCAATGCCCGCCTCGGCGGTTGAGAGGAATCGATATTCTCTTGACAGAAAAACCCGCAGTTGGCCGCAACACGGGCAGAGAACCGGCTTGCTTGCATTGCTGTCCGGCGATCTGCCGGGCCGGGCTCGCCGGACCGGGCTCGCCGAAGCAGAGATGTGGGTTCTGGTACGCCCAGGCGATAGATGCCATACGATCCGACCGACTCTTTGCTTGACGATCAGGTGGGGCAGCAGTACTCAGGGCACCATGCAGGCTCTTGGTGATTACATTGGTGGTGTATTTTTGCCACCCGAGGGCGCGCCCCTGACCTCGCGCAACCCCGCTCGGGATGGGGTTGTCGTTGTGGAGACGGCGTGGTCGGCTCAGCGGGTGGACGCGGCGGTGGAGGCTGCTCGCGCAGCGGCGCCGGACTGGGCCGAATTATCGATTGGCGAGCGGTGGGATGCGCTGGTCCGACTGCGCGACTCCATTCACGAGCATTCTGACGCCCTGGCCGACGCGGTCGTGGCCGAAACCGGCAAGCTGCGCAGCGAGGCCCGCGGCGAGGTCGCAGCTCTGCTCTCGCGTTTCGATCTGGTTCGAGAGATCGCCCGCGACGACCTCCGCGAGGGCCCGCTGCCGGGCCGGCCGCACGAGCAACTGCGCTTTCATCCACTGGGCGTGGTCGGTGTGATCGGGCCGTTTAACTATCCGCTGCACCTCTGTCACGCCCATGTGATTCCGGCTCTGCTCATGGGCAACGCGGTGGTGGTCAAGCCGAGTGAGGTGACACCGCTGGCCGGCCAGTGCTACGCTGAAGCGGTCCATGCTGCGGGATTGCCGCCCGGGGTGCTCAATCTGGTTCAAGGTGGGGCAAAAGCGGGCCAGGTCCTGATCGCCAATCCATTCGTACGCGGTCTGTGCTTTACCGGCTCGTATGCGGTCGGGCGCTCGATCAAGGAGCAGGCGCTCGATCGGCCCGAACTCTTGCTGGCTCTGGAGATGGGCGGCAAAAACACGGTCATCGTGCTCGACGATGCGAGCGTGCGCCAGGCTGCGCACGAGATCGTGGTCGGCGGCTATCTCACCACAGGACAGCGGTGCACAGCAACCGATCGAGTACTGGTCCACCGCAGCCTGGCCGGCAAGCTGATCGATGCCCTTCGTCCTCTGGTCGAAAGTCTGCATTTCGGCGATCCGGAAGCCCCGGACAGTTTTGCCGGGCCGCTCAGTACGCAAGGCGGCAGGGAGCGCTTCAATCAGGCCCTGGCCTGTGCCCATCGAGCCGGAGGCGAGCCGATCGTGGCCACCGGCGCGATCGACGGCGGCTTCTATGTCCGCGGGTCGCTTCACCGGCTGCCCGGTCACGACATTGCGGGATATACCGACACCGAGCTCTTTGGCCCCGATGTGGGCATCGAGATGGTCGACGACGACGACGAGGCCATCGCGGTTTTGAACGCCAGCTTGTACGGCTTTGCCAACGCGGTGTTTACCGGCTCGGCCGAGCGCTTCGAGCGCATCTACCGAAACACCTCGTCGGGCATCTTGAATCGCAACCGATCGACCAATCTGGCCAGTCCCAGACTGCCTTTCGGCGGGGTGGGCAAGAGCGGCAACTACCGGCCAGCCGGTGCATATGCCGCGCGCAATGTGGTTGTGCCCATGGCCGTGCAGGAAAATGTCCTGGGTACGGTACAGGTCCACCCCATGCTAGCCAAACATTTGCCCGAACCCAATCTCGATTGGCTGGCCGGCAGGCATGGTGCGGAAGAAGCCGTTGAGGCTGGGCGGACGCTGCTCGACTACCCGCGACCGATGGGCCTGCGGCTGCCGGGCGGCGGCCGTCTGCCCGAGTCGGATGAATGGCTGATCCGACTCTATGCGGGCGAGCGCGTGGTGCGCGAAAAAAAGCCTCCGGTCTTCGATCACCTGCGCTCTTTGGGCCCGTGGATGGTCTCGGTGGACGACTCGCCGCTCTCGGTCATGGACGGGATGAGCCAGACTGCCACGCTGTGCGGTGGCTTTGCCGAAGATCCGGTGGTCAGTGCCTACATCGGTGGTGAATTTGCCGGCACTCTGGCCGACAATGCCGATACCTCGTTGGGCGAAGATCCGGCTGCCGAGGCCATGGCCACCGAACTCCGTCACCTGGTTCCCGGCCTGCCGCACGTGACCTTTGTCAACAGCGGCGCCGAGGCCAATGAAAAAGCCCTCGCCCTGTGTCGGATCAATGCCAAAAACCCCGGGGCCGACCGAATTCTCGCCTTCGAGGGCAGTTTTCACGGCCGTACACTGCTCTCGCTGCACGCCACGTGGAGCCCCAAGAAACGCGAGCCGTTCGAGATCGCCGGTTATGAGGCCACCTTCGCGCCGTTTCCCCTGTGGCACACTCCCATGGACGAACAGCCCAAGGCGCCGTCGGGATTTTACGCCGCCGCGGCAGCTGGCGAGATCGACGAGCTGGTCGGCCGGTTCGGCCGCGAGGATGACGATCCGTTGCTCGCCGCCGAGGTGAACTCTCTGGTCGCGGTGCACGAAGCGCTGTCGAGGGGCGACCACTTTGCGTGCATCGTCGAACCCATGCAATCCGAGGGCGGCGATCGCTACGCCACCGATCGCTTTTTTCGCGCGCTTCGCCTGCTCACTCGCCACTTTGATATCGCGCTGATTTTTGATGAAGTACAGACCGGCTTTGGCCTGGGCGGGCCTTTTGCTTGGCACACCGGGTTTCGCCTGGTCAATTTTCGCGGCCAGCCCGACGTTCCCGATGCCGTGACCTTTGCCAAGCGCGCCCAGGTGGGCGTGGTCATGAGTCGCTTTGCCGATCCCGAGCCGACCTCGGCCCATCCGGCCTCGCTGGTGCGCGGCCGGATTCACGCCGAGATGATGGCCACCTCCCACGGCGCCGAGCGGATCGAAAAACTGGTCGAACCCAGGCTCACCGCCCTGCACCAGGCCTTTCCCCATCTGGTTGCCGCGCCCCGTGCGCGCGGTTATGCCTTCGCATTCGACGTGCCCAGCCCGGAGCATATGGCGGCATTTCTCGGCCAGCGTTTTTGGCGCGGCGCCATCGTATTTGGCGCCGGGACGCGCACGGTGCGCTACCGTCTGTCCGACGCTTTCCTGGCCGGCGAGGTCGACTTGCTGTTCACCGCCATACGGCGCTCGCTGTCCTGGCTCGATGCGCATCCCGGGTCGGTACCGCCGCGCTGGGAGGACGTGGTCGAGTCGGGTGAGCCAGTGCAGCGGCCAGGCGGAAAAGACGCCGAAAATTTTAACTACCGGCTGCGCATGCTCGAACCGGCCGAAGCGGTGACGTTCCTGCCTGCCATGCTCGACATTGAATATCAGATCTACGAGCCGGCCCGGCGCACTCCGCCGGGCCAGATCCGGGCGACGCTGGAAGATCCCGAGGGCACAGTCGCAGTAGCCGAGGTCGAACAGTCCGGTGAGTGGCGTCTGATCGGCTTTGCCATAGGTTCACCTCTGGAGCATTCGGCCGACGTCGAGGGGCCAGATCGCGATGTCATGCTGGGCAAGAACAATACTATTTACTCGGTATCGACCACGGTGGCCGGCGAATATCAGGGCCGGGGATTGGGCCGCGTGCTCAAAGAAAAGCAGCTGCGCGATGCGGCGTCGCGCGTCGATGCCCACGGCAAGCCGCGGTTTCGGTACCTCACCGGCCGCAACCGAGTTGGCCACGCCGCGCCGATGAACCATCTGAACCGCGTATTCGGTGCCCATGTGGCCTGTATCTTGACCGGCCAGTACGAAGATCCCGAAGGGCAGGCGATCTACTATCGCATCCCGCTCGGTCCCATGGCGCCCGATCCCGAGCTGATCGAGAGCAAGTCGGTAACGCGGCGAAAAAACGCCGAGCAGTCGGGGATACGCTGGGATCTGGCCAGCGGGTTGGCCCGGCCGTATGCCCGGCCGCCGCGCAGCCTCATCGACAGCCAGCAAAAAGGCTTGCTCTACGGCCCGGCGGTCAACAAGCTCACCATCATGAACTACGTCACGCCGGCCGTGGTCCGCGCTGTGGAGTGGATCGGCGCCATGTTGCCCGAGTTGCCCCATCTCTATATGACTTCGTGCCGCGACGAGTGCGTGGACAAATCGCTGCGCGTCTTGCGCTGGCACCGTCATCAGGCCAATGTCGCGATCGGCTTCGAGGGCGGCTATGTCGGCCATACCACCGCGGCTGCGCGGTCGCTGAGCGACCCTGCGGTGCACGCCCAGGGTCCGGCTCATTTCCACTGGCCGCGGGTGCCTCATCCGGCCGATGGAGTCGATGAGTCCATCGCCGCCATTCGCGCCGCGGTCGCAGAGGCGGGCGGGCCCGACGCGGTCTTCGCCCTGTTTTACGAGCTGGTTCAGGAGCGTACCGGACGGGTCATTCCGGCGGAATTCTGGCCCAGGCTGATCGCCCTGAAACGCGAGTCAGACCTGCCCGTGGTCGCAGTAGAAACCGCCAGTGGCGGCTTTAGGAGTGGACGAGGGCCGTTTGCCACCACCGCTCTGGCCGGCGAATCGGAGCTCGTGCCAGACATGCTGATGTGGTGGAGCGGTGGTCAAACGGGCTATTTGCACGTGTCATCGCAGTTCTTCGTACCCACGGCGCTGACCATGGTGTCGACCTGGGACGGTGATGAGCTCAGCCTGGTCCGCCATCAACACCAGCTGCGCAGCGCCCTGGCACTCGATATCGCGGCTTCTGTGCGCGCTCTCGACCGGGCCATGGCAACCGCTCGCGACAAGGGTCTTTCGGCCGATGGACTCGGGCTCTATCGCGTGATTGGCTGGACGTCCCAGCCAGGTCAGGCCGACGATCTGATCGCCCACCTGGCCAGGCATGGCATCCGATTGCGCCGCTTCGCCAACGATCGCCTGGCTGTGATCCCGGCCCTCGACCACGCAACCGAAGCCGCACAGGCATTAAACGCGGCCCTGGAGGATCTGTAGTGCGAGTCGTCGACCTACCCGCCGGGGACTCGCCGGCTGCCTGGGGGCAGTGCCACGGCGAGAGCTTTCGCGGCGAAATTCAATCGCTGGCCGAGATCCGGCTGTATTTGACGGTCAAGCTGGGCGGCTTTGTCGACCGGGCCGACGTTCTCGTCATGGCCGAGCGCCACCTCTCGGTGCTCAAACGGTTCGATCGCGACCTCTACGACGAACTGTGCGGTATTGCCCGGGGGGCCAATACCAGCCCGGCTCACATTGTCGTGGTCAATCACTACACCGATCTGCGCGATATCAAGCGGTCGACAGCTGGTCGATCGGGCGGTGATGCCGGTGGCTGCACGGTTCTGTGGACCCGCACCGAACGCGGCCCGATCGCGGCGCAGACCTGGGACATGCACGCCACCGCCATTCCCTATGTGACCCTGTTGCGCGTACCCGAGCGCGGGTCGCGGCCCGGGGCGCTGTTGTTCACTATTACCGGCTGTGTGGGAATGGCCGGTATGAACCAGCGCGGGGTGTCGGTCACCATCAACAATCTGCACAGCACCGACGCCCGGGTCGGCATCGTGTGGCCTGTGCTGGTCCGTCGCGCCCTGGCCGAGCCGAGCGCAGAGCGGGCACGCGATGTCATTCTCGACGCGCCCATCGGCTCGGGTCATCACTACCTGGTCGCCGATCGGATCAGCGCTTTTGGCATCGAGACCTCGGGAACCCGGCGCAGTGTGTTGTTTTCTGCCCGACCGGATGACGGCCCGGAGGTCCCGGGATTTTATATTCATACCAATCACTGTCTGGACAGCGATGTCGCCGAGATGAGTCGTGTGGCGGAACGAAGTACGACCCACGACCGCTACCGCTGGCTGCACACCAGTCTGAGCGGGACTCCGGTCGCCGATGTGCGCGATGCCTGGGCCCGGCTCGGTTCGGACGAGGGCTATCCACGCAGTATTTGCACCAACATGAGCACAGCCGAAAACCCGCATGGCATCGCAACCTGCGGCGCGATCGCCATGGAGCTCGGCGCCGACCATGTATGGGCCCAGTCCGGGCTGATCCACAACGTGTCTCCCCAGCGGTTTGATTTTCGGCCCGCGGCACGTCGGGATCCTATTCCTTAAACAGAACGCATTGGTTGTGGAGCACACAGGGCATTTCGGTTGCGAGGCCAGCGGCCGAGCCGTCCGGGAGCCCGGCCGTCCGGGGGCTTGCCCAAAAATGATAGCCCGAGCGCGAAGTACTCGGGCCAGCCACGATCACGCTGGATCCTTTCCAGTACGATCGTGTGTAGGATAGGACGCGACGTGACAGGCGAGCCGACCGACTACCCGTTTTTTTTCACCTGGACCGAACAGCGCCGTGCTGCGCCACTGGACATCACGGGTGGCCGGGGCGTGCATCTCATCGATCGAGATGGCGAGCAGTGGCTCGATCTGGGCAGCTTGAGCTATCAGGCCAATCTCGGCTACGGCCACCGCGAGGTCGTCGCCGCGATTAAGCGCCAGGCCGAGGCGATGTGTTTGGCCATGCCGACTGCGGTGTTCCCGGCCAAGCTCGAACTGGCCCGGCGTCTGCTCGAGCTGGCTCCGCCGGGCTTCTCCCGGGTATTCTTTACCCTGGGTGGAGCCGAGGCGATCGAAAACGCGCTCAAGATGGCCCGCATGGTTACCGGCCGGCACAAACTGATCGCCCGGTATCGCTCGTATCACGGCGCGACCATGGGTGCGCTCAGTTTGTCGGGAGATTGGCGGCGCATCCTGGCCGAACCCGGCTTGCCGGGCGTGGTGCGCGCCCTGGATTGTCACTGCGACCACTGTCCATTCGGCCGGGTCGTTACCGAGTGTGGGCGCGAATGCGCCAGCCATATCGGCGATCTCATGGCGCTGGAAGGGCCGAACACCGTGGCTGCTGTGGTGCTCGAGTCAGTGGTCGGTGCCAACGGAGTATTGGTTCCGCCTCCAGAATATTGGCCCATGGTGCGCGACGCCTGCGATCGCCACGGCGTGCTTTTGATCGCCGATGAAGTACTGACCGGATTTGGCCGTACAGGGCGCTGGTTTGGCTTTCAGCACTGGGAAGCCGTGCCCGATATGATCGTCCTGGCCAAGGGCTTGACCGGGGGGTACGCGCCGCTCGGCGCAGTGCTGGTCAACGACCGGGTGGCCGGGCATTTCGACGAAAACATCCTGGCCTGTGGACTGACCAGCTATGCCCATCCATTGGGCTGTGCAGCCGCTCTGGCCGCCATCGAGGCCTATCAAAGCGAAGAGCTCGTCGCCCGCGCCCGCACGCTGGGTCCAGTACTGCGAGCTGAACTCGACGCTGTGCGCGCAGCCAACCCGGCTCGGATCACTCATGTGCGCAGCATTGGTCTTCTGGCCGCGATGGAAGTCGACGCCCCGCACGAGGTGTGGGCCGAGCTGTCCGCCGGCCTGGTTCAGAGCAAGATTCTGCTCCACGTCTACCCCCGGCGGGGCCTTTTGGTGTTCGCCCCGCCGCTTTGCATTGAAGAGAGCCTTTTGCGCCAGGCAGTGCGCACAGTGGCTGAGATCGTGAATCGTGCGTGCCAAAAATCGCGCCACAACTCGGCCGGGTGAAAACCAACCACGGCTGTGAGAAGCAACCATGAGCCAACCACAATCAGGACAACAACGGGGCGGCGAGGGCCGCCACAGAAACAAGGTCGCGGCCAGCTGTACCGAGGCACTCGCCGGTTTGAACGACGGCGCTCGCATCATGGTCGGCGGCTTTGGCCTGTGCGGCAATGCCGAGGGTCTGATCGATGCGGTCGCCGGTTCGGGTTTTCGGGACCTCACCATTATCAGCAACAATGCCGGCAATATGGGCAAGGGACTGGCGATCTGGCTGCGAGCTGGCATCGTGAGCAAGGTCATCTGCACCTATATCGGCAACAACGAAGATCTTCACCGCATGATGGCGGCAGGTCAGGTCGAGGTCGAGATCATGCCCCAGGGGACGTTCGTCGAGCGCATGCGCGCAGCCGGGGCTGGAATCCCCGCGTTCTACACACCAACGGGGGTGGGTACAGTGGTCGCCCAGGGCAAGGAAGTCCGCGAGTTCGACGGCCGCAAATACGTGCTCGAGCGAGCTCTCTCGGGGGACTTTGCTCTGATCCGCGCCCGCCGCGGCGATCGCTTTGGCAACTTGCGGTTCTGGCGCACAGCGCGCAATTTCTCACCGATCATGGCCACTGCTGCACATACGACCATCGCCGAGGTCGAAGAACTGGTCGACCTCGGCGCCATGGACCCGCACGATGTCCATCTGCCGGGACTCTTCGTGCACCGTGTGGTCGAGGTCCGTGAGCACGAAGATCCGTTCGAATACCGCGTCGTTCGGCCACGTCCGGAAAACCAGCCCAGCTAAAACCCAGTCCGCTTCGGACCCATCTATCAGGAGAGAGTCATGCCGTTTAGCCGCCAAGACATCGCCCAGCGCGCTGCCCGAGAGATTCCACCGGGCTCGATCGTCAATCTGGGCATCGGCCTGCCCACACTGGTCGCCGACTACGTACCGCCCGAGCACGAGGTGTGGTTTCACAGCGAGAACGGCCTGCTCGGCATGGGTCCGTTTCCCTACGAAGGCGACGAGGACCCCCAGCTCATCAACGCCGGGAAACAGACGGTAACGGTCGTGCCCGGTGGCTCGTTTTTCGATTCGGCCCAGTCGTTTACCATGATCCGCGGCGGCCACATCGACGTCGCCTTGCTCGGCGCCATGCAGGTATCGCAACGGGGCGATCTGGCCAACTGGTCGGTGCCCGGCGGCAAGACCCTGGGTATCGGCGGGGCCATGGACCTAGCCAATGGCTGCCGCCGGGTCATCGTGCTGATGACTCATGTCAGCAAACAAGGCGAAGCCAAACTACTCCAAGAGTGCACCTACCCGCTGACCGCCGTGGGCGTGGTCAATCGAGTGATCACCGACCTCGCTGTCCTCGACATCACTGAAAAGGGCTTTAAACTGGTCGAATGCGCCCCGGGTGTCAGCCCCGAGCAGGTGCGAGAAACCACCGGCGCCGACGTGCAACGGTAGAGCGGGTCGGTTATCTGCGGTAGCGCCGGCTCCGGAACGAGATGAGGCGACGATACTCGGCGACGTCGCCGACTTTGCGGATGTTGGCCCAGGTGCCCTTGTAGTACGGAATCGCGTTTTCGTCGACCCAGTCGGTGGTCAGGTTGCCCATCACACCATTGTAGTAACCGAACATCATAAACGTGTGTCCGGGTTTGATGTCTTTTTCCAGGTAGGCCATCGCAAAGGTCGATCCGTAGTCGTTGAACACCTCGACAATATCACCCGAGACAACCTTGAGGTCGCGGGCATCGTCTGGGTTGAGTTCGATGGGAGCGAGCGGATATCTTCCCTTGACAGTGGTGAGATGTTTATCGTGGTAGCCGGTTTGCCACACTGCATTGACCCGGCCGTTGTTGATCCAGAACCGGTATTTGTCTTTCTGTGCCTTGACCGGTGTGGGTAGCCCTTTCCACGGCGCGGGCAGAAATTTGGCCTTACCATCGGAAGTGCTGAACTTGCCGTCCTGGTAGAGCATTTCGGTTCCGACCAGCTTGTCGTTTTTGTACTCCACGACCGGCAATTGCACGCCGTCGTTGCCCATGGCGCGCAGGCGTTCGTAGGTGACCAGATGGCCAGTACCGCCGCCCTGGCTGTCGATGGGCGGAGCCTCTTTTTGACCAGCACGGCGAAAACCGTCGTTGAACGCGTCTTCTTCGCTCTTCCAGTCGAAGCCGGAGAAGCGCTTGACCATCTCGGCCTTGCCCTCGGCCTGGTAAAGGGCCTTGATGGCATTGGCGATCTCGGCGGCGATCAGGCAATCGGGCTTGGCTGTGCCCGGTGGATCCATGAACTTTTCGCTCAACCTCATGCGCCGCTCGCCATTCATGGAGGTGAGATTCATCTCGCCCGGATGCGCTGCCGGCAACAAAAGGTGGGCGGCCTCGGCAACCTTGACCGGATAGAGGTCGATGGAGGTGACAAAGAGGCCGCCTTTCTTTTTGACCGCGTTGTAGATGATGTCCACCATCTGGTCGGTCGTTGCGCCGCGGGCCCTGGCCAGTTCGTCCTTGACAATGCGACTGCGCCGCAAAACAGACTCGCGGAACTCTTCCGCGTTCAGCGTGGTCTGGAACGGATTACAGGCCCACACTGTAAACATCTGACCATTGCCCCGGATGATCTCGCGATCGATGTACGGAGCTGGCCGCGGGCCAGGGTAGGGCGGTCGAGTATAGCCCTCCTGATGGCCACCCATGCGACAGACTCCGGTGCCGCGGCGGCCCAGGTTGTGGGTGGCGAGTCCGAGATTGACGATCGTGCTGATCAGTTTGTAGTTGTCATTGCCCCATATCGCGCCTTTTTCATAAACCGTCATGGAGCGCGGCCGGTAGCCCGAGGATCTGGGCTGGAACAGCCACGCAGCGGCTTTTTTTAGTTTGTCCACCGAGATGCCGGTGATCCGGCTGGTCTCTTCGAGACTGAGGCGGTTCTTGGCCATGGCCTGGTCAAAACCGGTCGTGCTGGCTGCAATGAACTCCTTGTCGTGCCAGCTCTGGTCCACGACATGGGTGAGCAGGCCGTTGAATAACGCGATGTCGGTGCCTGGCTGGAGGTCGAGGTGGAGAACGTTGTCCTTGCCATCGGCCACAGCTTCTGCCACCGCCACCGAGGGAGTGCGGCGCGGGTCGACAAAAATGATCTTGCCGGCGCTTTTGTCGGTCTGGTCGCCGAACCGCTTGGCTTTTGCCTCGACCGTTGCGCCCTGCAGATTGGGCAGCCAATGGGCCAAGAAATAGTTGGTCTGGGCCTCGAAGGGATTGGTCCCGATGGCCAGGATGACATCGGCGAGCTGGGCGTCTTCGTAACTGTTATTGAGCTCGCTGACACCCATGTCGCGCGAGGAGTGGACTTCCGAGTTGTACGCCGGGCGGTTGTGGATGCGTACCATCTTGGTCTGGAATCCAGTAAACATCAGTTTGCCAGAACCCCAGGTATTCTCGAAGCCACCTCCAGCACCGCCGTGATCGAAGGCGTTGAACATGATCTGATTCGGCCCCGAGGAGTCGAGAATGCGCTTGGCCAGGCTGGCGTAGATGGCCATCGCATAATCCCATGAGACGTCGCCCCAGTCATCGCCGCGATAGATCCGGGGGTGTTTGAGGCGATCGTTGGTCAGCCCGTCGGGGGTGTAGAGAATTTGCGCCATACGACCACCGCGGACCGAACTAAGCCCTTTGTTGACCACGCACTCCTTGTCCGGCAATACCAGAACGCGGTGCTGCCGACCGTCTCGGTCGGTGATCTGGTTCTGCATGGCAGTGGTGAAGGTGAGGCCCAGGGACCCGATCTGGGCGCGAAAATCCTGTTTCAGGGCGTTTTCCTCTGGCCCGCGCCCTCCTTCGCGATGGGCGGGCCACGTATAGACGTGATAACCACAACCCACGATGCAGAAGTGACATGTCATGTGGGTTTTTTGGGCGTCGGCCGGAGGTAGTGCAATACGATCGTCAACGCGAGGCATCAAACACCGATCCTTTTAGTGAAACAGCGAATGTGGATGAAATATCGAGTTTCAAGGGACTACCGACTGCTGGGTATTGGACGGCGCCGCTCTATATGTTTTGGGCACGCGAAGCTACCGGTAGACAGCGCTCTATACATTGGAGGCGCGACCGTAGATGAGGCCGTCGACCCCAACAGCGCGCACCGTATCCTTGCTCTCGTCGTATGAGAGCACGATTCGAGGCAGCTGAACGGTCGCCTGACCACAAACCACTTGACCGGCGCGGGCGGGATCGAAGATGCTGAAGTGGCACGGGCACTTGAGCACACGCTCTTGTTCATCGTAGACGACGGGGCAGCCCTGGTGGGAGCACAGAGAGCTATAGGCCACTATGTCCCGGTCACGTCCGACTCCACCAGGCACGGGCTCACCCACTTTGAGCATGATGCACGGAGACGATGAATCGGGATACTGAAAGGTCTGCGGTTTTCCCACCACGAGTGGCCTGGCCTTGCCCACGTCGTTCTCGGGGTAGGGCAAGCTCAATGTATTCGGCGGAGGCGGCGATGGCAATGGACCAGGCTCGGGCTGCTTTTCCGGCTGCGAGCCCTTGCCCGAGCAACCGGCGACTGCGACTGCCGCGGTCGCCGTTCCACCCTGACGAAGAAAGCGCCTGCGCGAGATATGTGTGGACATGGCCGGGAAGTCTACCAGAACTGACTCGGTAGCCATAAAAAAAACCTTCAGCTTGCACACCGGGGTTTCTGCTACCGTTGGCCCGAAAACGGATCACCAAATATAGACGAACATTTTCGATGATAAGCCTGGCAAGATCGTGTACGACAATCGACCAACGGTCGGGCAGAAAGCTTCGCACGACCCGTGCGACTCGACGGAGTAAAGGCCGGTATGGGTGGTCAATCTGACTGATATGGCGACGTTGTCGTATTGATTGCTCTCGCTGTGGCGTTGAGCCAGAAAGCTGGAGATTCCCCGATATTTGGAGCGCAGCTTGTGGCGCGGTCGACTATCGCGTGCAGTTGTCCCGCGGGATGATGGGAGCGGGCCGAGGCGTACCGCACGGAAACAGAAACCCGTTCGTTTGTGACTCAACCAAGGCGTTTCTGTTGCGAGGCCAGCGGTCGAGCCGGCTGGGAGTCCAGACTCGCGGCAGGCTTTGCCCAACCATGATGGCCCGAGCGCGAAGCGGTCGGGCCGCGGTCCCTGGCAACGATGGCGGCAAGTAGAGGGGGCGGAATTACAGCGTGCGCTCGAGGGCGCGGCGGAGCTTGCCGAGAGCTGCGTTTTGAATCTGCCGGATGCGTTCGCGCGACAAGTGGTACTTGTCGCCGATCTCTCGAAACGTGCGCTCTTCCGCGTCGGCGAGACCAAAGCGTTGACGCAATACATCGGCTTCGATCGGAGTGAGATGACTCATGAGCTGCTCGACCCGTGCAGTCAGAGTCTGCGTGGTGATGCGATCGACTGGCGAGCTCTCCTCGGTCGCCGGATCGGTGAGGAGTTCACCAAACGCGCGCTCGTCTTCGCCACCGCGCAGCGGCCGATCGAGCGACATGGGTTGACCCATCAGGTAGCGGTGCATCTGGTTCAGCTTGGAGATGGGTATTTCGGCGGCATTGGCCAGCTCGCGGTTGGTGGGTTGGCGACCGAGCTCGCTGGTGAGCTTGAGCTGGACCTTCTGCAGCTGTTGCTGGGCTTCCAGCATATGCACTGGAATTCGCACTGCCCGCGACTTATCGGCCAGTGCCCGGCCTATGGCATGGCGTATCCACCAGCATGCATAGGTCGAGAAACGCAACCCGCGGCGATAGTCGAAGCGACTCACGGCGTGCATGAGTCCGAGATTGCCCTCCTGGATCAAGTCGGCCAGGGGCATACCGCCATGGTCATAACGCCGGGCCATAGTGACGACGAGGCGAAGGTTGGCGTGGACAAAATCCTTGCGCAGCTTGGCTGCCTGGCCAAATGTCTCCTTTATCTCGGTCATTCGCTCCGAAAATGAGCGACTGCGCGGTGAAAAGGGCAGTTTGTTCTGATGACTGGAAATGGATCTGACCTGGAGAGTATCCAGATGTCCGATGACCCATTCCACGTGGACTCGATCGAGATCGAGAGCTCGCAGTGTGCTCGCCGCCTTGTGACTGGCCTTGCGCAACTTGGCCCTGCTCGCCTTGGTCCGCGATTTGCGCGCCTCGGCAGCCATGCGCCGCACCTGTCGAAAATCCTTGAGCGAGTTGTCCAGACGAACCTCTACAATATCGATCACGTAGTCCGAGATGGGCGGATAGGAGAGTAAGAGCTCCCAGGTGAGTACCTCGTGCTCCTCGATGCCGCGCGCAATCTCGCGCTCCTGCTTGGGATCGAGTAGCTTGTGCTCGCTAAGATCGCGGAAATAACTGGTCAAATAATCGCTCGACGGTGTCTGGTTTTTGGTTTTATTCTGTTTTGGCCCGGCCGAATTGCTCGCTGCCTGGGCTCGATTGTGCTTCGACTGGCAATTCGACTTCGTCCGAGAGGGGTTTCCGGTTGGTTCCGGGCGTGGGTGAGACGAGTGGGCGTATCCCTTGTCGCCAGTTCGACTGCGCTGGATGAGCTGTGTGGCTGTAGTTGCCATTTCTGTAGTGCCTACCTCCCCCGCTTGCAGAATTTTGTTTTTTAAGTTAGACAGTCTTCAGTACCGATAAGTTTGCAATTGGTTGCTATTTCCCCGAAGTGGAAGCCAAGTAACCGAAAACGCACTATCTACAAGCCTGCGCACTGAACTGCTGTCGTGCAAGCTAGTTTCATGTAGATTCTGCGGTAGTGCAGTAAAATCAGTGGGTTGCGCCATGGCTTGGAATCTGGGTCGGGCCTGGCCGACCCACCATTGCAGGCTGTGTCACGGGTGATCGAACTCCCATCTGGCCCGGGCTCCAGTCACCGTTTGGCGAGGTGGGCGCACAGGCGGTCGAGGAACGGGGCCTGATCGGGATGGATGAGCTCTCGGGCGCGCTCGAGCGGAACAAACTCAGCGCGGTCGACTTCCCAAGAGGCACAGCGCGGAGTCGCGTCAGGCGGCGCGTGTGCACCAAACGCGTGTACGCGCTTACGGCTCTTTCTGTAGTCAACGGCACCGAGAGAAACTATTTCGGTAGCATCAAGGCCGGTTTCTTCGCGCGTTTCCCGGCGAGCAGCGGTGGCCAGATCCTCGCCGCTCTCGACCAGCCCCTTGGGGATGCTCCAGGGCGCACCGCGATTGTACGAACCCGACGGATGTACGAGTAGAACCTCGACAGTCCCTGCCCGGCATTCCGGGGTCTGGCCGGGCCGATCGGTCCAGCGGAACAGCAGTAGGCCAGCCGATTGTTTTCGAGCCATGTAGCAAGTCAACGCATGGGACAACCGGACGACCGATTCGACCGTGATTGTCGACATGGTCGCGGTATGAGTGATAAATTCTCTTTATGAAGATGGGTGGTCCATGATGCTGGATGCGCGGCGTCGTTGGTTTGCACAGATGCTCGAAGCAGGACTGGGCGAGCGTATCATCGAGCCAGGAGACGTGCTCAAGCACGCCACTCCCGACGTGTTGGCCAAGAACCTGCCGCCCGAGCTCATGAGCAAGATGCTCCAGGTCTCGCTCGAAGCGGGGTCGATGACCCCTGAGCATGTTCTGCAAACCGTGACGCCCCACCTTCTGGCCGAGCATGTGCCGCATGACGTGCTGTGGGCGTGTATCAACACAGGCGCGGAGCGCGCCGGCCTGTCCCAAGAAGACACAGATGTTCACGGAGCAGATGTGCGAATCGAAGACGGGTAGCGAGGTCTGTCTTGGATGCCAAACGGAACTTCTTAGAAGCTGCATTAGCCGTGGGGCTCGAGTGCGAGCTCATCCGACCAGCCGATGTGCTGCGCCACCTGACGGCTGACATATTGGCCTCGCATCTGCCAGGAGATAGCAAGACCAAACTCCTCCGCGCCAGCCTGGAAGCGGGTAAGATGGACGCCGAGCTGGTTTTCGAGGCCCTCGAAGCCCGGGTGTTTGCCGAGCACATGCCAAAGCATCGCCTGTGGGCCTGTATTGCCGAGGCGGCCCAGAAGGCCCTCGACGATGACTATACCTCAACCAAATCCGTCTCGGCGAGCAAGTCTGCGGCCAGCAAGTTGTCGTCGGCCGGCAAAGCCGCTGGCAGCAAGACCTCGTCCATCTTCAGCGATGGCAAGTCGCGACGCCGACCCAATGTGAGTCGCCGACCGGCCAGGCTGACTCAGCCGCGGCAGCGAAAAGCCACGGCGGATACCGAGGGAGACAACGGTGCCGGCGGTGCCAGCACGAGCACCAGTGCCAATACCGCTCCCGTCAGCGGTGCCAATCCCGGTAGTCCCACCAGCCGCTGGACCGCAGTGAACCCCATCCGTGACGGCGATTCGCAGAGTACCGAGCAACCATTTAACGAGTGGGTCGAGGAAACGGTTACCGGAGACGCGGCCGACCCTCGTAAACGCCAGTCTTGAGTGCCCGGTCCCGGGGGCCCGGTACTCGGTCGCGGGCCAAACGTCGGCTCATCTCACCCGGTTGTGGTTTGCGCGGTCAACGCGGGTGATGGTGGCCGGTTCCTGGCAAGTGTGGATGGGGATGAGCGTGGTGGTGGTGGTCGCTCGCCCGATGGGGATGAGAATGAAGATGGGGATGCTCGGGGTGCTTGCCGGCCTTTCTGTCCCGCGCTCTTTTGTCATTCGAACTGCGCGGGGAGCGCTTTGTCGACGGCCGGGTCTGCTTCTTCGACCGCAGTTTCCTCGACCGTTTTTTCTGGTTGCGTTGGCTTTTCTCCACCCGCGAGGTCTTGCTCTTTGTCGACAGTGCAGAACAGGACACCACGGTCGAGCCCGAAAGCAGCACGGCCAATACGATTGCCAGGCGTCTCACCGTTTCTTCTTGTTTTTCATCTTGCGTTTGAGAGCGGCGAGTTCATCGTCGATGTTGGTGGATTGCCTTTCGGTTTTCCGCCGCATCCGATCGAGCTCATCGTCGATGGATGAACGGCTCGATGGATTGCGAGGTCCGCCTGGCGAACTCGACGACCCCCGCGATCGGCCGGCAGCTGGGCCGCCGGGTCGCGCTCCTGTGGATGCCGACGATGCTCCCGGCCGGGCACGGGACTGCGATCGGCTGGCTGCTCGGGCCTGTTTGCTGGCTTTTCCGAGCCGGTCGAGCTCGGTTTGCAGCTGTGCCATCTCGGCCAGGGCTGCGTGCATGCGGGCCCGCTCGGCATCGCTGGCCTGTTCGGCCTTGCGGATCAGCGCCTCGTCACCTTTCTGCCGCGCGAGCTCGAGCCGCCGGTCCCATTGCTCGGCAGCAGTTCGCGCTTCGGAGACTGTTTTGGTCACTTGTTGCAGTCGGTTGTTGACTTCGGTGCGAAGCTGGGCGAGCTCGCTGGCACTCGGGCCCTGGGTCTCGGCTTCGGTGAACGAAGCGCCACCGGACAGATCTTCCAGCCCCCCCGCTGCAGCAGATGTGTGGGCAGCGGCTTCGGCCGCTTCGGCAGCGGCCTGGACCCGGGCCCGGATATCGACTCGTGCAGCGTCCTGGCGCTCGGCCAGAACATCGCTCTGCTGGTGGGCCAAGATCCATACGATATCGGCGATCGTGCCGGCGCCGTCGGCTCCGATTCGGGCGTTCTTTGTTCGCTTCTTGCGCAACAGCGGCTCCAGCGCAGAGGACAGGAGTAGTGGGTTGGCCGCGGCCGAGCCCATTCTCCGGCTCTCCAGCGATCGGGCCAAGGTCTGGCCGTAGCTGCCCTCGGCCAGGAATGCGACCATATGGGCGCCGAGCAGCATGGCCCGAGCAACCGTGACGTCGGTTGGCCGGGCCACGATGACATCGGCACAGCGCCACAAAAGCGGTGCGTCGTCGGTACGGCCGAACAGCTTGGCGCGCAAATCGAGACTGGGCACCTGGCGGCGGAGCGCCGTGGCAGCCTCCACGTCGGTATCCGCATCGAACAGAAAGGTCGCATCAGTCGACAAGAGGGACAATTGCAGGGCCACTTGCGAGGTCATTTCGTAGCCGAGTCCGGCCACCTGGATGACAGCAATGGGCGCGCTGTTGCGGATCTTGAACCGCGTGAGTAAACCGGCGCGAGGTTTGCTCATGGCCTCGACAAAGGCACGTTCGCCAATCGGGCCGACAGGGACGATGCGATCGCCGTCGACGCCATGATCAGCCAGGTCGACCGCCGCCTC
>JAKSDA010000476.1 GCA_022360315.1 Pseudomonadota bacterium
GCGCTGCATTGGAGAATCCCACCCGCTTCTGTGCCGTTCTGACTGCCGCATTGGCAGGTTTACAGCCGGCGATTTGGGATGATACCCCTCGCATCGCTGCGCTGGTTGGTTGTATTCTTTCACGTTTCAGGCAATCGTCGTCATGAAACAGCCGACATGGAATCATGCGCGAGATTTCTGCTCCCCATCGTTCGAGACACCCCGTCTGCCGGATCACGCAAGAATACCTTTCCCGCCGAAACGGAGTCGTGGTCGTACGTTCGTAGAGATTGTCCACGTAGATGGTGGTTCCGTTCGGCCCGGCCTTGACCACCCGCCGCTGCTGGGCGTCGTAGCCGAATCGAGTCGCCGTGGGACTGGTTCCCACGTGGACGCGTCGGGGCAGGTCGAACGGCGTGTACTCGATGCGCTGCTGGCCACCGGCGACGTCTGGCCCGGTGCGCAGGATCTGGTTGCCGCTTTCGTCGTATTCGTAGACATTGTCCCCGGCGGACACGACCGCGTGTGGTCTGGTGGTATCGTAGCGGTAGGCACCAATGCCGGTTTGGGTCAGAATATTGCCGGAGGCATCGTAGCTGAGCTGACGGACCAGCGCGCCGATGCGTTGCGGATCGTTTTCGACGGCCTGAAAGACCTTCTCCAGGCGGTCAAGTGGGTCGTGGCGGTAGATGCGTGAGCTCGCGGGCTCGACCGCGTCGATGGTCGAACGTACCCGACCCGCCGCGTCGTAGCCGTAGGTCAGGTTCTGCAGCACCGTGCCACCGGCAGAGCTGTGCAGACTTTGCAGCCGGCCCGAGCGCGGCTGGTACGAGTGCGTGGTGGTGATCGCCTGGCCAAGCTGTTCGACGCGGATCCGGTGTCCGTCGTCATCGTCGACAAACGTCCACAGCCGGCGCGGATCGAGTTCGTCGTCGAATACGCCGTCGATGGTTACCAAGTTGCCGACTGCGTCGTATCCGTTGTGCACCACAAAGCCGGCCCCGCTGAGGGGCCGCGCAAAAATACGTTCCCGGTGTTGGGAGTCGAGGCGCCCGACCGGCAAGTCGCGAAGAGAGCGCGTACTCTCCGTATGTAACCGATGAGAAACGCTGCCGGTTGGGATGGTTCGGCGTCCATAACGGGGCGTTATTCTTGCGCGGGCCTCGAGCAAATACGGGTAGTCGATGCGCACGACCCGCCCGTATGGGTCGTAGTGGTATCCGACGTCAAAGCGTTCGCTGCCGACGAATAGCCGGCTTTTCGTGAGCGCGCCGGCGATGCGGGCTGCGCCCAGCTCGGCTGCCCAGGCCGGCGCATAATCGTACGCCGTGCGGAGACAGTCCGGGCTCGAGGTCGCAGACAGCCGACCCACAGCGCCGATGCCCTGGTCGTAGTGCCAGTGCGTCGTGCCAGAGCGA
>JAKSDA010000528.1 GCA_022360315.1 Pseudomonadota bacterium
CGCTCTAGCAGCGTTCGGGAAAAATCCCGAACGCCGCTACCATTATTGGGCAAAGCCCTCCGGCGGACTCCCGCCGGGCGCCCCATGTGCCCGAAATCGGCTAATCGCCGCTCTCGGCCGGGACGCACGCAGATTCGGGAAACGATTTTTCCCGAATGCTGCTAGAGAATATTGAGCGAGGAGCTGACAGGGAGGTTGTTTTTCGCTTCATGGGCGGTCCCTACTGGCTCACGTTGACACAGCAAGATGGAGATACCGTGCTTATGCGCTGTGTCGAAGACCGCCGTGAAGCAGGTGTAGTGCATGAGGAGTACGTCGGCTTGTCCGATTTTTCAGCACAGGTGCGAAGACTGGCACGGCAAATCGCATCATACTGCCAACGAGAGGGGATCGATTCGAGGGACGTAGAAACTCTCCGGACGTGTCTACCCAACTGATGCCGTAATGAGATTTAGGCATCTAGCCGTCCATGCCTGCCGGTCCGGCCTCTCCGCAAATGCCTTCACATCCGGCCAGGGCAAGCCCTGCGCCAAAAAGAGCTGTTTACGAGTCGGATCTGCATCTACGTAGCCTTTCTCCATGTATGCCCGCAGTGGGGCGGAAACGGCCGCGGACCATAGCAATTGCGCCGACCAGTGCTGGTACCCGACGGGTAGGGTGGTCGATTCGAACACCTACTCATCGAGTCGCAGCCACGTGCGTCACTCGACTACACCCAGGTAACCATCTTGTGATAGCGATGAAACATGCGATCCAAGCCGTGCCTCGTGGTCCTGGTCTGCCTGATCCCCGCCAGTGTGCTCGCGCAGAGCGCGCAACCGAGTTCACTGCCCGATCAGACCACACCCGAGCCGGCCGCGTTGCGTGTGGGCATCAGTCCATTTGTGCCGTTTGTGTTTTTGGGCGGCACAGAGCCCGAGGGGTTTTCGATCGATCTCTGGCGACGCGTGGCCGTGAAGCTCGGACAGGAGTACAGGTTTGTCGAGTCGAGCGGTGTGGCCGAGAAACTGGGCCAATTGCAGGCCGGCGAGATCGACGTGGCGATCGGCGGTATCACGATGACCCGTGAGCGCGAAGAACTGGTCGACTTCACCCATCCCTCGATCGAGAGCGGCCTCGCCATCATGGTCCGCGCCGGTGAGCACAGAGAGCTGGGTTATTTCACCCGGCTCAATCTCGGCAAGGGCAAATGGGGCATCATCATCGCGTTTATCGTGCTCATCATCGTGGCCGGTCATCTGATGTGGCTGGCTGAACGGGGCAGAGATGCGTTTCACGACAAGTATGTGCCCGGTGTATTCGAGGGCATGTACTGGGCCATCGTCACGGCCAGCACAGTCGGTTACGGCGACAAGGCTCCGGTGCGGTGGCCCGGCCGTATCGTGGCCATGTTGGCGATCATCGTCGCTCTGCCGATGTTTGCCCTGTTCACCGCCGAGCTGGCCAGCACCATTACTGTGGCCGAGTTCGAGTCCCGTATCCGCGGTCCGCAGGACCTGGCTCGACACCGGGTCGGCGTTGTACGCGGCACGGCGAGCGCAACGTGGTCTGCCAACCAGGGGCTGCTCATCTACCAGTGGGATGGCGTCGACGAGGTATACCAAGCTCTCGACCAGGGCGTCGTGGACGCGATTGTCTACGACGCGCCCAATCTTCAGTATTACGCGCAGAACCGCGGGCGGGGCAAAGTCGAGCTGGCCAGCGAGCCGTTCCTGCTCCAGGATCTCGGTATCGCGGTCCGCGAGGGCAGCCGGTTCAGAGAGCGGATCAACCGAGCGTTACTCGAGCTCGTCGAATCGGGCGAAATGCAGCAATTGCGCATCCGATGGTTTGGCAAGGCCGAATTGTAGGCAGTCTTTGGGCAGCGGGTTGGCCGCTTTTGGCGGGGGTGTGGATCTGTCGCGAAATTGTTAGATTCACGTCATGCCGGACGACGCCTCTTCCAACACCACCAACCTGGTCGCCCTGCGCGACGCTCGCGAGCGCGCGATCGAGTTGCTGCAGAAACGCTATGCCGACGACGTCATCGATGTCGACGAGTTCGAGCGGCGTCTCGAGACTGCCCAGTCTGCGACCACAGTTGCAGCCCTGGACAAGATCACGGCCGATCTGGAAGTCCCGGCCGATGGCGAGCAGCGACCGGCCATTTCGACCTCGAGTTCGATGGCACTGGTTCCGGCCGGCTCGGTCGAGGGCAAGTCCACCGTGTTCACCATGTTCAGCGGCAATGAACGCAAGGGCGCGTGGCGGGTGGCCCGAGTGGTGCGCGTGGTCAATGTCATGGGCGGGACCGAGCTCGATTTTCGCGAGGCCCAGCTCGCGCCAGGCGACAACTACGTCAAGATATTCTGCATGTGGGGCGGCGTGGAAATCATTGTTCCACCCGAGCTGCATGTCACGGTCAACGGCATGGCGCTCATGGGTGGATTTGGCAACGAGGGCAGCTCGCCCGGCCTGCCGGATCCAGACGCGCCGCGGCTGCATATTTCGGGATTGGTACTGATGGGCGGCGTGGATGTGAACTCGCGTTACCCCGGCGAGACCAACCGCGAGGCGCGCAAACGCAAAAAACGCGAGCGCAAGAAGCTGCGCCAGGAACAGCGCCGGCAACTCGAAGAGCGCAAGCGCAAAGAGCTCGGCCCAACCGAGCGCAAAGAGCTCGGCCCCAAGTCGTAGGGCCCATCTCGCCGGGTTCACCGCCTCGGTTCACAGGCACGTCGCCACCTCGTCGGCAACAGGCCACCGATCAAGGGAAGCTGCCATCAAATGCTCGCGCACTGCGTACAGTGCCTATATCGCTCTCTGTGAAGGCTGCTTTGCGCTGGATATTGCCCCAGTATGACAGATTGGTGAACAGGTGTTTCACCTCAGCATTGCCATGTGAACTGGCCGCAATGCCCTGCAGCACCAGGGTGTGGTTGAAGCAACGCGTCGCAATTCTGGTCCAGCGTTCGCCATCCTGCGAACCAAAGCCAGCTGCGCATTTGCCGCCATTGTAAACATCCATTTTCACGTAAGTCAGGTTGGGCTGATCGAGCCCATCGGCATGTGCTATATCAGTATCGTTAGCACTGCTATTGCTACCATAGTTATCGCGGTACTGAACGCGCAGTTTTTTATTATCGGCTGGGCGACATACTGCAAAATACGGGCTATCGCTGGCCGTAGAAGCACGGGCCATCACACAACCTTTAGCCCATTGGTCAATGTGACTGCTGGCACTGTTTACAGCCGCGCTCCAGCGCCCATTCAATGTTCCCATAGTTTGGTGCAAAAAGTGAAAGTGATCACCACGATCCCATATATCCTCTGAGTTCACCTGTATTCCGATCACGACCTCCTCTTCTGCTGATGTGCCACAACTTGTAATGCACTTGAAGGGCCACCCGGCGCTGTTATGTGTTTTTGACCACGAATCTCGATGAAAATTGACTTTGTTAGTAGCAACATGATGCACCAGGCCAGACAGAGCGGAATTGAAGTCATTTTGCGTGTCGACCACGTAACGACGACTGACCAACCGCTGGGCATGTATGTAGCGTGACAGCGGATTGTTCGCATCGCCCTGGTTTAAAAAAATACGATTCGAATTATCAACATCATTTGTATTAGACGCCGTGCCGGTACTGAAGCCGACACGGTCTGGCCGGTTGTTAGAGTAGGCTCCGTTGGTTAAGACAAACATCCATTTTCCCCTCAGGCTATCCAGGGTCGGCCACCGACACGATCCGACAACCGTCTGTTTGAGGCTGGTCGCCCCCGGACAAGCAGCAAAAAGATCCGAGGGTTTGAGAATATCATCTTTATCTATGTATTGTGAGACCAGGGCATCAAAGGCTGCGGGGGTCTGGCTGTCCCCCCAGCCGTCCTTTATATCGAGCCACACAGTAACAATCTCATGGTAGGGTTGCTGCTGATCAAAGACTTTCAATTCTTGCAGGCAGTTGCTCAGGCGATCGCAACTGGTACCCGTGTCTATGAAAGGAATGTGGTACACATACCAGTCATCACTGAGACCGGGGCGGCCAAACTTGCCGCGATAAATATCGAGCTCAACTGAGCGTATACGATGGTAGACCAGCTGGTCTAGCAGCCCTTCGTGGCGCTGAAAACTGTTGTGTGATGATTTTTGTTGCACCTCGTTGTAGCGCAAATCGCCGGTAGTTACCAAGCTCGCTTCCTGCCAATCGAGGTCGCTGGCGGCACAATTGGCCAGAAAAAGAAGGCTCAATACCGCACCTGCCGATCCAATTTGCAGGAACGTATCTTGCCTATATTTCGGTTTCATAGTTTTTCGGGGAAAATTCATAATTTTTAGTCTCTCGATCTCTTACCGGGCAGATTCTTTCGTTCTCGGCGAGAGTTTCGCGACTGCGCACACTTCTGTGCTTCGCCTGTGGAAACAGTTTATTCCGCTATCCAAGACACAACGCACTCATCGTTCATTTTGTCAAGGTAACGCCGGAAATACGTGGATAGCTCATGGACTGCGACCTAAGAGGGATAGGTCAGGAGCTCGCTGCCGCGCTCGGGAGATCGCCTAGTGAACCAAAGTTGCCCGGCGATCTCGGGCAGCGCGATGCTGGTCGGAATGAGTCGAACATTTTTGGGAATACTGTCAGCATTCATCCCATCTATGGGGCCGGTACCTGCCCATGTTCAAGTTTTTTCGCCGGGATAGTGCTACATACCAATCGCTGGCCGCCTCGCATCTCGATCGCCTTCACGCCTATGCTCGGCGGCGGGTGCAATCGGATGCCGACGCCGATGATCTGGTTCAGGAGACGCTCATTCGGGGCTGGCAGCGTTTTGATCAACTGCGCGATGTCACTGCCATGCGCAGCTGGTTCTATCGAATTCTGACCACACTGTGGGCCGAGCAGTACCGCACTCGGCGTCGCCGTATGGAACTGGTGCCCATCACCCGGCTCGAGGCCCATCACGACGAGATGATCGCCAGCATGGAGCCCGGTCCTCTGCAAGCACTGCTCGCCCGCCAGACCGGCGAAGCGGTGCACGCAGCCCTGGCCGCACTGCCTCAAGACTATGCGGCTGCAGTCGAACTCCACGATATCGAGGGATTTCGCTACCGCGAGATCGCCGAGATCACCGGAGTGCCGATCGGCACGGTCATGAGTCGAATTGCCAGGGGCCGGCGTCTGCTCGCAGGTCAATTGCGCGAGTGGACAAAAAGCGAGCCGGCGCGAGCCCGCACTGCGGAGAAGAAAACATGAAAGAGGCCGAAACAACCACTGAGGTATCCATCGAAGAGATCGCGGCGTACGAAGACGACGAGCTCGCCGACGGCGATCGGGCTCGGGTCGCGGCCGAGCAGTTGTCCTCCGAGTACGGACGCAAGCTTGCGACAGTGCAGCGAGCCGTGCGCGAGCGCCTCGCCGCTCAGCCCATTGCCGCTCTGTCGGCTCGCCATCGCGAGCATCTGTTGGATCCGCTGAGCGCGCTGGCTCCGCGCCGCTCGTTCTGGCAACGGCTCGGCGCGACGCGGCCATTGGCGTGGTCGGGATGGGCCGTGGCTGCAGCCCTTGCGATCTGGATCGCGGGGGTGGGACACCCGCTGCCGGGCAACGGCGAGATCGCCGTACAACCAGTTCGCCATCTGCTCCCCATGGCTGAAGCAGCGCTCGCCGACTTTCGCAAGCAGACTGCAGGTGCGCTTCCCATGGCTCGACTGGATCTCGAGCATCTGGCCGCCGGCGTCGGACTGCCCATTGTGCCGCTCGATGCACCGGACACGCGTTTGCTCAGCGCCTGGCAGACCGAGATACGAACTCATCCCGCCGCGGCGCTCGCCTATCAGTGGCGCAGCCGCATCGTCATCCAATACGTGATTCCGGAGCAACTGCTCTATCGGCAAGAAGAAGTGCGAACGGCCATCGTTCAGACAGGGCACTACACGGTGATCCGCGACCAACAGGCAATGGTGGCACGGGCGGGCCCGCGCGCCGGTGTGTTGCTGGTAGGCGAGGCCCATCCCGACGAACTCGCCGGCCTGCAATAGCGCGCATCATTCCCACGCCACCTTTGCAGTTGCATCTGCCGGGGACCTTCGAGGATGCTGCCCCCGCTGATACCAGTTCAGGCGGGTCGTTTCCGAATCGCCTGGTACCGTTCTCGGGCTTTCTCGGAATTGCCCCAAGGCAGTGCGCAGCTCACTGGCCGCATCTGGCAAGACCGAGCCGGCGCTGGCCTCGGTCTTGCCCGCGATTTTGACGAGGGCCGGCGCGCAGCTTGCTCGCGGGCCGCTCGGAACGCTTCATCGTCCAACCTCTCGGAGCATGTTATTACGTTACTGTCGAAAATACAGCCCCCTCACAGTTGGAGGTATCTTTGCTCACGTTTTGCGATCGATCTTCGCGGCAGAACGCGGCCCGGACCGGTTTCTTTTCGAGGCTGCAGCGATCGCACCCGTTGGCCAAGGGGGTTAGAGCAAGGGCCCACCGATCGCGCTCCCTTGGCCAAGGGGGTTAGAGCAAGGGCCCACCGATCGCGCTCCCTTGGCCAAGGGGGTTAGAGCAAGGGCCCACCGATCGCATCCCCTTGGCCAAGGGGGTCTGAGCAAGGGCCCACCGATCGCACCCCCTTGGCCAAGGGGTCTGAGCAAGGGCCCACCGATCGCACCCCCTTGGCCAGGGGGTCTGATCGCTGCCTGGCGAACGAGTTTCGCGCCAGGACCGAGAATACAAAAAAATTCGCCAGCGACTGGCCCGGTCGCGACCTGGCGACCGCGTGATTGTGGCCGATGAACAGGCGGTTTCTGCCTCTGAGCTGTCCGAGCATTTGCTCGAACACAATCCGCACATCGTTCACATCAAGCACTCACGGGTACGGCGCCAGTGCCGACCAGCTGCGGCAGATACCACGAGAGAACGGCCAGGTCTACCCGCACAGCATTTGCTCGATGATTTCGGGATCGAGTTGTTCGAGTAGGCGGTCGAGTTCGTCGGGGCGGACGGTGTCGCCGAGGACTTCGAGGCCCTGGTCGGTGACCCGGATGCGGAGGCGAATGCGCCGGCCCTGAGGATCGTCGGAATAGTCGTCGGAAGTGATGAGATCGGGCAACGTATCGACGAATTCACGTTTGCTCATGGGGTATTCCAGCGTCCGGGAATGGGAGTTTTGCATTGCCGGCAGGCTGCAGTATCCAGAAATTGTCGCTTCAGTGCCCATATAGCGCGGCGCACGACGAGAGCGTTGCATTTGGGGCAGAATGTGTTGCGGCCGCATTCGCCCAAGGCTCTTTCGATGTATACGTGGCGGAGGCCTTCGTCTGCGGCAATGGTCCTGGCCTGGCGGAGTAGGTCTGGATGGGTCGGCGGCGAGTGAAGAAGTCGATAGTCGGGGTGGAAGCGGACAAGGTGCCACGGGATGTCAGGACCTAACTCGGTCAGGGAGCAAATGGTAGTGGCCATGGCGCGCAGTGATTCGGGTGAGGTATTGAATCCGGGGATCAATGGTGTCGATAGTTCGATCCATACACCGCGTTTGGCCCAGGTGCGTATCGCAGCGAGAATAGGGTGTACCGGGGCGCCGGTAAGCTGGCGATGGGCGTCGTCGTCCACGGTTTTGAGGTCGACGTTGACCGCATCGATTGCGCCAGCCAGTTCTTCGGCTGCCTCC
>JAKSDA010000372.1 GCA_022360315.1 Pseudomonadota bacterium
GCTCTTGGTGCCAATCACCTTGATAATGCGAGATAGGTTATAAATGCTGTCAATTCTGACAGTCTTGTCAGAGAATTTGTCGCGGATTCGCCCTTCAAATGCGCGGAGACGCTCGGTAATCGCAGTCTGCGCGACTTTTAGCACGGGGTACGGTGGAATTGGACACCATAGTTGGCATCCATTTCCAGACATATGCAAAATCGGTGTTTGATATCGACGCTTGGTGAGCCATTCGGCGATCTCGGCTCCCCGATCGATCGCCTGCTGCAGTTCCGCCTCTGTTGAAGGGGTATCGCCCGGGCGCACTGGATCGACGTCCATCGCCAGAGCGGTGATCCACGGAATGTCAGTATCCATGGCTCCTTTGACACCCTTGCAGAGCTTGTTGCGCGCTCGATCCAGGAAGGCACGCGGTCGTGGCTGGATGCCCACGTAGAGATTGGCCCTGCCGTTGACGGAACGGCATGTGGCCACGAAGGCCTCTTCGTGATCGAAGTAGCCGATTCCATAGATCCCTCGACCCGGGCGGATTGCACGAAGTTCCGTACAGCCGAATCGGAAATGGTGTAGGAATCGATAAGAAGCTCGAATATCAGACTCGTAGAATTCAGTCAGCATGTACTAAGTACAAAGCCCTCCAACGCCGCGAACTGGACACAGATACAAACTTGTCCAGTGGTCAATAATTTGTCCCGGCGAGTTCGCCGAGTACTCCGTTCCCCCGTGGAAAAAAGTGCGATCAATTTTCACTGGGCTCCGTCCAGTCGCGGGTCAGAAATGGCTTTGATCTAATTGAAGGCAAGGCAGTCACGAAGATAACGCTGTCTTCCTTCACGCAGTCTATAGCTCAGCCTTGCAGCCTCGTTCTGTATGACGGCATCGAGTGGAGCATTGCTCCGCATTCGCTGGATTCTACCTGCATAGCGTCCGGGGACTCGATTGCCGTCGTGGGCACGTCGCTGTGCGCCTGAGCGCTTGCCAATACAACCACCATGCGCCTTGCCGACATGAGAGACCAGTTACGCACGCAGCTAACCAGCGATGCTGCGCAACGTCGCTATGCGACCCATCGGTATGCGATTCCCGCGCTGCATCGCTATCCAACGATTGCCTCTCTTATTTCTGCCCTCGAAGATCGCGCGTCGATTGGCCATAAAAACCAGGATCGGCTGCTGCGGCTCCTCGTCATTCAGGTACAGCGTTCTTCGGATGCACCCCTCTGGCAACAGATCATGCTGCACGGGTTTTTGCCCGGGTTGATTCGCGTACGCGCTTCCACGGTGTCCCGCGAAGAGTCCGGCGAACTCGACAGCTTGCTATGGACGCTATTTCTGGAGGTTGTGCACACCTATCCGATCTATCGACGTCAAGGCTCCGTTGCAGCGGGGATTCTGCTCGACACCCGCAAGCGCTTCTTTTGCGTGCTCAAGAAGCGATGCACGGCAAACGAGTACACCGAAGCATTTCTCCTCTATGCCGAGGGATTTGGAGAGTTTCGGCTGGCCGACCACATGGTCGTCGACGGTCCGCGTTGGACCACGGACGAACTCGCAAGTGCCCGTCGCGTCTTGCGGCGCGCCCAGCTGTCGCCAGCGGACGTCGACCTCTTGGTGGAAACCGACCTCGGCGCATGCACGGTACGCCAGTTTATGCAGGAGCGCGACCTGGCAACGGGGGATGAATCGACGGATACGCGTATGCAGCATCGGCTCTGGCAACGGCGACGGCGTGCGCGCGGCCGACTGCACGATTTTTTGCGAAAAGCCCGTCCAGTTCGCTAATGCCAGGGGCTTTGTTCTTTATGTGGACAGCAAACAACACGCATTCATCGCTCACGTCTTTCGGGACATCACGCTCGCGCTCGGTGGCGTCTTCGAGCTGCACCAACCCCGTGACGAGGTCATCTGGGCCATCACGCGGGGACTGCGCGGCGTCCTCGATTCGTACATGGAGGATGACAATGAGCCCATGATGACCGAGCGTCGGGCTCATCCAGCCATTCTGGATCTTTTGGACACCATTGATCGAATTCCCCAGGGAGGGCCTCGGCATTCCTGACGTTCCATTTCAACAGACGACAAGACAACCAAGGACGACCGACCATGAACGTATGGGATCAACTCAAAGAGCGCGCTGACGAACTCAGCGATTCCATGTTTCTCAAACTTGAGCAGGGCGAAAAACTGATCGCCGTATTTTTGGGCGATCCAGTTCCCAGGGAAGTGGTGTGGACCGGCGAGAAGTACCTGGACGCCGCATCGGAGGACGGGCAAGCACTCCTCAAGCGGGGAAAGCGTGCCACATTCCGCGCCGCCGTCAACGTGTGCATCTTGCCCGAGTATGCGCTCAAGGTCTTTGAAATGGCCGGCAGCACGTTTAAAGACCTCTACAAACTGCGCGAGAAGTACGGCCTGGATGCCTGGTGCTTTGAGATTGAACGCCAGATCAAAAACAAATACCAGATGTTGCCGGAGCGCCAGCTCACCGACGAGGAAACGCAGCAGATTGGCGGCCTGGCGCTGATCGATTTGGCCGGGTTCGGGGGGACCGGCGAGCAGGCATTCGATAGCTACGACCGAGCCACGGCCGGGGCGGATTCCACCGGTAGCTCGGCCGAACTATCGCAGGCGTCGAGTACCCAAGAAGCCCGCGAGGCACCGGTCGACGACATCGCATCCCTCACGACGCGTCTGCGCAACTTACCCAAGGCGGCCGTTCAGCGGTTTCTTGATCACTTCGGCGTACAAAGGGTTCGAGACTTGCCCACGGATGCGCGAGGCAAGGCCACGGCATTGCTCGATCAACTGGAGCGAACCGAAATCGATCCGTTCGAGTAGGCGGCCCTGCGCGTGTCCTATCTCGATGATGCATTTGGGCCGGCCGGGTTCCTGGCCAGGCATGTATCCGGCTACGCACCCAGACCGGGCCAGATCCAGCTCGCTCACGCCATTGACCGGGCGTTTACGTCCCAGCAGCACCTCCTGGCCGAGGGGCCGACGGGGACGGGCAAGAGCTTTGCCTATGGTGTGCCCGCCCTCTATCACGCGGCCACCCGTCGCCGGCGGGTACTCATCGTGACCGCCAACATCGCCTTGCAGGAGCAGCTCGTCAAGAGTGACTTCCCCGAGCTGCGGCGCATGGTGCCCTGGCAGGCGACAGTATCTCTGCTCAAAGGCAAGAGCAACTACCTCTGCCTCGATCGGCTTCACGCAGAGCGGACCCATCCGCGGCGTAGGGACTACGACGATCCCGATGCCGTGGTGGCTGCCGTGCACCACTGGGCCACGGAGACCGAGACCGGGGATCGCTCCGAGCTCACGGTGCATCCCTCCCACGCGCTGTGGCGGCGATTCTCTGTGTCCAGTCGCGACTGCAAAGCCAATGCATGCGACTACCGCGACCAGTGCTTTGCCTACGCAGCGAGGGAGCAAGCAGAACACGCCCCGATTCTGGTCACCAACTACCATCTGCTCTTCGTCCATGTCCAGGTCAAGGCCAAAACGGGGATGGATCTCGTGCTGCCTCCGTTCGACCTCGTGGTGTGCGATGAGGCCCACAAGGCGGCCGATATCGCCCGCGATTTTTTTGGCTACCGCATCACCCAGCGCACGCTCCGGTGGGTCGGCCGCGGCTTACATGCCATCGGTGCGACGAATCTGTTGGTCGCGCTGCATGAATCGGTCCACCGCTTCTATGCGGCCCTACAGACGCGGAGCGAGGAAACCGGCGGCCGCCTCCGCGCCGCCGATCACGACGGCGACGGAGACGGGCTCAACTGGCGGCCGGTGGTGGCCGCGCTCGGGAAGGTGAGCTGGGCGTACAAGCGAGCGATGGCCCGCGAGAGGGACGAGCGCCGACGGATGATGCTGCGACGGTATTGGGTCCGGGCCGAGATCCTCGCGGAGCGCGTCGAGTCGGCGATGTGTCTGACCCAGCCGGATCACGTCACCTATATCGCCACCATCGATAATGAGCTCACCCTCGGCACCAAGGCCGTCCACGTCGCCGAGCCCCTGCAAGCGGGGGTATTCGCGGCAGCCGGCAGCGTGGTCATGACGTCGGCGACGCTGTCCACCCATGGGAAATTCGCTTACATCGCCAAGGAACTCGGTCTGGTCAACCCCGCCACCATCGCCGTCGAGTCGCCCTTTGCGTTCCACCAGCAAGCGATTCTCGTCGTTCCCGCCGCGATGCCCCATCCCAACGATGAGGCC